>NZ_JAGDFX010000022.1 GCF_017498065.1 Oceanisphaera pacifica | reverse complement strand
GCGCAATTTGAGTGCGAGACTTTCCATCTTGAAAATGCGCCAGTGCCAGTAAACGCATCTTCATTTGTATAGACTTTTGCTTACGAGCAAGCGCTGTGAAGTCCGTATTTTTGAAGTCATCCATAGAGTCATCATCAAGTAAGGCAGGGTGGGAACAATTAGACCACATTTTTACTTAGATTGGTATAAGGCGGTAACTTAATGATACTGAGGTTAGGAAACTCACTGGCACATTCAGCAGTGTGCCATCCCTCGCCATCCATGATAACCACTGCATACCGACCGGGCTCCGTGCGAGCTGAAATCAAAGCTAAATGCTCTCTCATCACCTCTCGGTTGACGACGGGGCTCAATAACGCCTCTGTCACTCCCGTTGCAGGACAAACGGCACCGAAAAGATAGGCATATTCGAATTGTTGCTGTTGAGCGGCCCTTGGTCGACTACCACGTTTAGCCCATAAACGCGTAGTAGTATTCTGCTGGCTAAGTCGAGCCTCATCTTGAAATCAAATATCGACGTTGCTGAGTGCAACATGACCAGGAATGGTAAGTATCGTCTTCAGCTTGAACTTTTTTTAAAAGGCTCTTGTGCTTGCTTATCCTGCTTAGGATGGCGTGAACGACTGCTGATCCAAGAAAATCCGAGCTGGTGAACGAGGCGGTATATATTGGCGATCTGATAAGATACCCCAAATTCTTTTTCAATATAGGCCTGAATATCAACACCTTGTAGGCGTCCACCACGGTTTTTTTACTTTGTTGGTCAATATAATCACTCAGTAGAGATAGCTGTTCCGTACTGAGTGTAGCGGGACGGCCCGGAGGGCGAACGCTCTCGAGCCCTGCTAAGCCATGTTGCAAGAAGTTGGCCACCCACTTGTTAACGCTATTACGATTCACTTTGAGAAAGCGTGCAATAGCTCAATTAGACTATATATTTAGTGTAATAGGTGTTAGTTGCCTTATTAATATCGTATGTTCAATTTACTGTACAAGTAGAGTGGAGAGGACTATACTTGTGCCATTAAATGTACATGTGGAGGTTCTTATGAGAATCGTATCTTTTACTGAAGCTAGAAATAGCCTTAAAGCTGTTTTAGACGGTGTAGTTAATGACGCTGATACAACAGTTATTACACGTCGTGATTCTGAAGATGCTGTGGTTATGTCCTTAGATTACTACAATAGCCTTATGGAGACAGTGCACTTACTACGCTCCCCTCAAAACGCTGAACACTTAAACCGTTCTATAGCGCAGTACCGTGCAGGTAAAACAACCGCACGAGAGTTAATTGATGAATAGTAGTCAGCGTTTACTGTCGTGGACTGATGACGCTTGGGATGATTACCTGTATTGGCAAACTCAAGACAAAAAAACACTCAAACGCATCAATAAACTCATCAATGATGTTAAGCGTTCTCCATTTGAGGGTATCGGTAAACCTGAGCCATTGAAAGAGAACTTATCTGGTTTTTGGTCTCGTCGCATTGATGATACTAATAGGCTTGTTTACGCAGTCGATGATCAGGCCATAACGATAATCTCGAGTCGTTACCACTACTAAATTAGGTTCAGCGATCTGGCATCTAACAAAGCATTTAAGAGTGATTCGCAACGCTTGGCAGTTTCGCTTCGCTCAAGTCTAGCCAAGCGCCGCTCACTCCTTAATGCAGCGTTAGCTCTCAGAAGAGGCAATAAGAACTGTCGAAAATGCGAGCGGCTCAATTAAAATTGGTGTTGACGGTGTTCAAGTGATGACGATAGGCAATGTTTTTGCTGTAAGCAATATTGCGTAGTGGGAGCGTTTTCTTACTGCCTGTATAACTACTCCGTAAAATAACTTAGCCAAAGTAGGCGGTACTGTTTAGATTGTCCGCCTGCTTGTGAGCTTCAATTCGCTAAGGTGATTGCCGATAACAGTATTGATTTTTTAGGCGTTAAGCCGCCTCACTTATCAGTAACTCTCGGGCATTAGCCAAGGTGTTTTCGGTAATTTTATCGCCACCCAGTAAACGGGCTAATTCTTGTAAGCGACAGTCTTTATCTAACTCTTGCATTTGAGTTTGGGTGTCGTTTTTATCACTGTTTTTGCTCACAAAGTAATGTTGGTGTCCGTTACCGGCTACTTGAGGTAAGTGGGTGATCACCAACACTTGGGTGGAGTCTCCGAGCTGGCGTAATAGCTTACCTACTACAGCGGCGGTGGGGCCACTGACGCCTACGTCTACTTCATCAAAAATAAGTGTTGGGGTTTCTACTTTTTGGGCGGTGATCACCTGAATAGCCAAGCTAATGCGTGACAGCTCCCCTCCAGAGGCCACTTTAGCTAATGGGCTCATGGGTTGACCGGGATTGGTGCTTACCAAAAACTCTACTTTGTCTATGCCCACCGGAGAGTAGCCCTTGCTATTGTCAGCGGTAACTGTCATTTCAAAGCGGCCATGCTCCATGCTGAGCTGATGAAGACTGGCAGTAATTTGTTTATTTAGAGATTGTGCATAGCGCTGTCTACTTTGGCTAAGGCGCTCAGCGGCTGACAAAAACTGGGCTTTTGCTTGCTCTACTTCTTCATCTAACTCATGTAAGCGGCTGTCATTGCTATCCATCTCGGAAAGCTGGGTGGCAATCTGCTGATGAAATACATGTAATTCGGCGGGTGGCACATGATGCTTACGGGCTAATTCCATGACTTTTGTCATACGCGATTCCACTGCATGTAAGCGCTCGGGATCCAGCTCTAGCGTATCAAGGTAGCGGGTAAGCTCACTGTGGCCTTCTTCTAATTGTATTTGACTGCTTTCTAGCATGTCTAAAACAGGGCTCAGGCGAGCGTCTAGCTGGCAGAGATCGGTGACCAACTTTAGCCCGTGGCGTAACTGCTGTAGGGCGTTATTTTCTTCATTATCGGCTAAAACACCTAAAGCCTGCTGGCAATCGGTAACCAACTCAGCGCCATTAGCTAATCGACTGTGCTCGGCTTCTAACCCTGGAAATTCATCCGGTTCAAGCGCCAACTCATTGAGTTCAGCAACTTGGTACTCTAATAGTTGGCGTTGGGCTTGCCATTGCTGCTGTTCGTCTTGTAGTTGTTTGCGTTCGTTAGTGAGTTGGCGCCAAGTTTGATAATGCTTGCTGGTTTTTTGCATCAATTGATGATGGCCGGCATACGCATCAAGCAAGCTGCGTTGGTAGTCAGCTTTTTGTAGGGCTTGGTGGGCGTGTTGGCCATGAATATTGATTAACAAGGCCCCCAGCGCTTTTAACTGAGCCAGTGGTACTGGGGTTCCGTTGATGTAGCCACGAGAGCGGCCTTCGCGGGTGAGGGTGCGGCGTAAAATACATTCACCTTGCTCATCCAGCTCTTGCTCAGTTAATTCCTGTTCATTTAACCAAGCTTGTACTTTAGGCAGCTTGTCGATACGAAAGCGTGCACTAATGTCGGCTTTTTCGGCTCCGGGTCTGACTGTTTCTGTGTCGGCTCGCTCGCCAAGGGCGAGGGCTAAGGCATCAATAGCGATAGATTTACCGGCACCGGTTTCGCCAGTGATACTGGTCATACCGGCGCGCAAGTCCAATTCTAAAAAAGAGACAATGGCAAAGTTGCTAATAGTGAGCTGAAGTAACATGGTCAAACCCCTGCACAAAAGTGACTGTATACAAATACAGTATACTGGTGTTTTATACAGTGGCAAGAATAAAATGTAGTTCTAGCGCCAAGCAAGCAGCCGTACGCTATACGCCAACCGCTGTACGAAAAATCAAACCAGTTTTATCTTCAGCATATGGTGTGCAGCCTTAGACGCTGCCTTCTCTGTGAAATGGATTGCCGCGCTACGCTCGCAATGACCCAAGGGCAGCGCCAAGCACTTCAGATTTGAGCTTTATTTTTCCGTGTTCTTCCGTGGCAGACCTTCGTATCGCATTTAACGTAAGGCGTATCGCTACCTTTATTAAAACAGTTTACTGCCCCAGCCCAGTTTACTGCGCAGTACTTCAAAATAGTTGTGGCCGCGGGGGTGTAACAGTTTGAGCTTATGAGGGCTTTTATTAATGTGTATTTCGTCTCCGGGTTGTACTGCTAAAGAGACGTGACCGTCGCAGCTCACTAACATCTGACCAGTTTTATTGTTAGGAGAAATCACCATTTTTATATTGCTGTCGGCGTCAAGCACAATAGGGCGGCAGCTTAAGGTGTGGGGAAACATGGGCACAAGCGTCATGGCATTTAGATTAGGCGTCACAATAGGGCCACCCGCAGACAGTGAATAAGCGGTAGAGCCCGTTGGGGTTGCGACAATCATGCCATCGGCGCGTTGGCTATACATAAAGTGGCCATTGATATAGACCTCAAATTCAATCATGTGCGCAATTTTACCCGGATGTAACACTGCCTCATTCATCGCGGTATTACTGGCTTTGAGTTGGCCGTGTCTGTGTACTTGTGCTTCAAGTAAAAAGCGATTTTCTGCCTGATAATCACCGGCCAATAACCGCTCTAACGGCTCTTCAAAACGATCAGGTGATAGGTCAGTTAAAAAGCCGAGATTACCTCGGTTAACACCAACTACAGCGACATCGAACCTGGCTAACACGCGAGCGGCACCCAGCATATTACCGTCGCCGCCAACCACTATGGCTAAGTCGGCGCGCTCGCCTAACTCCACCATTTCAAGAAGTTCAACATCGTCAAGCTTAAGCTGTTCGCCCACTCGTCGCTCAATAACAACATTTACGCCTAAATCAATAAGGTGTTTATATAACGCCACTAATGTTTGGTTAGCACCTTCGTGATCGGGTTTGCCGATAAGAGCGATAGTTTTAAATTCGGTATCCATCAATATCTGTACCTGGTTGAGGGATGAAATAGGCAGAGTTGCTAGGGGGAGTCTAGCCGCATAAAACGCCATTCTAATTAACACTGTGTCTTAGAGCTAGCTTGTGATCAACAATCGCTATCATATTCCCTTGAATTCTGAGATAGCGTCCCCCATATAAGCTGCAAGAGCATATCTATACATTAGGAGACAAGATGAGCGATAAAACCCATCAGGCAGACGCAGTACCAGAAAACGAACAAGAGCCGTTGACTGTGGAAACAGAAGAAACCGCAGCACAAGCTGAGCAGTTGGTACCTGATGCCGCTTATGTTGCCGAACTAGAACAAAAGTTAGCCGAGGCAACCGAGCAGGCCACAGCAGAAAAAGACAATGCATTACGCGCGCTGGCCGACATGGAGAACCTAAGACGTCGTTCAGCTCAAGATGTAGAGAAAGCACAAAAATTTGCATTAGAAAAGTTTGCGAATGAGTTATTGCCTGTTATCGACAGCCTAGAGCGTGCCCTTGAGCATACCGATAACGAAAGTGATGACTTAAAAGCCGTATATGAAGGTGTAGAGTTAACATATAAGTCATTGCTGGGCGCGTTAGAAAAGTTTGGTGTGCTATCGATTGATCCAATCGGTGCACCTTTTGACCCGAATAAGCACCAAGCAATGAGCATGGTAGAAAGTGATCAAGTGGCACCTAACTCAGTGGTGTCAGTGATGATGAAAGGCTATGAGCTGAATGGTCGCGTACTGCGCCCAGCCATGGTCATGGTCGCTAAAGGTCCGGCTATTGATACCAAAGCGTAAACAAAGCAATTACCCCTTTAAAAGGGGCTTTAGCAGAAAAAAGTGAGTTTTTTATTAAAAAATGTGGTTGATGCCTTGAAAGTCATAAACGGCAGCCACATATATAAGGTAAAGCAAAATACTAAATGCTTACTAGTTAATTCAAGATATTAGAGAGGAATTTATGGGCAGAATCATCGGCATCGATTTGGGTACGACTAACTCTTGCGTGTCTATTTTAGACGGCGACAACCCACGAGTAATAGAAAACGCCGAAGGTACTCGTACCACTCCTTCCATTATTGCTTATGCAGATGATGGTGAAACCTTAGTAGGTCAGCCTGCTAAGCGTCAGGCAGTAACTAATCCAGAAAATACAATTTTTGCTATTAAGCGCTTGATTGGTCGTCGCTTTGAAGATGAAGAAGTACAGCGTGACCTTAAAATCATGCCATTCAAAATTGTTAAATCAGACAATGGCGATGCGTGGGTAGAAGCCAAAGATAAAAAAATGGCGCCACCACAGGTATCAGCAGAAATTCTGAAGAAAATGAAAACCACCGCCGAAGATTACCTAGGCGAAGAAGTAACAGAAGCGGTCATTACCGTTCCTGCTTACTTTAACGATGCACAGCGTCAAGCGACTAAAGACGCCGGCCGTATTGCTGGTTTAGATGTAAAGCGTATTATCAACGAGCCAACAGCCGCAGCCTTTGCCTATGGCGTAAACAAAACCAAAGGCGACCGTAAAGTTGCAGTGTATGACTTAGGTGGTGGTACTTTCGATATCTCTATTATTGAAATTGATGAGATGGAAGGTGAAAAAACCTTTGAGGTTCTGGCTACCAATGGTGACACTCACTTGGGTGGTGAAGACTTCGATAACCGTCTGATCACTTATTTAGTTGATGAGTTTAACCGTGAGCAAGGTTTTGACTTGCGTAACGACATGCTGGCACTGCAGCGTTTGAAAGAAGCCGCAGAAAAAGCCAAGTGTGAGCTGTCTTCAGCACAACAAACTGATGTTAACCTGCCTTATATCACCGCTGATGCTTCAGGCCCTAAACACCTGAATATTAAGCTGACTCGCGCCAAGCTTGAGTCACTGGTAGATGATATGGTGAAAAAATCACTAGAGCCTGTTAAAACGGCACTAAAAGACGCTGGCTTGTCAGTCTCTGACATTGATGATGTGATTTTGGTGGGTGGTCAAACCCGTATGCCATTAGTACAACAAGCGGTAAGTGACTTCTTTGGTCAAGACCCACGTAAAGACGTGAACCCAGATGAAGCTGTTGCTGTGGGTGCAGCTATTCAAGGTGCGGTACTGTCAGGTGATAAAACTGACGTACTGTTGCTAGACGTAACCCCTCTGTCTTTAGGTATTGAGACTATGGGTGGCGTAATGACCGCAGTAATTGAAAAGAACACCACGATTCCAACGCGTAAGTCACAAACCTTCTCGACCGCAGAAGATAACCAAGCGGCTGTGACTATTCATGTGCTGCAAGGTGAGCGTAAGCGCTCGGGTGATAATAAGTCTTTGGGTCAATTTAACTTAGAAGGCATTCGCCCTGCACCTCGCGGTTTGCCACAAATCGAAGTAACCTTCGACTTGGATGCCGATGGTATTCTGCACGTATCTGCTGCTGATAAAGACACAGGTAAAGAGCAGAAAATTACCATTAAATCTTCTTCTGGCTTAAGTGATGAAGAAGTAGAAGCTATGGTACGTGAAGCAGAAGCGAACGTAGAAGAAGATAAGAAGTTTGAAGAGCTAGTGAGTGCTCGTAATCAAGCTGATGGTTTGGTACACGCCACGCGCAAGCAATTGGAAGAAGCAGGTGATGATTTACCCGCCGATGACAAGAGCGCGATTGAAGCGGCCCTAGCTGAGCTTGAAACTGCGGCGCGTGGTGAAGACAAAGAAGCCATTGAAGCAAAACAAACTGCCTTAATGGAAGCGTCACAAAAGCTGATGGAAGTGGCACAAGCCAAAGCCCAAGCTGATGCTTCACAAACCGGCGAAGAGCCACAAGATGCCTCTGCAAAAGCAGATGACGATGTGGTTGATGCTGAGTTTGAAGAAGTAAAAGACGACAAAAAATAAGTTAAATAGGGCGTATTAACGCGGCCAGTGCGGGCGTTGGGGACCCAACGCCCGCCTTTGTATTAACAGGACTCAGGTAAATTATCGGCCTATGTCAAAACGAGATTATTATGAAGTGCTTGGCGTCTCCAAAGGAGCCGAAGAGCGCGAAATAAAGAAAGCCTACAAGCGGATGGCGATGAAATATCACCCCGACCGCAATAAAACTGATGCTGACGCGGGTGATAAGTTTAAAGAAGCCACAGAAGCCTATGAAATATTAACCGATCCACAAAAGCGCGCCGCTTATGATCAATTTGGCCATGAGGGTGTAAATGGTCAGCAAGGCGGCCACGGCTTTGGTGGTGGTGATTTTGGCGATATTTTTGGTGATGTGTTCGGTGATATCTTCGGTGGCGGTCAGCGCCGTCAGCAGCGTGCGGCCCGCGGGTCTGATTTGCGCTATAATATGGAGCTGACGCTAGAAGAAGCCGTGCGGGGCGTGACCAAAGAGATTAAAGTACCCACACTGGTTGGTTGTGAACCCTGTGATGGCAGTGGTGCTAAAAAAGGCAGCAAGGCTGAAACCTGTTCAACCTGTCATGGTCAAGGCCAGGTGCAAATGCGCCAAGGTTTCTTTGCTGTACAGCAGCCTTGTCCACAGTGTCGTGGTAAAGGTAAAATTATTACCGACCCTTGTAATAAGTGCCATGGCGACGGGCGTTATCAAAAAACTAAAACCTTATCGGTTAAAATCCCAGCTGGCGTAGATACGGGGGATCGTATTCGTTTGTCTGGTGAAGGTGAGGCCGGTGAGTCTGGCGCTCCTGCCGGCGACTTGTATGTACAAATGCACGTTCGCGATCATGAAATATTTATGCGCGATGGCAGTAATTTGTACTGTGAAGTGCCGATTGGCTTTACTGCCGCGGCTTTGGGTGGCGAAGTAGAAGTACCCACCCTTGATGGTCGAGTGAAACTGAAAATACCAGCAGAAACCCAAACCGGTCGTAACTTTCGCTTAAAAGGTAAAGGGGTACGTTCGGCACGAAATGGTCAAATGGGTGATTTAGTCTGTAAGGCCTATATTGAAACACCGGTGAATTTAACCGATGAGCAAAAATCCTTATTGCGTCAGCTAGAAGACTCATGTGGTGGCGTTGATGCTGATAAGCATCAACCTAAAACGGAAGGCTTTCTCAAGGGAGTGAAGCGCTTCTTTGATGATTTGACCCGTTAAGTTAGCTGTACTAATCTGGGCTGCTTACCTTACAGCCCAGCGGCTGACACGGAATTTATAATATGAGCCCTTGTCGAAGTTCGGCAGGGCTCTTGTTGTTTTATTGTCTGAAAGGAACTGGGTTTATTATGGCACAAACTCCTATGACGGTTGTGGGCGCACAAAAGCTGCGTGAAGAATTAGAGTATCTTAAGTCGGTGTTACGCCCTCGTATTATTGCTGATATTGCCGAAGCGCGAGAGCACGGCGATTTAAAAGAAAATGCCGAATACCATGCTGCGCGTGAAGAGCAGGGCTTTTGTGAAGGGCGTATTCAAGAAATTGAAGGCAAGCTGTCTAATGCACAAATTATTGATGTCACTAAATTACCGAACACAGGTAAGGTCATCTTTGGCACCACGGTAGATTTGTATAAAGTGGACGAAGATAAAGAGATTACTTACCGCATTGTGGGCGATGATGAATCAGACATTAAAGCGAATTTGATTTCTGTTAACTCCCCCATCGCCCGTGGACTGATTGGCAAAGAAGTTGACGATGTTGCTGTGGTTAAAACCCCCGGCGGTGAAGTTGAATACGAGATCCTTAAGGTCCAGTATCTTTAACCTTAAATCGGGTTTGTAGGCATACAGCAAAAAGCGGCAGGCGTAAGGGCGCCTGCCGCTTTTTATTATTAGCGTGAGAGATAAGAGCGGAATAAGGCAAGCTTATTGCTCTAAGCACTATGCTTACGTCTTGCTAACAAGCTTGTGTTTGGCTAGAAACAGGAAAGCCTTGGGCTCCAATTCGCTAGCCCTTGAAGGTTAAGCGCGAGGTAAACTGATTTTTTTCTCTTCACTAGGGCGGTATAATGACAGCACGTGGCCGACACTCTGTACCTTTAGTGCGCCGGTTTCACGGATAATAGCATCCATGATCAGGGCTTTAACTTCTCGGTCTTCGGCTGCAACTTTGACTTTGATCAGCTCATGAAAATTCAAGGCAATATCAATTTCAGCGAGTACGCCTTCAGTTAGACCGTGTTGGCCCAGTAATACCACTGGTTTAAGGTGGTGAGCCAAACCTTTTAAGTATTGTTTTTGCTTATTCGTCAGCGTCATTGCAAAATGCTTCAGTTAATAGGTTGAAAGGGGGCTATTGTACCCCCATCTACACAGTATGGTAATAGCAGAGCGATAATTTAATGGCCAATAAAAAACGCTCAGCCAGTTCATCACGCTGGCTAAAAGAGCATTTTGACGATAAGTATGTAAAACAGGCACAAAAAAGAGGCTTGCGCTCACGAGCTGTATTTAAAATAGAGGAGCTACAAGGTCGTGACCGACTACTAAAGCAGGGCATGACGGTTGTAGACTTAGGAGCCGCCCCTGGTGGTTGGAGTCAGTACTGCGCCGAGCAAGTCGGGCATAAAGGGCAGGTGATAGCTTGTGATTTACTGCCTATGGATGCCATTGCTGGGGTTGATTTTTTACAAGGCGACTTTAGGGATGAGGAAGTGCTTAATGCATTGCTTACCCGAGTGGGTGAAGATAAAGTAGATGTGCTGTTGTCTGATATGGCACC
The DNA here is from genome assembly GCF_017498065.1 of Oceanisphaera pacifica. Taxonomy (GTDB): domain Bacteria; phylum Pseudomonadota; class Gammaproteobacteria; order Enterobacterales; family Aeromonadaceae; genus Oceanimonas; species Oceanimonas pacifica. The sequence goes on along the minus strand of NZ_JAGDFX010000022.1, from coordinate 45,408 downwards.
TAATATGAGCGGAACGCGTGAAGTAGATCAACCTAAGTCCATGTATTTAGTGGAGTTAGCCTTGGATATGTGCCGTCAGGTTCTTACCCCTAAAGGAAGTTTTGTGGTTAAAGTATTTCAAGGTGCGGGCTTTGATGAGTTTCTATTAGAAGTGAGACGCAGCTTTAGCTCAGTTAGAGTAAGAAAACCCGATTCGTCGCGACCACGCTCGCGCGAAGTGTACATTGTGGCTACAGGCTTTAAACTGTAGTACTCTCAGAATCATAAACTGTCATCCGGTGAGGTTAGTAATTTGAGTGACATGGCGAAAAATTTGATCTTGTGGTTGGTCATAGCCGTGGTGTTGATGTCGGTATTCCAGAGCTTTAGCCCAAGCGAGCCCAATGGACGCCAAACGGACTACACTACCTTTGTACAGGAAGTAGCCCAAGGGCAAATTCGTGAAGTACGCATGGACGGTCAAACCGTGCAAGGTGTTAAGCGCAGTGGTGATCGTTTTACCACCATCTTGCCTGCACAAGATCCCCAGCTGCTTAACGATTTATTAAATAACAACGTGCGCGTGATTGGTGAAAAACCAGAAGAGCCGAGCTTATTGGCGTCTATTTTCATTTCATGGTTCCCCATGTTGCTGCTAATTGGCGTTTGGGTGTTCTTTATGCGCCAAATGCAAGGCGGTGGCGGCGGTAAAGGCGCTATGAGCTTTGGTAAGAGTAAAGCGCGCCTGATGGGTGAAGACCAAGTTAAAACCACCTTTGCTGATGTAGCAGGGTGTGATGAAGCAAAAGAAGACGTTGCTGAATTGGTTGATTACCTGCGCGACCCTAGCCATTTCCAAAAGCTAGGCGGGCGTATTCCCACCGGTGTTTTGTTGGTGGGGCCACCGGGTACCGGTAAAACGCTGTTGGCGAAAGCCATTGCCGGTGAAGCTAAGGTGCCTTTCTTTACCATTTCGGGGTCTGACTTCGTTGAAATGTTTGTGGGTGTGGGCGCGTCTCGTGTGCGTGACATGTTTGAACAAGCGAAAAAGTCCTCACCTTGTATTATTTTCATCGATGAAATTGATGCGGTTGGCCGTAAGCGTGGTGCCGGCATGGGCGGTGGTCACGATGAGCGTGAGCAAACCCTAAACCAAATGCTGGTAGAAATGGACGGCTTTGAAGGCAACGAAGGTGTGATCGTGATTGCGGCAACAAACCGCCCTGACGTATTGGACCCCGCCTTGTTGCGCCCTGGTCGTTTCGACCGCCAAGTGGTGGTTGGTCTGCCTGATGTACGTGGTCGTGAGCAAATTCTTAAAGTACACATGCGTCGCGTGCCACTAGGCGAAGACGTGAAGCCGAGCCTGATTGCGCGTGGTACGCCAGGCTTTAGTGGTGCAGACTTGGCCAACTTGGTGAACGAAGCGGCCTTATTTGCTGCTCGCTCGTCTCGTCGGTTAGTGTCGATGGAAGAGTTTGAAAAAGCCAAAGACAAGATCATGATGGGTGCCGAGCGCCGCTCTATGGTGATGTCTGAAGATGAAAAAGCCATGACGGCATATCATGAGGCGGGTCACGCAATTGTCGGGCGTATGGTGCCAGAGCACGATCCGGTTTATAAAGTGTCGATTATTCCTCGTGGTCGCGCCTTGGGTGTGACTATGTATCTGCCAGAGCAAGATCGCTTTAGTTACAGTAAGCAATTGTTAGAGTCGATGATTTCTAGCTTGTATGGCGGCCGTTTGGCTGAAGAAATTATTTATGGCTTCGACAAGGTAACCACAGGGGCGTCTAACGATATTGAACGTGCCACTGATATTGCGCAAAAAATGGTGACCCAGTGGGGCTTGTCTGAAAAGTTAGGTCCGCTACTGTACGCAGAAGAAGAAGGCGAAGTATTTATGGGCGGTTCAGGGGGCAAGGTTAAACACTTGTCTGATGAAACGGCCAAGCTTATTGACGCTGAAGTGAAAGAGCTGATTGAGCGTAACTTTGAACGTGCCAAGAAAATATTGCTGGATAACATCGACATACTGCATGCAATGAAAGATGCGTTAATGAAGTATGAAACCATTGATGCCAAGCAAATTGACGATCTAATGGCGCGTCGTGAGGTGCGACCACCTGCTGACTGGGAAGACTCAGACGGTACTCCTTCTGGTCCTTCAGCGAGTGCAGATGATACGGCATCAGATAAGAAAGATGATGCAAATCAAGATGAGCAGGCTAAGAAAGAGACACCTGACTTAAATAAGCCAAGTGATATCACTGGCCAATAATTTTTTATGATAAATTAAGCCCCGAACTTATGTTGTTCGGGGCTTTTTTGTTTAAAGAGATAGTTTTTATGCTGTTATCGAGCGCATCCAAAACGCTAGACGTATCTACTCCTCGTATTATGGGAGTGCTTAACCTTACCCCTGATTCGTTTTCGGATGGTGGCCGCTTTGTTGATCAAGATGCGGCATTGCGCCACGCCTTACAAATGGTTAAAGAGGGTGCCACTATTATTGACGTAGGTGGCGAGTCAACTAGACCCGGTGCTGGAGCGGTAGCAGAGCAAGAAGAATTAGACCGTGTTATCCCTGTGATTGAATTATTACGCCAAGAGCTTGATTGTTGGATTTCCATTGATACCAGCAAAGCTGTTGTGATGGGCGAAGCGGTTAAAGCGGGTGCTGAGCTAATCAACGATATTCGCGCTTTGCGTGAACCTAATGCCTTACAGGTAGCGGCAAAAAGTGGCGCGGCTATTTGCTTAATGCATATGCAAGGTTTGCCCAGAACGATGCAGCAGGCGCCTCATTATGATGATGTCACCCAAGAGGTGAGTGCATTTTTAGCTGAGCGAGTTAGGGCATGTGAGCAAGCGGGGATTAAACGAGAGCGGCTTTGTCTTGATCCTGGTTATGGTTTTGGCAAGCAATTAGCGCATAATTATGAGCTGCTAGGTAAAGTGGGGCAGCTGCATCAATTAGGGTTGCCTTTACTGGCGGGTATGTCACGTAAGTCGATGTTAGGGCAACTAGTAGGGCGAGAAGTGGATCAGCGCCTGGCAGCTGGCTTGGCTGCGCATTTGTTTGCGTTAAGTCAGGGGGTGCAAATACTGCGGGTACATGATGTAAAAGAAATGGCAGATGCCATAACAGTATGGCAATACGCCAGTGATTATCAGGGATAAAAATGAGTAGAAAATATTTTGGTACTGACGGTATTCGCGGTCGAGTGGGCGACTATCCCATCACTCCTGAATTTGTGATGAAACTCGGTTGGGCGGCCGGTAAGGTATTATCCAATACCGGCACTAAAAAAGTGTTAATTGGTAAAGACACCCGCATATCTGGTTATATGTTGGAGTCAGCATTAGAAGCCGGCCTATCGGCAGCTGGCTTACAAGCGGCGTTATTAGGGCCTATGCCTACCCCGGCCATTGCCTACTTAACCCGTACTTTTAGAGCCGAAGCGGGGATTGTAATCAGTGCCTCCCATAACCCTTATTACGATAACGGCATTAAATTCTTCTCCCATGATGGCACTAAGCTTCCCGATGATGTTGAACTTGCGATTGAAGCCATGCTTGATCAACCCATGGATTGTGTGGCATCTGAATATTTGGGAAAAGCCAGTCGAATTAATGATGCGGCAGGGCGCTATATTGAGTTTTGTAAAAGTACATTCTGTTCAGAAATGGACTTAAATGGACTCACCATTGTGATCGACTGTGCCCACGGTGCGACTTACCACATTGCCCCTGCGGTATTTAGTGAGCTGGGAGCTAAGGTGATCCGTATCGGTTGTGAACCGAATGGCGTGAATATTAATGATAAGGTGGGATCTACCGCACCTGAGGCATTAATGGCTGCGGTACAAGAACACGGCGCTGATTTAGGAATTGCTTTTGACGGTGATGGTGATCGCCTAGCTATGGTTGATCACACCGGTACTTTATTAGATGGCGATCAGTTGCTGTATATCATGGCGAACAATGCCATTCAGCAAGGTACACTAGGAGGCGGTGTGGTGGGCACGCTAATGACCAATATGGCATTAGAGCTGGCGCTGACTAAACAAGATGTCCCTTTTGTGCGCGCCAAGGTCGGTGACCGCTATGTACTAGAACAGCTGAAATTACACGGTTGGAAGCTAGGCGGTGAAAACTCAGGGCATATTATTAGTCTTGACCATAACACCACAGGTGATGGAATTGTTGCTTCACTGCAAGTGCTACGAGTCATGGTATCTAACCAGCAAACCCTGCAGGCGTTAGGTGAGTCACTGCCTTTGTTTCCGCAAGTGCTCAATAATGTGCGCTTTCAAGTGGGCACAGATCCACTGAGCATTGAGGAAGTGCAACACAGAGTGCAAGTTGCCGAGCAAGAACTGGCAGGGAATGGGCGAGTGTTATTGCGAAAGTCAGGGACTGAGCCTTTGATACGTGTAATGGTAGAAGGGCCTGAGTTAGAGCAAGTGAGCCGCCTAGCGCAATATATTGCTGAGGCTATTCCAACGGCGTAAGAAACACCCGTTACGGCACTAAAGAGGCGATGTAATCTGCACTTTGCTGACTTTTCGCCCACTTGCGTGATTATTTGTAAATTACGCTTGTATCCAGCGAGAGGTCTGGTTAGTATTAGCCCCGCTCCGGACAGTAGTCTGATGCGGGGCTCAGACGTCAAGCATAGGGTAAGCTGATGTACGAAATTCTTTTAGTCGTTTATCTGTTGATTGCATTAAGCTTGATTGGCTTAGTGTTAATGCAACAAGGTAAAGGTGCCGATATGGGTGCCTCATTTGGGGCTGGTGCTTCCAATACAGTATTTGGCTCAGGTGGTTCAGGTAATTTTTTAACTAAAATGACCACTTTGTTAGCCACCGGTTTCTTTGTCGTGAGTTTGGTCTTGGGGAATTTATCCAGCAATAGCTCACAGAAAGGAAGCGAGTGGGAAGACCTTTCTCAGCCAGCTGTGCAAGAAAGTGTTATCCCAGGTAACGAGCCTGTTGAAGTCAATAACAGCGACGTACCAGAATAAAGTTTTAGCCGTGGTGGTGGAATTGGTAGACACGCTATCTTGAGGGGGTAGTGCCTGTATGGGCGTGCGGGTTCAAGTCCCGCTCACGGCACCAAAATTAAGTTGGCTTGAGTTTTAAATTCAAGTTAATTATAATTTTTATATTCGAACGCGGGATGGAGCAGTTTGGTAGCTCGTCGGGCTCATAACCCGAAGGTCGTTGGTTCAAATCCAGCTCCCGCAACCAATTCCTCACATTTATCACTAATTATGGGTTAAGAAATATCAACCTTGTGGTAAATGGTTGTCGAAAGACAACAGTCAGGGTCCAGGTGAATAGCCCCGATTTGATGATCGGGGCTTTTTGTTATCTGCACTTTAGTATCAGAGAAAATACTGGTACACATTCACTGGGCTGCGAGCCCTTTTTTTGTTTTCGGAGGGGTAGCTTTGGCTACATTGGAACAACGATTAACTGAGATGCTAACAGAGCCGGTTGAAGCTTTAGGCTTTGAGCTACTCGGGCTTGAATACGTACGTGCTGGCAAGCATTCGACTTTACGTTTATATATCGACCATGAAAACGGTATTGAAGTCACAGATTGTGCCGACGTCAGTCGACAAGTCAGTGCCGTGTTAGACGTGGAAGATCCCATTTCTACCGAATATGATCTGGAAGTGTCTTCTCCGGGTATGGCTCGCCCCCTATTTAAGCCTGCGCATTATCAGGCCATTATAGGTCAGCAGATTGAGCTGTCTCTGCGTATGGCGGTGAATAACCGTCGTAAATTAAGCGGGCTTTTGGTGTCGGTAGACGACACCATGATCAGTCTGGAGGTGGACGGAACTGCGTTTCCTGTTGCCTTCGCTAATATCCAAAAAGCACATCTGGTTCCGAACTTTGACTAACGAGGCGGTCGGACATGAATAAAGAAATACTACTGGTAGTCGATGCCGTTTCTAACGAAAAGGCTTTACCACGAGAAAAAATATTTGAAGCGCTAGAAATTGCGTTAGCTACAGCCACTAAAAAGAAGTACGAAGGAGATATCCTTGTACGTGTCGAAATTGACCGTAAAAGTGGTGATTTTGAAACCTTTCGTCGTTGGCAAGTGGTGGATAGCCAAGAGGCTATTACTAATGCCTATGGTGAAATAACACTAGAAGCAGCTCAAATTGATGAGCCTGAGATCCAAGTTGGCGACTTTGTTGAAGATGAAATTGAATCCGTCACCTTTGACCGCATCACCACCCAAACAGCCAAGCAGGTTATAGTACAAAAAGTACGTGAAGCCGAGCGTATGCAAGTGGTTGAGCAATTTAAAGATCAAGAAGGCGAAATCATTACCGGTGTTGTTAAAAAGGCAACCCGCGATAACGTTATTTTAGATTTGGGTAACAACGCTGAGGCGGTGATTTTTCGAGAAGATATGCTACCTCGCGAAACGCTGCGCAGCGGTGACCGTGTACGCGGCTTATTGTACGCGGTGCGTCCTGAAGCGCGTGGCGCTCAGTTGTTCGTTAGCCGTAGTAACCCAGACTTCTTGAAAGAATTATTTCGTATTGAAGTGCCAGAAATTGGCGAAGAAATTATCGAACTTATGGCGGCGGCCCGTGATCCAAGTAGTCGCGCTAAAATAGCCGTTAAAACTAATGACAGACGTATCGACCCCATTGGTGCCTGTGTAGGCATGCGTGGTGCTCGCGTACAAGCAGTCTCGAGTGAACTGAACGGTGAGCGCGTTGATATTGTGTTATGGGATGATAACCCAGCACAGTTTGTAATTAACGCCATGGCGCCGGCTGATGTTGCCTCCATCATCGTTGACGAAGATAGCCACTCTATGGATATTGCCGTGGAGTCGGGTAACTTGGCGCAGGCCATTGGCCGTAACGGACAAAACGTACGTTTAGCCGCTCAGCTAACTGGCTGGGAGCTTAACGTGATGACGGTTGAAGATTTACAGACCAAGCACCAAGTAGAAAGTGATAAAATCATTAATCTCTTTACGCAAAACTTAGATATTGATGATGACTTTGCAGGTTTGTTGATGTCAGAAGGCTTTTCTTCATTAGAAGAAATTGCCTATGTACCTGCCAGTGAACTGTTGAGTGTTGAAGGTCTAGATGAAGACACGGTAGAGGAGCTGCGCAAGCGTGCTAAAGCAGCTCTTACCACATTAGCATTAGCGCAAGAAGAATCACTCGATGGGGTGGAGCCGGCAGAGGATCTGCTCGCACTGCCCTCCATGACCCGGGAGTTGGCCTATGCGCTTGCCGCCCGTGGTGTTACGGATCTGGAACAACTGGCAGAGCAAGGGATTGACGATCTTGAAGGAATAGAAGATCTCGATGAAACCCTTGCCGGGGAGCTGATTATGGCGGCCCGTAATATCTGTTGGTTTGGGGACCAGACCGAAGAATAAGTTCAGCGGAGGTAAATGAATGGCAGAAGTTACATTATCGCAGCTCGCCAGCGACATAGACACATCGGTTGATCGTCTTGTACAGCAGTTTCGTGAAGCCGGTATTGAAAAGACGACCGGTGATAGCGTATCGGAAACCGAAAAGGCCGAATTGCTGAATCATTTAAAAAAGCAGCACGGTGCGCAGGCCGAAGAGCCTAAGCGTATGACGTTGCAGCGTAAAACCATGAGTACCTTAAAGGTGCCTGTGGTTGGTGGAAAGAGCAAAGCTGTTCAGGTTGAAGTACGAAAAAAGCGAACCTACGTAAGACGTGATGCGGTTGAAGAGCAGCAGCGTCAGCAGGAAGCTGAAGAGCAAGCGCGTCTAGAAGCAGAAGCGCAGGCTCGTCGTGAAGCCGAAGAGCAAGCCAAACGTGAAGCACAAGATAAAGCTAAACGTGAAGCACAAGAAAAAGCCAAGCGTGACGCGGAAGAAAAAGCCCGCCAGGCTCAGCTGCAAGCTCAGAACACCAAAGAGCAGGGGAAAGACCCCAAAAGCAAAGAGCAGAAAAAGGTGGACCAGATGGCGAAGAGCGAAGCAGAAAAGTTAAAGCAGCAGCGTGAACAAGAAATTTTGCGCAAAGCTGAGCAAGATGCCAAAGATAAAGCGGAAGAAGTGCGTAAACTGGCTGAAGAAAATGAAAAGCGCTGGGCCGAAGAAGCCGCCGCTGAGAAAAAGCCAGAAGAGCAAGCGGATTATCATGTGATGACCAATGCTCACGCTAAAGCAGCAGAAGACGAAGCTGATAAAAGCGAAGAGCAAAAAGCACGTCGCATCACAGGTGGCAAGAAGCGCAAAGGCGGTAGAAATAAAGAAGATCGTGAAAACCGCGAAAGCCGCAATGAGCGTATGCGTAAAGGTAAACGCGCGAAAGTGTCTATGCCTAACTCAATGAAGCATGGCTTTCAAAAGCCGGCACAAACGGTTAACCGTGACGTTGAAATTGGCGAAACCATTACTGTTGCTGAGTTGGCAAACAAAATGGCCGTTAAGGGTGCCGCTGTTATCAAGGTGATGATGAAAATGGGCGCCATGGCGACCATTAATCAGGTGATTGATCAAGAGACAGCACAGCTAGTGGCAGAAGAAATGGGTCACAAAGTGACACTGCGCCGCGAAAACGAGTTAGAAGAGCATGTATTGTCTGATCGCGATACCAATGCTGAAAGCCAAACTCGCGCACCCGTAGTTACCATTATGGGTCACGTTGATCACGGTAAAACTTCTACCCTTGACTATATTCGTCGCGCTAAAGTCGCATCAGGCGAAGCCGGTGGTATTACTCAGCACATTGGTGCTTACCACGTAGATACCGACAATGGTTCTATTACGTTCCTAGATACCCCAGGTCACGCCGCCTTTACCTCAATGCGTGCACGTGGTGCAAGCGCTACCGATATTGTTATCTTGGTGGTGGCAGCAGACGATGGTGTTATGCCGCAAACAGTGGAAGCCATTCAGCACGCGAAAGCCGCTGAAGTGCCACTCATTGTTGCCGTAAACAAGATGGATAAACCAGAAGCAGATATTGATCGTGTTAAAAATGAGCTGGCTCAACACGGTGTTATGTCTGAAGACTGGGGCGGTGAAAACATTTTTGCTTATATCTCGGCTAAAACCGGTGATGGCATTGATGAGCTACTCGAGTCAGTATTGCTACAAGCAGAAGTACTAGAGCTAAAAGCAATACGCGAAGGCATGGCATCGGGCGTGGTCATTGAGTCTCGCCTTGATAAAGGTCGTGGCCCGGTTGCGACTATCTTGGTGCAAGAAGGTACGCTGAACCAAGGTGACATCGTATTGTGTGGCTTAGAGTATGGCCGAGTACGTGCGATGCGTGATGAGCTAGGTCGTGATGTGAAAACGGCAGGGCCTTCTATTCCGGTAGAAATTTTAGGTTTATCTGGTGTACCTGCGGCGGGTGATGAAGCCACAGTAGTACGCGATGAGAAAAAAGCCCGTGAAGTAGCGCTGTATCGTCAAGGTAAGTTCCGTGATGTGAAGCTGGCACGTCAGCAAACTGCTAAGCTTGAAAACATGTTTGCTAACATGGAAGAAGGCCAAGTTGCTGAAGTGAACCTAGTACTGAAAGCTGATGTACAAGGTTCTATTGAAGCCATTGCTGATTCACTACAAAAGCTGTCCACTGACGAAGTGAAAGTGAAGATCATTGGTTCTGGTGTAGGCGGTATTACCGGTACTGACGTAAGCTTAGCGGCGGCTTCTAATGCGATTATCTTAGGCTTTAACGTACGTGCCGATGCCTCTGCACGTAAAATGATTGAAGCAGAAGACATCGACTTGCGTTACTACAGCGTGATTTATGAGCTGCTTGATGAAGTGAAGCTGGCTATGACCGGTATGCTGGCACCTGAATTTAAGCAAGAGATTATTGGTCTTGCTGAAGTACGTGACGTATTCCGCTCGCCTAAGTTTGGTGCTGTGGCCGGTTGTATGGTTACCGAAGGTAACGTTAAGCGCAGTAATCCGATTCGAGTGCTGCGTGATAACGTGGTTATCTATGAAGGTGAGCTTGAATCACTGCGTCGCTTTAAAGACGATGTGCAAGAAGTGCGTAATGGCATGGAATGTGGTATCGCCGTTAAAAACTACAATGACGTACGTACGGGCGACCAAATAGAAGTCTTCCAAATTGTAGAAGTACAGCGCACCCTATAAGGGCGACGCCGACGCTCAGTTATGCTGGGCGTCGAAAGAGTATAGCTTGTAAAGCTGCTACTCTTTTGTCACCTAATTTAATATTAAGGGGCCTAAAGGCTCCTTTTTTAATGGGATAACAGCATTATGGCAAAAGAATTTAGCCGTGCCCGCCGGGTTGGTCAGGAATTGCAAAAAGAAATAGCGATGATCCTGCAGCGGGAAATTAAAGATGACCGTCTTAAATTGGTCACCGTATCAGGTGTCGATTTATCAAAAGACTTAAGTTATGCCAAAGTCTTTGTCACCTTCTTAGAAAATGATCCGAGTAAAATTGCCGAAGGCATGAAGGTGTTACAAGATGCCAGTGGTTTTATTCGCTCGCTTGTGGGTAAAGCAATGCGGCTGCGTATTACACCAGAGCTACGCTTTGCTTATGATCAGAGCCTAGTAGAAGGGGTGCGTATCTCAAGCTTGGTGTCTAATACCATTGCTGAAGATAATCGCCGGATAAAAGAAAGCGGGCGCAGTGAAGACGATCAAGAACAAGAGAATAAGGATTAACCATGGGGCGTCAGCGTCGATTTCGTGGCCGTGAAGTAGACGGCATCTTGTTATTAGATAAGCCTGCTGGCATTACTTCTAATGATGCATTACAGCAGGTTAAGCGTATTTATGCTGCGGCTAAAGCCGGACATACGGGAGCATTGGATCCCTTAGCCACCGGTATGCTGCCCATTTGCTTAGGTGAGGCGACTAAATTTTCGCAGTTCTTACTGGAAGCCGATAAGCGTTACCGTGTGGTCGCTAAACTAGGGCAGCGTACTAATACTAGCGATGCCGATGGCGAAGTGGTGGAAACGAGGCCGGTTAATGTAACGGAACAAGAATTAGCTGCGGCACTGGAGCCATTTCGTGGTCAAAGTGAGCAAATTCCTTCTATGTATTCGGCGCTGAAGTATCAAGGAAAGCCGTTATATCAATATGCTCGCGAAGGCATAGAGGTGCCTCGAGAGTCACGTCCGATCACTGTGTATGAGCTGACGTTGATACGCTTTGACGAGGATGAAGTTGAGTTAGAGGTGCACTGCAGTAAAGGCACCTATATTCGTACCATTGTTGATGATCTTGGTGAAGCTCTGGGTTGTGGGGCGCATGTGGCGGTATTACGTCGCTTAGCGGTTGCCACTTATCCCACAGAGCGTATGGTGACACTTGAACAGCTAGACCGTATGTTAGCTGATTGTCGCGAGCAAGAAATATTACCTCGCCTTGAGCTAGACCCGCTTTTGCTACCCATGGACACCGCCGTTGCTAGCCTTGTGGAAGTGAATATGTCTGAGTTGGTTGCCGGTTATATTCTTCACGGCCAAGCGGTTCAAGTCTCAGGTGCACCGCTTGAGGGACAGGTAAGAATGACAGTGGGCGAAGAGCGTCGCTTTATTGGTGTGGGCGAAATTGATGACGATGGCAAAGTTGCCCCTAAACGTCTGATCCGTTAATAGACCTTAGAGCTCCTTCGCAACGGAATCCACGGAAAAATTAAGCTGAGATAAGAGCGAAAATTACTAAGATATTTTATTGGTAAGAGCAAGCCATTAGGGTAGTCTGTAGCTGAGTGTTGGCCGATAACCAAGCGGTCAGCGCTAAAGATGACAAAGAGCTACATTTGATTTGGCTTCAGGATTACCGCGATACTTTAGGTCTTAAAAATAGAATATATTTTTGAACTTATCTTTATTTTTCCGTGTTCTTCTGTGGGTTCTGTTGTAAATTTTTTTGATCCTTGCGACCGTGCAGTCATTCATTTGTTGGTAACGCTATTTTCTGGTTGCCAACACCGGCTTAACTGGTAGAATGCGCAGCTCGCTTCCTGCTGAATTAGTGATCGGCTGGAAAATCATTCATCTCTTTGGAGTACAAAAGATGTCACTAAACGCTGAAACTAAAGCCCAAATTGTTGCTGACCATGCACGTGCTGAAGGCGATACAGGTTCACCTGAAGTTCAGGTTGCTCTGCTAAGCGCACAAATCAACCACCTGCAAGGTCACTTTAAGCAGCACATCCATGATCATCACAGCCGTCGTGGTCTGCTGCGCATGGTATCCCAGCGTCGTAGCTTGCTGGACTACCTAAAGCGTAAAGACGTTGCGCGTTACAGTGCACTGATCGCTAAACTGGGTCTGCGTCGTTAATCGACACATTCAGTTTAATAAAAAGGGCCTTAGGGCCCTTTTTTGTTGCCTGATTTTCGACTCTGATGACGGCCGCGCTGTGCTTTAATCGATAATAAAGTATACTGTATGGCTAAATTAAAAGATTAAATATATTAAGGAATCTACAACGTGAATCCTATCGTAAAAACTTTCCAGTATGGTGAACATACGGTAACGCTTGAAACGGGTGTGATTGCCCGCCAGGCTACTGGTGCAGTAATGGCCAGCATCGGTGATACTGCTGTATTAGTGACTGTGGTTGGCAAGCGCCAAGCCGATGAAAGCAAAGACTTTTTTCCGCTAACCGTCAACTACCAAGAGCGTACCTATGCCGCTGGCCGTATTCCTGGTAGCTTTTTTAAGCGTGAAGGCCGCCCTACGGAAGGCGAAACACTGACATCACGGTTAATTGACCGTCCGATCCGTCCTTTGTTTCCCGATGGGTTCAAAAATGAAGTTCAGATTATCGCAACTGTGGTGTCGGTTAATCCTGAAGTTGCCCCAGATATTATTTCATTGTTGGGAACCTCAGCGGCGCTGGCTATTTCAGGTATGCCGTTTGCCGGCCCTATTGGTGCCGCACGCGTGGGTTATATGAATGGCGAGTATGTGCTTAACCCAAGTGTCAGTGAGCTGGAAAACAGCGAACTAGACTTAGTGGTGGCGGGAACTGAAAACGCCGTACTAATGGTAGAATCTGAAGCAAATATTTTACCAGAAGACGTGATGTTGGGTGCCGTAGTCTATGGTCACGAGCAATTAAATACTGCCATTCAGGCGATTAAAGAATTTGCCGCTGAAGTGGCCACGCCTGCGTGGAACTGGCAGCCAAAAGTTGAAAATACCGCCCTTAAAGCACAAGTGGCAGAGTTGGCGACAGAAGATCTGGGCAATGCGTATCGTATTACCGATAAAACAGAACGTCGTGATGCGATTAATGTCATTAAAGGTCAAGCCGTGAGTGCTGTGCTGGCCAATGATGGTGATTTAAGTGCTAAAGAAGTATATGAGCAACTTGGCGAGCTTGAAAAGCAAATTGTACGAGGCCGTGTAGTACGCGGTGAGCCGCGTATTGATGGTCGTGAACCCGATATGATACGCGCACTCAATGTGGCAACCGGCTTGCTACCTCGCACCCATGGTTCATCTTTGTTTACCCGTGGTGAAACTCAATCGTTAGTAACGGCGACTCTGGGTACAGAGCGCGACGCACAAATGATTGATGAGCTAACCGGTGCTCGCACCAATCGCTTTATGCTGCATTATAACTTCCCTCCTTATTGTGTGGGTGAAACCGGCATGGTGGGCAGCCCTAAACGCCGTGAAATTGGTCATGGTCGTTTGGCTAAGCGTGGCGTAGCCGCTGTTATGCCAGGTGCCGATGTATTCCCATACACAGTGCGTGTCGTTTCAGAAATTACCGAGTCTAACGGCTCTTCTTCTATGGCTTCTGTTTGTGGTACCTCATTAGCACTTATGGATGCAGGTGTTCCTATTAAAGCTTCTGTGGCGGGCATTGCCATGGGCTTGGTAAAAGAAGGCGAAGACTATGTAGTCTTGTCTGATATTTTAGGCGATGAAGATCACCTTGGTGATATGGACTTTAAAGTGGCCGGTACTAAGCAAGGCATTACTGCGTTGCAAATGGACATAAAAATTGAAGGCATCACCAAAGACATCATGGAAAAAGCCCTTAAGCAGGCTCGCAACGCACGTTTGCATATTCTTGATGTCATGGACGGTGCACTTCAAGCACCTCGTGAAGATATCTCTGATTTTGCGCCTCGTATTCATATCATTAAGATCAAGCCCGAGAAAATTCGTGATGTGATCGGTAAAGGCGGTGCCACCATTCGTGCGCTAACCGAAGAAACCGGCACCACTATTGAACTAGACGACAATGGTACCGTTAAAATTGCCGCCACAGACGGTGAAGCGGCTAAACTTGCTATCACTCGTATTCAACAACTGACTGCAGAAGTTGAGCCGGGCACCATTTACCAAGGTCAGGTGGTGCGTTTAGCCGACTTTGGCGCCTTTGTGAATATTTTGCCTGGCAAAGATGGCTTGGTGCATATTTCTCAAATTACCGAAGAACGTGTTAAAAACGTATCGGATCATTTGAGTGTGGGTGACAGCGTTAAGGTGAAGGTGTTAGAAGTTGACCGCCAAGGTCGCATTCGCTTATCGATTAAAGAAGCGAAAGAACCTGAAGCCGCACCTGAAACGCCAGAAGCTCCAGTAACTGAAGCTGCCGCTGAGCCAGTAGTTGAAACTGCTGCCCCAGCGGATGAAACAGTGAAAGCTTCTACTTCTGCACCAGCTCAAGCAGAAGCCACAGCACCGGCTGAACAAGAAAAACCAGTCGAGTAATACTCGCCGTGTTTAATATGAACAAAAAAGCCGAGACTAAGGTCTCGGCTTTTTTATGGGCGCAGAGTAAGGTTTAGCGTAAATGGCGCAGTAGAATAGCAAAGTCGGCGTCTACTTCTTGAGCCAGTGGAATATACACCACATGGCCACTGCCAGGCGCCACCTCAACGTATTCGCCCTTGCGATTTTTGATCTGCTCTAAGGTGAAGCTAATATTGCCAGCAGGGGTCATAAGCTCTAACTGATCGCCCACCATAAACTTATTTTTTACCTCAACTTCTACCCAATCACCATCGCGGCGAGTGATATCCCCCACAAATTGCTGCTGGCTAGAAACCGAATGTCCGGTTTCGTAGTTTTGGTAATCACTGTGCGCATGACGCTTTAAAAAACCTTCGGTATAACCACGATGAGCTAAGTTTTCTAAGGTGCTCATTAGGCTGGCATCAAAGGGTTTACCCGTCACAGCATCATCAATAGCTTTGCGATAAACCTGAGCGGTACGAGCCACATAGTAAAAAGACTTAGTACGGCCTTCAATTTTTAATGAATGTACGCCCATCTGTGTTAACCGCTCGACATATTGTACCGCACGCAAATCTTTGGAGTTCATTATATAAGTGCCGTGCTCGTCTTCATAAGCCGCCATATACTCACCGGGTCTATTACTCTCTTCTAGTAATACCGGATGCTCATAAGGGGCACCTATGCCTAGGGTAGGCGCGGCGGGAGCGTCTTCGGCTGGGTCGACTTGTTGCACCATTATGGGTTCTTGCTGATGCACAATTTGGCCGGCATCGTCTTCTTTGGCATCATGTACTTTATATTCCCAACGACAAGCATTGGTACAAGTGCCCTGGTTAGGGTCGCGTTTATTAATATAGCCCGAGAGTAAGCAGCGGCCTGAATAAGCCATGCACAAAGCACCATGCACAAAGACTTCTAATTCGACCTTGGGGCATTGGGCTCGAATCTCTTCAATTTCTTCTAATGAGAGTTCGCGAGATAAAATAACACGTTCAATGCCATAGTCTTGCCAAAATTTAACCGAAGCCCAGTTAACGGCATTCGCTTGTACCGACAGATGAATGGTTACTTCAGGAAAATGCTCACGCACCAACATTATTAACCCAGGATCAGACATAATTAAGGCATCTGGTCCCATGTCTATCACGGGTTTCATATCGCGAATAAAGGTTTTTAACTTGGCATTATGGGGTTGAATATTAACCACCACATAAAACTTTTTACCCAAAGCATGGGCTTCGTTAATGCCTATTTGTAGGTTTTCATGATTAAACTCGTTATTACGCACTCGCAGTGAATAACGCGGTTGGCCGGCATACACGGCATCTGCACCATAGGCAAAGGCATAACGCATGTTTTTTAAGCTGCCCGCAGGCGAGAGCAGTTCGGGCGTAAAGGGTAGGGGAGAAGTATTGGGCATGAAATTAATCTCTGATATCAGGTCAGCAAGCCGCTACCTAATAGCGGCCGAATTCGCCATTTTACTATGGCAGAGACTGAATATCGAGGTTGTTTTTAGTGCTCAGCGCCAAGCACCCAGCCAGAGATAATTTAATTAAAATCTTTTTTTTTTAGCTCGGCGCCAAGCGCTCGGCGCTGTCAGTGACTTATACCAAATACACTAAATATTTGTTCTATTGAAAATATGCATAAAAAAGGAAACTGAGTCACCTCCCACGACACGCCATAAACCCATCCATGGGGGCTCGGGAAATGCCGTCCATGGCATTTCACGGTCGTGGGAGGCGATCTCAGTCGCCTCTTATTGAGCTCAGAGTCGGATGGCCGGATAAAGGGAGTGACTCCACCGACCATCACATAACAGGGATGTTATGTGTTGAGCGTCACATGGATGTGCTTGCAGCGTGTCGGTGGAATCACCCCTTTGTTCGGCTTTTACAGCAAGTAAAACTGACCACTTCTTTAGTGCGATTAGTATTACTTTGAGATATGGGCGATTAAGTCTAGGGTTTTGTGAGAGTAGCCCATTTCGTTATCGTACCAAGCCACTAACTTAACAAAGTTGTTGTTAAGGGCGATACCGGCACCGGCATCAAAGACACTGGTGCAGGTTTCACCCACAAAGTCAGTTGATACCACGGCATCGTCGGTATAGCCCAGAATGCCTTTGAGCTCGCCCTGTGCTGCAGCTTTAAGAGTGTTACAAATCTCCTCGTAGCTAGCAGCCTGCTCTAAACGCACGGTGAGATCGACGACAGATACGTTAGGTGTGGGGACACGAAATGACATGCCGGTCAGTTTACCATTGAGTTCTGGGATGACTTTGCCCACCGCCTTAGCGGCACCGGTTGAGGAGGGGATGATATTTTGGCTAGCGCCACGGCCACCGCGCCAGTCTTTTTGTGACGGGCCATCCACGGTGTTCTGCGTGGCAGTAATGGCATGTACTGTGGTCATCAAGCCTTCAATAATGCCAAAGTTGTCATTGATAACCTTGGCTAAGGGCGCTAAACAGTTAGTGGTGCAAGAGGCATTTGATACAATATCTTCACCGGCATATTTTTCTTGGTTAACGCCCATAACAAACATAGGTGTGGCGTCTTTAGAAGGGCCGGTTAATACCACTTTTTTTGCCCCTGCTTGAATGTGTAACCGCGCCTTTTCGTCGGTCATAAATAAGCCGGTGGCTTCGGCCACCACATCTGCATTTACTTCTCCCCAATTCAGCTTGGCAGGGTCGCGTTCGGCAGTGACACGTATTGGCTTACCGTTAACAATTAACTGTTGACCTTCTACTTGAACATCCCCTTGAAAACGACCATGGGTTGAATCGTACCTCAACATATAAGCCATATAATCAACGTCTTGTAAGTCGTTGATGGCGACTACTTCCATGTCGTTACGTTCACATGCGGCACGAAACATCAGTCGACCGATGCGTCCAAAACCATTAATCGCAATTTTAATTGTCATAGTTGTACTCTAAGCTGAAGTGAATAAAATAATAGATGATTACAACGTTACAAAAATAGCCGCAGCCGTCAATCTGAACCGCTATAAACTTGCTAACCTATTGTGCTAGATCAGCTGACCCTGAGAACTCCGGAACCCGGTATTGACCGAGTTCGAGTTGTTTCATGATTTGCTCCACCTGCGCCTGCATCGCTTGTTGTTGAGTATTATCAAACTGGGCGTAAGCATCCATACGTGCCAGCTCAATGTTTTCTTCATGCTCTAGCTGTTTCAATACCCTTGACCAAATCCATACTTCTCGATAACGCCGTTGGCGGGTATATAGTGTCAATAGATTAGCTACAATATGGCTGTCTATCGTGTCCCCCTCATCATAAAGGCTAAGCGCAAAGTGCAATGCCTGCTCAGCGGCCGCGCTATCGCGGGGCATGATTATTTTAGCGAGGATATTCTGTAGCTCAGGTGAGTGCATTTCAGGTCTGTCTGCTAACTTTAAAAACCGAGCTTTTGCTTTAAGGCTGCCTTGATGCTGCCAATGCCATAGTAGTAAATAAGGATAATCAGAATCTGCAGTATCTGCTGCTAATTGTGTTATCGCTTGTTGTGCATGGTATACCGCATCTACCTTGTCGGTTTTACGCTCTTTACGCCGCGTGTACTCAATGGATAAAAGTGGGTCTAAGCAATCGTTATAAACCTTTAATTTATTAAGGAGATCATAGTCATTGGCATCATTGGGTTGTTCTGATTGCTGCTTTCTAGAACGAATAAGATCGGTGCGTTCAAAACGGCACCAGCTATCTTCGTGTAACTCTTGACAGTATTGTGGTGTGTCCTTGCATATTTTGGTGATGCGATCTCGGTCACAGGCCGCTAAGAAGAGGGGAGTGATTAGCATCAAAAATGCGTGTTTGATGTTCATTTGAGCACCTTCATGGCTGTCCTTAGTCTGGTAATCATACCCCCTATCTACTAAAATGGGCGCACTTAAATAGAGCTGTTGCGGCATTTTTACGGTTATTAACCTCATGCACGCTTCAATACTCATGATAGTTACCTGATAAAAAGGATCTGGTCGATGACCCACGAGAGTTACTTGTCCGCTTGGCAACAAAGCCAAGAGCTGGCAGAATCTATGCAGCCGTTGATTGGCAAATTATACCGTGATCAGGGCGTGGAAATTAGCGTCCATGCGCGTCCGCTACTTAATGCCTCTACCATTGAGATTATCAAGGCGCACCGTGTGGTCAGCCGCCACGAAGGCAGTGCACTATTAGTTAGTCAGAGCTATCCGATACTAAAGGCACTGAGTGAACTAGACCTTGCACCAGCCAGTATCGATTTAGGTAAATTAGCGGTCGCTTATTGGCAATCCCATACTGATGAATCGGGCTTGGCTGATTTCTTACGCACTGAGCTTGCTTCTGCTATTGAGAGTAATGACAACAGCCAGCCAACAGATGTGGTTTTGTATGGCTTTGGTCGTATTGGTCGTTTGCTTGCGCGTCTGTTAATTGAGCGTTCTGGTGGTAACCATGGTCTGCGCTTACGCGGCATTGTGGTGCGTGGCTCGGCAGATGATTTAGAAAAACGTGCCAGCTTATTGCGTCGTGACTCTGTACATGGTCCTTTTAATGGCTCTATTGAAGTTGACCTAGAAAATCATGCCATTATTGCTAACGGTACCTATATTCAGGTGATTTATGCCAATAATCCGACTGAAGTCGACTATACTCAGTACGGCATTAACGATGCCCTGGTGGTTGATAACACCGGTATTTGGCGTGATGAAGAAGGCCTAGGTTTGCACCTTAAAGCTAAGGGCGCAGCCAAAGTCTTATTAACGGCTCCTGGCAAAGGTGATATCAAAAACATCGTATTTGGTGTGAATGATAATATGATTTTGCCTGAAGACTTAATCGTATCAGCCGCGTCTTGTACCACCAATGCTATTACGCCTGTCCTTAAAGCCGTGAGCGATAAGTACGGTGTTAAGAACGGTCACGTAGAAACCGTACACTCTTATACTAACGATCAAAACCTGATTGATAACTTCCATAAAGGTGACCGCCGTGGTCGTAGTGCGGCACTGAATATGGTATTAACCAGTACAGGTGCGGCTTCTGCTGTGGCTAAGGCATTACCTGAGTTAAAAGGAAAGCTGACCGGTAACGCCATTCGTGTACCTACGCCTAACGTGTCAATGGCGGTGATTAACCTGAACTTAGATAAGCCGACCAATGCTGATGAGCTTAATGAGTACTTGTTAACCATGTCTCTGGACTCCCCTTTGCACCAGCAAATTGATTTCAGCACCAGTTGCGAATTGGTATCGACCGATATGGTCGGCTCTCGCTTTGCAGGCATTGTTGACTCATTAGCTACCATTGCTGAAGAGGATCGTGCGGTATTATATGTGTGGTATGACAACGAATTTGGCTATAGCTGCCAAGTGGTACGTGTGATGCAAAAAATGGCCGGAATTGAGCTGATAGACTTACCTCAGTAACAGGCGGCAAAGCACCTTATATTATATAAGTGTTTATTAAGGGCAGCCATGAGCTGCCCTTGTTGTTTGTGGCTTATGTTTCTTATCAAGAAACTCACTAATAGGAGATACCCAATGTCATCATTTCAGCAGGCCGTAGCAAAGATGCCAGAAGATGTTTATTTGCGATTAAAAACGGCGGTAGAGCTAGGAAAATGGCCAGACGGCGCATCATTAACCGCAGAGCAAAAAGAGAACAGCATGCAAGCTGTGTTGCTTTGGCAAGCACTGCATAATGAAGATCCTGAACACATGACCATAGGTAAAGGTGGCGAGCTTACTATTAAGAGTAAAGCCGAGCTGCGTCGTCAATTTAGTAGTGAACAAGAAATCACGCGCCAAAAGCTGGGTGAGTAACAGCTATAAACCGTCAGCGTTAAGCTGTCAGTTTACAAAAGCTGGGACTCATGAATTTTTCGTCACGCAATACACAAAAACTAAGCTGAGATAGAGCGGGGAGGGTGTACTTCTTAGGTCTCTCCCTACTCTCTATTCCGTGTTGGTTCGTGTATTACGTGGCAAAAGTAGTGTTAGTTACTGTCTTTAAAGTGTGCAGGAAAGTTAAAACTCAGGGCTTGAGATTTCGTCGAGTGAGAGGGAAAAACTGGGAACAAACACCTCGAGAAAATAGCGTATTTCATCATTCATGCGCTCATTAAGCATGGCTAACAGTCGTTTTTGGGCAGCGGCAAACTCTTTATTGCCTGCACTCAATTCTTCAGCGCACTTTAAGTAGGCACATAAAATATCAGCTGACTTCACTAAGTGCGCGTAGTCATCGGTATGTTCAGCACATAATAAGGGTGCATACGCGGCTTGTAGATCGCTTGGCAACATATGCAACAAACTTTGCTCAGCATTACTTTCAATGTCTTTGTAAGCGCGAGAAATATCATCATTAAAGTATTTGACTGGTGTGGGTAAGTCACCGGTCAACACTTCACTGGCGTCGTGAAACAAGGCCTGCATGGCCGCTTTGGCTGGGTCTAGGTTGCCGTTATAAAAGGTATTTTTAATCACCACCAACGCATGGGCGACCATGGCGACTTGCAAACTGTGCTCGGCGACGTTTTCTTGCGCTATGCTGCGCATTAGTGGCCAGCGCTGAATTAACTTCATACGAGCCATATGGGCAAAAAAGTGACTGCGTTTTTTTGTCATATCTACACCACCTTATATTATAAATGAGGCTGCTAAGCTTGGCGCTTACGGCGATACTTGGCAAAGATATTGTTATAATGACATGAAATACCATGAATAACCGTGCACGTTATAAAATAAGGGGAAATAGAATGGATAAGCAAACTCAACTTGAACTGGATGCGGCTGCTTTTCGTACTTTACTGGCGCATTTAGATTCGCGCAAAGATGCACAAAATATTGACCTGATGAACTTGGCTGGATTTTGCCGTAATTGTTTAAGTAAATGGTACTTGGCAGCAGCACAAGAGCAAGGGGTGGCCATGGATTATGATCAAGCCCGCGAGCACGTGTATGGCATGCCTTACGATGAGTGGAAAGCCAAGTACCAACAAGCCGCCACACCCGAGCAGCTAGCCGCCTTTGCTAACAGCCCGAAATAACAGCCCGAAATAACAGCTCTAAGCCGTCAGCTTTAAGCTGTCAGTTAAAGATAAACACTCAAAGCTAAAAAGAAAAACACTCAAAGCTAACGGTGTGTTTTTTATCCTTGGCTGACGGCTGACGGCTGACGGCTGACGGCTGACGGCTTAGGCCGTAGAGTGTTCAGTTGCGTTATACGCTGTTATTTAAATACGACCGTTTTGTTGCCGTAGACAAACACTTTTTCTTCTAAAATTAAATTAAGGGCGCGACTTAATACGGAGCGCTCTACATCGCGACCTGCTTTAGCCATATCTTGGGCACTAAACACATGATTAACGTGGATCACGTCTTGTTCAATGATGGGGCCTTCGTCTAAGTCATTGGTAACAAAATGTGCGGTAGCGCCAATCATTTTTACACCGCGTTCGTATGCTTGACGATAGGGGCTAGCGCCAATAAAAGCAGGTAAAAACGAGTGGTGAATATTGATTAAACGCTGCTCAAAACGGGCCACAAAGTCAGGGCTTAAAATGCGCATATACTTGGCTAACACCACATAATCTGGCTGATATCCCTCAATGATATCTGCTATCTGCTGTTCATGCTCAGCACGATTTAATCCTTCATGAGACACACAGTGATAGGGAACCCCAAACTTATCGGTAAGGCTTGCTAGTGCATTATAATTACCCACGACTGCCACAATATCGAGCTGCAAAGCGCCAGAAAACTGCTTGATCAGAATATCACCTAAACAATGCGCTTCTTTAGTCACCATAATAACCACGCGTTTATTACCTGCGGGCACTAAGCGGCGTTCGCTACCTGAGGGCAGGGCATCATCTAAGTCGGCCAATAAGGTGTAATCATTAAAATAACCTTCTAACTCAGTACGCATAAAAAAGTGACCATTGTCATAATCAACAAATTCGTCGTTGCGCATAATATTAAGCTGATGCTTATAACAAATATTGGTTATTTTAGAGATTAGCCCCTTTGCATCTGGGCAGTGTGTTAGCAGTATTTTCCGTTCCATTTTGGTGCTCTATTAATCTATTAGGTATATAGGGTTTCTTCAGTATATAAGGCCGCTATACTGAGCGCTTAGCACAGCAGTGCTTATATTTTTTAGGTGTTGCACGATGCGCAGCGCCACAGGGGCAGGCTTGATTGAGCTTAATTTTAGGCGGATTAATTAACCCGTCTCGGTACAGCCAGCGTCCAGATAACAGCTCAAAGTTAGAGCGCTCATGTAAATAGGCTACACGGCCATGCTCACGGTAGCGCACTTTAAACTCTACCACACTCGTTGTGCTTGTCATCTCATTGGTCGCAAAGATAATCGTTAAGCCTAGCCACTCAGTATTTTGGCCCTGTGTGCTTAACTCGTCAGCGGTTAACTGACCTCGCGTATCGGGATGCCAAGTGTGTAATAAATAGTCGCCTAAACCTAGCACGAATGCACTATAGCGAGAACGCATCAGCGCTAAGGGGGAAGAAGGTGTTGTTATCCCTGAGAGGTAGGGCTGACAGCAGTGTTCAAATGGCTGCTGGCTATCACAATGGCAACGCATGATAAGTCTTAAGAATAGTGAGTGAAGGTGTCATAGTATGCCACGACATAAGACATAGCGGACTCTTGTTTTCAAAATATTGTTTTTAAATAAAAAAGCGGCTCCGAAGAGCCGCTTTATAATATTATTGTAGTTCAGCGAGATTACTCGATGATTTCAACTTCGATAGTCGCTTGTGCTTTTGCATCTACACGACGGTCGCGTTGACGTTCTGCAGCTGTTTGGCCATCGGCAAGCTCACTACCATACCAAGCAGTTTGGATGTTTTGTGCAGCAACACCGCGCTCAACCAAGTAATCTTTTGCAGCCAATGCACGGCGTTCAGACAGCTTGCGGTTATATTCTGCATTACCTAAACGGTCTGCATAACCGGCCAGCTCTACTTGATAGTCTGGGTTGTCTTGTGCGAACAAGGCAACTTCATCAAGAGTTGCGCGAGAATCAGCAGAGAGGTCAGACTTATCAAAGCCAAAATAGATTGAACCATCAGCTGTCACGGTACGAGTTTCGTAAGTGACTTCTGTTGGTTGTGCAACAACAGGAACAACGGCTGGCGCACTTTCACCACGGTTAGGGTGCAATACCAGCTCTAACATAAAGTTATTCACGTCTGTGTTAAAGCCATTAGTGCTATATTTACCGATATCTTCAATGCGGCGGTAGCGTGCTTGCACATCAACTAAGTCAGACGCTCTGTAGGTTGCACCGGCACCAAAGATAGGGGAGAAGCCTTTTTCACCAGAGCCTGCGCTCGTGTCCCAACCCAAAGTACCCAATTCGCCAAACAAACCTACGCGCTCGCTTAACGGTAAACGACCGATCGCGGATAAGTTAAGTGCTTTGGTATCTAAATCTTCACCAAAGTAGTTAAAGCCAAGCTCTACGCCTAAGTGTTCGTTAGCATTATAACCGGTGAATAGGCTAAGGGCTTCACCATTACCGTCTAAGCCAGATGCGTTACGTTCAATGTCACTGAACTCGGCATAACCTGCACCAGCACCTACATACCAGTCAAGAGCCTGTACGTTAGCGGAAACACCGGCGGCAGCAAGTGTAATTGCAATTAAAGAAGGAGCCACTGTCTTTTTCATCTTGTCTTCCTCATTTATGAGTTTTCGATTCAATCGAAATGAATGTATCACCGTATTAATCACGAAAACACCTCGTGAGGGTGATGTACGAGCAATTCTTTTTATTTCTGTACAGGATGTGTTGTTATATTTTTAGGTAAACGTCTTAATCCTGCTGTTCATGCTCGTACGGGATAAGACTAGCGTTTTTTATTAGCGCTAACAAGGCGCTAATTAGGTTTATGGGCTAAAATAGTCGCAGCTTTTGCAATGTTTTACGTTGTGTTGGTGCTTTTGAGTGTGCATGGGCATCATTTTTAGATGTTCTATGATTAAAATTAGGCCATAGCACAACGGGCAAGTGATTGTAGTGTTAAACTTAAAGTGGCCAAGGATGGGAATATATTATTAAAAGACGTCGGTAGGAGTGAACAATATGAACCCAGATACCAGCTTAGTCGGTAAGAAAATTCGAAAAATTCGAGAAGTAATGGGGCTTAGTCGACCTAAATTTGCCGAGTTACTTCAGGTTCCACCCACCACATTAAAAAATTATGAGTTAGGTTATCGAGAAGTAGGAGGGGCATTTTTAGTCGCACTGGCTCAGCACCCTGAACTACACCAGTACACACTATGGTTATTAACAGATAAAATCATAGACAGTGTCGGACAGATAGCACCTCAAGAAGACCATTAACTTGGCAGTGTGTTGGTAAAAAAGTGTGAGAGAAGTGTCAAAGCGTATACGCCTATATTATGTATGAGCAAAGCGTATAGTGATTCTGTTTACTTCTCTTTGCTTTCATATTGTTCATCCGCATTTTACTTCTTCGTTTTCTCATCTTGTGACTGAATCTAAGCAATAGCATGCTTGTTTGATATGTTGACATCCTAGATTAGGGAACAAATACAGCTTAATGTCTTCACTCAACATTAGAGTTTTACGCAAGGAACTGTCGCATGTATTACGGTATTGATATTGGGGGGACTAAAATCGCCTTTGCCGTATTTAATGAGCAAGGCCAAGAGCAAGCCCGTTTTGTAGAGCCGACACCGAATATCACTTATGAGGCTTTTCTTTCCTTATTGACCGAGTGGATTACACAGGCCGATCAGCGTTGGCAACGCCATGGGCAAATTGGCATTGGCTTTCCTGGTATCCAAGATAAGCATGGTCGACTATTGGCTCCCAATATAGCGGTTATTCATGAACAAAATGTACAACAAGATCTGCAGCAGCGTTTGGGGCGGCGTATTCAGGCGGATAATGATGCTAACTGCTTTTTATTATCAGAATATCATGGTGGATCTGCAGCAGGGTACGAACTGGCTTTGGCGTTGACACTGGGAACAGGCATTGGCGGGGCATTAATACATAACGGGCAGTTAGTTAATAGTCTGCGTGGGGGGAGTGGTGAATTTGGTCATGGTACTATTAATGCTTGCCTATTAGCGCGTAATCCACAATTACCATTGTTTAGGTGCGGCTGTGGTTTACAAGGCTGTTTAGAAACCTATGTCTCAGGTACAGGGTTAGCTCGGCTATATCAGTATGTATTACAAACCAGCCTAGATACGTCAGTAAGGCTCTCTGGACTTAATGGCGACGTATTGAATGTAAGTGAACCCACAGGGCCCGCCATTATTCGCGCATGGCAGCAAGGTAATGCTAATGCCTGTAAAGCGGTATCATTATATTGTGATATTTTAGCTGCGGGCTTGGGCACGCTAATGACGCAGCTCGCCCCTGATGTGATTGTGCTGGGTGGCGGCGTGAGTGAAGAGGCTTGGTTATATCAAGAATTAACTAATCGCATTCCGGCTTATCTTATGCGCAATGTGACGCCTGCAGCTATTCTTCCACCGGTTTTTGGCGGGAGCGGAGGTGTGCGTGGCGCTGCATTATTGGCCAAGTGCGCGCTATAACCATTTAGCTGGCGCTGATATTTTGTTAGCATGCGTTTTTTACCTAACCAATAGGGAACGTCATGTCGTCATATGAGACAGTAGAGCTAAAGGCCAGCTACGGTGTTGGTCGTCAAATCGGTGATCAACTAACCCAGCAGTCTTTTGAAGGTTTAGATGTAACTGCCGTTCAACAAGGTTTGGCTGATGCCATTGCAGGTGTTGATTTTGCTGTGTCTCGCGAAGACATTAACAGTGCATTCCAAGTGATCACCCAGCGCATGCAAGAAAAACAAGCGGCTGAGTCTGCAAAAGCAAAAGAAGCAGAAGCTGAGTTCTTAGGAACTAACGGCGCACGTGCAGAAGTTGAGCAAACCGAATCTGGCTTGCAATACGAAGTGTTAGTAAAAGGTGAAGGTGCTACTCCATCTGAAACTGATACCGTAAGCGTACATTACCACGGTACTTTTATTGATGGTTCTGTATTCGACAGCTCTGTTATGCGCGGTGAACCAGCACAGTTCCCAGTCAACGGCGTGATCAAAGGCTGGGTAGAAGCCCTGCAATTGATGCCTGTGGGTTCTAAGTGGA
Source organism: Oceanisphaera pacifica (assembly GCF_017498065.1). Classification (GTDB taxonomy): domain Bacteria; phylum Pseudomonadota; class Gammaproteobacteria; order Enterobacterales; family Aeromonadaceae; genus Oceanimonas; species Oceanimonas pacifica. Next base: position 18,489 of record NZ_JAGDFX010000022.1, on the reverse strand, counting down.
AGTTGTATGTACCATATGAGTTGGCTTATGGCGAGCAAGGCGCAGGTGCTATTCCTCCTTGTGCGACCTTAGTGTTTGAAGTTGAACTGCTAGAAATCGCATAAAGTATAAAAAACCGGCTAAGGCCGGTTTTTTTATCACTGCTAAATGTCGTTTTCAAACCTTGCCTTATCTGGCAAACTTCTGCCTCATATTATTTAGTCTGACCATAAGCGCGAGCAATAAGCTGTCAGCCAATTTATCATACTGCCTTACAGCTTACAGCTTACAGCTTACCGTTTATCGATCACCACCGTATTTGCTGGTGATGACATTAATCAATAAGGAAGAACAGCATGACAAGTTCGGTTCGCATTGCCGTCGCTGGTTGTAACGGACGTATGGGAAAAGTATTGGTGGAGTCAGTGACTCAGACTCAAGGAGTGATGCTAACAGCAGCTATTGAGCATGCAGGCTCTAGTGTATTGGGTGCTGATGCGGGTGAGTTGGCCAATGTGGGGCGCTTAGGGGTCAGTGTTACTGACGATTTGAGCGCGGTGATGGATCAAGTGGATGTTATTATCGACTTTACTCGTCCCGATGCTACCTTAGCCAATATTGCCCTAGCACAACAGCATGGTAAGCGACTGGTGATTGGCACGACTGGATTTGATGAGGAACAAAAAGCACAAATTCAAACCGCAATAGCCGATACCGCCATGGTGATTGCTTCTAACTACAGTGTGGGCGTTAACGTTATGTTCAAATTACTTGAGCAAGCCGCCAAGGTGATGGGGGATTATACCGACATTGAAATTTTAGAAGCTCATCATCGCCATAAGGTTGATGCTCCTTCGGGAACGGCATTGAGCATGGGTGAAGTTATTGCAGACACGCTAGGTCGGGATCTAAAAACTTGCGCTGTGTATGGCCGCGAAGGCATTACTGGTGAACGCGATTCTAATACCATCGGTTTTGCAACTGTGCGGGCAGGGGATATTGTGGGTGAACATACTGCTATGTTTGCCGATATTGGCGAGCGCCTCGAAATTACTCATAAAGCCTCTAACCGTTTAACCTTTGCCAATGGCGCAGTGCGTGCGGCAGCGTGGGTGGCAAAAAAAGATGCCGGCTTATTCGATATGCAAGACGTATTGAATTTAAAGTAACCTAGTATCAAGCGCCCGCTCAATACAAAGAAAGTGATTACCTTTGCATTGAGCGGGCGCTTCTTTTTCTAATCCCCAATCCCAATCCCAATCCCCAAGTAATATTGTTTACTTTTGTGTGTACATTTTTATCGGTTTAGTTGCTTATTAGACTTATATTTAAACTTTCTTTGGTTTTTTATCATTTCTGTGGTGCATTCCGCATTTTTAGTGCTGTTTAACCTGTTTTTTATAAAATGATTTGTTGATGTCATCATAGCTATATAAAATGCGCAGAATTTGCCCAGTACAAGCCGAGAAGAACATATTTATTATAGTAACTTCTCGTGACAACCAGGTGAATTGATTATTTATCAATAAGTTAACTTGGAGGTTGTCGTGAAATATACAGCATTGCTGGTACTAGAAGACGGAACCGTCTTTTATGGTACCGCCATAGGTGCCGACGGGTGTTCCGTTGGCGAAGTGGTATTTAACACCTCGATGACGGGATATCAGGAAATTCTGACCGATCCATCTTATTCCCACCAAATAGTCACCCTGACTTACCCCCATATCGGTAATACCGGTATCAATAGCGAAGACGAAGAGTCCAACCTCATTCATGCTCAAGGCTTAATCATTAGAGACTTACCCCTAGTAGCTTCAAATTTTCGTAGTCAATGCTCGCTATCTGATTTTCTTAAAGATCAGCACATTGTGGGGATTGCAGATATTGACACTCGAAAACTGACGCGAATTCTCCGTGAGAAAGGCGCACAGGCTGGATGTATTATGGCGGGTGCCGAGTTAGACGAAGCGACTGCATTGGCCGCCGCTACTGCTTTTCCTGGTCTTAATGGTACTGACTTAGCAAAATCTGTGACCACTCAAACGGCTTATACTTGGCTGCAAGGCTGCTGGCGCTTAGGTCAGGGCCATCGCGAGTGTACGCCTGCAGATTTACCCTATCATGTCGTGGCTTACGATTATGGGGTTAAGCGTAATATTTTGCGCATACTGGTTGAGCTTGGCTGTCGCGTGACAGTGGTTCCGGCACAGACTTCTGCCTCTGAGGTTATTGCGCTTAAACCTGATGGTATCTTTTTATCTAACGGCCCTGGTGACCCACAGCCTTGTGACTACGCCATTCGGGCGATTAAAGCACTACTGGAGACACATATTCCTATATTTGGCATTTGTTTAGGTCATCAGTTATTGGCATTGGCTTGTGGTGCTAGCACGACTAAGATGAAATTTGGTCATCACGGGGCTAATCATCCGGTAAAAGATTTGACACTGGATACCGTTATGATCACCAGCCAAAACCATGGTTTTACGGTAGATGAAGCAAGTTTGCCATTCAATGTGCAGGTGACTCACAGGTCGTTATTTGATGGTAGCGTACAAGGTATTGCACTTACTAACCGGCCCGCCTTCAGCTTTCAGGGGCATCCCGAAGCCAGCCCTGGGCCCAATGAAGCGGCAGGTTTGTTTACCCATTTTATTGACTTGATTAAACAGCACCGCAGATAAGGAGTAGTAGTTTTATGGCAAAACGTACAGATATACGCAGCATACTGATCTTGGGCGCAGGTCCTATTGTTATTGGTCAGGCTTGTGAATTCGACTACTCCGGTGCGCAGGCCTGTAAAGCCCTGCGAGAAGAAGGGTATCGCGTCACTTTGGTCAACTCGAACCCCGCCACTATTATGACAGATCCAGATATGGCCGATGCGACTTATATTGAGCCCATCCATTGGGAAGTCGTGCGAGAGATCATTAAAAAAGAGCGCCCCGATGCCATATTGCCGACCATGGGAGGCCAGACTGCTCTTAATTGTGCCCTCGATTTAGAAAAGTACGGCGTGCTGGCTGAGTTTTCTGTAGAAATGCTGGGGGCAACCGCCGATGCGATTGATAAGGCTGAAGACCGCAGTCGCTTCGATCGTGCGATGAAGTCCATTGGACTGGCGTGTCCTCGTGCCGGTATTGCTCGCAGCATGGAAGAAGCGTATCAAGTACAAGCTAAAGTGGGCTTTCCTTGTATTATTCGCCCCTCTTTTACCATGGGCGGTACTGGTGGTGGTATTGCTTATAATCAAGAAGAATTTGTCCAGATTTGTAGTAACGGGTTAGACTTATCGCCCACCAACGAATTATTGATTGATGAATCGTTAATTGGTTGGAAAGAGTACGAAATGGAAGTGGTGCGTGATAGAAAAGATAACTGCATCATTGTGTGTGCGATTGAAAATTTTGATGCTATGGGCGTACACACAGGTGATTCTATTACTGTGGCACCCGCACAAACGCTAACCGATAAAGAATATCAGATAATGCGTAATGCTTCGTTAGCTATATTACGTGAAATAGGTGTAGAGACTGGCGGCTCTAACGTACAGTTTGGTATTGAGCCCAGTACCGGGCGTATGGTGGTTATTGAAATGAACCCGCGGGTCTCTCGATCCTCAGCGCTGGCTTCTAAAGCTACTGGTTTTCCGATTGCCAAAGTTGCCGCTAAGCTAGCAGTGGGGTATACCCTAGATGAGCTGCAAAATGATATTACCGGTGGTCTTACTCCAGCATCGTTTGAGCCGGCAATTGATTATGTCGTGACTAAACTGCCACGCTTTAATTTTGAAAAGTTTGCAGGTGCCAATAACCGCTTAACTACCCAGATGAAGTCGGTGGGTGAAGTAATGTCGATAGGTCGTAACTTTCAAGAGTCTTTGCAAAAAGCCTTGCGTAGCTTAGAAACAGGCCAGCATGGCCTCGATCCTATTGTTGATGCCACTGATGTTGGCTCGCTTGACGCAGACATGATGGCGCATATACGCCATGAGTTAAAAGAGCCAGGCCCAGAGCGCATTTGGTATATAGGTGATGCCTTTCGTGCGGGGATGACGTTAGATGATATTGTAAAGCTCACTCACATCGACCCTTGGTTTCTAGCACAAATAGAAGACTTAATACTGCTAGAAAAGCAGCTCAGTGAGCTGGCTGTATGTGACGTTACGCCCAATTTTTTACGACACTTAAAGCGTAAAGGTTTTTCTGATATACGTCTGGGGACATTGTTAGGTTTATCCGAGAGTGAAGTTCGCAAGTTACGGCATCGTTTTAAGGTATTTCCAGTGTATAAGCGAGTTGATACCTGTGCGGCAGAATTTGCCACTGATACGGCCTATTTATATTCCTCGTATGATGAAGAGTGCGAAGCCCGCCCGTCAAACAAAGATAAAGTGATGATCCTAGGAGGGGGGCCAAACCGTATTGGTCAAGGCATTGAATTTGATTACTGCTGTGTACATGCCTCATTGGCACTGCGTGAAAATGGGTTTGAAACCATAATGGTGAATTGTAACCCTGAAACGGTATCAACCGACTACGACACTTCAGATCGCCTCTATTTTGAACCTGTAACTTTGGAGGATGTGCTCGAAATTGTGCGTATCGAGCAGCCCAAAGGCGTCATTATACAGTACGGCGGGCAAACACCGCTAAAGTTAGCGCGTGGGTTAGAAGCCGCAGGTGTGCCTATCATGGGTACCTCCCCCGATGCTATCGATCGTGCTGAAGATCGTGAGCGTTTTCAGCAAACCATTACGCGATTAAGCCTTAAGCAACCCGAAAATAGTACGGTTACCACCATGGGACAAGCGGTGGTCATGGCCGAACGCATAGGTTACCCCTTGGTGGTGCGCCCCTCTTACGTATTGGGCGGGCGAGCCATGGAGATTGTTTATGATGAACAAGACTTACGCCGCTACTTTAATGAGGCTGTGACGGTATCGAACACGTCTCCAGTATTGCTAGACCGCTTTTTAGATGATGCCATTGAGGTGGATGTCGATGCCATTTGTGATGGTAAAGATGTACTGATAGGCGCCATTATGGAGCATATTGAGCAAGCGGGTGTGCATTCAGGTGATTCTGCATGCTCATTGCCAGCTTATACACTTAACCAAATAGTACAGAATGAGATACGTGATCAAACACGTAAGCTGGCGCTTGAGTTGGGGGTGCTTGGCTTAATGAACATACAATTTGCAGTTAAAGGCCAAGATATTTATCTCATTGAGGTTAACCCTCGTGCCGCGCGTACCGTGCCTTTTGTTTCTAAAGCGACGGGTGTGGCGTTAGCAAAAGTGGCTGCGCGGGTGATGGCAGGCATGTCGTTAAGAGAGCAAGGCGCAACTGAAGAAGTTGTCCCGCCATACTTTTCGGTAAAAGAGGTAGTATTGCCCTTTAATAAGTTTCTTGGGGTCGATCCGTTATTAGGGCCAGAGATGCGCTCGACGGGTGAGGTGATGGGAGTGGGAAAAACCTTTGCAGAGGCTTTTGGCAAAGCACACTTAGGAGCAGGTAAGGCGGTACCCACTCAGGGGCGCGCATTATTGTCGGTGCGTAATAGTGATAAAAAACGCGTCGTTGAGCTAGCGAAAGCTCTGTTGGCGGCCGGTTTTGAGTTAGATGCGACTCACGGCACCGCTATTGTGCTGGGAGAAGCTAACATTAATTCACGCTTGGTCAATAAAGTACACGAAGGGCGCCCACATATTTTGGACCGTATTAAGAACAATGAGTACAGTTATATAGTAAATACCGTTGAAGGACGTCAAGCAACAGAAGACTCTAGGCAGTTACGAGGTAGCGCGTTGGCTCATAAATTAGCTTATAGCACCACACTGAATGGCGGCATCGCGACCTGTATGGCGATGGCTTTTAATGCTAGCGAATCGGTCGCCTCAGTACAAGATATGCACGCGCGCTTGATGCACGGATAATGGATTCCTAACAAGCTAGTGGTGAGTAGAGTAATTAACAGTAATAAATTAAGGTGCCTCATGGCACCTTTTTTTATGCTTATACCAAATACACTAAATATTTGTTCTACTGAAAACCTGCATAAGAGAGGAAGCTGAGTCACCCCTTTGTTCGGCTTTTGCAGCTATTAAAGCTGACTACTTCTCTAGTACGATTGATATTATCAAGCTTAAGCGCTGCTTCAATATAGCTCTTAAGAGATAAGAATGGCGTAACGTTTAAATAACCCGAATAAATGTTTGACGCCACCTCAAGACTGCCGTAGAGTGCATCTCAGCAAAAGATTCAAGTTAGCGCGGCCTTTGTATATTGTTCGTTCCATTTAGGTTCTACAGTCACCAAGCTTCCCTTATTTGATATTTGTTGCATTTTTAGAGCATACGCTCGTCACACTAAAATAAAGGTAAGTTATTATGGCTACTGGTACCGTAAAATGGTTCAACGAAGCAAAAGGTTTTGGTTTTATCACTCCTGAAGACGGCAGCAAAGACTTGTTCGCACATTTCTCTGAAATCGTTGGTAGTGGTTTCAAAACATTGGCCGAAGGTCAAAAAGTATCTTACACCGCTACTGAAGGTGCTAAAGGTCCTCAAGCTTCACAAATCGAAGCTATCTAATTACCTCTTAGGTAATTTAGAGATTAAAAAAACCCGCTTCGGCGGGTTTTTTGTTATCTGATAAAAAGTGAAGGGACAAGCTTTTTTGAGTAGCGCACTAGGCGCTGGGTGTTTGGTTTTCCATCCAAGACTCTAAAATCAACTGTGCCGAGACTGCATCAATGGCATCTTTACCCAGCGCTTTATAGCCACCTGCTTCAAATAGGCGCGCGCGCGCGTCTGTGGTGGTTAATCGCTCATCTTGCAGTGCCACCTCTATACCAAAGCGACCATGCAGCCGGTTAGCAAACTTGCGGGCACGACGGCTGATTTCTTGTTCAGTGCCGTCCATATTCAAGGGCAAACCTACCACTAATAAGTGTGGCTGCCACTCGTTAAGTAGGGCGGCTATTTGTTCCCAATTAGGCACGCCATCATTGGCTTTCAAGGCGAGTAATGGCCGTGCTGAGGCGGTCACCTCTTGGCCAATGGCCACCCCAATACTTTTGGTTCCATAGTCGAATCCGAGTAAAGTGCGGCTCATGCGTGACCCACCTGAGATGACAAGTGTTGCGAGTCTATCCCTAAACGACCCACTGCCTGATGCCAGCGTTTGGCTAAGGGAGTATCAAATAACAAGTTGGTATCGGCTGGCACCGTTAACCAATTATTTTCAGTGAGCTCTTGCTCAAGTTGACCCGGCGTCCAGCCAGCATAACCTAAGGCCACTAGATACTGCTCTGGAGCTTGCGCTGTGCCTAAGGTTTCTAGTACATCAGGGGAGGTGGTGATCATCAAGTTATCGGCCAACATTTGGCTCGATACAAAGCCGGCCATGGGACTGTGTAATACAAAGCCTCTGTCAGCCGCCACAGGTCCACCTTGCAATACTGGATCTTCTAATGGGGAGCTAGCTTCTTCAGGAAGCATATCTAGTTGATCTAATAGCGCATGTACCGGCATATCAACGGGAATGTTAATTACTAACCCCATGGCACCTTCGTCGTTATGCTCACACACATAAGTCACCGAACCGGCAAAGAAGGGATCTTTGAGGCTGGGCATAGCAATAAGAAAATGATGTTGCAATGAGTCCATGTCGTCTCGTCTTGAGTCAGAAATGGCCCCGTCTGTTATCGACGGGGAAGAGATTTTTTTAGGATAGCCGTTTTTCAATGGCATCCATTAACATACCCGAAATATTCACCGGAAATGCGGCTTCAATTTCTCGCACACAAGTGGGGCTAGTGACGTTTATTTCGGTGAGCTTATCACCAATAATATCTAGCCCAACAAATATCAGGCCTTTCTCTTTTAAAGTAGGGCCGAGTGCCTTGGCAATGCGGCGATCACTGTCGCTTAAGGGGCGAGCTTCCCCTCGGCCGCCGGCGGCGATATTACCACGGGTTTCGCCGCCTTGAGGAATGCGTGCCAAACAATAGGGCACTACTTCACCATCAACCACTAATACGCGTTTATCGCCCTCGGTAATAGCACCAATGTAGGCTTGTACCATGCAATAACGGCTGCCATGCTCGGTAAGAGTTTCAATAATCACCCCTAAATTAGGGTCATCTTGTTTGACTCTAAAGATAGAAGCGCCGCCCATACCATCAAGGGGTTTTAAGATAATATCGCCGTGTTCTTGATGAAAGGCGCGAATATCAGCCCCACTGCGAGTGACCAGTGTGGTGGGCGTAAATTCAGAAAACCAAGCGGTATAGAGCTTTTCATTGGCATCACGCAAGCTTTGAGGCTTATTAACAATCAAGGTGCCTTTTTCTTCGGCGCGCTCTAATAAATAAGTCGCATAAACAAATTCGGTATCAAAGGGCGGATCTTTACGCATTAAAATCACGTCTAAATGACTTAATGGCTGGCGCTCAGCTGCTTCTAAGGTAAACCAGTCGTTTGGATCTTCTTTAACAGTCAGCTTGGCCATATTGCCAAACGACTCACCGTCGCGCAGGCTTAAATCACCCATTTCCATATACCAGAGCTCATAACCACGGCGCTGGGCTTCTAATAACATAGCGAAGCTGGTGTCTTTTTTAAGGGTAATGGACTGAATAGGGTCCATAATGATTCCCAGTTTAATGGTCATGCAAGATCTCCAAATCGGCATTGTAAAGCAGTAATAGCGGTTAAGGCCGCCGTTTCAGTCCTCAGTACGCGAGGGCCGAGTAAGATATCAATAAAATCGTGTTCGCGAGCCTGAATGATTTCGTCGTCAGATAAGCCACCTTCTGGGCCAATCAAGAGTCTAATACCGGCACTCGGAGGCGGCAAGGTGTTTACACTTAGCTCGGCTTTAGGGTGCAGGTTCAGTTTAAGGCTATCTGTTTGTTGTGCTAACCACTGCTCTAAAGAAAGAGCGGGGCGTATTTCGGGTATTTTATTACGCCCACACTGCTCACAGGCAGCAATGGCGATGCTTTGCCATTGTTGTATTTTTTTCTCTAGCCGCTCACCGGATAACTTAACACCACAGCGGCGAGAAAACAGTGGGGTGATCACATTAACCCCTAACTCAACAGATTTTTGAATCGTGAATTCCATTTTTTCACCGCGGCTAATCACCTGCCCAAGGTGAAAGGGTAATGGCGATTCACAGTCGCGATTATCAAACTCTCCTACTTGTACCCGAACCGTTTTTTTAGTGGCTTCTATAATATCAGCAGCATATTGGCCGCCTTGGCCATTAAACAGGGTTAATGACTGGCCCACTTGCATGCGCAGCACGCGGCCAACGTGATTGGCGGCATCAGTAGACAGCGTTAATGCTTGCCCACTATTGAGTGGGCTAGGTTCATAAATTCGCGGGGTACGCATAATATTTGCACACATCCTTATTCGATGATGGCAGGGATGAATAAGCCATATTGTACCGTTAGAACTAAGCGGCTGCCATTATGTTTGCTGCAATACGCTAACGATGAGCAGGCAAACAATTTGAACGCCTGCTGTCGCCGCTTTACCTTATTTTTATGTATTGTTATCAGGGCTAAGGGCAGTTTCCTGCAAGACGATAACCGGCCGCTTTGGCTGCTGCTACGCTAGCAAATGGCACTCTATTTTTCTTGGCAATGCGGTTATAGCTTGGGCAGTCTGGGCGATGGAACAGCTTAGGATTGCTATTACGATTACCACGGATCATTTGTTGCTCTCCATCGGTTGAGGGGGAGGCAGACTGAGTTTCTGGGGGCACAAATGCCGAGATGCTAGCGGTGGCATTATCGAGCGCACTATTACCTAGCGCCATATAAAGAGGGGCATGATCAGAAACATGTTTGCGGCTTTTCTTATGATCCCAACCAATCATAATAGGAAAATCAATAATACCCGCGTCATTAATGGCTAAATGCGTATCACGCTCAACCCAAATATTATCGTATAAATTGGCATATTTCCCCGGTGTGTTAGACAAGGTCGAAGCCCCTTGTGTTACCAATGGGCGCGCATATTTCTTTAAAGGATCCCAGGCAGCGTGAGACTGTGGCAAGTTAAAATCACCTGCTAATACGATGGGAGTATTGGGATAGACCTCTGCCATCCATAACCAGTAGTCAGCGAGAGCGTTAATTTCTGGGGTGCGGTCTGTTATGCGTTTGCCATACACAATATGTACGGTGCCAATGGCCAGCTCACTGTTATCTTGCTTTGACTTAAACTTGGCAGAAAAGGGCTCACGAACAAAATAGTTGTCTCTATCTAAATACACCACGGCTCCTTCGCTATACTCTACCGCTGACTCTCGCCAAATAAAGGCATACATCTCTTTATAGCTATTTTCCCCTAGCGCATGAGACACCAAGTGACTCCAAGGCTCGCCGGTATGTTTTTCTAAAGCTTGTTCAAGCTGAGTTATACCATCTTCTGTCATCACCTCTTGCACCGCCAATAAGTCGACCTTGCTGGCAATGGCGGCGAGAGCCGGAAAGCTCTTGTTGCTTCCGTGGCCAAGGCGCTGAATATTCCAAGAGCCCACCACAATATCACTGGCGTAGGCCGTTAGGCTGGGAATAAGCGTGGTGCAGACAATCAAAAAAGCCGCGTTAAGATAGCGACTGAGCATACGAGTTAACTTCATAAAGGTGTTTTTTCCCTAGAGTAATAAATGTGTAACAGGCATTCTTATGCGTTGTGCTGGGGGCGTAATAACGCCTTACAATGACAACATTGATAGCGCTGCGTACCTTTTTGCACTTTATTGTGACGGCGCAACGTTAGTAGATGGCTGCGACAGTCACACTGATAACTAAAGGTGGGAGCCACTTTACTAATATCGAGCTGATGGCGGGTATGAGGTACACGTTTAAACACTGAGCGCATAATATGTTGCCACTCTGGCCCATGAGGTTTTACTTTGCCATAGCAGGCAAAGGCAATAAGGTGAGCCACTTCATGAGGCACAATATCATTGATAAACGCAGCTTCATTATCTGCCAGCAGTATGGGATTAAAACGTAACTCCCAGCGTTCTAACCAAGCTGAACCCGCAATGCGCCCGCGCTGTGTAAATGACACCTGAGGAGGTGCAAATTCACGCTCTAACTTAACGGCCGCCAACTGCATGCTATCATGCACGCGGCTAATGATGCGTTCTTGTAAAAAGGTCATATAAAATATTGCATTTCACGATTTTAGTATCAAAAAAGGGAAGCCAGCGCTTCCCTTTTTAATTGTGCCTTTAGGCTTATTTTAGGCCAGCAGCATCGCGTAATAAATCGGCTTTATCGACGGCTTCCCAAGGGAATTCATCGCGGCCAAAGTGGCCGTAGGCAGCCGTTGACTGATAAATAGGACGATTTAAATCCAACATTTGAATTAAACCGTACGGGCGTAAATCAAAGTGTTCACGCACAATGGCATCAATCACAGACTCAGCTACTTTGCCTGTACCAAAAGTCTCTACGCTAATGGAAGTAGGCTCGGCTACGCCAATGGCATAAGACACCTGAATTTCACAGCGTTCAGCCAAGCCCGCCGCCACAATATTCTTAGCCACATAACGCGCGGCATAAGCGGCAGAGCGGTCAACTTTAGAGGGATCTTTACCTGAGAAAGCTCCGCCACCGTGACGTGCCATTCCGCCATAGGTATCAACAATAATCTTACGGCCGGTTAACCCACAATCGCCCATAGGGCCACCAATAATAAATTGGCCGGTGGGGTTAATAAAATACTTGGTATCTTTACTTAACCATTCAGCAGGCAAGGTCGGCTTAATAATGGTTTCCATTACCGCTTCACGCAAAGTGGCCTGATCAATATCAGGGTGATGCTGAGTTGATAACACCACAGCATCAATGCCAATCGGTTTACCTGCGTCATCGTAAACGAAAGTTACTTGTGATTTTGCATCGGGGCGCAACCAAGGTAGCTCACGACTTTTACGCACATAAGCTTGGCGTTTCATCAGTCGATGTGCGTAAGTAATGGGAGCAGGCATCAGTACGTCGGTTTCATTTGAGGCATAACCAAACATTAAGCCTTGGTCACCAGCGCCCTGTACATAGGGGTCTTGATCTTGACGATCGACACCCATAGCAATATCAGGGGACTGTTTGCCAATGGCATTCAGCACTGCACAGCTTTCGCCATCAAAGCCCATTTCTGAGCTGGTATAACCAATATCACTGACGGTTTTGCGCACCAAGTCTTCAATATCAACCCACGCACTGGTTGTTACTTCACCGCCAACTACTACCATGCCCGTTTTAACGAAACTTTCGCAGGCCACTCGTGCTTTGGGATCTTGTTTAATGATGGCATCCAGTACCGCATCAGAAATCTGATCGGCAATTTTATCTGGATGACCTTCGGAGACAGACTCTGAGGTAAATAGTTTGGCCATGATGGTTCCCTAACGTATATAAATCTGGAGTGCTAAATATGCATAAGATGGCAGTATTAACATCTGGATGGCTATTCTAATAAGGCATAGCATCGATTACCAGTAAAATGTCTGCCAGTCTCTTTTGTTGGCGCTTTTTTCTGCGGTTATTTGGCTAAAAATAGACGACAATGAGTCCTATCAAGATTAGATTTGCGCCGCCTAGCAGTCTTTGGGACAATACGCGCGTTTATTCACCCCATTAATCATCAGAAACCATCTCAGGAGATGTCGATGCCTTCTCGTCAAGTGCTGGCCAACGCCGTGCGCGCATTAAGTATGGATGCGGTACAAAAAGCTAACTCCGGTCACCCCGGTGCCCCCATGGGCATGGCAGATATTGCCGAGGTGTTGTGGCGCCATTATCTAAAACACAACCCAAACAACCCTAACTGGGCAGACCGCGATCGTTTTATTTTATCTAACGGTCATGGCTCTATGTTGCTGTACTCTTTGCTGCACCTCACAGGCTACGACTTGTCTATTGAAGACCTAAAGCAATTTCGTCAACTGCATTCTAAAACCCCAGGTCACCCTGAGTTTGGCTATGCGCCAGGCATAGAAACCACTACAGGCCCTTTAGGCCAAGGCATTACCAATGCTGTGGGAATGGCGATTGCTGAAAAATCGTTAGCGGCTCAGTTTAACCGCCCAGGGCATGATATTGTTGACCACTACACCTATACCTTTATGGGTGATGGTTGCTTAATGGAAGGTATTTCACACGAAGCCTGTTCACTGGCTGGCACCTTAGGCTTAGGCAAGCTTATTGCTTTTTGGGATGACAACGGCATTTCCATTGACGGTGAATTAGAAGGCTGGTTTAGTGACGACACCCCTAAGCGTTTTGAGTCTTACGGCTGGCAAGTGATTGCCGATGTGGATGGCCATGATGCGGATGCATTAACCCACGCCATTGATGCGGCCCGTGCCGATAGCACACGCCCGACATTAATTTGCTGTAAAACTGTCATCGGATTTGGCTCTCCCAATAAAGCCGGTACCGCAGGCAGCCACGGTGCGCCATTAGGTGAAGATGAAATTGTTGCCACGCGTAAGCAACTGGGGTGGGAACATGCACCTTTTGAGATCCCAGCCGATATTTATGGCGAGTGGGACGCGAAAGCCCAAGGTGAAGTGGCCGAAGGCAAGTGGAACGAACAGTTTAATGCTTACGCAGCTGCTTACCCTGAATTAGCGGCTGAGTTTAAACGTCGCAGCTTAGGCGAATTGCCGGCTAACTGGGCACAAGCCAGCAGCGACTTTATTAAACAGCTACAAGCCAATCCAGCTAAAATTGCCACCCGTAAAGCGTCACAAAATGCCCTTGATGCCTTTGGTGCTATCTTGCCAGAGCTATTAGGCGGCAGTGCCGATTTGGCGCCTTCTAACCTCACCATGCATAAAGCGTCACAGCCGATTAGTGCCGAAGATTTTAGCGGTAACTACCTGCACTACGGGGTACGCGAGTTTGGTATGAGTGCCATTATGAATGGCGCGGCTTTACACGGCGGTTTTGTGCCTTATGGCGGCACCTTCTTAATGTTTGTGGAATATGCGCGTAATGCCTTGCGCATGGCAGCATTGATGAAGCAACGCGCTATTTTCGTTTACACTCACGACTCTATTGGTTTGGGCGAAGACGGCCCGACTCACCAACCTGTTGAGCAAATTGCCTCATTGCGTTTAACGCCTAATATGAGCACTTGGCGCCCTTGTGATCAGGTTGAGTCTGCAGTGGCGTGGAAAGCGGCCATTGAGCGTCAAGACGGCCCAACTTCGCTGATTTTCTCTCGCCAAGGTTTAGGTCAAATGGAGCGTACCGAGCAGCAGTTAGCTGATGTTGCTAAAGGCGGCTATGTGCTAAAAGATAGCACTGGTACTCCAGAGCTGATCATTATTGCCACGGGTTCAGAAGTTGAACTGGCCGTATCTGCATGGGAGCAGTTAAGCGCTCAAGGCAAACAGGTACGAGTCGTATCTCTGCCATGTACTGATGTATTTGATGCTCAATCAGCTGAGTATAAAGAAAGCGTATTACCTGCAGCTGTTACCCAGCGTTTAGCCATTGAAGCGGGCATTGCTGATTACTGGTATAAGTATGTGGGCTTTAACGGTGACATTATTGGGATGACGACTTTTGGTGAGTCGGCGCCTGCTGGTGAGCTCTTTAAGTTGTTTGGCTTTAGTGTTGAAAACGTTGTAGAAAAAGCGAATGCTTTGCTTGGTTAATAGAAGTTAACTTAAGCATAAGCGATAACAGCCGGCCTAAATAGGCCGGCTTTTTTATTTTACCCAGCAAAGCTGGCAAATCCCGATAGGCTGAAAGAAGCTTTATCACCCTGACTAAGGGAAAGATAATCCGAATGGCAAGTGCGTCACTGGCCAACGGTGGCGTCTTAGAGATGAACTATACGCGGATAGCCCAGGGCAGTAGGTGGTCGACGGCGTCGCCATCGTTGAGCAGGGGCAGTTGTTCGAACAGCGCAGTGAGATAAACATCTGGCGGTACATCATTGGCTTTAGCGGTTTCAATCAGGCTGTACAGCATGACACTGGCTTGGGCACCGCTACGGCTATTGGACAGGGCAAGATTACGAAAGCCCTTGCCCTGCATGGACTCGCGATAGGTATTCATTATTTCGGCCTGCTCGTTTTTGCTTTCGTTTAATGCCGGCTTTAAAACTCGTGTCCGCGCTAAGTAAGTTCAGCGCAATATGTCGTATCGCAGCAAAGTTTTCTCCTGCTTGTTCACGTCTGAGCCGGTATTCATCCTCCTTCTAATAACTCTTTTGATGTTAACCGAGCGGAGCTAATGTAATAGCGAAGCGTAATGGCTGTCGCTGGTTGGCCTTTCTCTTGCCGTATGGTGGCAACAATGCCCATTGTTTTAAGCTCTGGCCACTCAAAGGTAATATCACCGAGTACCGACAGGTCGTCATTGACCAAGCATAACCTTGTTTCTACCCGACCATGCCCTTGCTCTTTTGTACTATAGGTATCGCCGTCTTCACGTTGGAGCATCTCGAGTTTAAAGTAGTTATCAAACGCAGCTTCTAGGCTTGGTTGGTTGCTTTTAACCGACAGTAGATAGTCTGCCTCTTTACTTACAACCTTCCTAGCAATGGCTTTCTGGCAACCCATAGCATCGATGGTAATCAAACACCCTCGGATGTTTAGCAGCTCTAACAACTCAGGAATAGCGGTGATCTCATTACTTTTTTCAGCTGTTTTAACTTGTCCTAATACGACCTTATTAGCAGTACTAAACGCACTCACCATATGGATCAAGGCTGGAGCATACTTTGCTTAATATTCAGCCAAAGAATAACTCTGCTCGATAATTGTTATCCCAGCCCGCTCTCTTCGGCTTGTTACGCTGGCTAGGCGCACCACATGTACTTTGCTTGAGGATGTTTAGAACGAATCGCCGAAACAATCCCATATTTTCTACCGCATCTCCGATGGCAACCCGGGAAGCATCCTCTTTAAATACCACATCTAAAATGCAATGCTGACTGTTTTCTATCCGCCAATGTTGGCGAATATAGTGCCCAATCATCTTATGTTTAGGTGATAAGGAGCTGACGTAGTAAGCAGTATCGACTGTTCCTTTACCCTTCATCGTACGGTGTCGCCCGACGGCGATAATGCTGCGGATAGTGGGCCACTTCTCCTCTAACTTAGGAGGTAGTTTCGCTTTTAATTGAAAGACATAGTGCTCTTCTTTACGTCCATGGGCTGTCTCTTTATGCTCAGCAACCACTTCTTCTTTGTTAGCGTCGAATACCGCTTGGAATTGTGACTGTACGGCCTTACGTAGGTTAGGTTGGTTGTGTTTAATCTGCACCACAATATGCGCTTTCTTATCTTGTATCTTTTCTAATGTTTCCCCGCTGACAGTGCAGCGCATCCAGGGTAACAACCGCCCCTTTTATGTTGAGCACATAGAGCATGTCTCTGACCGTCGCGAGCTCCCCTTTTTTGGATGGGGTGGCTTTCTGGCTCAGTACCAAGCCATTTTCAGTATCGTAAGCGGTGACTAGCTGTACGGCTTCGGAATATTTATTACGGTAAGAGCCCCGTAACACTTTGCCGTCAAAGGCAATCACCGGTTTACCATGATGAATACGATGCTCGTTAAGTTAGCTTAATAATGCGTAGAGCAAAGATTCGACTACGACACTGCGTAAAATATGGGCAATGGTGTATCGGCAGGGAATACCGTGCGTAAAAGGACGATATTGACGTAGCCAGTCGGCCTTAGCTTCACCACCGGTTTCAATGTCACGCCACCCTTCAGCGCCTGCCATAATGGCGCTAATAACGAGAAACATGACATCGACCAAGTCATGCTTACGATTAATATCCGAGCGAGTTTCTTCAACAAGAGTAAGGTGTTCAATTAACGTAATGGCAAGGCTCCTCCAACTAGAGGAACGATTAGATCACAGACAATTCACTCATTCAAACTTTGTTAACAAAGTATGCTCCCGCCCTGACTTTAAGGTTGTTTACGGTTTTGCCATTAGCACTAGGTAGTACTATGTCGAATCTATATTTTGAAAAAATGACAGCACTAACTAACGAGATGAGTAATGAACTTGATATGGCAGGCTACTTAGCGACTATCTAAATAGGCCGGCTTTTTATTTTGTACGAAGTTAATTTAAACCTTAAGCGGTATAATACGAAGTTGTATTGTTTTGAAAAGTCAATACCCATGATGGTTATATATCAGTTTGAAATATTTTAGGTAATGCTACACTAAGGCTGCATTTTTTGCGTGTTATTCAGTGTCACCATAAAAGTGGAGCATCAATAAAATGAAAATTGTAATATTAGAGCCTCTGGGTATTAGTGATGACGAATTTAACCTAATATCTGCACCCTTAACGGATAATGGTCATGAAATAGTGGTGTACGACGATGGCTTATCAGATGATGAAACACTTAAAGCGAGAATTAAAGACGCTGAAGTGCTGGTTATCGCGAATATGCCATTAAGCGCAGAGGTCATTGATGTTGCAGATAAATTAAAATATATTTCGATTGCCTTTACGGGTTATAACCATATTGATTTAGCTAAATGCCAAGAGAAAGGTATTAAAGTCTCTAATGCTGCTGGCTATAGTACTAACTCAGTAGCAGAGTTGACCTTTGGTTTAATAGTGGCGCTGTTACGCAGTATTGTCCCATTAGAAGCCGTGCTTAGAGCGGGGGGGACCAAGCTTGGTTATAGACAGTCGGACTTAAGCGGTAAAACCTTAGGGGTATTAGGCACCGGTGATATTGGTGGCGCAGTTGCTAAGTTGGGCTTAGCTTATGGTTGTCGTGTCATTGCTTATAATCGCAGTGAAAATAAAGACTTGATCAATAGTGGGGTAGAATATCAACCGCTAGATGAAGTATTAAAAAACAGTGATATTGTTACACTTCATATACCTTTAACAAATGACACTCACCACTTAATTAATAAAGATAAACTGGCATTAATGAAAGACAGCGCAATTATTATTAATACTGCAGTGGGGCCAATTATCGATAATGATGCTTTAGCGCAAGCGCTACATAATGGCACAATTGCTGGCGCTGGTTTAGATAGAGTGGATATGGAGCCACCGATCCCTGCTGATTATCCTATTCTTGAGGCGCCTAATACATTGCTTGTGCCACATATTGGCTTTGCAACAGAAGAAGCCATGGTAAGAAGGGCGAATATTACTCTTAATAATATTACTCAGTGGGAAAAAGGCGCACAAGAAAACATTGTTATTTAATTTTTCAGTAAGAGATTTGTATGAGCTAAACAAGATTTATGTAATGAGCTGACGCTGTTAATTGAAAAATAACAACAAGACGAGCTAAGTATCAAGTACGCCCTGTATCACTTGTGTATGGCACAGTGAACAGCAGGGCAAGATCACGAACGTTTTTTGAACAGTTAAGGCATTAAGCCGCTCACTAGTTGACGTGATCTATCGATTATGATCATATGCTCCCTTTTCGGGAGAAATCCATGCACATCGAGACCTTTAAA
>NZ_JAGDFX010000021.1 GCF_017498065.1 Oceanisphaera pacifica | reverse complement strand
TAAAAATTATGAAGACATCATGAGCAGCGTCTGCGAGGCCTGGAACACCTTTATTGAAAGTGCCGAACGCGTGACACAAATGTGCTCCAGAGAGTGGATAAATCTGACCAGTTAATTTTACAGAATGTAATTGGTATCAGTTATGACGAAGCAAGTGAAATATTGCACTAAACAGCATACCTTCTAGTATTGTCAGTGCATTGGATGAGGAAGAGGCTAACTGTGCCACTTGGTGTGACACTTAGGCTTATTTGGGTAGTCATTCAGGTTATGCTGATATGGTGTAACTTGTTGATTAAAAACAAAAAGGCCCCTTGCGGGGCCTTTCCAATCGATTGGTGGAGCTGGCGGCAGATGAACAGCACAAACAACCACTAACAAAAGAAGACAACAAATAACAACACAACCTTTAATAATCAAAGACTTAACTGCAAATGTTATTACTTGTTATAACAACGGGTATCACCTGCTATAATCACCAAGTGGCCGCGTAAGTGGCCGCATGGCCGATAAGGTGGCCGCATGTATGGCCGCATAAATGGACAGGTGGAAGTATGAGCAAAGTTACAGCAAACACTGTTAGGGGTGTGCAGTCACTTTTAAGAAGTGGCGTAAAAGGTAATTACAGCGCAGGCAACGGCTTATATTTATCAGTGAATGGTGAAAACGTAGGTTCTTGGTTACTCCGTTATCAGATGGACGGTAAGCGCCAGCGCATGGGGTTTGGATCAGTTGAAAATGTAACCTTAGCGGAAGCCCGAGAAATGGCTGCCGAGCAAAAGGCATTGATTGCAAAAGGTATAAACCCTAAAGACTCACGAGCAGACGCCAAAAACCAAGCACTGGCTAAAGTGATAACTTTTGATGATGTAGCACGAGATTATATAGAGGCAAAGCGTCACGAGTGGAAGAACGCCAAACACGCCTACCAGTGGGAGCGTACGCTTGAGGTTTATGCTAGCCCTGTTATAGGACACCTAGCCCCTGCCGACATTACAACCGATCACGTCATACAGGTATTAAAGCCAATATGGCAAACCAAAGCCGAAACTGGTCGCAGGGTTCGAAACCGTATCGAAATAATCTTAAATGCTGCTAAGGCTCGAAAACTACGCACTGGCGAAAACGTAGCCGCATGGCGTGGCAATCTTGAGCTACTAATGCCAAGCATGAAAAAGCAAGCGCGACACATGCCCGCCCTACCGTGGCAAAGAATTCCCGACTTTTGGCAAGCGCTTACTCAATCCGAAGCTATGGCTGCACCCGCTTTAATGCTTACCTTATTAACTGGTGTTCGCTCAGGAGAGGCGCGCTTTGCTCACTGGGACGAATTCAACTTACAAGAAAAGACGTGGACTATTCCAGCCGAACGCATGAAAGCAGGCAAGCCGCACCGTGTACCCCTTAGCCGAGCTGTTATGGACATACTAGCAAGCATTCCCAAAGTGCCTAGCGGCCTACTATTTGAAGGGGCTAAAGAAGGTGTAGAAATAAGCAACACCGCAATGATAATGCTAGTCAGGCGTATGGATGAAGCCGACAAAAAACAAGGCGGCCAAGGCTGGCGCTCATTTAATGATGAAGTCATTGTCCCGCATGGGTTCCGCTCTACCTTTAGAGACTGGGCAGCCGAAGCGACCAACACACCCAACATTGTAGCCGAACAAGCTTTATCTCATGTTGTAGGTAATGCTGTAGAGGCTGCATATAGGCGCGGTGATTTATTAGAGCGCAGGCGTGAACTTATGGAGGCATGGGCTAACTATGTAACCCAGCCAAGCGCCAGCAACGTGCTACCTCTACGCAAGGAGGCATAAGGCTATGAAAGAATTTATAATGAAAGGAGTCATAGAGTCGGTACCTCCTGAACTGACTGGCTTAAAATATGATGAAAAAGAAATGCTGGCAGGTAATTATGAAAAAGTGCTTCTGACAGGCCATAGTGGCTTTCAAACTAAGACGCCTGCTATTTTTGCAATGTGGCGTTATGAAGATGCAATAGAACGACATGCTGAAAACAAATTCCAACCTTACGAAATTGCCCAAATACTAGCTGACCAGCAAGGCTTAGATGTTGATTTTTTTATGGACAAAGTAAGAGAGGGCTTTGCAAAAGGCTGGTTAAAGTTTTATTTACCTGATGGGACACCTGATGACTATGTAAAGTACCCAGATCATTACTCTAGAACCTACGAATCCTATTTAGGCTTAAGTCGTGAGTATTCAACACCAGAAGATATAAACGCATGGCTTGAGTTATGGGGAGCTAAATATAGCTTTAATGTAGGAGGTAAAAAACAAGCAGAAAAAAAAGCTACTACTCAACAAAGGCTAATTTTAGAGACCATCAAGCAATTAAGGTATATCCCTAATGAACTACCTAAACAAGTAAAGGGCAAGCCTTGGGTTAAGAGTGAAGTTAAAGAGATGCTAGATAGGAAGCCACCTTTTGAAGCACCATCCGCCTTTGATACTGCATGGAGAAGTTTGAGAGGCTCAGGCGAGATTAAAGAAATACATAGTATGGGTAAGGACAACAGTTAAAGCCCTACCCTTACACCCACACACACACCCAGCCGTAAATTGCCAACACTATCAAACGCCAACCGAGAGGCACTGATTATGGCAACTACACAACATATCACCCGACACCTAGCGCGGACTAAAGCAACCGCGCAACACTTTCAAATATCAGAAATGACCTTATGGCGCTGGCGCCAGCAGGATAGCTTTCCAAAAGTATTGAAGCGCGGGCAGACAGTCTTATATAACTTAGCAGCTATTGAGCAATGGCTACTAGCTGGCGAGGAGGCGTAGATGAAAAACGCCCGACCAACCGAAGTTAAGCCGAGCGCCTTTAATGCTTTGACGAGCATATTGATTATACCCGCTAATAGCATTAATACACAGAATGCTCTATCTACCATTGTCGCCTTGCTACTAGGGGGTGAGTTATGAGCCAATTAACTGCAACACTCAACCAGCAGCAAGCCGCATCCACTTTAAGCGGTCATTATGTATCGGTCATTACTAGCAAAAGCACCTTTACCAAAAAGTATTGGCTAGATGATGGGGAGCTAAAAAGTAAACCCGCAGCCAACATGAGCGCCGGAAGCGTAGAAGTTAAACACGTTAGCGGAGCCACTGAATTTGCCGAGTTAGTTAAAAGTCTCAATCACGATCAAGCCCTGTGCTTTGGTCGCATTGAGAAAGACGCCGCAAAGGTATTATCTAAAAAGCGTTTTGCTGAAACTGGCGAACCACTCGACACAGTGACTCGCTCACTTGAATACTTCACCTTTCCCAAGGCCGCTGGCGTCCTAGTGCTGGACTATGACCCACAGGAAGGTACAGAGCCGCTCACCAAAGAGCAATGGCTTGCTGCATTGTATAAGGCTTGTCCAGCGTTAGAAAGAGCCGGTGCAGTGTATTGGGTTAGCTCGTCGAGCCATATATACGAAGGGGAAACAGAGCGCCGTGGAGTATCCGGCCAGCGCCTTTGGGTTATGGTGCAAGACGCTAGCGACATTACACGCGCAGGTAAAGCACTATACCAGCGCCTATGGCTAGCCGGTCATGGCTATTTTGAGATAAGCCGAGCAGCTCGCTTTCTATCTAGAACCATAATCGACGAGTCAGTATGGAACGCCAACGGGCTAGACTTTGCATCCGGTGCTGACTGCGAAGCACCGCTTAGACAGCTACGCGGAGAACCAGAAGTAATCGACGGCGTTAGCTTTGACACGACAGTAATTAAAGACCTGACCGGCTCAGAGCTTGAAGCCTTGGCCGAAATGAAAGAGGAGTATAAAAAAGAGCTACAGCCGAAAGTTGAAGAAGCTCACGCCGAGTACATTAAAGAGATTGTCAGAAAAATACCCGACAGCCAAGGGAGAAATGATGCTCGGGAGCAAATCGCCAGAGCGTTAAATGATAACGTGCTAACCGGTAACTTTGAGATATTACTAGCTGACAGGCGCGCCGTTACCATAGGCCAGATGCTCGATAACCCTAGCGAGTACCACCTAGCCAAGACGCTAGACCCACTAGAACCCGAGTATGATAACTATAAGCAAACAGGGATTCTGTATTTAATCGGCGGGCGTCCGAACCTTTACTCTCACGCGCACGGCGGCCAAAACTTTAAACTAATTCGCCAAGTATCAAAAATCGAGTTAGTAGAGGGGCGAACGTATGAGGCCGTTAATACTACCGTTGAGCTATTTAAAAATATGCCTGACGTATTCGACATGGGCGAGCTGTTAGCGACTGTTAATAAAGGCCGTGCTGTTGCTTTGACGCAGCGCCCGCAAATGGCTTATTTTTTAGGTGAAATGACTCAATTCTACAGAGTGAAAACGAATAGCAAGGGCGAGTCTTACGAAATTCTATTGGATCCATCGGCTAACCTAATAGACCAGATAATAACTTTGCGTGATCGCCGCGAGTTAAAGAAACTAGACGCAGTTATAACAGCGCCCACCATGCGGAGGGATGGCTCTATATTGAATAAGGTGGGGTATGACGCCGCAAGTCGCTTGTATCTTGATGCAAAAGACGCCGGCTACCCTATCCCTCACGAGCCAACGCAAGAGCAAGTAAAGCAGGCTGTTGATACTGTTATGTATCCGTTTAAAGACTTCCCTTTTGCTGCCGAGTTAGACAGGGGCGTAATGCTAACCGCTATACTGACAGCAGTTGTTCGCCCAACGCTCAACGCTTGTCCTGCATTTGGTTTTGATGCACCAGTACAAGCGTCCGGCAAGTCATTACTCGCTATGTGTTTAGGTTTGCTAGCGGGAGTTGATGCGCCGAAAGTATGGCCGCACGTATCTAGCGGTAACGAGGAAGAAATTAGAAAGCGTTTAACGACCGCGCTTAAAGACGGTGAGCCGGTCATTATATGGGATAACATATTAGGCACCTTTGACAGTGCGAGCATTGCCGCTCTACTAACGTCCGATACATACAGCGACCGCCTTTTAGGGAGTAGTGATTCGGTATCAATGCCTAACAAAGCACTGTTCTTAATGACTGGTAACAATATGACACTGGCGGGAGACATGCCGCGCCGTGTGCTTAAATGTCGTATTGACCCACAGACAGACTCACCTTTTGCCCGAGAGTTTGATCTCAATCCGCGCGAATATGTAAAAGCTAACCGGCTCAAATTGGTAAGAGCAGCACTTACAATCATTCGAGGTTATAGGTCTGACTTATTCGCGGAGAAAGCAGCCGGTAACATGGCAAGCTTTGAGCTGTGGGACGAATTAGTTAGACAGCCTGTTGCATGGGTTAGCCGTGACATTTACCCGAATAAGTTTGGGGATCCGATGGAAGTTGTACGAGAAGCGCAGGCTAGTGACCCAGAGCAAGAACAGCTCTCTGACCTACTAGAAGCAATTTACGCGGTAATGGCTGACAGTCCTTTTAGTGCTAAAGAGATAATCACAAAGAGCAGCCCAGAGTTTAGAACTATGCAGAGTTTGGGCGGTGCGGTGATAAGCGAACCTAAACAAACCTTGTACGACGCACTAGCGGATATCATTGGCGACAAGCACAAACTAACGCCCCGCTCGCTAAGTAAGCAGTTAGGTTGGAAGAAAGGCCGAGTTGTGAACGGGATGCGTTTAGTTGAAGCGCCTACAGTGGCAAATACGAAACGTTACAGTGTTGAGTTAGTGCCCGAATAATAAAAGCTGTTTTTAATGCATAGCCCGCCATTTGAGCGGGCTTTTTTGTGTTTACGGTAGAGGGCTTTGAAAGGGCTTTGCCTTTTAGACGTAAAATATTGATATATAACGATTTATATCTAATTGAAAGGAGTTTATGGGGCTTCGAGGGCTTTGATCTACTCCATTGGCGATTAAAATATCTCTTAATTTATTACTATATAGAGTGAGGGGGAATGTAAACCCTCAAAGCCCTAGCTTTTATGGAAAAACTCGCCAAAGCCTTATACAGTAAGGCTCTCAGAGGTGGACTTTGAAAAATCGAAGCCCACACGCCTGCTCACTTAATGCGCAACCAAAAATAAGCTACCATTCCCGCCCCGTCCACCCTAGCCCGCCGAAAAAAGTTAAGCGTTGAGATGTGCGGAAGTTTCGCACTCAAGCGGTAACTCCTTATTACTGTTATAGTGGTTATTAATATTTATTTTTTAGACAACCTACACTACTAAGATTTACAACACTACAGCATATAACCATGCTTAAGGAACCCTATGAACAAGTATAATATTTTAGATAAAAACGGTGAGCTAGCTGCAGTTGAGTTAGGTTGCTTCGACACCCCAGACAAAACAAAAAAACTAGAAGATCAGGGTTATAAAAGTTTAGACTTGGAAGTAACTGCATTAAGTGAAAGTAAAGCTATTGAAAGCTATAAATCAGGAAAGTATAAAGAAAACCCTGATAACAACACTATCAAACCTCAACAAAGAAAGAATGTAAAGGCACATTATGTATATGAAACGAATGACTTTATTGTAGGGCTGCTAAGCGTTGTCGGCTGGCTATCTCTAATTGGTGGAGTATTTTTAACTTTTCTCTTAATTTCAGAATCAGGGATATTAATTGGTATATATGGTATAGCGGTATCATTACTCGGCATGCTTCTTTTAGCGTCCAGTATAATAACTAGAGCTTTAATTGAAATAGCTGTCAACACACGGAAAGATACTTAAAATAAAAATAATTACTCTTAACTAAACTGCTAACTTCAGAATATTTCCACCGTAGATTGCTAGCCTGATATTAAACAGGAGATAACAGGAATATGAGTAAATTTAAAGCGGGTAAGAGTGGCAACCCTGCAGGCAGACCAAAAGGTATCCCTGATAGTCGTAGCGCTTTACGCCGTGAGCTTGAAAAGCATGGGGAAGAGTTGCTAAATACTGTTGTTAAGATGGCGCTTGAAGGAGATGCGTCTGCTTTAAAATTATGCCTTGAGCGTATCATGCCACCAGTTAAGCCAAGTGCTGAACCCGTCACCTTTGAGCTATCAGGAGACACATTAACCGAGCAAGCGCAAAGCATTCTAAAGGCTATTGCTCAGGGCGAACTTGATCCGATTACTGGCCGCCAGCTTTTGGCCGCCATTGCTGACTTGTCTAAAATTACCGAGATAGACGAACTCAGCCGCCGCCTAGATGAGTTAGAGGAGCGCACAGCATGAGCATTAAAAAGCGCCTAGCTAAGCTTGAGACATTAACCGCTAAGCAATCGACTGTTATGGTGCCTACATTCGCAAACCTATATTACAGCGCCGAAGAACTAGCACTAATGGGAATTGCAGCGACCCAACCAGCGCAAAAGCTTAATTTTGAGGAGCTAGGGAAATGAGCACAAAGCAAAGGTTGGCTAAGCTTGAAGCCGTACACAGTAGACCCGCCGAGACGTGGCTCAGGGAGTTGCTAGCCGAGCTTGCAGCCGCTCGTAATGAGGGACGGGAACCAATGCCAAGACGAGCCACCAACAAAGAGCAAGCCGACCTGATCCAGAACTTGCCCGAGTGGGGTTTGAATTTAAAGGTTTTCGATGACGGGACTAACGAATGGTAAACATTAAGAAACGCTTAACTAAACTCGAAGCAAAGCATCCAGCCTTGCCAGCTTCACGCGTAAGCCCTGAAATTATAGCCGCGCTAAGTGTGAAACAGTTGGAGCGAATGCTCGCAATGAGGGACGCGGGGCAACCCGTACCAGTGCAAGCCGTAATTGAGGGGACAATATGACAACGCTAAAAAAGCGCTTGGCTAAGCTCGAAGCAAAGCACCCTGATTTAGTTGCTCAGCAGAATATAGAAATAGTTGCGGGCTACTTGGCAATAACTGAATGCCCCGAAATGGCAGGAACCAGCACCAGAGAGGGCGACACCGTGACCAGTTACGGCCTGACCTTGCAGCAAGCAATAGAAACGCGGGACGCTTATAAAGAGCACGGCAAGAAAATAATAATGCTTGTCGAGCCGTGCGGTCATTACAGCGCCTTAAGTTAAAAGGCGATAGTTATAGAACACCAGTTTTTAATTCTGTTTGCGTATCATTAAATGCATAATTTGAGACTACACCATTAGCATTGATCCAAACTTGTAGAGTTTGAGATGTAGTATCTGCGCCACCAGCAAGTAAGCCAACAACAGGAATAAAAGTCGATGCTTTAGCTTGTGATTTCGTATACATATACATTAAAAACTTTTGACCATCGGGAGCAATACCCACTGACATAGGGTTACCAAGTAAAGCATAAACCTGATTTTCTGTGGTTTTACCTTTCTCTATCTGCTGAACAGCATTAGCATCAATTTTCGCCCCATAAGACGCACAGCCCACAAACAAAAAGCACAAAATCAATGGAAGAATAAGCCTGAACATAACAATCCCTTGAGTCAAGTGGCCGCATAAATGGCCGCATCAAATTACAGATAAAGAAAAAGCCCTTGCATAACAAGGGCTTATCCAATCGATTGGTGGAGCTGGCGGGATTTGAACCCGCGTCCGAAAAACCTACGTCGTCGGTACTACATGCTTAGTCTAATCATTACATTCGCCATCTGCTGCGGATAGACACGCCACAGAATAACTAGCCTAAATTAAGTTTAACGCTTCCACCGTCAGGCTCGATTTCCACGCGATTCTGTGAAGGATGACCTTCCAATTCCCTAAGTCACAGACAAGCTAGGGTAGAAGGGCTCTATGCAGGTTATTAAGCTGCTAGTGCGTAGTTTTCGTCGTTTGCGACTATTTTTTTGCGATTTTTTAACGAGGCCTATCGCACCTCGGCATGCACCTAGGAGTTCGTGAATCTCGTCGAATCCAGAATCAGCCCCAAGTTCGTTTATCCTAAGCTAATTTGATAAAAATCGCAAGGGTTAACGATTGCTGTGTTTCATCATGCGATCTTTTTCACGCTTCCAGTCTCGCTCTTTTACGTCTTGGCGCTTGTCTCGGTCTTTTTTACCTTTTACCAAGCCAATTTCGACTTTAACCCAAGAGTTAGACCAATATAGCGCCAGCGGCACTAAGGTGTAACCTTCGCGGTCAAGCTGATCGGCTAAGCGATCGAGCTCGCGTCGCTTAAGTAAGAGCTTGCGCGAACGCATGGGGTCACATACTACATGCGTTGACGCCACATTAAGGGGCGTAATGGTGGCGGCAATTAAAAAAGCTTCGCCATTACGTATAAAGACGTAAGAATCGGCAATGTTGGCTTTGCCGGCCCGCATTGCTTTCACTTCCCATCCTTGTAGTTCTAACCCGGCCTCGATTTTTTCTTCAACAAAATATTCGTGCCTTGCCTTTCTATTAAGGGCAATGGTGCTAGAGCCTACTTTTTTCTTTGATTTAGATTTTTTCATAATGCCTCGAGTATACGGATCCTTTCATGCCTTGGGAAATACTCGCGTCTTAACTGCGCACTTTTCACTCAAGGTTGGAAAGATAAATACAGTGATGACTTAAAAACGGTATCGGTCGTGAGTCCCACTGAATTTAATGTTAAAATGCACGGGTCTTGCTGCCAGGAGAAAGTATGCCAAGTATCACTCGCAGTGCGTTAGTTATGTTTAGCGCACAACAAATGTATGAATTGGTTAACGATATTGACTCATATCCCCAGTTTCTACCTGGGTGTGTCGATAGCCGTGTGATTTCTGAGTCTGATAATACAATAACGGCAGCGCTAGATGTTGCTAAAGCGGGGATTCGTAAAACTTTTACCACTCGTAATACCCTTACTCCTAGTCGTCACATTAGTGTGGAGTTGGTTGACGGCCCTTTCAAGGCTTTAAATGGCGGCTGGACCTTTACCCCATTAGATGATGATGCTTGTAAAGTGGAGCTTGAGCTTTACTTTGAGTTTACCTCTAGATTAATAGAGCTCGCATTTGGCGGTGTTTTTAAAGAGCTGGCTAATGCCATGGTACAGTCTTTTAGCGAACGAGCCAAAAAGGTGTACGGATGAAGCTAATTCACATTGAAGTTGTCTATGCGCTTCCCACTCAGCAAACCGTATTAAGCCTAACCGTACCGGAAGCAGGACAGGTACAAGAAGCCATTGAGCAGTCAGGTATCTTGCAGCAATTTCCTGAGATAGATCTTAATACCAATATGGTGGGCATTTTTGGAAAGCAGGTTAAGCTTGATCAGGTATTACGAGAAGGGGATCGCATTGAAATTTATCGTCCCCTACTCGCTGATCCGAAAGAGATCCGACGCAAGCGGGCTGAGCAGGCTAAAGCCGCAGGCAGAGCAGACAAAGTCACGGGTGGTCGCCCCGACCCTAATCGTGCCAGACGTAACAAAGCATAACTACCTAATACGCTAAATGTCGGCTCACTTTGTTATGTAAGCCGACATTGTTGTGTTTTATCCTGCCCACTAAAAGCTGTTTGAAAATGCCGCTGGCTCTTGATAATCACCGCCCACAGAAATAAGTGCATTATTATCAAAGTTTAAAATAAGCTCTTGTTGCTCGGGAGCTTCATGCCCTGCTTTAAAATAGTAGAGGTACACCCAGCGATCTTTGTTAAAGCCATCTAAACTCATTGGGCTGCCCAATAAATAGCGTACTTGCTCTTGGCTCATGCCTTGGCGTAACTTTTCTACTTGCTTGCTTTCAATATAGTTACCTTGTGGAATGTCCACTTTATATACCAAGCTACAGCCGGTTACAGGTAAAGTAAGTAATAAAGGTAATATCAGGGTTTTCAGTTGCATAGGTGCATCGTATCTTGTGGGTCTTATCGCCATCATAACGGCTAGCGTCAAGCTTGTAAAAGCCGATGGTCGTTAATCGCTTTCCAAGTTGAATATAGACAAGAAATCTCTCAGCGCTTACATGACTTAAGTCGCTGTTATTTTGCGTTAAGTACTCTATGATGTTGTTTTATCATGTTATTCGGAGCTCACTATGACCAAACACGTTTTTCATCTCGGCATTACCGATCAAGACTTGCAAGGTGCCAAGCTTGCCATTATTCCTGGCGATCCTGAGCGCGTCAGCCGCATCGCTAATCAATTGACTAACCCACGTCCTCTGGCCAGTAAACGCGAATTTAGCTCTTGGCTTGGCGAGTTAGATGGTAAAGCTGTTGTGGTCTGCTCTACTGGTATTGGTGGCCCTTCTACCTCAATTGCAGTAGAAGAGCTGGCACAACTGGGGGTTTCTACCTTTTTACGTATTGGCACCACAGGCGCCATTCAGCCACATATTAATGTGGGAGACATGATAGTCACCCAAGGTTCGGTACGTTTAGATGGCGCGAGTCGTCATTTTGCCCCTTTGGAGTTTCCGGCTGTTGCTGACTTTGACTGTAGTTGTGCCTTAGTTGACTCGGCGCGAGAGCAAGAGATTGCCCCTCATGTTGGTGTTACCGCCTCATCAGACACTTTTTACCCCGGCCAAGAGCGCTACGATACCTTTTCAGCCCGAGTACCCAGAGAGCTACAAGGCAGCTTAAAAGAATGGCAAGACTTAGGCGTATTAAATTATGAGATGGAGTCGGCCACCTTATTTACCATGTGTGCCAGCCTTGGTTTAAAAGCCGGTTGTGTGGCAGGCGTTATCGTTAACCGTACTCAGCAAGAAATACCCGATGATGCCACCGCTCAGCAAGCAGAGCAACAAGCTATTGATATTGTTATTGGTGCGGCTCGCCGTTTAGTGTAAGCAGGCATAATAGCGCGTACTTTTCCACACATATTAAAGCAGGCTGTCTTTGCTGTTAGCATTAAGGTAAATCTAAACATTGATTTGCTCAGCCTGCATCATGGCTTCTAATTGCTCCGCCGCTTGAGGCTTAGCATATAAATAGCCTTGGTATAAATAACAATGATTGGCGAATAAAATATCACGCTGCACCTCGGTTTCGACTCCCTCGGCAATCACTTCTAACCCCAAGCTGTTTGCCATTGCCATTACTGCTCGAATAATCGCTAAACTGCTGGAATCTTCGGGCAAGCCGCGCACAAAAGACTGATCAATTTTCAATTGATCCAGTGGCAACTGTTGCAGGTATTGTAGTGATGAATATCCAGTACCAAAGTCATCAATCGCAAAACGAATGCCTGCTTGTTTAAATTGGCGCATTCGCTCAATGGCCTGAGACATATCGGTCACCAACATGGACTCTGTTAGCTCAAGTTTTAACCGTTGTGGGTCGGCACCAGTTTTTTCGATCACCGCCAACACATCTTCTACAAAATGGTGCTGATAGAGCTGAGCTGGACTAATGTTCACCGACACTGTGATATCTCGAAAAATAGGCATATCAGCCCAGCGCGCCATTTGTTCGCAGGCGCGCAACAACACAACTTGGTCAATGCTGCTCATTATGCTCGACGCTTCTGCCACTTCAATAAAAGCACCAGGGGCTAATAAGCCGCGAGTAGGATGATGCCAGCGCACTAATGCCTCGGCTCCAACCAGCTTTTTGTCGCTATTAAACTGTGCTTGAAAGAACACACAAAACTCTTTTGCTGCTAAGCCTCGCTTAATGTCTTCTTCTAATAATAAGCGTGCTGATAACGCATCTTGCATTTTAGGCTCAAACAGTCGCCACTCCCCCTTCCCTACTGCCTTGGCTGCATACATAGCCATTTCTGCTTGGTGTAATAATTCTTCTGCTGAATGGCGGCTTCCAGCAAGCTCGGCTATACCTAAGCAGGCACTGCTACGTAAGCCTTGCTCTGCATGATGGTAAGGTTGTTCTAGTGCCGTAAATAACCGTTGGCTGTACTGCGTTAGATATTCAACTAACTCAGCTTTATTATCTGCCTGCGGCTCTAGCACTAATACAAACTGATCACTCCCCAGCCGAGCTAAGCAATCTTCTTCTGTGAGTAAACGATATAAGTGATCAGCAATGTGCTTTAGTAGCTTGTCTCCAACCGAGAACCCCCAAAGATCGTTAATCTTTTTAAAGTGATCAAGGTCGATAAAAATTACAGCGCCTAACCGTTTTTGTTTAGCACTGTCTCTTTGTATTTGCTTAATGCGATTAATCAATAACCGCCGATTAGGTAAACCTGTGAGCGCATCATAAAATGCCAAATGATGGATTTTTTTAGCGTCTTCTTTTTGAGCGCTAAGGTCGGTCATGCCCGCCACATAGTGACTGACCTCGCCTTGGCTATCTTTAACGGCGCTAATTGACAACAACTGGGGGTAAACTTGTCCCGACTTACGCTTATCGTAAATCTCGCCTTGCCAATGTCCCTGCGAAGTAATGTCTTGCCACATTTCACGATAAAAGGCTTTATCGTGCTTACCGGAGCTAAAAATAGTGGGTGTTTTGCCAAGAACGTCTTGTTGTTGATAACCGGTAATAGCAGTAAAAGCACGATTCACGCGCAGAATACGATTGTTTTTATCTGTCACCAAGAGACTTTGAAAGCTCTCGAATGCCACCGCAGCTATGCGTAAGTCTGTCTCATCTTTAATGCGCTCACTGATATCACGGCTTAGAATAACCACGGCATCACGTTCGTCAATATCTGCTTTTACGACTTGAGCCACACTCTCAAAAGTACGCAGTTCATTATCAACCTCTAATTCAAATACCATATGATTAACTGCTTGTTGGGCTATGGTGTCTTTAATAAAGGCTTGCAAACGTTGAGCGTGCTCTGCGGGATAGACATCTTGCACATTTTTACCTACCGCTCTGTGATCTTCTTGCTCAAAGATGATGTTGCCTGCCGTCACCTCTATATACTCGCCCTGCTCGTCAATCACACTCATCATATCGGGGAGTGCGCTGGTAATCGCGAGTAAACGCGCCTGACTGCTTGCCAGTGTTTGTTGCTCTTGTTGGCGGTCATGCGCATCTTTTAAAATAAAGATTAGCATTAAGGTTAGCGGCACCGCCACGACCATAAAAGGCAGCATCATAGATAATAAGTGCGCTTGTAATTGCGGCTCTACCGTCAGATAAAGTAAGCTCATACTCATGCAATGCAGCAAGATGGAAAGCGGCAATAAGTATTTAATATTAAGAGAGAGTCGCCCTTGTAAAAGCGCATACCGACATATTAAACCTAAAGATAATGCCAGCGCCATACTCACAATACTAACTAAGGCGCTCGCATCATTTATCCAAATATAAACACTCGCGGCCAAAATAAAGGCTAACCCACCGGTAAGTAGCCCACTGAGCAATCCCGCAACAAAAATGACCGCATCGGCCACATCCAGTAACACACCCGGCCCAATAGTGAATGGCATAGTAATGCAGGCAATCGCAATCATGCCCAACCAAAATCCTGAAGTAAGGGGCAATAACCTAGGATAAGGTTGGACTAGGCGTATATTCATTGCCAATAACCAGCCTGAAGCCAGTATTAATATGGCCTGTTCTATAATGGAGATCAGCATAAAGGGATAGTGGCATCTCTAATATGGGTTAAGGGGCAATTTGCTATAACGTCAATTATTTATCTGGATAAAATCACCATACTACACAAGTCTATCACTGTATTCTATTTGGCTTTGAATGCGACTTACTATAAAGAGTACGGTTGAACATCATCATTAATGCAATAAAAAAGGGGCCTTAGCCCCTTTTTATCATCTAGTAGTACGTTTTAAGATTGACCTTCGTTATAAATGCCTAAGTGGCTATTATCACTGCAATCGTTTAATTTGGCACCGTCGTTACGCAGGGCATTTAGTTCATCTAAATACGCTTGGTTCACATCTTGTGTCACGTACTCTCCCGTAAACACTGAGGTTTCAAAGCGGCGTAAGTCTGGGTTAAAGTGACGCACTGCACTCTCTAAGTCTGATAGCTCTTGGTAAATAAGACCATCGGCACCAATAAGCTGGCAAATTTCATCCACTTCTCGCCCATATGCGATCAGCTCATTGACCGAGGGCATATCAATGCCATACACATTAGGGAAACGAATTTCTGGTGCAGCGGAGGCAAAATAGACTTTTTTGGCGCCCGCTTCGCGCGCCATTTTTATAATTTGCTCAGAGGTGGTGCCACGAACAATAGAATCATCAACCAGTAGTACATTTTTACCGGCAAATTCAGAAGGAATCGCATTAAGCTTACGGCGCACCGACTGCTCGCGCTGTACTTGCCCAGGCATAATAAAAGTACGGCCAATATAGCGGTTTTTAACGAAACCTTGTCGATAAGGTAAATCAAGATTATGGGCGATTTCTAGTGCGATATCACACGAGGTCTCAGGAATAGGGATCACTACATCAATATCAAAGTCTTCCCACTCGCGGGCGATTTTATCTCCCAGCTTTTGTCCCATTTGCGCGCGTGCGCCGTACACAGACACCTTATCAATAAAAGAATCGGGTCGTGCAAAGTAAACATATTCAAAAATACAGGGTTGATGCTGAGGCTCAGCAGCGCATTGTTCAGTAAAGAGTTCACCTTGCTCGGTAATATATACGGCTTCTCCGGGGGCAATATCTCGGATCAACTCAAAGCCTACTGCATTAAGCGCCACACTTTCTGAGGCCACCATATACTCAGTGCCACCGGTTTCACAATCGCGCTTGCCTAACACCAGCGGACGTATCCCATTAGGGTCACGAAATGCCAGCATACCGTGGCCAATAATGGCTGCCACTGTGGCATAAGCGCCCTTCACTTGCTCATGAACTTTGCTAATAGCAGCAAACACATGACTCGGCTCGAGGCGCAGAGTTTGTGTTTGCTGATCTAATTCGTGAGCAAATACGTTCAGTAGAATTTCTGAATCAGAGCTGGTGTTAATGTGCCGACGGGCTACGCGAAACTGCTCTTCTTTAAGCTCGCGCGCATTGGTTAAATTACCATTGTGCGCCAGCGCTATGCCAAAGGGGGAGTTGACATAAAATGGCTGGGCTTGTGCAACACTGCTGCTACCTGCGGTTGGATAACGCACATGACCAATGCCCACATTACCAATCAAGCGCTCCATGTGGCGCTCTTCAAACACATCACGTACTAAGCCATTTGCTTTACGTTGGCGCAAAGTATTACCGTCTATGGTAACAATGCCCGCTGCATCTTGGCCTCTATGTTGTAACACGGTTAGGCCATCATATAGCGCCTGATTTACTGGAGTCGTACCTAAAATTCCGACAATCCCACACATGTCCTAATTTCCTCAATTCATTATGGCTTGGGGGGTAAAAAGCTGGATGAATTTTGCACCAGGCTGAAGAACCACTGGATAATAATACCGAATTCCGGAATTAACCGAGACTGTTGCCACCACAGACTTTGCGAAAAGCCGGTCATGGTATCGATAAAAAAGATAAGAGCTGCCACGATCAATACACCGCGCACAGCACCAAAACAGACACCCAGTACGCGATCCGTACCTGAAAGCCCCGTTTTAACGACGAGTTCACCTATGATGTAATTGACGAGCGCACCCAAGATCAGGGTTAACACAAAAAGAATGGCAATGGCGGCACCATCGCGTATAAGGGGATCTGAAATATCAAGCAAAGTGCTTAAATCGGCATAAAATTGGCTGGCAACAAAAAAAGCAGCAAACCAAGTTACCAGTGACATTGCTTCTTTTACAAAGCCTCTTACTAGGCTAATAATGGCCGAAAGCGCAATTATGCCTAAAATTACATAGTCTATCCAAACCATCATTAACTGCCGAGCACCTGATTAATGTCGCGTATTCTACCAAAGTAAGCAGCCAAAAGGCGAAAGAAAAACGGATAAACTTCATTCAACATAAAACTACTTTTACAACACAAAAAAGGGGAATGTAGCCTCCCACATTCCCCTTTTTATAATGAGCACTCTTTTTGTGCCAAGCATGCTTTATGAAGAAGACATCACCTCATAAAAAGTAGCAGCGCCCGGCCCAACTGGCAGGCCGAACACAAACACCCACACAAAGAACAATAGGCTCCACCCTAATAAAAACACCAACGAATAAGGCAGCATAATAGCCATTAAGGTACCAATGCCTAAGTCTTTCTTATAGCGCACCGCTACCGCCATGATCAGACCAAAATAACTCATCATGGGCGTAATAATATTGGTGGTTGAATCCCCGATGCGATACGCCGCCTGAACCACTTCTGGCGAATAGCCGACCAGCATGAGCATAGGCACAAAAATAGGTGCCGTTACCGCCCATTGTGCCGAGGCCGAGCCTAGCATTAGGTTAATAAAGCCACACAATACGATAAAGCAAATCATCAGCATGGGGCCGGTTAAGCCTATATTTTGTAAAAAGGTTGCGCCTTGTACCGCAATCACTGTGCCAAAGTTAGTCCAGCTAAAAAACGCCACAAACTGAGCCGCAAAAAATACTAATACAATGTACATGCCCATCGAGCTCATGCTTTTTGACATGGCATCAATCACATCACGATCGCTTTTCATGGTGCGCATCATACGGCCATATACAAAACCGGGAATGGCAAAAAACACAAAAATAAACGCCACTATGCCCTTTAAAAAAGGCGAGCCGGCAATATCACCGGTAACAGGGTGACGTAACACACCGTTTTCCGGCACTATGGTGAGCGCCAACAAAGCACATACCACTAACGCCGCTAAACCTGCTCCTTTTAACGCTCGCTTTTCATTAGCGGTGACAGCGCCCATATGTTGGGTGTCAATGTCGTCTTCGGCCTCTTCCACATTGTAAGGTCCTAATTTAGGCTCCACTATTTTTTCGGTCACTAAGGCGCCTAACCCCGCGATCACAAAGGTACTCACAAACATAAAGTACCAGTTTACCTCTGGGCCCACTATGTATTCGGCATCAATAATCTGTGCTGCCGTTTGCGTAATACCAGACAATAACGGATCAACAGTACCCAGTAATAAGTTAGCGCTATAGCCACCAGAAACCCCCGCAAAAGCGGCGGCAAGCCCTGCTAATGGGTGTCGCCCTAACGAATGAAAAATCATGGCAGCCAGCGGGATCAACACTACATATCCCAGCTCAGATGCCGTATTAGAAACAATACCGGCAAATACCACGGTAATGGTCACCATACGCTGCGACGCATTCATCACCAAGGCGCGCATCGCCGCAGATAACAAGCCTGAATGTTCGGCAATCCCGACCCCGAGCAAGGCCACGAGCACTGTGCCAAGCGGAGCAAAGCCGGTAAAATTACTGACCAAATTGCCCACAATGCGCGCTAAGCCTTCACCATTAAGTAAGCTAACAACCTGGATCATGCCATCACTGGCGCGCCCTTTGGCTCCTTCTGGCCTAGGGTCGATTACGCTCAACTCAAAATAGCCTGCTATACCAGAGGCAATTAAAATGGCGATACAAAACAGCGCAAATAATGTAATGGGGTGCGGTAACAAGTTACCCAGCCACTCCACGGCATCTAAAAAACGCGTAAAGGCTTTTCTCTTCCCAGCCGGCTCAAAACCTTTGGCCTGACGCTGTGTTGAAGGTGAGGTCATCTTCTTTCTCCCTGAAAACACGCCATAGTGCTGACGCTATGGCTCGAATAGTAATAAAACCAGCCTGAAAAACAGCCTATAAATCCAACGAACAAAAAACAAACCAACAAATATGCTGCTTTATTAATATTTAGCGGTGGATTATACATAGAGAGAAAGGGACATCAACAACATATGATACTGATATGTTAATTGGTTGTAATTAATTTGACTGCTATCAAGAAAAGTAGCGAAATGATCGGCCGTAAAAAAGTCATACTATGAGGCTAATAGCCGCCTCCTTGTTAAGAGGGTCAAGCTGACAGCGCTGTGCTCTACGTAAAAAGCCGCAGCTCGGCAACCTTAAGTTGCTGAACTGCGGCTTTATTGCCTACAGAGATGGCTTTTATGGGGGAGCGTTAAACCTTAACCAATAACGGTTTGGCCACCCATATAAGGCTGCAAGATCTCTGGCACGGCAATGCGACCATCTGCTAGCTGATAGTTTTCTAACACTGCTACTAAGGTGCGCCCTACTGCCAAGCCTGAGCCATTTAAGGTATGCAGCAATTGTGGCTTACCGTCACCACCGCGCACTCGGGCTTGCATACGGCGCGCCTGAAAATCACCACAGTTCGATACCGATGAAATTTCACGGTACGTATCTTGTGCGGGCAACCAGACTTCTAGATCGTAGGTTTTAGCTGCGCCAAAACCCATATCACCGGTGCATAGCGCCATCACACGATACGGCAGCTTTAATCCTTGCAGTACTTTTTCGGCATGCCCCACCATTTCCTCTAAGGTGTCCCACGAAGTATCAGGGTGAACTAGCTGCACCATTTCAACTTTATCAAACTGGTGCATACGCACTAAGCCGCGGGTATCACGGCCGTAAGAGCCTGCTTCTGAGCGAAAACAAGGCGAGTGCGCAGTCAGTTTCATTGGCAAATTAGCGGCGTCAAAAATTTCGTCACGCCCGATATTGGTTAATGGCACTTCAGCGGTGGGGATCAACGAAAAGCCACGAGTTTTACCGGCTTCGTCACCTTCGCCCTCAATGGCGGTATGAAATAAGTCGGCAGAAAATTTCGGCAATTGACCGGTGCCATACAAGCTGTCACTGTTCACCAAATACGGGACATAGCATTCGGTGTAACCGTGCTCAAGAGTATGCAAATCTAGCATATATTGTGCTAATGCACGGTGCATACGCGCAATTTGTCCTTGCATGATCACAAAGCGTGAACCTGAGACTTTTACTGCACCTTTAAAATCAAGGCCTGCTAGCGCTTCACCTAAAGCCACATGATCTTTAGGCTCAAAATCAAACGCCGTTGGCTCCCCCCAATCACGCACTAATTGGTTATCGTCTTCATTTTTGCCCACTGGCACAGATTCATGAGGCAAGTTTGGAATGGCCGCGCTAAAGGCTTCAATGTCGTTAAGCAAGGTATCTAGCTCTGCTTTACAACCATCTAACTCATCATTAATTTGTGAGACTGCGGCTTTAAGCGGTGCAATATCTTCACCATTACGCGCCGCCATACCAATGGCTTTAGAGCGGGCATTACGCTCTGCTTGTAATTCTTGAGTGCGGGACTGTAACGACTTGCGCTGCTCTTCAAGGCGGTTAAATAAAGTGATGTCGAGTGTAAAACCGCGGCTGGCAAGCTTGGCCGCTGTGTCGGCAATATCGCCGCGCAAGTATTTAGAATCCAGCATGAGTTACCTTATTAAATGCACTAGTGTGCCTGCGTGCAGCACGCACAGTTGAAGTCAGTAAATGAATGACAAGTTTAACAGCCGCCCGACCTAGAGCCAACCAAGCGGCCTGTGATTGGTTATGATTTTTTAGCTTCTTGGTCAAGATTGTCCAAATATGCAAGCTTGGCTTTTACTTTTTGCTCAAAACCTCGCTCATTTGGCTGATAATAACGCCGCCCAGCCAAAGCCTCGGGTAAATAAGTTTCGCCCGCCGCATAAGCGCCCGGCTCATGATGGGCATAACGGTATTCGTGGCCATGCCCCATCTCTTTCATCAGCTTAGTGGGCGCATTACGCAAATGCATGGGCACGTCGTAATCGGGGAGTTCGCGGGCTTCTTTTAAGGCGGTGTTCCAGGCGGTATATAAGGCGTTACTTTTTGGGGCACAGGCCAAATAAACAATGGCTTGCGCAATAGCGCGCTCCCCTTCCGCCGGCCCTACACGGGTAAAACAGTCCCACGCGGTTAAGGCCACATCCATGGCTTTCGGATCCGCTAACCCTATATCTTCTGAGGCAATGGCTAATAAACGCCGAGCAATATACAAAGGATCGCAGCCCGCACTGATCATGCGAGCATACCAATATAAACCGGCATCGGGATTAGAGCCGCGAATCGACTTATGAATAGCCGAAATCAGGTCATAATAAATATCGCCTTGATTATCAAATCGCGCTAGCCGCTCACCGGTTACCTCAGCCAACAGGGGCAAATTAATATGACGTACATCGCCCTGCACCTCGGCCATATCAGCCAGCAATTCAAGGTAGTTGAGGGCTTTGCGACCATCGCCATCCACTAACTCAGCCAAGGCTCGTTGTACTCCCTCGGCCAGCTCGATATTGTGTCCTGCCAAGCCTCGCTCATCGTTCAACGCTTGGCTTATCATCTGCTCAATATCTTGCGTATCTAGGCATTTAAGTAAATACACCCGCGCTCGAGATAATAAGGCGTTGTTCAGCTCAAAAGAGGGGTTTTCGGTTGTGGCACCAATAAAAGTTACTGTGCCATCTTCTATATGAGGTAAAAAGGCGTCTTGCTGAGACTTGTTAAAGCGGTGTACTTCGTCTACAAATAAAATGGTACGTCGCCCCGCAAGCTTATGCTCGCGCGCACGTTCTATGGCCGCTCGAATCTCTTTCACACCCGAAGTGACCGCCGATACGCGCTCTATTTGCGCGTCACAATACTGACCAATCAGCTCCGCCAACGTGGTCTTGCCGGTGCCGGGTGGCCCCCACAAGATCATAGAATGACAGTGCCCCGCTTCAAGCGCTCGGCGCAGCGGTTTATCGGGCCCTAAAATATGTGCTTGCCCTAGATATTGACCTAACTGCTGTGGCCGCATACGGGCAGCCAGTGGCCGAAAGTCATCTTGTTCAAAGTCGAGACTCAAGGTGCTCATGTCATTTCATCTCCACGATCTATACGAAGCAGAGCAGCTTCAGATTAGAGTTCAGAGGCAACTGGGTAAGCTCCCCAGACACGCTTCAAGTACCTCCTTGTAACGCTCAACACATAACATCCCTGTTATGTGACGGTCTGCTGAGGCTATTCCAGCAGCCCCCTCCTTATCACCGGAGCTGTAGGTGAGCTACCCTCTAGATAATTCCGATGTGGCTGGGAAGACTGAATGCACATCTTACGTAGACCATCAGACGTGAGTTGAGACCTGCCCTCTGCCCTATTTTATGTTTGGTTTGGCACCGTTTTTTTTCTGATAGCTTACAGCTTATCGCTGACCGCTTTCTTTTACCGTTGATCATCTATCATCACGCCTGCGGGTGGCGTAAAGGTGAAGCTGCTGGCGTTAACTTTAGGCGCGGTATTGACATTGTTGAGTGTAAATTCACTGCGCTGGCCGCCCGACTCCAACACACTAAAACGCTGAATACGGTTGTTATCATCAAAGCTCAGGCTAAATTGACTGATTAACTCGCTGGGATCTTTACTGGTCACCACATAGGCATCGCCCTTTTGCGCCACTTCGTAGTGCTGCCACCGCGAATCATCGTCCCCTGCAATCAGCAAAAACGGCGTATTTTGAATGGCTTCTTCTAGCGGCGCTATACTAACCTGCTCGACAAAAGGGTCATACATCCACACACTTTGCCCATCAGACACAATGTCACTTTCATCGGGCGTAAGCGTATGCCATCGAAAACGATCCGGGCGCGCCAGTGCCATAGTACCAGTGGCGTTTTGCATCGGCTCACCAAGTTCATCAAACACTTGTTGACTAAATTCAGCAGAAAACTGCTTAAAAGAAGACAATTTTTGCTGTAGTTCAGCCCGTGCATCAGCGAGTGCCGTGGCACTCACTGACCATAATAAAATACTTAGTGCGGCTGCTTTTTTCATTTAATTTCGCTCCCTAACGGGTGGAGGTGCTAAGACTTCACGTTGGCCGCTGCCCATTGGCTCACTGACAATGCCTTGTCTTTCCATTTGCTCTATAAGTCGAGCGGCGCGGTTGTACCCTACTTTAAGCTGACGTTGCACCCCAGAGATAGAGC
Source organism: Oceanisphaera pacifica (assembly GCF_017498065.1). GTDB lineage: Bacteria > Pseudomonadota > Gammaproteobacteria > Enterobacterales > Aeromonadaceae > Oceanimonas > Oceanimonas pacifica. The sequence goes on along the minus strand of NZ_JAGDFX010000021.1, from coordinate 48,359 downwards.
CTCGACGCGTCTCTACGACAAAAGCGACCGCTTCATCGTATAAAGCGTCATTTTCTTGGTCGCCGCCTTCAGGGACCTCGCCGGGTAACAGCCCCTCGGCGCCTACATCGCCACTGAGTATATCTTCGATATAATCGGGCTCGCCGCGCTCTTTCCAAGCTGCCACTACTTTGTGTACTTCATGATCATCAACAAAAGCCCCGTGTACTCGAGTGGGCGCACTTTCGCCAGCGGGCACATATAACATGTCCCCCATCCCCAGTAGTGACTCGGCCCCTTGTTGGTCTAAAATGGTGCGAGAGTCAATTTTACTGGAGACCTGAAACGACATACGAGTGGGAATATTGGCTTTAATTAAGCCGGTAATCACATCTACCGACGGGCGTTGCGTGGCCAAAATAAGGTGAATACCTGCTGCTCGGGCTTTTTGTGCAATACGCGCAATCAGCTCTTCAACTTTTTTACCCACAATCATCATCATATCGGCAAATTCATCAATCACCACCACAATATTCGGCAGTTTTTCTAACGCAGGTGGCGCGGTATCCATTGACTGAGTAGGGTCCCACAGCGGATCGCGTATTGGGTCACCGGCATCCATGGCTTCCTGTATTTTGGTGTTATAGCCTTGCAGGTTACGCACCCCCACCGCAGACAATAACTTATAACGCCGCTCCATTTCGCCAACACACCAGCGCAGGGCATTAGCGGCATCTTTCATGTCGGTCACTACTTCAGTCAGCAAGTGCGGAATACCCTCATATACCGATAATTCCAGCATTTTCGGGTCAATCATAATAAAGCGCACTTCTTCAGGTGTCGCCTTATACAGCATGGACAAGATCATCACGTTCACGCCCACTGATTTACCCGAGCCCGTGGTACCCGCCACTAATACGTGAGGCATTTTGCCCAAATTTACAATCACAGGCTCACCAGCAATGTCTTGCCCCAACACCATCGTAAGCGGATGCTTACTCTCTTCAAAGGCTGGGCTGTCCATCACTTCACGCAAATATACCGTATCGCGGCGAGTATTAGGCAGCTCTAAGCCAATGTAGGGCTTACCTGGGATCACCTCAACCACGCGTACACTAATGGCCGATAAAGAGCGGGCTAAGTCACGATCGAGTCGGCTGATTTTGCTCACTTTAATACCCGGTGCTAGATCTAGCTCAAAGCGGGTGATCACCGGCCCCGGATACACACCCACCACATTAGCTTGCACATTATAATCAGCTAATTTGGCTTCCACTAAACGGGCAATACGGTCTAACTCTTCTTCACTAACCGTATGTTGGCGCGGCTTAGGTGGGTCTAATAACTCAACTGAAGGCATAGGTAATAGCTGACCTTTACGAGGCGCGGGCCGAGCCGGCGCTGGGGCTTGTGGCGCAGCAGTCGAGGTATTGGCCTCCTCAGCGTCTTCTTTCAACCAAGGCAAATCAAGATCCTCTTCTGCTTCACCCATTGCCCAGTCATTAGCATCATCGATGCTGGTGATGGGGGCATCAGCCTCCTCTACTGCTCCTATTGTTGGCTCTTTACGTGCAGGAGCAGCCTTGCGAGGAGGCGGTTGTTTCTTTTGTAATTTAGGTCTTTGCTCACTTTGCTCTGGCAGTGGGGCTAATAAGGGGTCTTCTTCCTCACTCAAGGTGGAGGCATTGGACCCAAGGGCAGCCACAGGCTCATCATCATTGGACCGAGTTAAACGGTCTTTAAATCGACGCCAGCCCGAGAATCCAGTTTCAGGTACGTCTGTTTCTGCTGCTTGTGCTTGTTGAGTGTTCGCACTGGCTAATGCAGGAGCTCGCTCTTGTTCATTAGGCGAGAACGTCTTCATCTGCCAGTTAGCAAGACGTTGAGGCAAGCTGCCAATCCAGCTAGGGGCAGTTAACGCCCCCGCTCCTAAGCGCTCCACTATCAATAACCAAGACCAGCCAGTCATAAAGGTGACACCGGTGGCAAAGGCACACAATAATAGAAGTGTACTGCCTAACGTACCCACTATCGGCTCTAGAGCAGAAACCAGCATGTCACCGATAAGGCCACCGGATGAGAAATAATAAATGTTCCCCACATTCATGCTGGCGAGCCCTTGTAAGCTCAGCAATAGCATTAAAAAGCCAATAATGCGCAGGCTTAGCGTTAGGTAACAAATATCATTTAAGGCACGTGGCCGCCACAAGGCCCCCCAGCCGACTAACACCATTAATAACGGCATTAAATAAGCAGAAAAGCCAAACACAAACAGTAAAATGTCTGCCAGCCAAGCGCCTGCAGGCCCGGCAGCATTGCGAATGTCGCCTCCCCACGCAGTTTGTGACCAGCCCGGATCTGAGGGGTGATAAGACACCAATGACAGCATCATAAACACGGCCACCAAAATAATGGTGATCAGTCCGGCTTCAAACAGACGCTGTAAACCAGACATGGGAGTAAACAGCTTTTTCTCCGCCAAACGCCCGCTCCTTACTTATTAAATGAAGTGATGTAATAATATTTGTAGCCATGAATACATAGCAGCGCCTAAACTGCGACAAAAGAAGTCGCCTAAGACTCAAACGACAAACGAGCGGCCGGAGCCGCTCGCTAAAATAAGAATAAGGTACTCACGCTCAGTATAAAAATACCAGAGCCGGAGCCATTAGCACAGCCTAACGGGTATTTATTACCAGACGATTGCTCTGCTTCACCTCTTCCATAACCACGTAAGTACGAGTGTCATTCACACCCGGTAGGCGTAATAAGGTTTCGCCAAGCAGCTTACGATAAGCGGACATATCGGCCACCCGCGTTTTTAGCAAATAGTCGAAATCACCTGACACTAAATGGCACTCTTGAATTTCTTCTAGTTGTTGCACCGCATCATTAAACTCATCAAATACATCTGGGGTACCGCGATTGAGCGTAATCTCAACAAATACCAGCAGTGATGCATCCAAAAACTGAGGGTTAAGAATAGCAGTATAGCCTTCAATATACCCTTGGCGCTCTAAGCGACGTACCCGCTCTAAGCAAGGAGTCGGACTCAGTCCCACCCGCTTTGATAACTCTACGTTGGAAACTCGGCCGTCTTGCTGCAATTCATTGAGTATATTACGATCAATTCGATCTAGGTCTTTGCTTGGTCTGCTATTCATATCCAACACTTCATCCATCCTTTGACTCATTATCGATACTTTCCACTGTGAATATTAAACCTATATGGCATAAAAACATATGCAAGTGCAATAGCGATATTAGACTAAATACATACTTTCGCTTTGCCTCGCCATAGTGCTAACAGCAGAAAGCAAATAAATACACACAAAAATCGATTATCTATACAGCTTTATTGTACACACCTTAACACGCCCACATACAAACCGATAGCATATCCGTTTGATATTGATACTAATGCATCATTATATATAATTTTGAGCTCTATTACTGGGCATTTACGCCGCAAAAGAGACAACTTGCAGTGTTTAACACGGCAGACACAAATAGCAACTATTACACTTCATCTGCATAATCTCCACTTTTTGAGCTGGCGAGAAGGCTGATCTTTGCCATATTCTGTTAGTGCCAGCAAACGGCTTACCTGGCCAGCTTTTACTCAGCCAAAGGCAAGCTCATCTTGTTGTTGGGCTTTATTACCAACTGGCTATCCCCTACAATCAGGCTCACTTTTATCTGCCTACTGTCAAGGTTGGAGCCATTAATGAGCGAAGCAAAACACGCCAAACTGCTAATTCTAGGATCAGGTCCTGCGGGATACACAGCCGCCGTTTATGCGGCGCGCGCTAATCTTAACCCTGTATTAGTGACGGGAATTCAACAAGGTGGTCAGTTAACCACCACCACAGACGTAGAAAACTGGCCAGGGGATGCCGAAGGGCTAACAGGCCCGGCCTTAATGGAGCGCATGCAAGCCCACGCCGAGCGTTTTGAAACCGAGATTTTGTTTGATCACATAAACAGTGTTGATCTAACACAACGCCCTTTCCGTCTTAGTGGCGATAGCGGTCAATACAGCTGTGACGCCCTGATCATCGCCACCGGTGCCTCTGCTAAATACTTAGGTTTACCGTCTGAAGAAGCCTTTCAAGGGCGCGGCGTATCAGCTTGTGCCACCTGTGACGGTTTTTTCTATCGTAACCAAAAAGTGGCCGTTATTGGCGGCGGTAATACCGCCGTTGAAGAAGCCTTATATCTGTCAAACATTGCCAGCGAAGTGCACCTAGTACACAGACGTGACGAGTTTCGCTCCGAGAAAATATTACTCGACCGCCTAATGGACAAGGTCAACAATGGTAATATTGTGCTGCACACTCATCGCACATTAGAAGAAGTGCTGGGTGATGATATGGGCGTGACCGGTGTACGCTTAAAAGATACCCAAAGCGATGCCACCGAAGAGTTGGCGTTAATGGGCGTTTTTGTTGCCATTGGTCACCAACCCAACACCAGCATGTTTGTTGACCAGCTCGACATGGATAATGGCTATATTAAGGTGCAGTCGGGTTTGCAAGGTAATGCTACCCAAACCAGCATTGAAGGCGTATTTGCCGCCGGTGACGTGATGGACCACACGTACCGCCAAGCCATTACCTCAGCGGGTACCGGTTGTATGGCCGCCTTAGATGCCGAGCGTTATTTAGACGGCTTAAAATAAGCTGAAAACGAGCAGTAAAACGGCGCTGTTCAAAACAGCGCCGTTTTTTTATCTAACTGGCAACCATAGACTCGCCCACACCGACAATCTTCGCAGCTATGTAGCGCCTAGCGTGCGCGACTGCTCACTTGCTCTAATGCCGCTTGTAGCGTCGGATAAAACGAGAGCTCATTGTCAATCGGGGCCATATTGGCACGAGCCAAGGTTCTCTGCGGCTGAAGTTGTAAATCTGCCACTACCACCTCTATGTTTTTTTGCTGGCACTGCTCGATAAAGCGGCTTAATGCCGACTGCCCCCCCGCATCCAAAATAGACACGGCATCCATATATAAAATCACCCCTTCTTGCTGCTTACACCAACTCGATAATTCACTAAATGCCCGATCGGCGGCAGCAAAAAACAAAGGTCCATTAATTTTAAACACCGACCAGCCTTTAGGCAGAGGCGTACTTTGTAATCGTTGACTGCCTGATATATCAGAAACTTTTGTCATTTCTGCAATATCACGTACAAATAACACTGCCGCCACTAAAATCCCCGTGGTAATGGCCAGCACCATATCAAATAAAATAGTCAGCGAGAAACAGGTTAAAAATACCAGTATATCCCCCACAGGAGCGGTTTTAAGTAACTTCACCGCCTTATGGGCTTCACTCATATTCCAAGCGACAACCATTAATAATGCCGCCATAGCGGGCATGGGCAAATAAGCCAATAATGGCGCCAGCAAAACTAAGGCGGCCAACACAACCAGCGCATGCACCATGCCTGATACCGGCGACTCGGCCCCTGCTTTTACGTTAGCAGCCGAGCGGGCAATTGCGGCGGTAGCAGTAATACCACCAAAAAATGGCGTAATAATATTACCAATACCTTGGCCTAATAACTCACTATTGGCACTGTGACGTTTCCCCGTCATGCCATCCAGCACCACAGCACATAATAAAGACTCAATGGCACCCAGCATGGCAATGGCAAAGGCCGCCGGCAATAAAGCGCTAAACAATGACCAGTCCAGCGTCAGTTCCCCCCCATTAGGGCCAGGCTGTAGCCAAGGCCATACCCACTCGGGTAACACAGGTGGTATGCCTTGGCCTGTGCTGCCATCGGGTAATAAATAGCTAAACTGACTGCTAATGGTGGCAATATCTGTGCCTTGAGCATTCAGTAACCAAGTAAGGGTACTGGCTATTAATACTGCCGGTAAATGCGCAGGCACTCCCGTCTTTAATTTAGGCCAACTCAGCATAATGGCTAAGGTTAATAAGGCAATCAGCACACTTGGCCAGTAAAGATCAGGCACAGCACTCGCCAGCGCCGCGACTTTGCCCACATAATGCTCGGGCAGATGGGTTAACTCTAACCCTAAAAAATCTTTAATTTGTAAGGTGGCAATCACCACCCCAATACCACCAGTAAAACCTAAGGTAACCGACTCGGGAATATATTCAATTAAGCGCCCCAAGCGTACTAAGGCCATACCAATTAGCAATATTCCCGACATAACGCTTGCGAGTAACAGACCCCCCAAACCATATTGCTGAGCAATAGGATATAAAATCACCACAAAAGCTGCGGTGGGCCCTGAAATACTAAAGCGAGAGCCCCCAGTAAGGGCAATAATAAAACCACCAATAATGGCGGTATATAAGCCATATTGTGGCGCCACGCCGCTGGCAATCGCCAACGCCATAGCAAGAGGAATAGCGATAATGCCAACCGTGATCCCCGCCAGCACATCTTTTATTAACCGTTGGCGGCCGTAACGCTCTTTAAAGCAACTCTCCCGCAGCGCATAACCAATACGCAACGAGAACAAGTGCGCTCGATGTGGCATCTTCCTCTCCCATATTTATAATACTGTTTATTATCTCTTTGATTATATGCTGATTAATTATTCATTCAATCAATGTTAATATTCACCTTTAGTCTAGTAGTCTAGTGAAACGAAAAGGGCGATATAACTGATTATGCTGACCTTACTTGATCATACACTCAGGTTTCCGCCGCCCGCTAAAGCATTACAAGACCCAGAAGGCTTATTGGCCGTGGGGGGCGACTTAAGCCCACAGCGATTACTGCTAGCTTATCAAATGGGGATATTTCCCTGGTTTGAGCAAGATCAACCCATACTATGGTGGTCGCCTAACCCCCGTGCTGTTATTGAGCCAGATAAGCTACACGTTAGCCGCAGTTTGGCAAAACTAGCTCGGCAAAACCGCTATCAAGTCACCATTAATACCGCCTTTGAGCAGGTTATTCATGCTTGTCGCTCGTTAAGAGAGTACAAAGAAGGCACCTGGATTACCCAAGAGATTGAACAAGCCTATTGCCAATTGCACCAGCAAGGTCATGCTCACTCGGTGGAAGTTTGGCAAGAAGAGCGCTTAGTGGCCGGCTTATATGGTATTAATTTAGGCAGCATATTTTGCGGTGAGTCTATGTTTCATCAAGTAGATAACGGCTCTAAGCTTGCTATGCTCGCTCTATGCCAGCATTTTAAGCGCGTTGGTGGCCAATTAATTGATTGTCAGTTACCGAATCCGCACTTAATGAGCCTAGGCGTTACCACATGGCCCCGTACGCGTTTTCTGTATACACTTAAACAATGCCAACAAGAGCAGCTTACCCCCAAGTGCTGGCAACCAGGTGAATTAATATTATGCGAGAAGTAAATCTTAACGTGGGTCTAACGCCTAAGCATAACTGCAGCTACCTAAGGGGGCAGCAAGAGCAATTACTTGTTTTGCTCGATAAAGATCGGCTCACTCCACAAGGATATGAAGAGTTACTGAGTGCAGGCTTTCGTCGCAGCGGTGGCGATATTTACCGCCCCCATTGCCAAGGCTGTAGCGCCTGTCAGTCTTTGCGCGTCGACGTGGCCGCTTTTACCCCAAGCCGTAGCCAAAAACGCATATTACGACTTAATCGAGATATACAGATCACTCAGAGTCATCAAAAAAAGCCCGCATACTTTGAGTTATACCGTCGTTATATTAATCAGCGCCATCAAGACGGCAGCATGTATCCGGCAAATCGCGAGCAATACGATCATTTTTTAATCTGCCCTTGGTTACCCGCTCTTTTTATTGAGTTTTGGCTCGAACAACAACTCATTGGAGTAGCCGTTACAGATGCGCTTGAACAATCTTTAAGTGCCATGTATACCTTCTACGAACCCACACTGGCTGATCGTTCATTGGGGACTTTTGCCATTTTGAGCCAAGTGATCATGGCCAAAGAACAAAACAAAAAATGGCTTTATCTTGGATATCAGGTAGATGAATGCCAAAAAATGAACTATAAACAACACTTCCGCCCTCACCAACGATTTATCGCTAAGCATTGGCAATGAAAAAGGCGATGATAAACTGGGCAAAACTTTACACTTAAGGCGAAATACGGCATGATCGCTGCCGCTTTTATTGCCTGCGCTAACAAGAGGATTCAATGGCTAAAGAAGACAATATTGAAATGCAAGGGACCATTTTGGATACCCTTCCGAACACCATGTTCCGCGTTGAACTAGAAAATGGCCACGTGGTAACGGCTCACATCTCTGGAAAAATGCGTAAAAACTACATTCGCATCCTAACCGGCGATAAAGTGACCGTGCAGCTGACCCCTTACGATTTGTCGAAAGGCCGCATCGTCTTCCGCGCGCGTTAATACGCACGCCAGTCACCCAGCAAAAAAGCAGCAATAGCAACCGCCATTGCTCTTTTTTGCTGGGTGCTTTTCGTTAAATAGAGCGCTGTCTTCAGACCGCCATACGCGTTACGCCGAGCGCTATACGAAAAAGCCAAACCGGTGCCTTCTTTAACGTATGACGTACAGCGTTAGACGTATAGCTTAATCAGGTGATTAGGGATTGGTGAGTAGGGAATAGAGGGGCCGTCATTGCGAGGAGTGTAGCGACGCGGCAATCCATTTAACAGGGGACAAGGGATAGGTGAATAGGGAATAGGGAATAGGGAATAGGGAATAGTAACTGACAGACAAGCGCGGTGTTCTAATCACGAATCCCTCATCACCGCTCCCTGCTTTACATTCCTGGATTGCTTCGTACCTCGCAATGACCCTCTGGGTTTTCTGTAGTTCCACGCTTTAGCTGTGGATTCTGTGAAGCAGAAAGGCTTTTTCTTTAACTGACAGCTGAAAGCTGACCGCTGATAGCTCCCCGAAGGGCTTTTAAACAGCCGTACGCGGTACGAACAACCCGTGTTTTCTGCTCTTATCTTTTGTAGATACTCTGTTGGGCGTCAAGGTTTTGTACTACATTGTTATGCGGCCCTTATTTCGTCTTTGCGAGCGTAGCGCGGCAATCCATTTCGAAAGAAAGCGCTACATCTAACGCTGACCACTTTACGTTAAAGAAAAACTACGATTTTGTTTTTTTCGTCAGGCGCTCAGCGTAAAGCGTACGGCTGCTTGTTAGATGGATTGCCGCGTCGTTGCACTCCTCGCAATGACCAAAGGACGTCGCTCTGGCTTTTCGTAGGGGCGAATTTATTCGCACAAAAAGGGTAGCGCCCGGCGCCAAGCACCAAAGACCAGTCAGTCTGGGGGGGCTTTGACGTAAGGCGGTCAGCGTAAAACGTACCGCGCTCTTTTGGTCTAATGAATTCGCTCCTACACACGGGTGTTTAGTACGCGTTACGCCGACCGCTATACGAAAAAGCCAAACCGGTGCCTTCTTTAACGTATGACGTACAGCGTTAGGCGTATAGCCTTATTTTGATTTAACTGACCGCTGATAGCTCCCCGAAGGGGCGCCGGGCGCTCGGCGCTATATTTCAGACATAAAAATGCCCAGCTTGATTACAAGCCGGGCAAGTTATTAATGATTGATTAACACGCTATTAGTGCGCTAACGAGGCTTCTGACTGATAATCAAAATGCAGCTTGTCTGCTTTTAATGTCACCTTAACCGAGCCACCACTTACCAACTCACCAAATAACAACTCGTTGGCCAGCGGCTTTTTCAGCTGCTCTTGAATTACTCGGCCCATAGGGCGCGCGCCCATCGATTTATCATAGCCTTGTTCAGCTAACCAATGCCGAGCTGGCTCACTGACCTCCATTGACACGCCTTTCGCATCTAACTGCGCTTGCAACTCCGCAATAAACTTATCTACCACACGATGGATCACCTCCATCTCTAAGTTATTAAACCAAATAATATGGTCTAAACGGTTGCGAAACTCAGGTGAAAAGGTCCGGTTAATTTCAACCATGGCGTCTGGGCTATGATCTTGTTGCTGAAAACCAATCGACTGGCGTACTGTTTCTTGCACCCCAGCATTGGTGGTCATCACTAAAATCACGTTACGAAAATCCGCCTTGCGCCCATTGTTATCGGTGAGGGTACCGTTATCCATCACCTGTAATAACAAATTAAACACATCTGGGTGCGCTTTTTCTATTTCATCCAATAGCACCACACAATGAGGCTGTTTAATAACAGCATCGGTTAGCAAACCGCCTTGATCGAACCCCACATAGCCAGGTGGTGCACCAATTAAGCGCGATACCGTATGAGACTCCATATACTCAGACATATCAAAACGCACCAGCTCTATGCCCAGTACCCGCGCTAATTGCTGAGTGACCTCGGTTTTACCTACCCCTGTGGGGCCGGCAAACAAGAAAGAGCCAATAGGTCGGTTTTCGTTGCCCAAACCAGAGCGGCTTAAACGAATGGCATCGGTTAACACTTCAATGGATTTATCTTGACCGAACACCACCATTTTTAGCTTAGATTCCATAGTTTTAAGCGCATCTTTATCTGAGCTAGACACGGATTTCTCTGGAATGCGCGCAATTTTAGAGATAATGGCTTCAATATCCCCGACCCCTATAGTTTTTTTGCGCTTAGAAGGCGGCATCATACGAATTTTTGCGCCAGCCTCATCAATCACATCAATGGCTTTATCTGGCAACTGACGGTCATTAATGTATTTAGCAGACAATTCAGCAGCGGCCTTAATAGCCGGTGCGGTATAGCGCACATCGTGGTGAGCTTCATACCGGCTTTTAAGACCCATTAATATTTTAGCGGTCTCGGCCACTGAGGGCTCTGCAATATCAATTTTCTGAAAGCGTCGAGCCAGCGCGCGATCTTTCTCAAAAATTTGGCTGTATTCTTGGTAGGTAGTTGAGCCAGCACAGCGAATTTGCCCACTAGACAGCATGGGCTTTAACAGGTTTGCCGCGTCTAACTGACCGCCAGAGGCTGCACCGGCACCTATAATGGTGTGGATCTCATCAATAAAGAGAATCGCGCCCTTTTGCTTTTCAAGCTGTTTAAGCAAAGCTTTAAAGCGTTTTTCAAAGTCACCTCGATATTTGGTGCCCGCCAATAAGGCGCCCATATCTAGCGAGTAGATAATATTATCGGCCATTATCTCTGGCACATCTTCATTCACAATGCGATATGCCAAGCCCTCAGCAATGGCGGTTTTACCGACCCCGGCTTCACCGACCAATAAGGGATTATTCTTACGACGACGGCACAGCACTTGAATCGCACGGTTCACTTCATGCTCGCGACCAATCAAAGGGTCGATACTGCCTTCTTTCACCTTTTGATTAAGGTTGATCACAAAGCCTTCCGTTTGACCCTGTAAGGTTTCGTCACCACTCTCTTCTTGCTGAGTAGCTGAAGACTCTTCTTGCTCGGCGTCTTTACGCACCCCATGAGACAAAAAGTTAACCACGTCTAAGCGACTAATTGGGATTTTCTTCAGTAAATATGCCGCTTGCGATTCTTGCTCACTAAAAATGGCCACTAATACGTTAGCGCCGGTGACCTCTGCATTGCCTGAAGACTGTACATGAAATACAGCACGCTGCAGCACGCGCTGAAAACCCAAGGTAGGCTGAGTTTCAGCTTCATCATCTCCTGCGGGCAACAGGGGTGTGGTTTGCTCAATAAACAGTTTAATTTCTTTGCTTAACTGCTCAAGATCACCACCACAAGCAACCAGTGCTTCTGTAGCGGCAGGGTTATTCAACAACGCGAGTAGCAGGTGCTCCACCGTCATGAACTCGTGGCGAGCACGGCGAGCTTCGTTAAACGCCTCATTTAGCGTGCTCTCAAGATCTTTGTTCAACATAGGCACCTCCCCTAAAAACTTCGGTGTCCCGTTGCGGCGGGTCTTAACTTATGCTTGCTCCATACTACATAATAGCGGGTGCTCATGTAGTCGAGCATAGTTATTTACTTGTGCAACCTTAGTTTCTGCAATTTCTGCAGTAAACAGGCCGCAAATTCCTTTACCTTGGTAATGTACAGCCATCATCACCTGTGATGCTGTGTCCTCGTCCATAGCAAAAAAGGTTTGTAACACCTCCACTACAAAGTCCATGGGGGTATAATCGTCATTATTCAAGATAACCTTGTACATAGGAGGCGGTTGCAGCGCAATTTTTTCCACCTCTTTTAACTGCTCACCATCAAGATGCTGTTCTTGGTTACTCATACACCTACTCTAAGTCACTGTTCCTGATCTCGCTACATCTAGCCGTCTCTTTTTCGACTTCTGTGCGCCTTATCTTTTTATCTTGTGTTGTTACTGTGCTAACACTAAGGATATCAGGATAGCGCTCATGTGTCCTACCTCTAACCCTACCCCCTACAGCGGTGCTGTCAATACTGTAGTACCTTTGCTGGCCTGACAAAAACAAAGGCTTGACTCATTTCTTTGTTTAATTAAAGTAGAGGATTAATATAAATAATAGTCTGGGTGTCTAAACGGATAAAGTAAGACTATTTAATATGTTCGACAATAAGGGATAAGTAAGTGATGATAACCGGTACGGTGAAGTGGTTTAATAATGCTAAGGGATTTGGCTTTATCTGCCCACAAGAAGGTGGAGACGATGTTTTTGCACATTTTTCTACCATTGAGATGGACGGATATAAAACCTTGAAAGCGGGCCAGTTAGTACGTTATAAAATTGAGCAAGGCCCGAAAGGCCACCATGCTATAAGTATTAGTCCCATAGCCGAATAATAATATTAACAATATCAGGCTATGCTCATAAAGGCGCACTCGCGCCTTTATTTAGTTAACCACCAATATAAGCCATACCCCAGCACAGCAATGAATAACAGACTACCACTAAGGCGTTTACCGTAGCGTTTAAATAACGACAGCGCTTGCTGACCAAACAAGGCAACTAACATAGCCAACCCAAAATAACGAATACCGCGGGCCAAAGTGGTGGCCACTATATACCCGACTATGGGATACTGAGTTGCGCCAGCAGCCAACATAGCAACCTGAAAAGGTACAGGCGTGATCCCCACCACCACAATTGCCATAAAACCTTGTTCCGCTAAGGTTTGTTTAAATTCAGCAAAAGCCTGCTCTGCCCCCAAGGTCGCCAATGCACTCTGACCTAGGCTGTCAAATAACCAAGCTCCTACCCCATAGCCAACTAAAGCACCACATAAACATCCCGCCAAGGCAACTAACGCTAATAACCAGCGTCGCTTAGGCTGTAATAGTAATAAAGGAATTAAAATTAACTCTAATGGAATAGGTACTATGATGGCCTCTAAAAATGAAGCAACAAACAATGCCGGTAATAAATATCCAGAGTCCATCGCCCGTAATGCCCAAGGCGGCAATGCACGCCTTTGCTGTTCAACATCTGCCATCATGTATCCCTAGTTCGTCAAAAAGAAAGATTAGCCCATTAAACCAAGGGTTAGCCAACAGACCAAGTTATGCTAACGTAGTGCAAGTTTAAATGAGTAGGATATAAAGTCTATGCATGCCAGCTTGCTTGCCCCCGCCCAATTTGATCCCGCCGATCTCACCTTATCTCAATGCAAAGAAATATTAACACGGCTACAACACTGGCTAGAACAACGCTTTAAAGCCGGCGACGATATTATGGAGCTGGTCGCTATCCGCTCCCAACATATGGATCAGCTATTAACCGGCTTATGGCACCACTTTGGTCTGGCTGACGACCCGCAACTGGCGTTGGTGGCGGTGGGCGGCTATGGCCGGGGCGAGCTACACCCCTACTCTGATATCGACTTATTAATTTTATATAATGGCTCGCCACACACGGCCATTAATGAGCGCATCAGTCATTTTATTACCCAACTCTGGGACTTACGGTTAGAGGTCGGCCACAGTGTGCGCTGTGTTGAAGAGTGCATTGCACAAGGTCAGCAAGATCTCACCATTGCCACCAACCTGATTGAAGCACGCCTGATCACCGGTTGTTATCACACCTTTGCCAAGCTGACACAGGCCACCGAGCCCGACACTTTTTGGCCCAGCCAAGCATTTTTTGAGGCTAAACGAGACGAACAACACCAGCGTCACCAACACTATCAAGACACCAGCTATAAGCTGGAGCCGGATATCAAAAATAGTCCAGGAGGCTTGCGAGATATTCAAACCATTAGCTGGGTCACACGCCGTCACTTTGGTGCTACCACCTTGCATGAAATGGTCAGCCACGACTTTTTAAGCCAGGATGAATACTTAGAGTTATTGGATTGCCAAAACTTTTTATGGAAACTGCGCTTTGCCCTGCACATGGCGATTCATAAACCCGATAACCGCCTGCTATTTGACCGGCAACGCGCCGTGGCCACCGCCTTAGGCTTTGCCGGTGAAGGTAACGAGCCGATAGAGCAAATGATGAAACGGTTTTATCAAACCGTACGCCGCGTGGCTGAGCTTAACGAAATGCTATTACAGTTATTTGACGAGGCTATTTTGGGTCATATCGCTATGGATGTGACTACACTAACGCCTGAGTTTCGGCTGCGCGGCACCTTAATTGACGCCATAAAACCCAATCTTTTTATTGAACAACCCGCCGCTATTTTACGCTTGTTTTATCAAATTGCCGCGCACCCTCATATTACTGGCATTTATTCGAGCACACTGCGTGAGCTAAGGGACGCCAGGCGCGTATTACCCGGCTTTTTATGTGAACGCGCCGACTGTAGACAGGTTTTTATGATGCTAATGCGCCATCATCACGGTTGTGGCTTAGCGCTGACCTTAATGCATCGCTACGGCATTATTGCCGCCTACCTTCCTCAGTGGAGTAAAATTGTCGGGCAAATGCAATTTGATATGTTTCACGCCTATCCGGTAGATGAACATACCCATCGTTTATTAAAAAATATTTATCGTTTTAATCAGCTTGAGGCACAACGCAACCACCCATTGTGCTTTGATATTTGTAGCCGAATGCGTAAACCCGAACTGTTAAATATCGCCGCCCTCTTTCATGATATCGCCAAAGGCCGAGGCGGCGATCATTCTGAACTCGGGGCTGAAGACGCGCTGGCTTTTTGTGAGCTACACCAGCTTGATACGTCTGATGCCCGCTTAGTGTCTTGGCTAGTGCGCCAGCACTTATTAATGTCGGTAACGGCTCAACGGCGTGATATTTATGATCCTGAAGTGATCAGTGAATTTGCCTCGCAAGTACGGGATGAATCACGCCTTGATTTACTCTACACCCTCACCGTTGCCGATATTTGCGCCACTAACGATAATCTTTGGAATGACTGGAAAGGCAGCTTGTTGCGCGAACTGTATTTTTCAACGCAAAAGGCGCTACGCCGCGGCCTAGAAAACCCACCGGACTTACGGTTACGGGTACGAGAAAATCAACGCCAAGCCCGACAAATTTTAACCCGACTCGACACCACAGAAGAGCAAATAAAACCATTATGGTCGCGCTTTACCGCCGATTATTTTTTGCGCCATACCCCAGAGCAAATTGCCTGGCACAGTCGTCACATTATGGCCCACGGTAATAACAGCGCCCCTTTAGTACAAATTAGCCAGCAACCAGGGCGCGGTGGGAGTGAACTATTTATTTATTGCCCAGACTCCCCCAACTTGTTTGGTCGTGTGGCAGCCGCCTTAGATCAAAAAAACCTCAATATTCACGACGCCCAAATTATGACGTCTAAAGATGGCTATGCCCTCGATACCTTTATTGTGCTTGAGCCCGACGGCCAGCCGGTAAGTGGCGACCGACTAGGGGATTTATGCGAACGCTTAAGTGAAGTGCTTACCCACACAGCACCACCTAAAATTCGCATTCGTCCACCTTCACGGCGCCATCGTGAGTTTAGTGTGACCACGCAAGTCAACTTTATGAATCCATCTCGTGCCACTAAACGCACCTTAGTAGAGCTAGTTGCCCTTGATACCCCGGGCTTATTGGCACGGGTGGGGAATATTTTTAGTCAATTAAAGCTTAACTTGCATGCGGCAAAAATCACCACAGTGGGCGAGCGAGTAGAAGACTTTTTTAGCCTAACCAATCAACAAAATCAGCCCTTAACCGAGCAAGAGCAAGAACAATTACGCGAAAAAGTCATTGCAGAGTTAAGTGTGGAAACTTAATTAACTTTATCAGCTCAATTTTTTATGATTAACAATTTTTATAATACCAATCTAAGTAAAAATGTGACCTAATTTGAAGCTGGATACCTTCCTTGAAGCACTGAGCTGCCTGCCAACCCCATTCACAGACGGCTTCGCGGCATAAGGAGGATAAAGGGAGCTACTCCACCGACCATC
The DNA here is from genome assembly GCF_017498065.1 of Oceanisphaera pacifica. Lineage (GTDB taxonomy): Bacteria > Pseudomonadota > Gammaproteobacteria > Enterobacterales > Aeromonadaceae > Oceanimonas > Oceanimonas pacifica. Next base: position 32,116 of record NZ_JAGDFX010000021.1, on the reverse strand, counting down.
ACATGACAGGGCCGAAAAATGCTCCTGCTATTTCGGCACTCCCACCATCCATGGCGGTCGGATGTCATGTGCTGAAGCCAGAGGGGGCGAGTTTACTCGCCGTGACGAGCAGTATCAGCTTAACCGAACATCCAGTGAATGTTCGCAGTAGGCTGATAATGTGAGTTTCATTAGCCCTGCAGCGTGTCGGTGGAGTAGACCCTTTGTTCGACTTTTTATATAAACAAAAGTAGCTCAGTTATTTTTCCAGATAGGTATAAGTAACAACATCCATAATTAAAACGAACGCCAAGCGCTATGCTTGGCGCTTTTCTGCTATAATGTACCCACGCCATAACGGCACCCTTCTTATTTTAACATCAAGAGTTTTTCCGTGACCCATACCGAATTTTCTACCCTGCCTCTGGCCCCTGCGCTGATCGCAAATTTAACCAGCCTTGAGTACACCCACATGACTCCTATTCAAGCTCAAAGCCTGCCTTTGATGCTAGAAGGTAAAGATGTCATTGCTCAGGCTAACACCGGCAGCGGCAAAACCGTGGCATTTGGTTTGGCCTTGTTAGCCAACCTTGATGTTAACCGTTTAGCAGTGCAAACCATGGTGTTGTGCCCAACCCGTGAGCTGGCTGATCAAGTGGCCCGAGAATTGCGCAAGCTGGCCCGTGCCATGGCTAACGTAAAGCTAGTGGTACTGTGCGGAGGCTCACCTACTGCTGCCCAAACGGCGTCTCTTGAATTTGGTGCTCACATTGTGGTGGGTACGCCTGGGCGTATGCTAAAGCACTTACAACAAGGCAGCTTAGTATTAGACGACCTGAACACTCTGGTATTAGATGAAGCTGATCGCATGTTGGATATGGGCTTTGCCGATGATATCGAACTGGTGGTCGACTATGCGCCTAAGCCTCGCCAAACATTACTGTTTTCGGCCACTTACCCCGAAGGTATTGCCGGCCTTAGCCGAGGTATGCAGCATCAACCCGAGCGCGTTTTTGTCGCCGACGAGCAGCGAGCCGACACCATAGTACAATTGTTATTTGAAGTGGCACCCCACTTGCGCAAGCAAGCACTGGCCACCTTGTTAGGTCACTATGCCCCTGCCTCAGCCGTGGTATTTTGTAATACTAAGCGTGCTTGCCAAGAAGTGGCAGATCACTTAACGGAGCTGGGCTTTTCTGCACTCGCCTTAAATGGCGACCTTGAACAGCGCGAGCGCGATCAAGTACTTATTCGCTTCGCCAACGGCAGCGCCAATATTTTAGTGGCCACAGACGTGGCAGCCCGAGGGCTCGACATTAAAGAGCTAGCGGCGGTTATCAATTACGATATCACTCAAGATCCCGAAACTCACGTGCATCGCGTTGGCCGTACCGGTCGTGCAGGTCAACAAGGGCTGGCATTAAGCCTTTATAGCCCCCAAGAGGCCTATCGGGTAAGCATGATTGAAGAATATCAGCGTGCGCCTATCGTTCAAGGATCCTTGGCCGAGCTGAATGAGAACATAGCCCCCATTCAAACTGATATGGTTACGTTAAACATTGCCGGCGGTCGTAAAAGTAAAATTCGCGCCGGCGATATTTTAGGCGCCCTCACCGGCAGTGCCGGCATTAAAGGCAGCGAAGTGGGTAAAATTGATATTTCAGAAATGCAGTCTTACGTGGCCGTACACAAAGACGTTGCCAAAAAAGCGCTTAAGCACTTACAACAAGGCAAGATAAAAGGCCGCGCCGTACGAGTACGAATGATTTAAATAAACACAACGCCCAGCGCCCGGCGCCCCTTCGGGGAGCTGTCAGCGGTAAGCTTTCAGCTGTCAGTTAACGAAAAAACCTTTCTGCTTCGCAGAATCCACAGCTAAAGCGTGGAACTACAGAAAATCCAGATCTTGGGTCATTGCGAATCCAGGAATGTAAAGCAGGGAGCGGTGATGAGGGATTCGTGATTAGAACACCGCGCTTTTCTGTCAGTTACTATTCCCTATTCACCTATCCCTTGTCCTCTGTTAAATGGATTGCCGCGTCGCTACGCTCCTCGCAATGACGGCCCTTCTATTCCCTAATCACCAATCCCTAGTCCCTAATCACCTGATTAAGCTATTCGCGATCGTTGTAGTGGCGATGGATATAGTCAATTTTATCCATAAACTGCGTTTTTAACTTTTCACTGCTGTAGTCAAACTCATAACTTTGGTGAAAGTTAAGCTGCAAAGTGACGCCGCTGCCGGATAACACTACGGTATAACCATCAAAGTCACTGCTGGCAATAATGCCATCTAAGCGGTGGCCTTCTTGATAAGGCTCGCCAAAGCGACGAATTTTATCAAAAACTTCTAATACCACCATATTGTCTAATTCGTTCTGCATATTTGACTCCTAGCATTACATCACATCAATACATCACAAAGGCCAAACCCAGAGTAACATGGGGATAGTCACCAAGATCACCAAAATATCTAACGGTAGCCCGAGTCGCCAATAATCGCCAAAGCGAAAGCCGCCGGGGCCTAATATCAGTGTATTATTCTGATGACCAATGGGGGTTAAAAACGCACAAGAGCCGCCAATGGCCACCGCCATTAAAAAGGGATCTATGCTCACGCCTAGCTGATTAGCAGTACCAATCGCAATCGGGCACATAACAGCGGCGGTAGCGGCATTGTTCATTAAATCTGACAGGTTCATGGTGACCACTAAAATCAGCACCAAGGCAATAGTGGCATGCCCCTGAGCAATGCCGTTTAATAGCAAATTGGCGATAAGCTCAGCCGTACCAGTGGACTCCATCGCTTGTGCCACTGGGATTAAGGCACCGAGCAAGACAATTACAGGCCAGTCGATAGCGCCATATACAGAGCGTGGGGGTACGGTGCGCACCACCATCGACATTAACACCCCAGCGGCAAACGACACAGCCGCAGGTAATAAACCAAGGGCCGCTGCCCCCACCGACACCGCCATGATCACAGTGGCCAACAAGGCCATGCGTTTATTCGGGATCCGCAGCTCGCGCTCGGCTAAGGGGACACAGCCAGTGCTAGAGGCAAATTCCGCAATGGCTTCTGGCCCTCCTTGCATCATTAATAAGTCACCGGCTCGAAAAGCTTGAGCTCGTAGCCGTTTAGAAGAGCGCTTACCTTGTCGAGAAAGCGCCAGTAAATTAACCCCATAACGGGTTCTTAGCTGAATGCCAGCGGCGGTACGCCCCAGTAACCCAGAACTTGGCAAGATAACCAGCTCCATCAATACCACTTCATCAAACGAGTCTGTATTATCATCTGATTTATCGGTTTTTTCGGCTTTTTTTACTTGAGCCGTTTCATTCGCTTTGCTGGGGTGGCGCTTTTCTTTAGCGCCCTCTTTGCTTTTGTTGCTGTCTTTACTCTTCTCACCCTCTTTGGCTTTTTCTTTCTCTTTTTCATCGCGGGTGGTTTTGGCTTCTTCTAGTTTTAATCCTAAGCTGGTTAAGGCACTCGATAAGGTTTCAGCTTCCGCCTCCAGCATTAAAATATCTCCAGCGCGGGTCCGTCGCCGAGGGCTGGGCGGGGTCACCCTAACCTCATTGCGTACCAAGCCCAATACTTGTGCATCTGCCTCTACTAATGCTTTCTCTATATCGCCCAGTGTCATGCCTTCGGCCTTACAGCCTTCTGGCACCCGCGCCTCAGTAATATAGGCGCCCGAATCAAAACGATCCGTCCCCGATTGCTTGCGCCCAGGCACTAAGCGCCAGCCAATTAATACCACAAAGCTTACACCCACCGCAGCCACCACAAACCCCACGGGCGTAAAATCAAACATGCCAAACATGCCCTCGCCACTGGCTTGGCGAAAACTGGATACAATTAAGTTAGGCGGCGTACCAATTAGGGTACTCATGCCACCTAATATGGTGCCAAACGACAAAGGCATCAGGACTTTACCGGTCGCAATTTGCTTACGGCGCGCCATTTGTACCGCCACCGGCATCAGTAATGCCAAGGCACCCACATTATTCATAAAAGCAGATAACAAAGCGCCCAATGCCGTTAAGGCGGCAATGGATAAAGTGATGCCCCCATTAGCAGGAATTAACTTGCGGGTTAATACATCCACCGCCCCCGAGCTTTGTAAGCCTTTACTTAGCACTAATACACAAGCCACGGTAACCACGGCGGGATGACTAAAGCCATCAAAGGCAATATCAGCCGGCACCAATCCGGTCAATATACACGCTAATAAGGCGCCTGCGGCTACCATATCGTGGCGCCAGCGCCCCCACAGAAACATCAGCACTGTGCTTAGCAAAATAATAACAATGGTGATTTGTTCTGAGTTCATCATGGCCAACATGCTCCCTATAGCCAAGGTGGGTCAGTTAATGTCTGAATGCCATCAACCCCAGCTCATTCGCTCACCTTTATATGATCACTTTGGCGAGTGTAGCAGTATTTTCAATAACAAAAATACTAAAAAAGTCAGTTACGCCTATCGCATCACACTGGTTAATCAGTTGAATTTAAAAGATTAACTTTTTATTACTATCACTTTTATTTCGCTGGAGCTCGGTAACGAAAGCCTGTTGCTGCTGTAGCCTTTATGGCACGCTCGGGCTAAAATCGTATTTTTGTAACTCTGGTAATACTCATGATCAAGCTTGGCGATAATAATACCCTTCCCCTTTTACGATTAGACGACAAAGGCGGCTGGTTAGATGCCGGAGAATATGGCGACGCCTTTTTACCGCGTCGCCAGTTACCAAGCCATTGTCAGCCAGGCGATGAGATACCGGTTTTTATTTACCTCGACTCAGACCAAGAGCCGGTGATCACCACAGACACCCCTAAAGCAAAAGTTCATCAGTTTGCAGCGCTTAAAGTCGTCACCGCCAACCGCTTAGGTGCCTTTCTTGATTGGGGAATGAAAAAAGATATTTTTGTGCCCGAACGCAACCAAGCTAAACCCATGGAAGCAGGTCGTCATTATGTGGTTCATCTTTACCTTGATCACGAAGGGCGCATGGTGGCCAGCAGTAAGTTAGATCGCTTTTTAAGCAGAGAGTTGCCTCGCTATCGAGCCGGAGACGAAGTCGACTTGCTGGTGGCCGAGCATACCCAGTTAGGTTTTAAAGCCGTGGTTGATGGGCAATATTGGGGGTTATTATTTCGCTCAGACATTTCAGGCCGCGTGCCTATGGGTCTGCAAACCAAAGGCTATGTGAAGCGTGTGCGTGACGACGGAAAAATAGATCTAACACTCTTTAAACCCGGCCCTGGCAAAATAGACGATGCCGCACAAGCCGTGCTCGATAAACTCGTGCGCGCTGGTGGCAGCATGCAGGTGAATGATAAAACCGACCCCGATACCATTTTTCGCATGTTTGGCATCAGTAAAGGTACCTTTAAAAAAGCCATTGGCGGCTTATATAAGCAGGGGCATATCGTAATTGAGGCTGGGGGCATTCGCAGCACGGACAAGCCTAAGTAATCGCAAAAAGTAAAGCTTGCTCGCATCAACCGCCTATTTACTAAGCAAAAATAGCCATTTTTTTATTAAAATATTGTCACCCGTCACGAGTTTCGTGGATCCCAAGACAAAAATGGTTTAAGTTAATTGGCCGTTACAAATGCAGCCGATAGGCCAAGACGCGCAGTTTTCGTACTGTTCCCGTTTATTTAGCAATGGAAATGTAACTAGCTGCGCATCGTTGCCTGATATTCATCGAGTTCACTCTGCATTTGTAGCATTTGTCACTGACGCAAATACATACGAATGCTGACTGGTTCGCCAGTACAGCTCAACAAAAGGCATACTGATGACACAAATAAGAATCGCCATTGCCGGCTACGGCAACCTGGGTCGCGGCACAGAAGCTGCTATTAAGAAGAGCCCAGACATGCGTTTAGTAGGCGTATTTAGCCGCCGAGATCCGGCCAGCGTCTCACTAATCGATAGCACAGTTCCAGTCTATTCAATGGATGATATTGAACAGTATCAAAATGACATTGACGTACTGATCTTGTGTGGCGGCTCTAAGTCCGACTTGCCAGAGCAAGGCCCTTATCTAGCTAGCCTGTTCAATATTGTCGACAGCTTTGACACTCACGCTAAAATTCCTGAGTACTTTAGTGCCCTTGATACTCCGGCACAAAAAGCAGGCAAGCTGGCCTTATTATCGGTGGGCTGGGATCCGGGCTTATTTTCATTAAACCGCCTGTTTGGCGAAGCCATTTTGCCCCAAGGCGAAACCTATACCTTTTGGGGTAAAGGTCTAAGCCAAGGTCACTCTGACGCTGTACGCCGTATTGAAGGTGTAAAATCGGGCGTGCAATATACCTTGCCATCAGAATCTGCCATGGCACGAGTGCGCAATGGTGAGCTTCCACAGTTAGAAACTCGTGAAAAGCACACCCGCGAGTGCTTTATTGTATTAGCCGACGGTGCCGATGCCGATACAGTGCGCAACACCATAGTCACCATGCCTGATTACTTTGCAGACTACGACACCACAGTTAACTTTATTGATCAGCAAACCTTTGAAGCCGAGCACAGCAGCATGCCCCACGGTGGCTTTGTGATCCGCAGCGGCGAAAGCGGCGCTGATAACACCAGTCAAGTACTGGAGTTTTCTCTTAAGCTTGGCAGTAACCCAGAGTTTACCGCCAGCGTACTAGTGGCTTACGCCCGCGCCGTACACAAGCTAACCCAAAATGGCGAAACCGGTGCCAGAACCGTGTTTGACATAGCCCCAGGCTTATTGTCACCTAAAACCCCGGCACAACTGCGCAAAGAAATGCTTTAAAACATAGCTTAAAGCTGTCAGCCGTAAGATAAAAATAGAAAAGCACCGAACCTAAAGGTTCGGTGCTTTTTTAATATTTAAGTCGGCTCTAGCTCAACCGCAATACGGCATGTCTTTCACTTTACAATAGAAAAGTCTTGTTCAGATCTTATCTCTATTTTTCCGTGGGTTCCGTTGCAAAAGTATTTTACCTTTAAGCTTGGTGCTGGGCGCTATTTTTTAAATTTTATCCATCCAGCCGGTTAGCCAGGCTAATGCTGGCTCTTCAGGATCCATCGTTTCACTGGCATCCACTTGTAACTCATCAGTCACCGCCACCGCCTGTAACTCATCCAGCTGGGCTTTTAACAAAGCACCCGCGCCACAATAATGATCGTAACTGCTATCACCTAAGGTCACTTGTGCATAACGTAACTCAGGCATAGGCGGACAGGTTTCCCGTAACTCTTCAAATAAGGGTAATAAATTAGGCGGCAATTCCCCCTGCCCAGTGGTAGAGGTGACCCATAACCAAAAATGGCTAGTATCTAAATCAGCCAGCTCCGCTTCTTCGTGTAACTCCACCTGATGCCCAGCACTCACCAGCGCTTCTTCTAAGGTTTCAGCGACTAAAAATGCTGAGCCATAAACCGTGCCTACTATAATATCAACAGCTGCCATACTCACTCCTTAACAATATTGTGCTTTACCGCTATCTGCGACCAATTAAACTCTGTCATTATATGTTGCCAGTCGGCATCTAAGTTTGCATTAAGCTGTAAAGGTGCTTGGGTGACGGGATGCATAAATGATAACTGATTCGCATGCAACATCATGCGATGGCAGTCATATTGTTCACGAAAAAATCGATTATGTCGGCCATCACCGTGGCTGGTGTCTCCCACTATAGGGTGAAACAAATGCGCCATATGTCGGCGTAATTGATGTTTGCGTCCCGTTTCTGGCACTAAGGTCACCAAACTATAGCGACTGGTAGCATGCTTTTTTGACACCGCAAACGGCAACTCAATGTTAGCCTCACTCTGCCAATGGGTAACGGCCTCTTGTGCCGGTTTATCTTTATCGGCAAACTTATCAGCAATGGCGTCGGGTTGAAAACTCAGCGCATAATCGACTGTGCCTTGCGCCGGCATAAAACCGCGCACCACGGCTAAGTATTGCTTATCAACCTGATGATCCGTAAAAGCCTCGGTGAGGCTGCGGGCCACCGCTGAACTTTTGGCAAATAATAATACCCCAGACGTGGGCCTATCTAATCGGTGCACCGGAAACACATGACACCCCACGGCATCGCGAGTCAGCTGCATGGCAAAGCGGGTTTCTCCTTTATCTAGCCAACTGCGATGCACTAATAAGCCTGCGTCTTTATTAATGGCCACCAAGTGTTCATCTTCATAAATAATGTCAACACTCATGCCTCACGCACCACAGGCAGCCCCGATAAGCATTCATCCAATTGCGCAATGGCTTCTTCTAGCGCCTGCGTATTTTCAGCCACCGACTTAAAGCTTTCAGTGGCCATAGGGTAAACAGAAATTTGCTGAGGTAGCGGCGCACCGCTCTCTAGCATGGCCTGTAAGCGGGCAATTAACACAAACTGCAACCATTGGGCAAAAGTGAGGGTATCAATACAAAACGGCTGGCTACTGGATAAGGCCGCCGCACTGGGCGGCTCTGTTTGCCACCAAGATAACGCCTTTAATTCATCGACAATTGCAGACAAGCAGCGCTGTGCATCAGCTGACATAGGTTGACTCCTTTAAAACAGGCGGCAAGTATACCATCTTGAGCCATGACTCCCTATAATCAGCCCCAGTGCAATAGGAGTAATAGATGCAAATAGATACCTTAAGTGAATTTTTAGCGCAGGCGGGCACAGAGTTTCGCCTGTACGATCTGGGCCGTCGCCTACAACCGCTGTCTAATGACGACTTTGCCGCCATAGAAGCCAATCAAAGACCCTACCCTTGGCCATTGCAGCACCATGCCTGGTTAGCAGTGTGCTATTGGCAATCACAAGGGCAAGCGCAGCCTTATGTGTGGTTTCTTAAATTACCCCTAGATGAGCGTGGTTTATTTAATAATGGCGCCGTTAAGCACTTTTTAGCCGCCCTAGTAGAACAACTTGGCCAAGATGTAAGCGCCGAGCTCAGTGATGAACAACAGCAACGCTTAGCACAAACGCCCTTCACTTTTCAGCCGTCACCCGACAAGCTAGCCGCCTTTCATGCTCGCTTAGGCTTGTCGCTAAACTTGCCAGCCTCCGCCTTTTTTAATGGTGTGTGCGAGTACCTTCAAGATCCCAAACAACAAGACTGGCAACAATTGGGCTTACAAGGCATTGCTGATCTTGCTGCGCGTTTGCATCAAAATACCGAATTAAGCCAATTACTGGCATCGCAATTGCTAACCCTGCCCACTCAGGTAAAAGATGCCCTACTCACTCAATGTGAGCATCAGCCATTACCCGAGCCGCTAACTCATCTTTTATTAAATGCCATAAATAGCGAGCTCGAACACGCAGCGCCCAACCAAGAGCGTATTGCTCAATTATTGCGTGCCACCGCAGGCAGCCCAAAATGCGCTGAGCGCCAGCAAAAAGTGGCTAGCTTATTAGCACTCAACCCCAGTCAGCCAGTGATGTTGAGCCTAGCGGCCAGATTATGGCAAGACCTCGCAGATGAAACCGTCTTAATCACTTATTTAGCGCAATTAGCCGAACTGCATAGTGAGCTGTTTAATGGGTTATTTGCCGAATTAGTGTCGATACCGGCATTACGCCCGCTTATTTTAGGCAACTTGCATAATAACGACTTACCCCCTCACCTAAAGCGTGCGCTAGGCAGCTTATTTACCGGCGTCAGATAATGGTCGAGTTACTTGGGATACTTGCCCTGTGTGCACTGGGTGCCGGTTATTGGCAAATTCGCCGCCAGAGTGAATTTGCTCGCCACTGGTTAGAGCGTTATTGCCGCCAGCAACAATTTCAATTATTAAGCGTGTATCGGTATCGCTATCAATGGCAAAAAGGCCGCCTCATCGCCCAATTTCGCTTTGAGTTTAGCCACGATGGCCTGCAACAAGATGAGGGAAAATTATGGTTACAGCAATTAACCGTATTAGATGTTTGTATTCCTGTGTTGCGAGAGTCACCCAGTATGCATTAAGGTAAAACCTTGTTAACCTTATTTTAAGGTGGTGCCTTTTTACAGAACGCTAAGCAATATAGTCATTAACTATTCTTAAAGTCAGTCTGTAAAAAAGTAGGCCTTACCTCTTTTATTTATCGCTTAAGGAGAAATTAATATGATGGAGCCCACACATCACCCATTTCACCATTTATTTGAACAGTTAGGGCTAGACGCCAGCAATGAAGCAATTAAAGACTTTATTGCCACTCATCAGCTTCCTGCTAATGTCGAACTCATAGAAGCGCCCTTTTGGAGTGAAGCCCAAGCCAACTTTTTAGAAGAAGGCTTGCAAGAAGACTCTGATTGGGCAGAAGTTATCGACCAACTCAACACCAGTCTAAGATAAGGCCAACGCTGTAATGCCTGAGCAAGCCATTATTAATGCCATTCATAGCCTAGCAAGCGAAGGCAAACCCATTAGCACGGCCACCGTAAAAGCGCGGCTAGATAGCTCGGTCAGTTTAACGACACTCTTGGCAGTTATCAGCCGCTATAAACAAAATCCACAAAACCTACCCTTGCAGACAGACACCGCTAAAGAGGCGAAATCGGCATCAAAAGAGGCAGCCGAGCGCGCCCTTATTGAGCGTATTATTGCCCTAGAGCACAAAGTTGCTCGCTTAGAGCACAAAGTTGCTCGCTTAGAGCAGCAACAAGCGCAAGCCGAGTTATCAAGCACAACTAAACAGGAGCCACACACCTAATGTGGGTATGCGAACTGCATTTTGACTGCTACCAAGACACCTCGCTGGCTCAAACTGAGCCCGCTATTCGCCAATTTATTGATGCACTTAGACACAATGGCCAAATTGTCGGCCGAGAATTTCCCACCGCCATGCATGCAGGCTGGTTAGTCTGTCGCGTGGTTTGCCCAGAGCAAGACAGTTTGCACCCCAGGCATTATAGTCGCCTGGTACAAATCGCCATCACCCAGCTCCATCAAGCTGGGCTCACCAGCCCAAAGACGACCGTAAAAGGCCAAGATCTTAATTCAGACACCACGGATGAGTGCACTACGCGAGAGTGGCAGTTGTTGTATACCACCTACTTGCACTCTTGCTCGCCCTTACGCTGTGGCGAGCATTTTTCGCCAGTGCCTTTGTATCAAACCCCGGCCATTGCCAATGGCGACTTTAAAAAAATACTAAAGTGGCAAGAAGATTGGGAAGCTTGTGATCAACTGCAAATGAACGGCTCTATTCTTGAACACGGCGCCGTAGAAGAAATCAGCAATCATAACAGTCGCTTAAGTCGACGAGGGCGAGAGCTGTGCAAGCGTATTGAAGCGCTAACTCACACTGCAACTTATTATTATTTATATCGAGTAGGTGGCGAGAGTTTAGCCACAGAGCAGCACCGCCCCTGCCCCAGTTGCGGGCAGCCTTGGCATGTGAGTGAGCCTATACACGGTATTTTTGACTTTAAATGCGAGCCCTGTCGTTTAGTCTCTAATTTATCTTGGGATTTTAAAGAGTAGCCCCTTCGGGGAGCCGTCAGCTATAAGCTGTCAGTTAAATCAAAATAAAGCTATACGTCTAACGCTGACCGCTTTACGTTAAAGAAAACACCGGTTTGGCCTTTTCGTATAGCGTTTAGCGTAAAGCGTACAGCTGTTTAAAGACAGCGCCGAGCGCCCGGCGCCTAGCACCAAGCTTAAAAACAACCCATTTTCTTTACCTGAAAGCTGATAGCTGATAGCTGATAGCTGAACTTATCGCTTTACGTTAAAGAAAACACTGGTTTTGTTCTTTCGTACCGCATAGAGAAAGCCGGAAGCTCAGAGCTGGAAGCGGTAAACTAAACAAAAACACTGCGGCATTTTTATTTTTGTTTTTACTTCCGGCTTCTAGCTTCAAGCTTATTACTGTCTGTGCAATGGATTGCCGCGTCGTTGCACTCCTCGCAATGACCCAAGAGCAATGTTAAATGTTGGATTTTGAATGTTGAATTAACCGACAAACACTTAACATTTCTTTTGCCCTTACGCTGTCATTGCGAGGCACGAAGCAATCCATTTTTTTACCTGAAAGCTGATAGCTGATAGCTGATAGCTGAACTTATCGCTTTACGTTAAAGAAAACACCGGTTTGGCCTTTTCGTATGGCGTATGGCGTATCGCGTATGGTATTCAACAAGGCTCTAATTGTTGTAAAAACGTGGCTAAATTGGGGGCTAATACCCCGATAGAGCCTTTGCCTAAGCGCTCTAATTGCACTTCTCCGGTGGCATTATTAAGGGTAACCAGCTTTTGATCGTCTTTACAGGTAGCTAAAAACCAGCTGGCGGCTAGTTTTAGTTTTTTCATCATTAGTTGATGCGCAATTTGGTTTTGCTGTAAACGTTCAAAGTCTTGTTCGTTCCAAGGCTGTAACAAGGTTAAAAACAATCCTTTAAAACATGCCTCTATATTGCCGGCATAGTAATGCCCAAATAAGGCACTGATATCTGCATGTACCGGCATCTCAAGCGCATGGGCCACATTATCAAAGTCACCCGGCTCGGGGCGCTGCCAAGCTTGCCAACCGACAGTACCTGCTTGTGCGGGTAATAACTCCGCAGGAGATGAAAATGTCTCGTCATGCTCAACCAAGGGCACACCCCGCATCCGTAACTGACGGGCAAACAACTCAGCCAGCGCTATCTCTACTTGATCTTGCATACTAAAGTCTCACAATAAGGCTAGGATCTATCGACCCAAACTCCACATTCTATCAACTGGACCTTGAAATGACACCAGAGCAAAAATACCAAGCCAGCAATGCGCTAGACTCTTTATCGCTGGGTAAACAAAGTAGTTATGTTAGTGAATACGACGCCAGTCAGCTACAGTCGGTGCCTCGTCATTTAAACCGAGATGAATGGGAGCTCAACGCCGACGATTTACCCTTTGCCGGTGAAGACTTATGGAACCTGTATGAATTATCTTGGTTAAATAATAAAGGCAAGCCCAGAGTCGCGATGGGAGAAGTCAGGGTGGCGGCCACCAGCCAACACTTAATTGAATCTAAGTCATTTAAGCTCTATTTAAACAGTTTTAACCAAAGTCGTTTCGACAGTATTGACGAAGTAGAAGCCATACTAAAACACGATTTAAGCTTATGTGCCCAAGGTACGGTTAAAGTAAAACTCTTTGAATTAAACGCCGCCCCTAACCAATTTGGCATTTTACCAGGAGACTGCATAGACGGGCAGGATATTAGCATTGATCACTATCAGCCCATTCCTGACCTCTTAAGCAAGGCAACACAGGGCAACGAAGCGGACATAGTGACTGAAACTCTGCATTCACATTTACTTAAATCTAACTGCTTAGTCACTGGGCAACCCGATTGGGGCAGCGTGATGATCCGCTATCAAGGGCCACGCATTCATCGTGATATATTACTGCGTTATGTGGTGTCTTTTCGCCAACACAATGAATTTCATGAACAATGTGTAGAGCGTATTTTTATGGATATTATGCAGCACTGCCTGCCTAAAGAGCTGACCGTTTACGCACGCTACACACGCCGTGGCGGATTAGACATTAACCCCTACCGTAGCAATGTCGCCGGTAAAGCCGCTAACGTTCGCCTACAGCGACAGTAACAGCCCTTCGGGTAGCGGTAAGCCGTCAGCTATAAACGGTCAGTTAAAAAACTCAAACCTGCCGAATCAATAGGCCTCAACAAAAGACGGCACTGAGTTTTTACGTGCGGCGTATCGCGTAAGGCGTATGACTGTTTTTTATCTTAACTGACCGCTGAAAGCTGCGTAAGCAGGTCTTCATTAAAGCAACACTTATGATAAACTGGTACGTCATTCACATATTACACCGGTATTTGTTATTGTGATCTTGTCTGTCGCCGTTTTGGTCTCACACTTGGCGGGCGCGCCTGTGCTCTCACCATACCAACCCGAGCCCGTTGAACTCCAACGGGCTCATCAGCTTATGCTGAGTCGACCCAGTGAATGCACAGCCCTCACTCAATTCTTTTTACAGCGCAAACAAATTGACCCCGCACAGTTGATCAACCCACGACAAGATTTTGACCATCAAAAAATGGCCAAACAATATCGTACCCGCGAACAAAGCCAAGCTGCATGGCAACTCCAAGCTTTATGCCAAGCGAACGAAGGAGTTATATTAGCTGCCGATGCCAGTATTAACCGCGCCATTGCACTGGCAGAGGAATATCGGCAAACGGACATGCTCACCACCAGCTTGCTTATTAAAGCCAAGCTGGCACTGGCACAACAGCAAACCCAGTCTGCCAAGCAGCTGCTAGATACGGCAGCCAAACAGGTTACCGAACAAAGTCAAAATAAGGTGCAAGATGCGCTGGCACTGCTACAAGCCAGCACCTTATTACATCAGCATAGAGTAGATGATGCTCGCTTAGCATTCGAACAAATTAGAGTGCAAGCCCAAGAAAATAACCACCCCGCGCAACAGGCATGGGCTAATTATTTATTAGCTGAGTATTACCAACTGCTACAACAAGATGAACTGGCCCTCTCTCACTATGTTGAAACACTCAATTTATTGAGCCAACACCAACAATATTACCTTAAGGCCATGGCCGCAGAGAAAGCCGCTAATATTAATGCAACGCTCGGCGCCGGTGAGCAAGCCATTCATTATGCTAATTTAGCAGCTAGTCAATTTGAACTATTAGGCAACCCCAACTTATTAATAAGCTCACTGCTCAATTTAGGACAAGTTACCCGCACCAGTCGTGACGCAAGCTTAGCGCTGGTCTACTTTTTTAACGCCCTAGATTTAGCAAAAAACCTAGCCGATAGCGAGCATATAGCCCAGCTGTATTTAGAAATAGGTCATAGCTATCGGGTGTTAAATATCAATCCAGAAGCACTGCATTATTTATCGTTGGCCCATACTCGCTTTGAGCGTAGTAATAATGTATTGCGAAAAATTGATACTCAATTACAGCTTGGCCAACTGTATATGACCCAACAGAAAAATAAATTGGCTCTCGCACAATTTAAGCAAGCATTAACGCTGGCAGAAACACAGCAAAATACCCCTCGCTTAATTGAGTCTCACCGGTTATTAGCGCAATTATTTGAGCTGAGTGATAATGCCACTCAAGCATTAATACACCACAAGGCTTATCACAAATATTATGCGAAAGTAAGCCGAATCAATCGCTTGCTAACGCAAAGCTTAGTGCAAGACAGTGATAAACAACTGCAGCAAGAAAGAGAAATGGCGCAGCTTCGCCAAGTAAATGAACAAACACAGCAAGAAAAAAAGCGCGTTAGCTTTTTTGCGACTGGGCTTGCTCTACTCGCGCCCTTATTGCTTTATGGCTGGTGGCATAATTATGCTCGTCGTCGCCGTTTACAAAACAAGAATCGCGAACTACAAAGTTCACTCTTACTAGAGCAAAGAACAGGGCTGCCGAATTGGCGGCAGCTTATGCAGCTGCTTCCTAAAGAGATGGCTAAAAGCCAACTTCGCTCAGAACAATGGTATTTAGATGAAGGTCAAGCACGGCCATTCAACGATAAGACCTATTACCTGATGCTACACGTTCCCTTTATGGCCGATCTTAATGAACGTTTAGGCTTGATGCATGCATCTGTGCTACAAAAGCAACTGGGGATGCATCTAAAAAACCGCATTCACCCTCAAGCTCAGCTATATGACTTACGAGAAGGACAGTTCATTTATGTTATTTCACAGCGTCAAGTCAATTCACTACAAGATATTATTACTAGCTTAGAGCAGATGTTTGCTGAGTTTTCCAGCCCATTTAAATTGGATCAGCGCTTAGCTATTGGTATTATCGGTCATCCATTTTTACCTAAAAGCCCTCACGCGCTTGATGATATGCGTTTGGGTGATATTTTATACTTGGCCATGGCTGCTGCACATCAGATTTCTAGTCAAACCGGAGACCGAGCTTGGGTGGAGCTAGTGGCAGTAGACTGCCAACAGGCCGCTTTTTTTAATGGTGATATACGCCATTGCTGTATAGAAGCTATTTTAAAAGGGCTAGTTAAAGTAAATAGCTCTCATAAAAAACAACACATAGACTGGCATACGTTGGCTCCAGACAAAATTATGTCGATATCATAAACAGCTTGCCTGCCTAGACCGCGATGGTGAAAAATGATTAATTTTGACAACAAGCAGATGTTAAAAGAACTGGCCTCCGTAATTAACCAACTCGAAACGGTACAAACGGAGTTACAGCAGCCTAGTGCGCTCTCGGCTCCCGCACCAACGGTCGTTAGACTAGCCAGCCAGTGGCACAAAATGGTCACGGGCGACCAAGCATCTTCTGTTGCAACACAGCCAGAGCAACAGGCACAGTTATCTAATGCATTAGCGCAACAACTTGACCGGTTGCGCAACAGCCATGGTCGTTTAGAACAACTGCAACATGATAACCAACAAAAATTGCAGCAAGCTTCAGCACTGCTACTCGAGTCTGGTTTTAGCCCCCCACAAGCCAATGAAGCTTTGTTGGCTTGGAGCTCAGGAGCCGCCAGTCATCAAAATCAGTTGATACAACTACTTGATTACTACCAAGTTGCACTTACTAATAGCATGGCAAGCAACATTGCCCAACAAGATGAGCGACAAAAAAACCAGCACAAACTCTGCTCCCGCTTACTGCAATTAATTGATGACTTACACTTTTCAGGTCCCATTGCGACAGAACTTGCTAGGTTACGCGAACAACTACAGCAAGAAGTGGATCCTGATGTACTTCCTCATATTTGTATCCAGCTTATTGATCTCACCATTGAAGGTTGCCGGTTTGAGCGTAGAAACTCGACCCTTTTTTTAGCGAACCTAAATGAGCACTTAGAAGAAGTGCACCGGCACTTTTCCATTACCTGTAGTGAAGGACAATCGCTATTTGAAGCTCGCACCCACCACGGTAATCATATAGCCGGTGAACTCAGAGCCATAGGCGAACATTTATTTAACCAAACGAATGACCAACTAAAAGCGGACATTCACCTGCGCATGCGCAGTATTAACCATATTTTATCTCAAAGTGAACGATTACAGGAGCGCGAACAAACGCTACTTAAACGTATGGGTGAGATGGATAAACAGCTTCAAACACTAAAACAAGAAGCGGAACAATATAAACAGCAACTCAATGCACAAAATGATAAGCTCTTTATAGACAGTTTAACCCAAGTGCATAATAGAGCCGGAATGGATCAGCGGCTTGATATTGAATATAGACAGTGGCGACGTTACGAAAAACCACTATGCATGGTGTTACTTGATATTGACCACTTCAAGGAAATTAACGACGAATATGGCCACTTAGCAGGCGATAAGGCACTACGCTTAATTGCTCGCACCCTGAAAAAATCGTTAAGAGAAACTGATTTTATCGCTCGCTTTGGCGGTGAAGAGTTCATTATTCTCCTTAATGGCATCAGTCAAGAAGACTTAGATAAGCCATTACAAAAGTTACGAGAAAAAGTGAAAAGCATTCCTTTTAGATTCAAAACAAACTCCGTGACCATCACCGTCTCTTTAGGGGCCACCCTGTTTAAAACAGGCGATAGCATTCATTCGGCCATAGAGCGAGCAGACCAAGCCTTGTATCGCGCCAAACATGCAGGCCGAGATCAGCTAGTCATAGACTAACCTCTTCACAATCTTTCACGGGAGTGATTATGATCACCCATATTAATCCAGTTGGCAGCATGAACTTACTGTCACAAGTTGAAGTTGACAATCTTAAACAATCGGCCTCGGGTGCCCTTTATCAGCTGTTTCGCAACTGCGCATTGGCAGTGCTTAACTCAGGCAGCCAAACCGATAACTCTAAAGAAATACTCGACCGTTATACCGACTTTGATATTAACGTTATCCGTCGTGAGCGTGGTGTAAAGCTAGAGTTATTTAACCCACCCGGTCATGCCTTTGTTGATGGCGAAATTATTCGCGGTATTCAAGATCACCTTTTTTCAGTGCTGCGTGATATTATTTATGTAAACAGTAAATTACAGAATAATAGCCAATTCAATCACGACTCAACCGAACACCTAACCGACTTTGTTTTTTCTATTTTGCGCAATGCCAATACCGTACACCCAGGTGCTGAGCCAAACTTAGCCGTCTGTTGGGGTGGACATTCTATTTCAGCATCTGAGTACCAATATACCCGTGAAGTAGGCAATGAGTTAGGCCTAAGAGATATGAATATCTGTACCGGCTGTGGCCCCGGTGCCATGGAAGGCCCCATGAAAGGCGCCGCTGTGGGTCATGCCAAACAAAGAGCAAGCGGCAGCCGTTATATTGGGTTAACCGAACCCTCTATTATTGCCGCCGAGCCGCCTAACCCCATCGTTAATGAGCTGGTCATTTTACCCGATATCGAAAAACGCCTTGAAGCCTTTGTGCGCATTGGCCACGGCATTATTGTGTTTCCGGGAGGCGTCGGCACCGCAGAAGAAATTCTCTATATTCTCGGCATCATGATGCACCCAGAAAATCGCAACCAACCCATGCCTATTATTTTAACGGGCCCACCTGAAAGTGCCGATTACTTTCGCAGCATGGATGAGTTTATTGGCAATACGCTAGGCCCAGATGCACAAGCACTGTATCAAATTATTATTGATGAACCGGCTGAAGTGGCAAGACGTATCAAAAATGCCATGCCATTGGTACGTGATTATCGCAAATCGGTTGGCGATGCCTACTCATTTAACTGGTCGTTACATATAGAGCCTGAGTTTCAACAGCCCTTTATTCCGAATCACGAGAATATGGCCAGCCTAAATTTAAACCGCAATCAACCGCCACAGCAACTTGCGGCTAACTTGCGCCGCGCTTTTTCAGGCATAGTGGCCGGTAACGTAAAAGAAGGTGGCATTAAAGCCATTGCCGAAAAAGGGCCCTTTGTATTAGACGGCGATCCCGACATTATGCGCATGATGGACAAACTATTACACCAGTTTGTTGAACAAGCGCGCATGAAGTTGCCAGGGACGACCTATGTGCCTTGCTATCGTATTCAAGGTCAATAAGACATCTCATAATGCAACTCCTTATAATTGATGCGCTTAACCTTATTCGCCGGCTTTATGCGGTACAAGAACAGCGTAATTCAACCGAACAAGCAGTATTGGTTGCTACCAGTGCTGCTGTTACACAAGCGGCCAAACGTTTGTTGCATCAATTTAAGCCAACCCATGTGGTGGCGGTTTTTGATGGCGCCCCCATTGGATTTCGCCATCATCTGTACCCTGATTATAAAGCGGGTCGCAAGCCTATGCCCACGGCACTGGCTGAGTATCTTCCACAGTTGCAACAAGACTTATGGATGTTAGGCATAGACGCATTATTATCTGATACCGATGAAGCCGACGACTTAATTGCCACTTTAGCCGCGACCCTAAGTCGCCATGGTAAATCCAGCGTAATAATGTCGACCGATCAAGGTTTTTGCCAATTACTTAACCCCCATATTCAACTGTGGGATCATTTTAATCAAACAGCTTTAACTGCTCCTTTAGCACAACAAAAATTTGGCTTACAGGTACACCAGCTTGTTGACTATTGGGCACTTACCGGTGTGTCTGGCAGTCACATTAAAGGCGTTCCTAGCATAGGGCCTAAACGTGCTAAATCTCTACTCACACGTTGGCACTCCCTTGATCAATTACTGGCCGCTAACAGTCAAGATAAGGCTGAGCAGGTCGTCATCAGCCACAAAGAAAACGCCCTGCTTGCTCGGCAATTAGTAAAGCTAGTTGATGATATTGAGCTCGGTTTTAACTTACAAGATATCCGCCATCACAGTTTGAGCAACCGCTCATAGCATCCTTTGTCGCAAAGTGCTATAACAGCCGCGATAATAACAATTTAACTTACTCAAAATATAACGGAACGCCGCTCATGAATAAACGCAGTATTACCGTGATCCCAGGTGATGGGATCGGCCCAAGTATTGTCGATGCCGCCCTGAAGATTATGGATCATGCCGGTTGTAACTTTCACTACGACTACGCAGATGCAGGTCTGATGGCGCTAGAAAAACACAGTGAACTGCTTCCCCAGTCAACCCTAGACTTAATTGAAAAAAATAAAATCACTCTAAAAGGCCCACTGACCACCCCTATTGGTGGCGGTTTTACCTCTATTAACGTGTCACTACGTAAACATTTCAACTTATACGCCAATTTACGTCCAGTGGTGTCATTTGAAGGCGCCCAAAGTCGCTATAAAGATATCGACATTATTACCGTTCGGGAAAACACTCAGGGTATGTACTCAGGTGCTGGACAAACTCGCTCCGACGACAACACACACGCCGAAGCCATGAGTATTATTACCCGCGAAGGTGCCGAACGCATTACTGAGTTTGCTTATAAATTAGCGCGCACCGAGGGACGCAAAAAAGTCACCATAGTGCACAAAGCGAATATTCTAAAATCGACCTCTGGCTTATTTTTAGACGTGGCTCGCGAAGTCGCACAACGCTACCCCGACATTGAAACCAACGAAATGATAGTGGACGCGGTGTGCATGAACTTAGTCATGTATCCAGAGCGTTTTGACATCATAGTAACTACCAATTTATTTGGTGATATTATTTCTGACTTATGTGCCGGCTTAATAGGCGGCTTAGGGATGGCTCCTGGTGCGAATATTGGTCAAGATGTGGCTATTTTTGAAGCGGTACACGGCTCTGCGCCCGATATTGAAGGGCAAAATATTGCCAACCCCTGTTCGGTAATTTTGGCGTCTATTCAAATGCTTGAGCATTTAGAGATGCAAGATAAAGCCCAGCAAATTCGCAATGCGGTACGCAAAACCATTGCTGAGGGTAAAAGCGTCACTCGCGATTTAGGCGGTACCGCCACCACCACAGAGTTTACCCAAGCAATTATTGCTAACCTTTAAGAAAACAAACGAAAACAAGCGGTCAGCTTTAAGCCGTCAGCTATCAGACAAACAAAAAAACACCGAGTCGATTACCGACTCGGTGTTTTTATTTATAGCCCACGACACTGCACCTTTACAGCAGTAAAGCGGACTGGCTGAGATAAACCTGTGAGGAGTGAGGGGGACTGTTGGACAATGTCGAATGTTGAATGTTGAATGTTGAATGTTGAATTAACAGACAAACACTGCTTTCGCTTTTGTAGAAGCCGCTTGGCCGGCTCCTGTCTTAGGGAAAGCGCTGCGCAGCAAAATATTGATTTAAACAAGTGCCGCTACGCGCCACCGGCCAGCTGAAGCGGCCTCTACGTTGTTTATCGGGCGCTCGGTGCTGCTTTAATCCCTATTCCCTAGTCCCTACTCCCCATTTCCTATGATTTTTCTGTGGGTTTCGCGTTCTTCCGTTGCAAATAGGTTTTAACTTGGCGCCGGGCGCTCGGCGCTTATTTATTCCTTAGGTACTAACCTTGCCACTTTAAAGGGCCGGTATACATGCACGGTAATCTCTTCACGATCGTGATACAGCTGCTTCGCCTGTATATGAAAACCGCCCAACTCCGCAAGCTTCTCTTTTAATTGCTGCAGATTATGCACAGCTTCAGCGTAGCGCTTTTTCATCGGTAGCTTGAGGTTAAATATCGCCTCTTGGCAATCTTCATCCATTAACCACGCCGCCATGGTGGCCGCAACACGTGCCGGTTTTTCTACCATGTCACACACCAACCAATAGACATTTTTACGGGCCGGACGCCAGCTAAACACGTCTTCGCGATAATGCTTAACCTGACCGGTATCCATTAACTTGGTGTCCATGGCGCCATTATCCACCGCCGTTACCATCATGCCACGGCTAACAAGCGGATAGGTCCAACCACCGGGAGCAGCACCTAAATCTACCGCATTTAAACCAGAAGTTAAGCGCAGATCCCACTCTTCTCGAGGAATAAACACATGAAACGCCTCTTCTAACTTTAAAGTAGAGCGGCTAGGCGAGTCTGCAGGAAAGCGCAATCGCGGTATTCCCATATGAAAAGGTGAGTTATTAAATGAATATGAATAACCCACCAAGGCATGATTATTAGCCAGAAAAAATAAATGCAGTATCGGCCTATTGCGCACTTCTTTATCGGTTAATAACCCCTTACCACGCAATGCTTGGCGCATAGGCACCGTAAACTTGCGACAAAAGCGCGACAGCTCTTTACCGTCATTGGTATCGGGGGTTTCTACTCTAAGATCACCGCATAACTCCATGCCTTCTGCGGCATCAAGTAATGGGCTAATGCGATCATCTAGCGGCAAGTCTTTTACTTCTGCCTCAACGACCACCATTTGTCGAGCAAAAATAAGCTCTCTAAACAGCAACTTACGGGCCAGTAGGTCAGCATCGTCTGGTGAAAAGCATTCATAAATAACAAAGCCGCTGTCGTCCTTGGTGCGCGCAAAACCTGGGCTACCAAACTGCCCGGCTCGGTCCTGAATTTCCGCCGCCGCCTCTTTTTCAAACCCAGGACGACAATATATTAATAACTGTTTCATCAAAAATCAGACCTCAACCAGGCGCGACCGGCCAGCAACACGCAGACCCACCCCGCCATAAAACACACTCCGCCAAGCGGAGTAACAAAACCAATACCCTTAGTGCCTAACAGCACTAAAGCATAAATACTGCCACTAAAGAGCAAGCTGCCTAGTGTAAAGAAACCCGCCGCCAGATGCAGCGTTTTTAATGACTTAACCCGCAACGCCAGCACCATTAATAACAGCGCCAACGCATGATAAAACTGATATTGCACGCCGGTATTAAACGCACTCACCAATGACTCAGAAGTACCACTTGAGGCCAAACCATGGGCGCCATAAGCCCCCAATGCGGTGCCCGTTAAACCCAATAAGCCCGCGATGTAAAACCAACTTTTAACCAGCAACAATAAAATTCCTCATCTTTGCTACAACTTCGCGCAAATTATTATCAAGGGTGGTGCCCGAAGCTTTACGCGGTTTAAAGCTATGATCCCCATCTTTAAGCCAATGAGTGTGTATCTTGGGCGACAACTCAAACTTCTGCACTGCCTCTTTATTGCCAAAGGCATCGCGCTCACCCTGTAGCAATAAGGTAGGCGCGCGCAGTGTCGCCAAATGCGCACCACGATATTTGTCTGGCTTATTGGGTGGCGTAAACGGAAACCCCAATAATAACAAACCCGCAGGGGATAATTCATCCGTTTTTAACTCATCAGCTAACTCGTCAATAATAAGTGACGCCATACGCCCGCCCATCGACTTACCCGCTAAAAATAATCGAGGGTGCGCAAACTCACGCACCCTTTCTCGCCAGTAGTCTAGTAGTATCGGCTCACGATCTGGTGGCCGGCGCCGTCCATCGGCACGTGTTTTTTGCATATAAGGAAACTCAAACCGGATCACTTGAATATGCTCATCGGCCAAGCTTTCAGCCAAGTAAGTCATATCAGCATGCTCCATGCCCGCCCCCGCGCCATGAGCAAACAACACTCGATTAGGCGCATCATCGGCGCCATTAATAATAACTTGATTCATCGTTCACTCATTCCTGATTATTTTGTGACTAGCTGCTGGATCACGTCGCAGCAAGTCCCCCCTTATATTCTTTTGGGTGGCGCCCTCTGCTACACTCATGCCTGCTTTAGTCACTCTTTAGGCCTTTTTAACATGACTCAGATGCTGCCCACCACGCCCCTTGGCTGGATAATCTTCAGTGCTAGCGGGCTACTTATACTGCTGCTACTGATTAAACTATTACCCCGCTTATGGCGCGATAAAACGCAGCCTCTTTATACGCAGAAAATGCTTTTTAGCCCAGAGGCCAGCACGGCTCTTAGATTACTCGACGAGGCTATCGGCCAAAAGATGCGTATTTTTACCGCCATTAGCCTTACTGAATTACTCGACCCCAACCCTAAGCTAAAAAAATCTCAACGCAAACGCGCACAGCAGATGCTGCAAGGCGATACATTAGACTTTGTACTCTGTTCACCGGATGATTTTAGTGTGAAGGTAGCCCTGATCTTATCTGAAGATAACCTCAGTAAAAAAGAAAATAAGCGCAAACTTCAGCAACTACAACACATTCAAGCCGCTGGGCTGCCTGTTATCCAGCTGTCACCCACTGCCTGGCCTAGTGCACAAGCATTGCAGCAACAGATTATAACCGCTTGCAAGCAGTGCAACACGTCTTTACCAACTCATGGCCCACAAGGTCGGGTAGAGCCCACCCTCTCACTCCCCGACTCAGAGCTACCCCCTTCGGGAAGCTGTTAGCTGTTAGCTGTTAGCTGTTAGCTGTTAGCCGTAAGCTATCAGCTGTCAGTTAAAGAAAACTCCAAAGCGTCGGTCATTGCGAGGTACGAAGCAATCCATTGTAAAAGAGAGCGGAACGTCTATCGCTGCACTCCTACGTTAAAGGTAAAACGGGTTGGATTTTTCGTACCGCGCTCAGCGTAAGGCGTATGGCCGCTCTGCGGTCGGTTTGTTTTTTGTTTGTCTGATAGCTGACGGCTTAAAGCTGATCGCTGCCCGAAGGGCCTGGATTGCCGCGTCGTTTCACTCCTCGCAATGACCCGAGAACAATGTTGAATGTTGGATTTTGAATGTTGAATTAACCGACAAACACTCAATTCTGCTATCGCCCTTACGCTGTCATTGCGAGCGCAGCGTGGCAATCCATTCCAAAAGAGAGCGGAACGTCTATCGCTGCACTCCTACGTTAAAGGTAAAACGGGTTGGGTTTTTCGTACCGCGCTCAGCGTAAGGCGTATGGCCGCTCTGCGGTC
Source organism: Oceanisphaera pacifica (assembly GCF_017498065.1). Taxonomy (GTDB): domain Bacteria; phylum Pseudomonadota; class Gammaproteobacteria; order Enterobacterales; family Aeromonadaceae; genus Oceanimonas; species Oceanimonas pacifica. Next base: position 7,403 of record NZ_JAGDFX010000021.1, on the reverse strand, counting down.
GGTTTGTTTTTTGTTTGTCTGATAGCTGACGGCTTAAAGCTGATCGCTGCCCGAAGGGCCTGGATTGCCGCGTCGTTTCACTCCTCGCAATGACGGCGAAGAGTGATGGAGCTGAGATTGGCACTATACCTTATCCCCAAATCTCTCCTATGGGCGTGTTAGGCTGATAGTGATGCGCCATTTGCGCTTGCAATAGCTCTGCAGTGGCCAATGCATCGGTAAGGGCATGGTGGGGTTGATAAAAGGGTAGATGATAGCGATAGCGACTATCGGCTAAGCGAATAGACACTGGCTTTTTGCCTCGTAATCGCGCCCAAAGCCCTAATGGTTTATGCCTGTGTAAGCGTGCTTCTAGCTCCATGGTATCCACCACCGGAAAAACAATGCCTTCGTTTAACCTCGCCTGCAATGCAGCAGCTAAAAAACCGCGCTCTATGGCTTTATGATGTACCACCACTACAGCCCCTGCTAAGGCCGCTAACAGCTCATCTAGCACTATCAACAAATCCGGTGCGGTTTGTATTTCTGAATGAGTAATACCATGAATGACCACCGCCTCTTCAGCCATGGGTTTATGGGGGTTTACTATCCAGTGTCTTGCATCTTTACAGCGAATGCGCTGCATATTAAAGGGCACTAAGCCAATACTCACAATGGCATCTTTTTTCTGGTTTAACCCAGTGGTTTCAAAGTCCATAGCGACAAAAGGCACTTTTTCTAGCGGCATATCTGCGCTTATGGCACCGGCTCGATAAAAGCGCTCTAATCGGTAATCGCGCGCATTGCGCGCCTGCTTATCAAATAGCGCAGGCCAATCAGGCACCTGCTCTTCAAGCTGCATATCTTGGGGTCGCAAATAAACCATAATCTGCCTTGGCTCCGGCTAATAACGAAACTTCATAAATTTTTGTGCGTTACTTAATATTTGAAACGCATCTTTCAAGTTACGCCGCTCAAAATCCGATAAATTTTCTGGCTCAATATTATTATCAGGCTCATTACCCGCTTCAATATCTAACGCCTGATGGCGAATACGCACCATAGCAATAAACTCCATGGCATCACGTAAATCGGGCCCTCGCCCTTTAGGCAAGATATCTGACTCAATCACATCATTTAAACGATCAAACGAGTTGTGCGCCTGAGAGCCTATTGCCAAGGCATGTACCCGTATCAGATCGGCCAAAGGCGCGGTTCCTCGGCGCTTAAGGTTAATTGAGTTATTGTGTTTGCCATCTTGTTCCATCACAAACTCTTTAAAAAACCCGAGAGGCGGCGTGCGGCCTAAGGCATTGCGGGCCATGCTCGCTAAAAAACGCGGGCTGCGCTGCGCTTGTCGTGCAATTAACGCATTCAGCTGCTCGGCCCATTGAATTTTTCCGTATACCCCATCGAGGTCAAAAAATATCGAGCTATTTAATAAGGTCTGCGCACTGGGGTTGGCTATCCAATCACTAAAACAGGCCTCCCATTGTTGACGCGTTTTTTGCCACTGCACATTGGTCGCCATAATATCGCCAGTGCAATAACTATAACCACAGGCGGCTAAGCCATCACTCACCCGCTTGGCAAGCGTGGCAAAATACGCCCCGTGCTTATCTGCTTGATAATGATTATCTAAAATAATGGCATTATCCTGATCGGTCACAATTAATTGCTCATCTCGTGCCATAGACCCCAAAGCCAAAAAGCAATACGGCACAGGGGGTGGCCCCAGCTCTTGTTCGGCAAGCTCTAATAGACGTTGCTTAAAGCTACGCCCAATACCGGCCATGGCGGTACCAATCATTTTAGAGTTGGCATCTTCATTCACCATGCGTACAAAGCAGGCCTTTACATCATCAGCAATGTTAACCAGCTCTGCCAAGGTTTGCGCTTCAAAAATATGACGCACCACAAATAAACTATTGCGAGACTCATGGCGCATCACATCCGATAGTGCGATCACCCCAAGCGGCTGGCCTTTATGTAAAATTGGTAAATGATGTAGGTTATAGCGCAGCATAACCAGCATGGCTTCAAATACAAACTGACCACTTTCTAGCGCCAGCAAGTCTTCTGACATCACCTCTGCCACACCAGTATTGCAAGATAGACCTTCGGCCAGCACGCGGGCGCGTATATCTCTGTCTGTTAAAATGCCTGCCACACACTCTGTTGTATGCTCTGCATTGGGCTCGCTATCACACAGCACTAAAATAGAGGACACCCCTTCGGCCGTCATTTTTTGTGCCGCCTCTAACACGGTCGCAGACAAGGTTATGCTCACTGGCTCGCGTGAAATTAGCTCACGCACGGTAGAGGTTAATAACTTATCTCCCCCAGCTTGGCGAGATACGGCTTGGCGTAAACGGGCATTGTCTTCAACCTCTACATAATCAGCAAAAGACTCATGAGCCTCATAAAGCTCATTAAACACCGACTCGGGCAAGCAATACACCAAGGTATCCTCCAGGGCCGTGGCCGACATTCGTACTCTGTTATTCATGAGTAAGCCCATTTGACCAAACAAATGACCTTCACTTAACCGGTTATGTAGCTCGCCACTGCGCCTGTGCATTTCTACTGCACCAGAGCGAATAAGGTATAAGTCATGCACCAAGTCGCCATAATTTAAAATCACCGTATTGGCACGGTAATAGGCCACTTCTATTTGCTTGGCAATCGACTCTAACACCTCATCACCTAAGCCATTAAAAGGCTGAAAGCGACGAATAAAGCCTAAAATTTCTAACTGTTCAGCCTGCATGGCACAGCCCGCCTTAATAAAAGTAAAAAGAAAGCTAACGACTTAAGCCTTAAGCTGTCAGCTGTCAGTGGTTCTTACCAATAAGAAGTCTCTTTTCAGATCTGATCTTTATTTTTCCGTGGCTTCCGTGGCGAAAATTTTTGATCAGTTAGTTTTACAAATTAGTATTAATCTCTATATTTTCGCGGATTTCGTTGCGAAAAAATATTTAGTCTCTAATCCGAAAAAACAAAAAGGGTGAAATGCTTGGTGTTAGGTTACCCCATCACTCATCACACCTCACCCTTCGCATATCGTATTAGTTATTTAACCTGCTATCTGGGTTCAGACGCCAAGCCTTTAATTAAGGACACGCACGACACCATTAATACAATAGCAAACGGAAAGCCCGTTGATACCGCCATGGCTTGCAATGCCGCCAAGCCGCCACCTAACATAAGCGCAATGGCCACTAAGCCTTCAAAACCACACCAAAATACCCGCTGTGGTTTAGGTGAGTTCACCTTACCGCCAGAAGCAATAGTATCAATCACCAAAGAGCCAGAGTCAGATGACGTCACAAAGAACACTACCACCAAAATAATACCGATAAAGGAGGTAATTTGCGCCATTGGCAAAGCATCTAACATAATAAACAGCTGTAGAGGCACATCGGCACCCACTACGGCTTCATAACTGTCGGCCACAAACTGATGAATAGCGGTGCCACCAAAGGCGGTCATCCACAACACACAAGCAGTAGACGGAATTAACAGTACCGAGACCAAAAACTCACGCACAGTACGGCCACGAGAAACGCGGGCAATAAACATACCAACAAACGGTGACCAAGAGATCCACCATGCCCAATAGAAAGCCGTCCAACCTTGGGTAAAGTTGGCATCTTCTCGCTCAAATGGCATAGCTAGCGCGGGTAAATTTTGGAAGTAAGCCCCCAGATTGGTAAAAAATCCAGAGAAGATAAGCAGTGTCGGGCCCACTATAATGACAAAAATAAGCAGCAAGGCCGCCAATGCCATATTAATTTCCGATAAGCGCTTCACACCTGCATCTAGTCCAGCCAATACCGAGATAGTAGCAATACCAGTAATTAAAATAACCAGTACAATTTCGGTGGTGGTACCTAACGGAATATCAAATAGATAGTTTAAACCGGCACTGGCTTGCGAGGCACCAAAACCTAGCGAGGTTGCCAAACCAAACATGGTGGCAATCACAGCTAAGGTATCAATAACATGCCCAGGCCAGCCCCATACCCGCTCACCCAACAGCGGATAAAACACCGAACGTACGGTTAATGGCAAGCCTTTATTAAAAGAAAAGATGGCCAAGCCCAGCGCTAATACTGCATAAATCGCCCAAGGGTGTAAGCCCCAGTGATAAATAGTAGCCGCCATACCTAAATTAGTGGCCGCTGCGGCATCCCCTACTGCACCACCTAGCGGTGCCCAGTCGGTACGCACACCATCTTCAACTGTAATACCCGCGAATGAGGTACCAAAATGAGATAAAGGCTCAGACACCCCATAAAACATCAAGCCAATGCCCATGCCTGCGGCAAACAGCATTGAAAACCAGCCTAAGTAAGTAAAATCAGGCGTTGCCTTAGTACCACCAATACGCACACGCCCTAACGGCGAAAGAATTAACCCTAAGCACACCAATACAAAAATATTACCAGCACTTAAAAAGAACCAATCTAGGCTCGAGGTTAACCACGCACGCAAGTCTACAAACAAAGGCGCAACTTGGTTTTGAAACGCTAACGTTAAAAATACAAACGCCACAATCGCCAAGCCCGAGATCATGAAGACTCGGTTATGAATGTCCAACCCAAATGGGCCTATTTGTAGCGCAATATTATCTTGCCCTACCTGATAATCGGTATTGATGGGATTGACCTTACCATCCGGTGCAATCACATCATTATTGTCTTTATCTGTCATATCAGATCCCTTTTGGTCTTAGAATGTCCTGATGGCCGCAATAAATTTATATCGCGACATCTAGCTGTAATATAACATAAAAAATTAACGCTGCGCTTAACAGCCTCAGGTTTTAGACATAAACCTAACCTTTCTGCTTCGCAGCACCCACCCCTTCGGGGAGCTGTAAGCTGTCAGTTAAAGACAGCGCCCGGCTCCCCGCGCCAAGTTAAAACCTAAACCTAAAACCTATTTGCAACGGAACCCACGAAATCCACGGAAAAATAGGGATAAGATCTGAAAAAAGACCTTTTTCTTGTAAGGGCGAGAACCCTTCGGGGAGCGGTAAGCCGTCAGCTATCAGCTGTCAGTTAAATCAAAATAAGGCTATACGTCTAACGCTGACCGCTTTACGTTAAAAAACTGCGGTTTTGTTTTTTGTTTGTCTGATAGCTGACGGCTTAAAGCTGATCGCTGCCCGAAGGGCCTGGATTGCCGCGTCGCTGCGCTCCTCGCAATGACCAAAGGGTGGCTCTGGCTTTTCGTAGGGTCGAATTCATTCGACCGTCTTAGGGCAGCTCGATGGCTAATGCCTATATTGGCAACGGAATCCACGGAGCAGAATTGTAAAGAGTGAAGGGTGAAGGAGACGAGATAAAACAAACTGATTAATGCGGAATTAAGGAACTGCTGTTGTTTTAAGTGTCGTCCACCTTACCCCTCACGGGTTTATCTCAGCCTGTCCACCTTACTATCTTCGTAGTTATTACGAGCGCAGCGCGGCATCTATGTCAGCAGCGCTGTGGCGATTTTCTAGCCCAGGCCCTGCCTGACTCTCGGTGCGATTAACAATGCGCCCTCTTTGTACCGCAGGCCGTGCAGCTATCTCTTTTGCCCAGCGCTGTACATGTACATAGCTCTCGGCATCTAAAAATTCTGCCGCATCATAGGTCTCGCCCAGCACCACACAACCATACCAGGGCCAAATGGCGATATCTGCAATGCTGTACTCATCACCGGCAATATAGCGATTATTAGCCAGCTGCTTATCGAGCACATCTAATTGGCGCTTGGCTTCCATGGTAAAGCGGTTAATAGCGTACTCTATTTTCTTAGGCGCATACTGATAAAAATGGCCAAAACCACCGCCTAAATAAGGCGCCGATCCCTGTAGCCAAAATAGCCAGTTCATCACCTCGGTACGTTGAGCCAAGTCAGTCGGCAAAAAGTGACCAAACTTCTCAGCCAAATACAGCAAAATATTGCCCGACTCAAACACCTTTAATGGCACAGCATAAGAGCAATCCAGTAATGCAGGGATCTTTGAGTTAGGGTTAACTTCAACAAAACCGCTCGAAAACTGATCACCCTCACCAATATTAATCAAGTGTGCATCGTACTCGGCCTCTGTTACTCCCAGTGCCAGTAACTCTTCTAGCATAATGGTCACCTTTTGACCATTGGGCGTACCTAAAGAGTGAAGTTGCAACGGGTGCTCGCCTTTAGGTAAAGCTTTTTCGTGGGTTGCGCCAGATACAGGTCGGTTAATGCTTGCCCAAGTATTACCGTCTGCAGCAGGCTGCTGCCAAACCTTGGGTGGCTGATACTCTTGTTGACGTGCGTTAGCCATACTGTCTCCTTAAAATCAGGGTTTTATCTTGCTTGGTATTAACCAATACTACCTAATATCAGCAACCACTGCATTGTTCGCCAAGCTTAACCACTTAACTTACAAGTACAGCGCGATAGTGATGCCTAATTTTCAAACAAAGTAATGATAAAAATATAGGAAAACAGTCATAATCTGGTACTCTTGTCTGGCTGGCAAAGGCCATGCTTAAGGTGTGCTTTTGTCATTTAATGCCAGTGGAAAAGAGTGCTCACAAACTTTTAACTCATTTCAACCCAATGAGCTTAACTTGTATCAACTTAATGACGATATTAATCGGTAACAGGGATATAAATAATGTTGTTTCAGGCCAAAAAACACCTAGCCAAAATTGAAACGCTAGAAGCGGAGCTTGCTATTTACCATAATACCGAAAAAGATCTGCAGGAAGAAATGATTTACTTTGCGTTAGATAATCATGGCCAGATCATTGAATCTAATAGTAAATTACATGAATCATTGGGTTACTCATCTGCCACTAGTTAGTGCATTAAATATTAAAGATATTTTATCACCTAAATCATCAGATAAAGAGCATACCCAGAATATGCTAACGGCGATAAGCCAAGGCACACACTGGCATGGCGCGCTGCATTTAAAACACAAAAACAATGATGAAGTTTGGTACCGTACTATTTTTCAACCTCGCCTAGATAAAAATACAAAACAAACAGTTTACTCTGTATATTCAGCAGAGCTAACCAATACTATTTCTCAGTCACGTCAATATAAAGATATGTTAATGGCGCTAGATCGCTCTTTAGCAGTGATTGAGTTTAGCCTTGACGGTGTCATATTAAATGCCAATGATAACTTTCTAAATGGTGTTAATTATCATAAAAGTGAAATACTGGGTAAACACCACCGTATTTTTTGTGAACCCTCTGACGTGAATACACCAGCATACGCCGATTTTTGGAACACTCTAGCCCGCAGGGCAACCGCATGAGTGTTTAGTTTTTAACCATTGAAGATATTCCTGCCATCAACACCTTCTCAAGATGCGCTGTTTTCATCCAGCATCGTCGTTGTTTACCAACAATACTGAGTTTCGTTGGTT
>NZ_JAGDFX010000020.1 GCF_017498065.1 Oceanisphaera pacifica | reverse complement strand
TCAGAACGTCGTGAGACAGTTCGGTCCCTATCTGCCGTGGGCGTTGGATGATTGAGAGGAGCTGCTCCTAGTACGAGAGGACCGGAGTGGACGAATCCCTGGTGTTCGGGTTGTCATGCCAATGGCATTGCCCGGTAGCTACATTCGGAATCGATAACCGCTGAAAGCATCTAAGCGGGAAGCGAGCCTCAAGATGAGTCATCCCAAGGGCTTTAAGCCCTCTGAAGGGCCGTTTTAGACTAAGACGTTGATAGGTTGGGTGTGTAAGCGCTGCGAGGCGTTGAGCTAACCAATACTAATGACCCGTGCGGCTTAACCATACAACACCCAAGAAGTGTGAGACCTTGCGGTCGAGACTACAAAGATTATTTCAAAAACAGAAAATTGCTCCTGCATTTTCTGCACTTCCGCCCTCCATGGCGGTCGCAGTTTTCCAGATTCCAATTTATGCCTGGCGGCCATAGCGCTGTGGAACCACCTGAACCCATGCCGAACTCAGTAGTGAAACGCAGCCGCGCCGATGATAGTGTGGCAGATGCCATGTGAAAGTAGGTCA
>NZ_JAGDFX010000019.1 GCF_017498065.1 Oceanisphaera pacifica | reverse complement strand
TGGAACCACCTGACTCCATGCCGAACTCAGTAGTGAAACGCAGCCGCGCCGATGATAGTGTGGCAGATGCCATGTGAAAGTAGGTCACTGCCAGGCACCCAATTCAAAAAGCCCTTCACTGATGTGAAGGGCTTTTTTACGTCTGCAGGAATGTGAAGAAGATAAACCGTAGAGGCCCCTGCCAATATCGGCGCCGTTTTTTAGGCGTTGTATCTTCTTTAA
>NZ_JAGDFX010000018.1 GCF_017498065.1 Oceanisphaera pacifica | reverse complement strand
CAACTATCCCAGTTTTGCGGAGTGGTAGTTCAGTTGGTTAGAATACCGGCCTGTCACGCCGGGGGTCGCGGGTTCGAGTCCCGTCCACTCCGCCATCATTCAAAAGCCCAGACTTAACAGTCTGGGCTTTTTTCATTCTGGCTCCGTGGATAGAGCGGTCGAATGAATTCGACCCTACAGGTCGTTGCGCTCCAACCTTCAAACGCGGTGCGTTTGCCATTCCGCCATCATTCAAAAGTCCGGCTTGTATCAATCCCACTAAACAAATGATCTATTTCACTTTTGTATAAAAGTCGAACAAAGGGCCCACTCCCCCGACTCGCCGTGAATCCCTCCCTGGAGGCTCAGCCGCGCCATCCGTGGCGCGGATGGTCGGCTGAGCAGATCCCTTTGTCCTCCTTGATGTAGCGGAGTTGCCTGTTAGCGCCGCCTACAGAAAACTCGATGCTTCTGGTCTCGAGGTTAAAATGATCAGATGTTCATTTAATACCAATCTAAGTAAAGATA
>NZ_JAGDFX010000017.1 GCF_017498065.1 Oceanisphaera pacifica | reverse complement strand
TAGTGTGGCAGATGCCATGTGAAAGTAGGTCACTGCCAGGCGCCTAATTTAAGCTGATATAGCTCAGTTGGTAGAGCGCACCCTTGGTAAGGGTGAGGTCCCCAGTTCAAATCCGGGTATCAGCACCAGTTATAAAGTTTTGTTTGATTGCCATAGCGTTGTGGAACCACCTGATCCCATGCCGAACTCAGTAGTGAAACGCATCTGCGCCGATGATAGTGTGGCAGCTGCCATGTGAAAGTAGGTCACAATCAAACGCCAAATAAAAAAGCCCAGCTCTTAGAGCTGGGCTTTTTCGTGTTTGTACCTTTCGCTAATCCCCAATCTGTCAGCTTAAAAAAGTGTGTACGCCACTTTATTTCACCATTTTTGCTATTTGATGATCATTGTCATGGTGTTTGTTCATTAAGATGCGCTAATGTAGTCATAAGAGTAGAGATTAGTGCTCTTGAGGTATAAAAGAGTGACCAAGGTCACCTTTTTGGTGTAGTCTTTGCTTCAAACTATGCCATAACTCGTATTTTATCTGCATGTTAACAGTTATCAACTCGCTCTGTTAATAAACAGCGATTGTTTGTAGTGCAGGTAACTTGGTTGCAAGCTGTCAAAATAATAATGTGAGCAAAATGAACGATAAACAAAAGCAGATAAATGTGAAAGATGTGACACCGGCGCGTTCACACCGTCCCACTGATGACGGGCATATCTATGTTCGCGCCCAAGCGGGTAAGTGGCAGAAGTTACGTAAGTATCTTGGCTGGATCCTTATGTCGATATTTATTATCGGCCCTTGGTTAACCTGGGATGGTCGTCAGGCCTTGTTACTCGACATTGAACAGCAGCGCTTTCAGGTGTTTGCGACTACGATTTGGCCTCAAGATCTGACCTTACTCGCTTTGTTCTTGATGATCTCTGCTGTCGCTTTGTTTTTTGTGACTACTTTCTTAGGGCGGGTCTGGTGTGGTTATGTTTGCCCGCAAACAGTCTGGACTTTTATTTTTATTTGGTTTGAAGAAAAAATAGAGGGCAGTGCTAATAAACGCCGAAAACTAGATAAATCGCCTTGGGGCTTCAATAAGATATGGCGTAAAACAGCCAAGCACATCGCCTGGCTCGGTGTATCGCTTATCACCGGTTTTACATTCATTGCTTACTTTATTCCGGCTAGTGAGTTGGCGATAGATGTGCTTACCTTCTCTACCAGTTTTTGGGTCGGCTTTTGGGTTTGGTTCTTTGCCTTTTGTACTTATGGCAATGCCGGCTTTATGCGTACCATTATGTGTACCCATATTTGTCCATATGCACGCTTTCAATCTGCGATGTTTGATAAAGATACCTTTACGGTGAGTTATGATGTGGAGCGTGGTGAAAGTCGTGGTCCTCGTGGTCGTAAGGCCGATCCTAAAGAATTAGGGCTAGGTGACTGTATTGACTGTAATTTGTGTGTTCAGGTATGCCCAGCGGGCATCGATATTCGTGACGGTCTGCAATATGAGTGTATTAATTGTGGCGCCTGTGTTGATGCTTGTGACCAGACCATGGATCGTATGGGCTATGAACGAGGACTTATTAGTTACACCACAGAGCATAAACTTAAGCATGGTACTACCCATGTTGCCCGGCCTAAGTTGATAGGATATGGGGTTATCATTACCGTTTTGTGTGCCGTGTTTATTTATATGGCAATGAGCATTATGCCGATGGGGCTAGAAATTTTACGAGACCGTAACCAGCTCTACCGAGAAACTAATGAAGGCTTGATTGAAAATACTTACACCATGAAAATCAATAACAAGACGCTGGACACAGAAGTCTATCGCTTGTCAGTTGAAGGCTTAGACGATACAACTTGGATTGGGCCTCAAGAAGTAGAAGTGCGTGGTGGGGAAATTATCAGCTTACCCATTAGTTTAGCGGTAGATCCTTACCTGCTATCCTCGCCAGTGAGTGATGTGACTTTTGTACTGACTCATACTGGGTTAGATGAAGATGATAGCAAAGCGACGCTACGTCATAAGAGTAAGTTTTTTAGCGCGATTAACTGATACTCTTGGTTAATAAGTAATTCGGACCGTAGCCGTTGGCTGCGGTCTTTTTTTAGGGAACTTGATGAATTATTACCAACTAACCCCCGATGTTATTCTTGATGCCCTGTTGAGTGTAGATATAGAAGTCGATTCAGGACTGATGGCACTCAACAGTTATGAAAACAGGGTGTATCGCTTTAAAAGTGAAAAAGAAGGGTCTTTAGTGGTTAAGTTTTACCGCCCTGAACGCTGGAGCCTGCAGCAAATTCAAGAAGAGCATGATTTTTTGTTTGCGGCCGCTCAAGCGGGAGTGCGGGTTGTTGCACCGATAACGCGTCAGCAATCGAGTGTGTTTGTATATCAAAATATGCTATTTGCGGTGTGGCCTGCTGTTAGTGGTCGTCAGCTTGAGTCTGATAACTTAGAGCAATTAGAAGCCTTTGGTGAACAAATAGGGCGACTGCATGAGGTGGGAGCGAACTTTAAGCTAGCGCACCGACCACAAATGAGAACTCAAGACTACTTATTGCGTTCACGGGAAGTATTACAAGAAAAAGCGTTGATCCCTAAAAAGCTTCGCAAAGATTTTTTTAAGCACTTAGATAGCGTTATAGAAAGAAGCTGTGAGCTATATCAACCTAAAAAACAGCTTACTATCCACTGCGACAGCCATGGGAGTAATGTGTTGTGGAATGAGGGACCTTGGTTACTCGATTTTGATGACTGTCGTCGGGGACCTGCTGTACAAGATTTATGGATGATGCAGAGTGGGACTCGGCAAGAACAACTTATGCAGCTAGATGCGCTTTTGGCCGGTTATGAAAGTATACGCGAGTTTGATAATAGTGAGCTGGCATTAATTGAACCGTTAAGGGCGATGCGTATTATTAATTATATGGCGTGGTTGGCTAACCGTTGGTCTGATCCTGCATTTGTGCTTAATTTTCCTTGGTTTAACACCCAAGAGTATTGGCAGCAACAAATAGGAGTTTTGTCGGAGCAGCGACAAAGCCTAGATGCAGAGCCATTATCCTTGACCTCTTGGAACTGATTAACTAACGTAAGCTAGCTCTTATTGAATAGGAATAATTATGAAGAAATATATTGTTGTGTTCTTTGCTCTACTGATGGCTCCACTAACCAGTACTGCTGCTGATTTTAAAGAAGGTGTGGAGTATAACGTGGTGCAAGACACCGCGGATAGCAAACCGACGGTAACCGAGTTCTTCTCTTATGTTTGTCCACATTGCTATAGCTTTCAACCTTTGATGAACAAGTTAGAGCAACGGAATCCTGAGCTTGAACTAAATAAAGTGCCGGTTGCCTTTTTAGGCCGAGAGTTAGGTCCGATCTTGCAACGGGCACATGGCGCTGCTGTGCTGCTTAAAGTCGATAAAGAGTTAACTCCAGTTATCTTTGATCGCATTCAAAGGCAGAAGAAAATGCCGAAAAATATAGCTGATATTAAAGCTGTTTTTCTAGATAATGGTGTAGTAGAAAAAGACTTTGATGGTGTAATTAATAGCTTTGCACTTAATGGCATGATTGCTCAGTACGATAAAAAAACTGAGCGTTTTGATGTGCACGGTACGCCTACTATTATTGTAAAAGATAAGTATGAGCTTGATATGGGGCAAATTGGTTCAGAGGAGCGCTTTTATCAAACAGTAGAATACTTACTTTCATTAGATTAGAGCTCTCATAAATTTAGCATTGCAATTGATACTGCTTAAAGTAAGCCCACGATATCAGATATCGTGGGCTTCTATTTTTTAAGTCATGTGTTGCTTGTGTTGCTTAGTAATAGGGTGCACGTTTGATTGGCTATTTTCTAAATATATTACTTCCTGATGCTGCCAGTAAACGGTAGGTAGGTGAAATAAATAGAATTTACTCCGATGAGTTCCAGTAACAAACCCCATCCCTTTTAATGTTAGTTCATAATGAATATCGCTCACAAAGTCTAAGCTAAAGTGCTGCCTGTGAGACAAAGTTGTAATGTCATCTCTGCTCAGATAAACCCCTTCAGGGACATCTTTAAATCGATCATAAAGCCAAATGGCAAACTCCTTTGCACTTTTCATTGAGCGCTCTCCTTATCTTCAATGTGGCTTATTCTATTGTAGCTTAAGATTGTAACTGCTGTATTAATCTGTCCATGGCGCGATAACCCAAAGCTTCTATTAAATGAGAGCGATTAATATGCTCTTGATGCTCTAAGTCGGCTATGGTTCTGGCAACCCGAATTAACTTATGCCATGCCCGAATAGAGAGCTTCATCTTATGTAACGCCTGTTCTAAGAACTCTGCATCTTCTTGATTTAATGGGCAATATCTCTCTAATTCAGCGGTATTAAGCCTAGCATTGGTTTTTCCGGCCCGTTTTATTTGCTGTTTTCTTGCGGCTAATACTCTTTTTCTAACCATAGCTGAGCTTTCCGCTTTAGTGCGTTTGCGACTAAGTTCACCAGGAGGAAGCAAAGAAACTTCGGCGGATAAGTCGAACCTGTCTAAAAAGGGGCCTGATACCTTGCTAAGGTAGCGTAAGATCTGCTCTGATGAGCTACGTGTATAACCTTCTTGATAGTGACCGCAGGGGCTAGGATTCATAGCGGCAATGAGCTGAAAGCGGGCAGGGTAAACAACACTTTGCGCGGCCCGTGCAATAGAGATGTAGTTAGTTTCTAATGGCTCGCGTAGCGCATCTAATACGCGGCGCTCAAACTCGGTCATTTCATCCAGAAATAACACGCCATTATGTGCTAAGGATATTTCGCCAGGTTTTGGATAACTACCACCCCCGACGAGCGCGACTGCTGAAGAAGAGTGGTGAGGTTGGCGAAAGGCGCGTAAACGCCAGTTTTCTGGCTCTAAACTGACGCCACTAATGGAGCGAATAGCCGCAAGCTCCAGTGCTTCTTCTTCACTCATGGGCGGTAATAACCCAGGTAAACGGCTGGCCAGCATGCTTTTTCCGGTACCGGGCGGACCTAAAAGTAATAAGTTATGCTCACCGGCTGCGGCTATTTCTAATGCACGTTTACCACCCTCTTGACCGATAACATCACATAAGTCGGCGACATGCTCGGGATCTTGTATAGCAACAGGCTCAGGACTTGCTAGATCCCCTTGTTGTCTTAACCAAGCGGTAATAGCGAGTAGATGAGGCGCCAATAGCGCAGGGCTTGGTTGAATAATGCCTGCTTCATAGCCGTTAGTATTGGGAAGAATGAGTAGTCGTTCATCATCTCGTGCTGCTAACACGGCAGGTAGCGCGCCTTTAATTTTGCGCAAGTTACCCGTTAAGGCCAGTTCACCTAAAAACTCTAATTGGGTTAATTGAGTAGTAGGGATTTGTGCTGACGCTGCCAAAATAGCAATCGCCATGGGCAAGTCGAAACGACCGCCCTCTTTAGGTAGATCGGCAGGGGCCAAATTGACGGTAATACGGCGCGCTGGAAACTCAAACCCTGAGTTAATGAGCGCACTGCGTACTCTGTCTCGTGCTTCTTTGACGGTGGTTTCTGGTAAGCCGACGATATTAAAGGCGGGAAGGCCGTTAGCAAGGTGAGCCTCTACAGTGACCAAGGGGGCTGTTACGCCTAAACTGGCGCGAGCAAAAACAATGGCGAGTGACATCCTAGTCTCCCTAATATTTTATTTTTATTGGCACTAATTTCTTAGTATTTTCATCTGCCGTTATTGCCTTAAATTGTGATGCCTTTTTCGTTTTTTAAAAAATAAAGTCTTGTTTAGTTTAGCGCATCATGCTAGTTGTATAGCATAGCTTGAGTCGAATGTTTCGGCTCGGTTCCTTATTGAGTGATCGGTTATATGAATTTAATAGTAGGTTTGGTCAACATTGCGGTCTTAGTGGTGATTATTAAATCGCCGCTCGGGGTGCTTTGGTCTGACGCTACGTAACATAACCGCAGACAAAACGTAAAACCCCCGAGCGAATCGCTCGGGGGTTTTTTTTTAACAAACTTTGGCAGCAACGGATAGGCAGCAATACCATGAATGGCGCACAACACATTGTTCAAACTTTAAAACAACAAGGGGTAACCCAAATTTTTGGTTACCCTGGCGGAGCCATTATGCCGCTCTATGATGCTCTGTATGATGGTGGTGTAGATCACCTGCTATGTCGCCATGAACAAGCGGCAGCATTAGCTGCTGTCGGTTATGCCAGAGCCAGTGGTCAGGTGGGCGTGTGCATGGCTACATCAGGCCCTGGCGCGACTAACCTGATCACCGGTCTGGCAGACGCTATGCTCGATTCAGTGCCGGTAGTGGCGATAACTGGGCAGGTTCCCATGGCGGCCATTGGCACCGATGCTTTCCAAGAAGTCGATGTATTAGGCATGTCTCTGTCTTGTACCAAACATTCTTATCTAGTAGAAAATGTTGAGGACCTAGGAAACATTATTGCAGAAGCTTTTGAAGTAGCGCGCTCTGGCCGCCCTGGACCTGTGTTAATTGACGTGCCAAAAAATGTACAGGTTGCCTTGGTCGAGCCTCCGCAAATCGCTTCTTTTACTACAAAACCTAATCCACTGAATGCTGATACATTAGCTCAAGCACAAGCCTTATTAAGTGCGGCCAAGCAACCTGTTTTATATGTAGGTGGTGGGGTTGGTATGGCCAACGCCGTTACTGAATTACGCGAATTTGCACAAAAAACAGCCATCCCAATGGTGACCACATTAAAGGGAATTGGTACCTTAGATCCCGATGATGATTTGTTTTTAGGTATGCTGGGCATGCACGGAACAAAAGCGGCCAATTTGGCTGTTCAGCAGAGCGATCTTCTGTTGGTGGTGGGCGCGCGTTTTGACGATAGGGTGACGGGTAAGTTGGATGCGTTTGCTGTTAATGCCAAAGTGATTCATATCGATAAAGATGCCTCAGAGTTTGGCAAGGTACGTCATGCCGAAGTGAGCATTAATACCGAACTCAGCACTTTGCTCCCTTTGCTAAGTAATGAGCAAATTAATGCCAATGCATTGGATATTGAGCCTTGGCGAGCACATTGTAAGGCGCTTAAAGTAGAGCATGCTTGGCCTTATGATCATCCGGGTGAGGCGATTTATGCACCTTTAATGCTAAATCAATTGAGTACTGCTTTG
The DNA here is from genome assembly GCF_017498065.1 of Oceanisphaera pacifica. Taxonomy (GTDB): domain Bacteria; phylum Pseudomonadota; class Gammaproteobacteria; order Enterobacterales; family Aeromonadaceae; genus Oceanimonas; species Oceanimonas pacifica. The sequence continues at coordinate 79,803 of NZ_JAGDFX010000017.1, read as the reverse complement.
GGTGACTCGGCTATGGTGAGTTGTGATGTAGGGCAACACCAAATGTGGGTCGCTCAGCATATGCGCTTTACCAGCCCGCGTAATCACCTGAGTAGTTCAGGTTTAGGTACTATGGGCTTCGGGCTACCTGCTGCCATTGGTGCTAAACTGGCACGACCGAAAGATGAATCGGTATTAGTGTCAGGTGACGGTTCTTTTATGATGAACGTACAAGAGCTTGGGACGTTAAAACGCGCACAATTGCCAGTAAAAATGGTGTTATTAGATAACCAACGCTTAGGCATGGTGCGTCAATGGCAAGAGCTATTCTTTGACGGGCGTTACAGTGAAACCATACTGACCGATAACCCAGATTTTGTGGCCATGGCGGCCGCCTTTAATATTCCGGGCGAAACCATTACCTGTAAGTCTGAGGTGGAGCCTGCCATAGCTCGTATGCTAGCAGCAGACACTGCTTATTTATTGCATGTACGAATTTCTGAGCAAGAAAACGTCTGGCCCTTGGTGCCGCCCGGCGTTGCCAACGACCAGATGATGGAGAAAAAAGCATGAACCCCTATCAGTTACAGGTAACGGCCAAGTATCGCCCCGAAGTGCTAGAGCGGGTATTACGCCTAACGCGCCACCGTGGCTTTCGTGTGGATGATATGAATATGTCGACGCAAGATAATGGCCAAAGCTTGGCGATTAACCTTAATGTATTCAGCGACAGGCCTATCAGTCAGCTCAGCCTACAACTAGAAAAGCTGCTGGATGTTACAAAAGTGCAGATCACTGACCAAGAACAAATGCTAAAAAAAACAGCTTAACAGACAGCTGTAAGCCTTAAGCTGTCAGCTATCAGTTAAGAGAATTAGTCAGTGTCTTTAGCTGATGGCTTACCGCTGACAGCTTAAAGCTATATTTTAATTTTAGAGATAGGCTCATTTTGTTGATGATGCCTGTATCACTCACATTGTTAGGAATATCAGAATGCCAAAGTATCGCTCCGCTACTACTACTCACGGCCGTAATATGGCTGGTGCCCGCGCCCTATGGCGTGCAACCGGTATGACTGAAGGTGACTTCGGCAAGCCTATTATTGCGGTGGTTAACTCATTTACCCAGTTTGTACCGGGCCATGTGCATTTAAAAGATATGGGTCAGTTAGTAGCAGGCGAAATTGAAGCTGCAGGTGGTGTTGCCAAAGAGTTTAATACCATTGCCGTAGATGACGGCATTGCCATGGGGCACGATGGCATGTTGTATAGTTTGCCTAGCCGCGACCTTATTGCCGACTCCGTTGAATATATGGTTAACGCCCACTGTGCCGATGCCATGGTGTGTATTTCTAACTGTGACAAGATAACTCCCGGCATGCTAATGGCGGCATTGCGCGTGAATATTCCGGTTATTTTTGTTTCTGGCGGCCCCATGGAAGCGGGTAAAACCAAGCTTTCTGATCAATTGATTAAGTTGGACTTGGTGGATGCCATGGTACAAGGCGCCGACCCTACGGTGGATGATGCGCAAAGTGAGCAAGTAGAGCGTAGCGCCTGCCCCACCTGTGGTTCTTGCTCGGGCATGTTTACTGCTAACTCCATGAACTGTTTAACAGAAGTGTTGGGCTTGTCACAGCCGGCCAACGGTTCTTTGTTGGCCACACATGCCGATCGTGAACAGCTCTTTAAATCTGCAGGGCATCGCATTGTTGAGCTAACTAAGCGTTATTACGAGCAAGATGACGAGTCTGCCTTACCGCGCAGCATTGCTAATAAACAAGCCTTTGAAAATGCCATGGTGCTTGATGTAGCCATGGGTGGCTCTACCAATACCGTTTTACACTTATTGGCGGCCGCGCATGAAGCGGGTGTGGACTTTACCATGGCAGATATTGATGCGCTTTCTCGCAAAGTACCTCAGTTATGTAAAGTGGCGCCTTCTACCCCTAAATACCATATGGAAGACGTACACCGTGCCGGTGGCGTGATGGGTATTTTAGGTGAGTTAGATCGCGCCGGTTTATTGCACACTCACTTGCCTACCGTTATGGGCATGACCATGGCCGAACAGTTGGCTAAATACGACATTATGGTGACGCAAGACGAAGCGGTAAAAAACATGTTCCGTGCCGGCCCTGCGGGCATTCGTACCACTAAAGCTTTTAGCCAAGACTGTCGTTGGGACACCCTAGATGCCGATCGCGCAGAAGGCTGTATTCGCAGTTTAGAGCATGCTTATAGCGAAGAGGGTGGCTTAGCCGTGTTGTCTGGTAACCTAGCGGTTGACGGTTGTATTGTAAAAACGGCCGGTGTGTCTGACGATAACTTAGTATTTCGTGGTCCGGCCCGTATTTATGAAAGCCAAGACAGTGCCGTTGCCGGCATTTTAGGTGGCGAAGTAAAAGCCGGTGAAGTCGTGGTGATCCGCTACGAAGGCCCGAAAGGTGGCCCGGGTATGCAAGAAATGCTCTATCCCACTACTTATCTGAAGTCGATGGGCTTGGGCACGGCATGCGCTTTGATCACTGATGGTCGTTTCTCTGGTGGTACTTCTGGTTTGTCTATTGGTCACGTATCTCCAGAAGCGGCCAGTGGCGGCACCATAGCTTTGGTAGAAAATGGCGATATCATCGATATTGATATTCCTGGGCGCAGCATAGTACTGGATGTGCCAGAGGCTGAGTTAGCCAAGCGTTATGAGCAAATGGTTGCGAAAGGCGAGCAAGGCTTTTGCCCCGCCGAGGCGCGAGAGCGTCATGTTTCTTACTCACTGCGTGCCTATGCTTCTTTAGCCACCAGTGCAGACAAAGGTGCAGTACGCGACATTACTAAGCTTGGGGGCTAACTATATGGCACAACCGGCATTGAAAGAAGCCGTCGCATTACGCTCTGCGAGTGAGTATTTACGCCGTATTCTACTGTCTCCAGTGTATGAGGCCGCACGGGTGACGCCTTTATCGCCGTTGAAGAAAATTTCGGAGCGTTTGGGGCATTCAGTATCGCTAAAGCGGGAAGACATGCAACCTGTGCATTCTTTCAAGTTACGGGGTGCGTATAACAAAATAGCTCAGCTAAGCCCTGAGCAACTACAAGCCGGGGTGATTGCTGCCTCGGCGGGTAATCATGCTCAAGGGGTGGCCTTATCTGCGGCTAAACTGGGCATCAATGCCACCATAGTAATGCCTGTCGTTACGCCGGATATTAAAGTGGATTCGGTGCGTCGTTTTGGCGGTAAAGTGATCTTGCACGGCAATAACTTTGATGAAGCTTATGGCCACTGTTTAGAGCTGGCCGAAGCGCATAAACTGACACTGATCCCGCCCTTTGATGATCCCGAAGTGATTACAGGCCAAGGTACGATAGGCCGTGAGTTATTGGAGCAAGATACTCGTTTAACTCATGTGTTCGTACCCGTGGGCGGCGGTGGTTTGGCGGCAGGTGTTGCGGTATACATTAAGCAACTATTGCCACAAGTAAAAGTGATTGGGGTTGAAGCTGAAGGCTCAGCTTGCTTGAACGCGGCGCTTAAAGCACAACAGATTGTTAGCCTAGATAGGGTGAGCACCTTTGCTGATGGCGTGGCGGTTAAGCGCATTGGCACCGAAACGTTTCGTTTGTGCCAGCAATACCTTGACGGCGTAGTCACTGTCACCTCAGATGAAATATGTGCTGCGCTTAAAGATATTTTTGAAGATACCCGTGCCATTGCTGAACCTTCGGGGGCGCTGGCGCTAGCGGGGCTAAAGAAATATAGCCAGGCTGGGGATTACTCTCATGCGCGCATGGCGGCCATTTTAAGTGGTGCTAATGTTAACTTTCATGCTTTGCGCTATGTGTCTGAACGTTGCGAGTTGGGTGAAAAGCGTGAAGGTGTGCTGGCGGTGACCATCCCCGAGCGCAAGGGCGCCTTTCTGGAGTTTTGCGAGGTGCTCGGCAAGCGCATGGTCACTGAATTCAACTATCGTTATTCCTCGGAAAACAAGGCCGCGTTGCTGGTATCGGTACGGCTCAGCGACGGTGAACGGGAGCTGGCCCAGATCATGATGGAGCTAGAGCAGGCGGGGTACCCGGTGGCCAACATGACCGAAAACGATCTGGCCAAGTCCCATGTGCGTTACATGGTGGGTGGCCGGCCACCCAAGGCTCTGCAGGAGCGGCTGTATAGTTTCCGGTTTCCGGAACAGCCGGGCGCCCTAGTGCGCTTTCTGCATACTTTGGGTACGCGCTGGAACATCAGTTTGTTTCACTATCGCAACCACGGTGCTGAGTTTGGTCGGGTGCTTTGTGCCTTCGAACTGCCCGATGCGGATTTGGCATCCTTCGAGCGGCATCTGGCTGAGCTGGGCTACCGCTGGGATGAAGTGACTCAGGATCCGGCCTATCAATTCTTTCTGGCTCACTGATGGTCATGCCGGCTGGTATAAAGATCTGATCGTTTTTGAACCCGAATACAGAGGAAACACAGCCGCCTCCCACGACACGCCATAAACTCATCCCTGAGGGCTCGGACATGCCATCCCTGGCATGTCACGGTCGTGGGAGGCGTTCTCTGTTTCCTCCTCACGGGCACCGAGTTGTCTGTAGACGATGCCTGCAGGCCACTCTCCATCATCAGGGAGGATAAAGAGCGCAGCTCTGCCGACCCTCCGCGCTAGGGATGGCGCAGTGGAGCCTACATGGAGGTATTCACGGCGTGTCGGGGGAGCTGGCCCTTTGTCCGACCTTTGTGCAGCAAGACGGGATAATACGAGAAAGGCGACACGACCATTCGGATGGTCGTGTCGCCTTTTTTATTCGCATATCACCGGTAGTCTGCCTGAAAACCAGAGATACAGACTGTGATCAACTCTGAGTCACGCTTATACAGCGGGAGGGGTGCCTTCGGCGTTGGAAATAACGGCGTCAATTTGTACCAGAGCATCCATCGGGATAGCTGATACGCCCACGACAGTTCTTGCAGGAAGATCGCTGTTGAAGAAAGTGGTGTAAACGGTGTTTACAGCATCAATATCGGCGATGTTTTTCAGCTGGATATTGATTTTAACCGCATCGTCCATCACGTGGCCGATACTTTCTACAATCGCTTTAATGTTTGTTAAGCATTGCTTTGCTTGCTCTGTTACATCACCCACTACCACTGCACCCGTTTTTGGATCCAAAGGTAATTGAGCTGAAATGTGATTGTAATGAGAAAACGCGACAGTCTGTGTAGATAAAGCACACTTTGGAGCCTTGTCGGTGTTGTTTGCCTTGATGACGATGCCATGTCTGTCTTCAACGGCTTGTGGGGGGGTGCCATCGCCGTGTGACACAACCGCATCAATTTGTACCAACGCATCAATAGGTAAAGCGGAAGCGGCAACGATGGACCGGGCAGGAACGTAAGCCAGGGTTCTGGCGATGGCCGAGTCTGGGAAAAAGGTGCTGTAGACCTTGTTGACGGCATCCATATCTGCCAGGTCTTTCAGGAAGATGTTGACCTTGACGATATCGTCAAAGGGCACATCGATGCTTTCCAGAATGGCCTTGATGTTCTTCAGGCACTGCGCGGTTTGCTCTTTTACCCCACCCGTTATCAGCTCACCCGTTTTTGGGTCCACAGGTAATTGAGCGGATATATTGTTGTAGTGAGAAAACGCTACCGTGTGGGTAGAAGTCGGGCTGACCGGTGCGTTTTCCGTGTTTTTGGCCACCTTGACCAAATCGCAAGGCGCTTGTGGAGTGGTCCCTTCACCGTTCGAGATCAGGGCATCCACCTGCAGCAGGGCTCCTTCCAGTGGTAAAGCATCGACTGCGACTGTCGTTCGTACGGGAAGGTAGTTCTGGAAGAAGCTGGCATATACGGCATCGACAGCGTCAATGTCCGCTATGTTCTTCAGAAAAATATTGATTTTGACTACATCGTCCATCACGTGGTCGATGTTTTCTACAATGGCCTTGATGTTCTCAAAGCACTGTTTTGCCTGAGCAGTAATATCAACAGCCACAATTTCACCGGTATCAGGTGAAACGGGCAATTGAGCCGAAATATTATTGTAATGAGAGAAGGCAACGGACTGTGTAGATACAGAATTTATTGGTGCCTGTTCTGTGTTTATCGAGCGTTTGATAATAATGTTACTCATATCGATATAACTCCTGTTTGTATAAAGTTAACTGGGTTTCAGTTTGACTTGGTTCCACTATCTGTCTTTTTGGCTCATTCAGAGCGGATAATGATTCAATATGGGGCCCCTAAACTTAAAAAGCCGCACGAAGTCCGTGCGGCTTGTTGGACTTGCCCTGTGGGCAGCTTACGGTTTCAGCGGGGTTCAACCAGCAGCCAGTACACCACCAATTACTGCAACTACACCACCTAAGGTACGGGTAATACGGTTGTCGGCTTTCTGCATGGCAGCACCCAGGTAACGGCCGGCAAAGGTAATGGCCAGGGTGGCAATAACGAAACCGACCATGTAAGACAGCAAGTTAGCGCCAGCAGTCATTTCGGTACCATGGGCGTAGCCGTGGGTAATCATGAACAAGGTGACCAGGGTGCCGCCAATGGCGGTGGGTAGCTTGGCCATGGTAGCGATCAGTACGCCGGCCAGCAGTACCGACATGGCGATGCCGGTTTCCACACCGGCCAAATTCAGGCCGCCCCAGGCCAGAGCCGCGCCCACTATCATGCCACCTACCACAAACAGGGGGGTGCCATTTCTCATGGTGGTGCTCTGGCGGAAGCTCCAGAAACCGATGGCGGCCATGGCCAGCAGGTGGTCAATGCCCATCATAGGATGTAGCAAACCATTGAGAAAATCGTTGTGGGTATGCAGTATGCCATGGCCGGGGTGGGCGAAGGCGACTGTGGTGGTTAGCATTAGGCCCACTGCCATCAGTAACTTGGTCATTTTGTTCATGGTGTTCTCCGTTAATTTATACATTTTACTATTAGGTTATTGATTACTTTTTTAACTAAGATTTGGGTAATCAGCTGGTGCTGCCGATTTTTCCGGGCCGACGCTCGGGCAACATGCCCTGCTTCAGAATGAAGCTGATAATTTCTTCCAGGCCAACGCCGTCATACAGGTTGGCGAAGATGAATGGGCGTTCGCCGCGCATTTTTTTGGAGTCTCGTTCCATTACATCCAGCGAAGCATGCACGTATTCGGCAATGTCGATTTTGTTGATAATCAGTAAATCAGACTTGGTGATACCAGGGCCGCCTTTACGGGGGATCTTGTCGCCGGCGGAGACGTCGATCACGTACAGAGTCAGGTCAGACAACTCCGGGCTGAAGGTGGCTGCCAGGTTGTCGCCGCCGGATTCCACCAGCACCAACTCCAGGTCGGGGTGACGACTTTGCAGGTCATCAATCGCCGCTAGGTTCATGGAGGCATCTTCGCGAATAGCGGTGTGTGGACAGCCGCCGGTTTCTACGCCGAGAATGCGATCTGCCGGCAGGGCGTCGTGCTTCAGCAGAAAGTCGGCATCTTCACGGGTGTAGATGTCGTTGGTAACCACGGCGATGTTGTAGTGGTCTTTCAATGCCTTGCACAACTGGCGTAACAAAGCGGTTTTTCCGGAACCTACCGGGCCACCTACGCCTATTCGTAAACAATGTTTCATTGCGACTTTTCCTTCAGTGTGGTCGAAGCGATTAGCTTCGGAATAATCGTGAATACTGGGTTTCATGCTGGGCACTGCCAAGGGCAAGCCCCGGCAGAATCGGGCCCAGTTGCTCGTCGGTTAACGCCAATGCGGTTTCAACCCCAGCCACCATTTTGGGGCGCAGTTGCTCGTTCAGGCGTTGCGCGGCTGTGTGCCCCAGAGGCATGGCTTTGCACGCCACCGCGAGCTGGTTTTCTAGCCAGCCCCAGACAAAGCCAAGCAAAGTCTGGCGCACCGGCACCTGCCGCTGGTGTGCTGCCCAGGCAAACATGGTGACGTAACCGGGCTCTTCCGGCAGTGGGGCATGCCCCAGCTCGGCTTGCGGTTGCAGTGACAGGCTAGTGAGCAAGCGGGTCAAGGCCAGCCCCAAACGCGTGTCTTCATCGCTGAGCTCGGCGGTTTCGCGGTTGGCGTGCAGCCAGTCGTTCCAGAATGTCAGCCCCTCGCCGTCGCCTTTGGCCCAGCAGTTCTGCAGCCGTGCCAGCAGGGGTAATTCGCAGCGGGTCAGGCCATCGTCGAGTACCCCTTCCAGCCACTCGCCTAGCTCCTGCTCGTTGCGTACCCAGCCCAGCTCGAAGGCGCTTTCCAGCCCCTGAGACCAGGCGAAGGCACCAATCGGCAGGGCCGGGCTGATCAGTTGCATCAGCCCCAGCAGCGCCAGATCGCTGGCCACGACTGGCTGGCTCTCAGTGTGCATGATTATGGTCGTCGTCATGAGAGTGCCCATGGGAGTGATCGTGATCATGCCCGTGAGAGTGAGCATGAGAATGAGCGTGCTCACGACCGGCCTGTGCGTAAGCACCGGATTCCGGATCAAACGGCGCCTCGTGGTGGCTCAGGGTGGCCCCCAGCAGCTCCGCCAGCTCTTCCAGTACGTAGTCCGGCGGGAAGCGTACCCAATGGCGGCCGTCCGCATCTGCGCCAAGGGCGAGGGACACGTGGCGGTTACCCAAGTGGTAGCACAGTCGTGCCAGCGGCAGACCGTTTTCGATGTAGGCGGTGGCGACCGGCTCGTCGGCGGCACAAACACGGATCACTTCGCCGCTGCTGGCCTGCAATAGGTCGCCGTGACGCAGTACGGGACCACGATCGAGGAAGAGGCCGACATCGCGGCCGTTATCGGTCACTGCCTTCAGGCGGCCACGAATGCGCAGCTCGTAGGGCAAGGTCAGGGTATCCTGCACCTCGGCTTGAGTATTGCTGTCGATTCTTTTTATTAATTCAAGCATCTATATATCCTTGCAAGCGGTTCAGAATAGGTGATAACGCTGGGCCAGTGGTACTTCAGACAGGGGCTCACAGGTCAACAGAACGCCGTCGGCGTGCACCTCGTAAGTTTGCGGGTCCACCGTCAGTTTCGGACAGGCGTCGTTCAGCTTCATATCGACTTTACGCACCTGGCGGACATTTTTCACCGCCACCAGCGGACTCTTCAGCCCCAGCTTTTCCTCCAGTCCGGTGTTCATGGCAGCTTGGCTGACAAAGGTCATCCGAGTTGCCGCCGCCGCCCGACCATAGGCGCCAAACATGCGGCGGTAATGTACCGGCTGTGGCGTGGAAATAGAGCCGTTAGGATCACCCATTGCCGCACCGGCGATCATGCCGCCTTTAAGCACTAGTTCTGGCTTGACCCCGAAGAAGGGGGGCCGCCACAACACCAGATCCGCCAGCTTGCCGATTTCGATGGAGCCGACTTCGTGGCCTACACCGTGGGTTATCGCCGGATTGATGGTGTATTTGGCGACATAGCGCTTCACTCGGAAGTTGTCGGTGCCCCGCTCCTGATCTTCCGGCAGCAAGCCGCGCTGCAGACGCATTTTGTGCGCGGTCTGCCAAGTGCGACATACCACCTCACCAATCCGGCCCATGGCCTGGGAGTCCGACGAGATCATCGAAATGACCCCCATGTCGTGGAGAATGTCCTCGGCGGCGATGGTCTCGCGGCGGATCCGCGAATCGGCAAAAGCCACGTCTTCCGGAATGTTCGGATCCAGGTTGTGGCAGACCATCAGCATGTCGAGATGTTCATCGACGGTGTTGATGGTGTAAGGGCGCGTCGGGTTGGTAGACGACGGCAAGACGTTGGGCAGTGCACAGGCGGTAATGATATCGGGCGCGTGGCCCCCCCCGGCCCCTTCGGTGTGGTAGGTGTGAATACACCTGTCCTTGAAAGACTCAAGGGTGTCCTCCACAAAACCGGACTCGTTCAGGCTGTCGGCGTGAATGGCAATCTGGATGTCGTAGCGATCGGCCACGTCCAGCGCATTGCTGATGGAAGCCGGTGCAGCGCCCCAGTCTTCGTGGATTTTCAGGCTCATGGCTCCGGCCTTGACCTGCTGCTCCAGCGCTTCCGGGGTACTGGCACTGCCTTTGCCGAGAAAACCGATGTTGATCGGCAAATCATCCACCGCCTGCATCATCTTGCCCAGATGCCAGGGGCCGGGGGTGTGCGTGGTGGCGACAGAGCCGGTCGCCGGCCCGGTGCCGCCACCTATCATGGTGGTCAGGCCACTCATCAGGGCTTCATCGACCTGCTGCGGGCAAATGTAATGCACGTGGGTGTCGACCGCGCCTGCGGTGAGGATGCGGCCTTCACCGGCGATAATTTCGGTACCGGCACCGATCACTATGTCGACATCGGGCTGGGTATCTGGGTTACCGGCCTTGCCGATGGCGGCGATGCGGCCATGCTTCAAGCCCACATCGGCCTTAACAATGCCCCACCAGTCGATGATGATGACGTTGGTGATCACCGTGTCCATGACCGCATCGTCACAACGCTGGCTCTGACCCATGCCATCACGAATGACCTTACCGCCACCAAACATGACTTCTTCGCCGTAATGGGTATGGTCGTGTTCTATTTCGATCCACAATTCGGTATCGCCCAGGCGGATCCTGTCACCGGTCGTTGGGCCATACATGTCCGCATAGGCTTGACGGGAAATTCTCATTTTACTGCTCCCTTCTTCGGGTTCTTGTCCAGAGGCCCCATGACCTCGCCACGAAAACCGTAGATGTGGCGTAGGCCAGAGTACGGTATAAGAGGAACATCGCGGGTCTGGCCCGGTTCAAAACGAATAGCCGTGCCTGACGCAATGCCCAGGCGATGGCCATAGGCTTTTTTGCGATCAAATCGTAACGCTGGGTTAGTCTCGGCAAAGTGATAATGGGAGCCGACCTGTACTGGGCGGTCGCCGGTGTTGGCGACACTGATGGTAATGCTGTCACGATCGACGCACAGTTCGATGTCATCACGCTGCAGCTGATATTCACCGGGGATCATGGCGAGTCTCCTCAGACTATGGGGTGATGAACGGTGACCAGCTTGGTCCCGTCAGGAAAGGTGGCTTCGACCTGTACATCTTGAATCATCTCAGGCACGCCTTCCATGACATCGTCACGGGTCAGTACTTCACGGCCGGCACTCATCATGTCCGCCACGGTGCGACCCTCGCGAGCACCTTCCATGATGAAGCAACTGATCAGTGCGATTGATTCAGGGTAGTTCAGCTTGAGGCCTTTGGCCTTGCGGCGCTCGGCAAGCAGCCCCGCTGTAAACAACAGCAATTTGTCTTTATCTCTTGGTGTTAATTCCATCGCTAACTCCGTAGTCGTCGACGTTCTGTATTGATGGCCTATGCCATTGAACAAGCATAGGCGCAGATCGGCGCCAAAGCAGCTGCTTTGGCGTGAATAATCAGGTCAGCCATATCCTAGGCACGGTGGCCTCGTGTCCGGTCAGCCGCGGGCGCAAAATGACGCGCGCCTGTTGAAACAAATCCCATACTTCGTTGCGTTCATGACCGAGGTAACGAACTAACAGTACACCTCGGCGATAAGTCGCCGCCCAGCGACAGTTGGCGGGCAGCTGTGCACGTATTGCTGCTATGGCTTCAGCGGGGTCGGCTAGACCAACTGCCCACAAGGTAGCGTGTACTGTGGCCCCGCCCTGTCCCCACTTTCCGGCGAACCGGCGATGGCAGGGGTCTAGAGATTGACGCTCTAACCACAAGGGGCGGCCATTGCGGGTAACCTGAAAGCGTTGTTCGAGTTGGCCACTGACAAACGGCAACTCGCTGGCAGGACGACCGAGGCCAAGAATTTCCCAGCCCAGACATTTTGCATTGTCTTCCAACTCAATAATAAAGGTTTGCTCGCCCCGGGAGCCGTCGAAAGCCAGAGTTTCCTGAGGTAACCATTCCAGCGTAGCGCCATCAGCCACTTTTAGGTGGGTGTGCTGAGTCCAGGCGACTCCGTTACTGTCGGCTTTATAAAGCTTATTGGCAGAAGGCGTGGTTAACAGGGCGTGGGCACCTGTCGCTACTGTGACATTAACGCTGAGTGCATCGCCACTGACCAGACCACCAGGCGGGTGCAACAGGTACACATGACTACAGCCGTCACGGCCTTCTGGATAAAAGGGTCTCTGCACGCGCAAGGGGCCAAAATGATGAGCTTTGATCATGCTGGTGATGGTGGTGTCACCGTCCGTGCGGGCGCCAAACCCCAATGTTAAGGAGGCCGCCCAGTGACGGCCGGAATCAAAACGATGCCCTGAATCCACGACTGCCCGTTGTTTTAGGGGCATATAAGAGAAAACTGTCATGCCATCAAATACCTTTTTATGATCCCAACACAGCTCCGGCACCGAAATATCAGCCGGTTTCCCTGACGAACAGGGTTATAAACTGAAAATAGCAGAATGCTCTCGAAAGTCCACGTGCGCAGGCACAGGTCAGGGGACGGAGTCGATTTATCAACCGCTGCAGTTTATAGCCTGCGAGTATTGATTTGCTTGAAAAATGTAAAACTGTTTCAGATAAAATTCGTATACAGATTCGGGCGGAGACGAACGTCTCTGGGTGTGTATGCCAATTAAGGAACTAAAAGGTCTGAAAAAATAGACATCTAGAACTAAAAGCTGTGCCCTGTGCCGATTATATCGCAGTGTGTAAGGTACGTCTAGTGTAAGTGGCACAGTTTTAAAAAAACTATTTTAATTTCAATTGTTGGTCGAATACTGATGGGTGTGATTAGGGTGGTAAGACGTGGGGTATCAAGCTATGTCGTCGTGGCTGTATTGGGATAAAATACCGACAGAGTCGGTAGTGTTTGGCTATGGACCGCAGAATTTGTTATTACCAGACTAACAATATGGCCAACAGGGAGAGGGAATAATGAAACTGGGCTTTATCGGAATAGGATTGATGGGTAAGCCGATGACACAGCGCTTGCTGCAGGCTGGTTTTGAGGTGTCGGTATGGAACCGTAGCCCAGACAAGTTAGCCGAAGTGAAAGCTGCTGGAGCGAGCGTTGCTGGCAGTATTGGTGACTTGGTTAAGCAAGTAGATGTGGTGTTGTTATGTGTGGCTAACACCGAGGTTGTTGAGAAAGTGGTATTTGGTAATGCTGGGGTGAGTGAATTTGGCTGTGCTGATCAACTATTGGTTGATTTTTCTAGTTCAGCCCCCCAAGCCACGCGTGACTTTGCTGCCAAGCTAAAAGAGCGTTGTGGTATGAACTGGGTCGACTCGCCGGTTTCTGGTGGCGTGGCTGGCGCAGAGCAAGGTACCTTAGCCATTATGTGTGGTGGCGAGGCGGCTGATATTGAGCGCATTCAGCCATTGTTAGCTCCTTTATCACAGCGCGTAACCCACATGGGTCCTGTCGGTGCCGGTCAGGTGACTAAAGTTTGTAATCAGATGATAGTGGGCTGTAACTTAATGGTCTTGGCCGAGATGACGGCGTTGGCTAAGGCTTGTGGTGTGGATGCGGAAAAGATTCCTGATGCATTAGCCGGTGGTTTTGCTGATTCTAAGCCGATGCAGATCACTGGCCCACTAATGGCGGCAGAGTTAGACCCAGATCCTAAGTGGCATGTGCGCACGCTATTAAAAGACTTAGATATGGCAGTTAGTCAAAGCAAGCAAGAGGGCACAGCCGTACCTATGTCTGGCTTGGCAGCGCAGTTGATGCGCCAACATGGCAGTAAAGGCTTTTTAGAGCGAGATCCCGCGACGCTAATTAAGCTCTACAAAGGTTAAAGGCAGCTGTCAGCCGTCAGCTGTAAGCTATCAGCCAAGACAAACACTTAATAAGTAAGATCTAAAAAGAGTACTTTATTGGGGTGAATTTATTCGCAGTAAATAAAAAAGGAGCCTTGCGGCTCCTTTTTGGTTTTTATAGCGGTCAGTTTTAACCAGTTATCGCTTTCTGCTTTGTTTCGGGCTCTGTTTCAGATTCCGTTTCAGGGGCTGTCTCAGGCGTAACCAGTGCCACTGCGGTTGTTAACCCCAAGCTATGGCGATAGTACTCGTTGGCTTGAGCCACGTCTTGGCGTTGCTCGGCAAGCTTAGCCAATAACAGGTAATCATTAGCGCAGGCTTGTAGGGCAATCGCTTGTTGTAAGTGTTGCTCGGCTTGTTCTGGCTTATGGTCTTTTAGATACAGCTGACCTAAAGTTGAATGTAGCTCGGCCGATGGCTCTTTATTGGCTTTCTTTTCTAGCGTAGCTAACAGCGGGTGATAATCTTCTAGCTGTAACTGAGCCATGCAAGCTAACAGGCGGGGATCGGTTTTCTTACTTAAGCCGTCCAATAACAACTGTAAGGCATCTTTATCGGCATTTAATGTAATTAAACGCTCGCATAACGGTACTAGAATATCGACGTGATACTTCTCTTTACGAGATAAACCTTGCCACAAGGCGATTAAACCAGCACTGCCATTAGTTGTGGCTGTGTCATTAAACCAGCCGACATACGCTTGTTGCTTGAGCGCTTCTTGCTCAGTGGTTTCAATCAAGCCTTGGCTGGCCAAAGTATCTAGTGTACTTATTAGCGGCTGCCATTGGCCGGTTGCTAAGTAAATGTCTTTTTGCAACTTAAGCAAAGCGGGGTGGTTACCATATTCTTGGCTTAGCTGTTGCACACCTGCGAGTGCTAACTCTAATTGTCCATGTTGATACTGTAGGCGAGTTTGCGTTAGGCCCACGGCTAAACCAGCATCAGGGTTTTGCTCTTGGGCTAGACGTAAATAGTCGTCACGCTTAGTATCATGGCCTAATTCCTGAGCAGCGGTGGCAGCATTTAGGTAGTTCAACAATGCTAAATCATTGCCTTTGGTGCCTTTTAGCAGCATTTTTTCGGCAACGGCATAATCTTCTGCCACCAGCGCCTGCATACCACTTTGGGTGTAATTAAGTGCTTTACGGCGGCGGCGACTTACAAACCAGTACCGCGTTTTATGTCCCATGCCTAGAATGCGACCTAATAACCACTCAATAACCAGTAGTGCAACATAGAACAATATTATGCTAATAAAAAATATAGTGGCAGTGGTTTCAATGGTGTAATCACCTAAAGCTAACAGCATATAGCCCTGCTGACCGCTAATATCTGGGCCTATGATAAGGCCGGCAGCCAGAATGACGATGATAATCGCAAGACGGATCATAGACTTCCCCTTACTGGCCGGTTAATAGGCGTTGTAGCCTGTCATCAAGCAGTTGCTTTAAACTACCTTGTGCGGTGAGTTGCTCAGGGTAATCCACATTAATTTGCTTGTCGTTTAGTTGCTCTAGTTGTTCAAGCATGGCTTGGCGCACACTGTCATCAGCAAAGTATTCTTGTAACCACTGAGCCGATTGTGCGAGAGAGCTGTCATAAATCTCTTGCTGCTCGCGATATACGGCCAACTGGGCTTGTAACAACTTACCTTTAAGATTTTCGTTTAAATACCAGTGTTGCTGTGGCGATAACAACGCTTGTACATTGCCATCTCGACGGCGCACGGTAACAAACTCATCGCTAAAGCTGGCCCAGCTTTTCTTTAAGTTGTCTTTCCAGTCGCCAACCGACTCAGATACGCTAAAGTCTGGCTCTTCGGCGCGAGCCATAATGACACCGTCTAAGCTGAGCTTATCAACCTGTTCAATCAGGCTATTAAGCTTGATAACAAAGCCTTCGCGATCCACTTTTTTAACCGACTTAATGCTGGCAATATCGCTGGCTAAAGCACGGCGAATTGGCGCTAAGCTTGGATCGTTTATTGCCGCAAGGCGTTCATCAGCGTTGGCTAACATCATGGCGGCAGCCACGGCATCTTGCTCTAACCAGAGCTTACGGCCCGCCATACGAACTAAATACTCAGCTTCTGCCAACATCCAGTCGTTAGGGCGTTTACTATCAAGATCTAATACCTTGCGTGAGACGCCTTCAATACGCTCATTGAGGCTGTCTTGCTGGCTGGCTACATTGGCTAGCTGCTTAGCTTGCTTACTTTCGGCTGTCTGTAGCGAGTCTTGCAGTTGCTGCTGTTGTTGGCTCATCTGTTGTTGAAGTTGCTCAATTTTTTGAGCTTGCTCCAATGACTGATTATGACCGTGCCAGTAAAGTACAGCAGCTAATATAATCGCAATAATAATGGCAACAATCGCCAACACCTTGCCCGATGATGACGCTTTAGTCGGCTCAGACGATGGGGGAACCGTGGCTTTTGGTGAGGCAGACTTTTTGGGCTCGGGCTCTGTTGCCTTTGACTCGGGCACTTTTTCGTTAGGCGTAGCGCTTTGCGACTTAAGCTTTGCTTGCTCAGACGCCGAGCTTGCTACACCTTGTTGATCGTTATTCTCGAGAGATGATTTTTTATGCTCTTGGTTATTATCAGTTTTATCTGTCATTGCGTGTCCTCTCATCCAGAGCGGCAATCAGGGCCTGATTGGATGCACCTTCTGCATTTATGATCTGAGTGAAACCCAGCGCCTTGGCTTCTAACACTACGCGGATACTGGGAACAATCAATAAACGGCTTAGCAGCCAGTCCTTTGCATGGTTGTTGGTTGCTAGCTGAACAATGTGATTCAGCAAACCCCCACTGGTGATAATAATACTGTCCACTTGCTTACTCTGCCAGCTTTTAACGAAGCTGTCATTTGGGTCTGAACTATATTGACGGCGATATACCTCACAATAATCGACATGTGCGCCTCTCTCGGTCAAGGTGGGCGCTATCATATGCCGCCCACCGTCACCGCGTAAAATTACTACCCGGCGGCCGGCTAGCAGCTCTAATCCCGGTAGCGCAATAATGCCTTCAGAGCGAGGATCATCAGGAACCGCCGCACCGGTAACACCCACCTTGGTAAAGGCATTACCGGTGGCTTCACCTACTGCAATATAGTGCACACTAGGCCAAGTTAAATGATATTCTTGTAGCGCATTATCGGTAAAATCGACTGCGTGTACGCTGACTGCTATCACATAATCGTGTTCCGATAACTGACCCAGCAACTGAGGAAGTTGCGCTAATTCCCTTCCTTCAATAAAGCTAAGTAACGGCGTCGAGACTGGCTGGTGGCCAGCCGCACATAAGGCCTGGCTCAAGCTTGTTGCTTGAGGCTCTGGGCGAACCACCAGTGGGATCATGCTTGATATACCTCGGCTAAAATCTTATCGGCTCCACGAGCTAATAGTCGCTTAGCCATCTCGGCACCTATTGTTTTCCCTTGGGTAGCAGGGCCGGTGGCTTCTTCATAAATCACTTCGGTGCCGTCGGGGCGACCGACTAAACCACGTAACCAAATTTGGTCACCTTGCAGCTCGGCATAAGAACCAATGGGTACTTGGCAGCCGCCTTGTAAGCCTTGATTCATGGCGCGCTCGGCTTCTACTCGTAGGCGCGTTTCGTGATGATCCAGAGGCGCCAATAGTTCAAGTAACTCGGCATCATCTAAACGACATTCGATACCGACCGCCCCTTGGCCATTCGCGGGTAAGCTGTCTTCTGGGCTCATTAAGCCGGCTATACGCTCTTGTAGCTCTAAGCGCTTTAGGCCTGCGGAGGCTAAAATAATGGCGTCATACTGGCCTTCATCAAGCTTGCGCAGGCGAGTTTGCACATTACCACGCAGCATTTTAACTTCTAAGTGTGGGTAGCGAGCGCGTACTTGGCATTCGCGGCGCAGGCTTGCGGTTCCTACTACTGCACCTGCGGGGAGTTGTTCTAGATGAGTGTAATTATTTGACACAAAGGCATCACGAGGATCGTCACGCTCGCAAATCACCGTTAAGCCTAAACCTTCAGGAAACTCCACCGGTACATCTTTCATGGAGTGTACGGCAATATCAGCTCTACCTTCCAACATGGCCTGTTCTAACTCTTTAATAAACAAACCTTTGCCGCCAATTTTGGCGAGGGGAGTATCTAATAACACATCACCCTTGGTGGTCATTGGCACCAGCTCAACGGTAATGTGGGGGTGCAGCTGTTCAAGCCGCGTTTTAACATCTTGAGCCTGCCACAGGGCCAACATACTCTTACGGGTAGCGATGCGGATGGTGCGATTTGCCATTTTAAACTCTTCTCTTATGTCCATAATAAAGTGATATTATCATCCCTGTGCAGGCATTACAGGGGAGAAAGTGGGTTTGGGATAATAGTGCTAACTCAAACAGTGCCATATATTGTTCAAACAGTAGCAAATTGCTACCATGATCACACTTTGACCTATATTGGTCTGTGTCGGTCCACCAAAGGCCTATGCCCTTGTACGCGAATTTTCACCAGCTTATAAAGCAATGTGATCGATTTAATCAGCAAAAACATGCTCATGCGCTCGCGGTAATGAGTCGTTATGGCCAGCAAGTATTTCAATTACTGCCAGTGTTGCTGCATTATAACCATCCCTTATTACCGGGCTATGTGCCAGGTAATGTTCCTGTGGGTGTATGTTACTTCTTTCCTAATGAACGCCAGCAAGAGTTTATTAACGAACTCTGCCAAGCCGCCGATAATCACCAAGATTTAGCCCCCAGCCATAATGAAATATTTGGTTTATATTCGATGGGCAGCACCTCTTCTATTGGCCAAAGCCGCGAGTCAGACTTAGATGTATGGGTTTGTTATTCTCATACCATGGATGCGGAGCGAGTGGCTGGGTTACAGCAAAAATGTTTGTTGATTTCTCAGTGGGCCGAGCAGCGCCAAGTAGAACTAAATTTATTTTTAATCCCCGATAATAAATTTCGCACTCATAATCAGCAGTCGGTGCAAGGCGAAAGTTGTGGCAGCGCTCAGCACTTATTATTGTTGGATGAATTTTATCGCAGTCACTTGTGTATTGCGGGTAAGCGGCTGGCATGGATGTTTGCCCCGGGTAAACTTGGGCCTGATTATGATGACTTTATAGCCGAGCAATTTGCCAATGGCACGCTCAATCATGATGAATGGTTAGACTTGGGGGGCTTTGACCGGATTCCGGCAGAAGAGTACTTTGGCTCAGCACTGTGGCAACTCTATAAAAGTATCGACTCGCCCTACAAAGCGGTGCTAAAGACGATATTAATGGAAGCCTACTCTCACGAGTATCCTAACACTCAGTTATTATGCCGCCATTTAAAAGCACACTTTCAAACCGCCGACCGGCTAGATGAGCGCCAAGACCACTATATGTTGATGCTCGAAAAAGTGACCTTGTATCTTAAATCCATTGGTGATGAAAAGCGGCTGCAACTGGTGCGTCGCTGTTTTTATGTAAAAGTATCTGAGGATTTAGATTTCTTTAAGGTTCATAACGGGCCTAATACTTGGCGTGTTGAGCAAATTAATCAGCTGGTTGCTGCTTGGGGGTGGACAGAAGCAGATGTTGCTCTGCTTAATAATCGAGCTAACTGGAAAGTAGAGCAGGTAAAGCAGGTATATGCTGAGTTATTAGAAGCACTAATGCACAGTTATCGTA
Organism: Oceanisphaera pacifica; assembly: GCF_017498065.1. Classification (GTDB taxonomy): domain Bacteria; phylum Pseudomonadota; class Gammaproteobacteria; order Enterobacterales; family Aeromonadaceae; genus Oceanimonas; species Oceanimonas pacifica. The sequence goes on along the minus strand of NZ_JAGDFX010000017.1, from coordinate 60,432 downwards.
ACCTGATCCAATTTGCTCGGCGCAACAATATTAGCGAGTCAATTAACCCTGAAGATATTGGTATCTTATCTCGCAAACTCTATGCCGCCTTCGAAAACTTACCGGGTAAAGTTCAGCTCATAAACTTAAGAATTGCCCCCGACTTAGCAGAGAAAAATATCAGTTTGGTGCAGGTTCCTAAAGGGCGGCTGCATAAAGCAGGTTGGTATTTGTATAAGCAGAGCTTAGCACCCAAAGCGCTAATTGGTCATAGACCACTAGAGTACAGTGGTTATGTGAGTAAGTTAGTGGCATGGGTACATTTTAATGGCTTATTAACCCAAGACACCCAGCTGCAGCTATTCAACCAAGATACAGACGTTAACTTACAACACTTACAAGAATTTGGTCGTGATCTCGCACAGAGCTTTCCGGTGCGAGCTCCTTCTCCTAGCAATATCGCCCTCAGTCGCCCCTGTGAAGTACGCCAGTTAGGTATCTTTCTTAATTTAGAGCAAGACCCCACCACAGAATGGCGCCGGCGTTTTATTGAGTTTAATGCCAAAACCAGTGACCCTTTTAGCTTTGGTAAGCAGCTAGAAAACTTAGTGGGCTCGGTGGATGTATTATATCGCAACTCTTGGGATGAAATTCGTTCGTTACATTTTTCGAGCCCTATGGCCGTGATTGACGCGCTTATCACTATCTTGGGTAAAATGCATCAAGGCGCCACACCGCCAGAAAGTCTGCAGGTGTTTTGTTATAGCCTGAACTTTCGCAGCCTGATCCGCACCCGTTTCGAGCAGTTATTAAAAGAGTGTATTAGCTTGCGCTTAACGCGAGAGCAAAATAGCAGTGTTAAAACCTTATTGCTTGGCAGTGAAGAGCACAGTATTTTCTTTGAGCGGCGTGGTGTCAGTGTGCAAAAGCGTGCTGTGAGTGGCCAAGCAATTATTCCCCCTTTGGCTGATAAAGTATTACGCCTTGATCAACAAGCAGGTAAACCCGTACCTGAAGTAGTAGATGTTTATGCTAGTGAAGGCTTGATGCAGTTTTTCTTTGAAGATAGTGGCTGTGACTATAACTTATACATTTTAGATGAAGCGAATCGAGCCGAAGTTTACCGTCAGGTATCGGGGAGTAAAGACGAGTTAGTGCAAAGTATTAATCGTTTTTATACCTCTAACCAGCAAGCCGAGGGGCAAAGTCGTTTTGCTCACTTTAACTTGCCGCAGTATTATGAAATTGTCACCAAACAGGGACAGCAAAGTGTTCTGCCCTATAAAAGCTGTAAGTAAAGCGGCTCCCTTAGGGGAGCCGTCGGCATTCTACAAGCTAGAGCGCAAGGGGAGTGTCACCTTGGCGCTCGGCTTGTAAGCTAAGCCAGCTAAGTAACTCGTGACCTTGGCGATTATCAATCCACTGGTCACCTTGTAGCGCAAAATGGTGACCGTTTTCTCGGGTGGCTAACCAAATTTGGTGGAGCGGTTCTTGGCGATTAATTACAAACTTTATATTATTTTCAAAGGTTAGCGTCATAACGCCACCTATGGTTTCGCAGTCGATGTCTACACCGCTGTCATCGATGCGTTCTTCTATATGCTGATAAATGGCATCTGCCAAGGCATGGAATTCACTATCGTTCATCGTCTGCTTCCTATTGCTTTTGAGAGTGTGGATGAGATTATAAGAGCCTAGATACATATTCACAGTCATCCTATGAACATATTTAAATTAACCGCACTGGTTGCGCTGTGCCTAAGTTTGTTGGCATGCGGTCTTAAAGGGCCGTTAACACTGCCAGAAGCTGAGTCACCCCAACCTCAAACCCAGCAGTCATAAAGGAAAACACCTTGGATTATTTTAACTATCAGGAAGATGGCCGCCTTTATGGTGAAGCCTGCGATTTAAGCCGCTTAGCCGAGCAACACGGTACGCCGCTTTATGTATACTCCCGTGCAACACTCGAGCGCCACTGGCATGCTTTTAATAGTGCTTGCGGTGATATTGAGCATCTGGTTTGTTATGCCGTTAAAGCTAACTCTAACCTAGCAGTGCTTAACGTGCTAGCCCGTCTAGGTTCGGGGTTTGATATTGTCTCTAAAGGTGAGCTATGTCGTGTGCTAGAAGCCGGTGGCGACGCCGGTAAAGTGGTCTTCTCGGGCGTGGGTAAGCGTGTTGATGAAATTGAGTTTGCACTGGAGCACAATATTTTTTGCTTCAACGTCGAATCCATTGCCGAGTTGGCTCGTATTAACGAAGTAGCGGGGCGTATGGGTCGTAAAGCGCCAATTTCTATTCGTGTTAACCCCGACATAGATGCGGGCACCCACCCTTATATTTCGACTGGCTTAAAAGAAAATAAGTTTGGTATCCCTATTGAGCAAGCGCAAGATATTTATCGCCAAGCAGCGGCCATGGAGCACCTTGATATTCATGGCCTAGATTGTCATATCGGCTCACAATTAACGGAAGTTGCGCCTTTCTTAGAAGCTGTAGATAAATTGTTAGTGCTAATTGATAGTTTAGCTGCTGACGAAATTCACATTAAGCACTTAGATGTTGGCGGTGGTTTAGGGGTGCGTTATGACAATGAAACACCACCTGAGCCCAAAGATTATGTTGAGCAGGTAAAAGCCAAGTTAGCTGGGCGTGATCTCACTTTAGTGCTTGAACCTGGTCGCGCTATTGCTGCTAATGCCGGGGTATTATTGACTCGAGTTGAACACTTAAAGCCCAATGAAGATAAAAGCTTCGCCATTGTTGATGCTGCTATGAATGATTTAATTCGCCCAGCTCTCTACAGCGCTTGGCAGGCGATTATTCCCGTCGATAAAACCTTAGAGCGTCCCTCTGATGTTTATGATGTAGTGGGTCCTATCTGTGAAACCGGTGACTTTATTGGTAAAGATCGCGAACTAGCCATTACCGAAGGTGACCTGTTAGCAGTACGTTCAGCAGGTGCGTACGGTTTTGTGATGGCCTCTAACTATAATAGCCGCCCGCGTGCAGCGGAAGTGATGGTGGATGGCGATCAGGCCTTTGTGGTGCGTGAACGCGAAGTATTAGCGGATTTATGGCATAACGAAAGCTTATTACCAGCATCCTGAGGGGAGCTTTGTGATCCAATTTTCCAAAATGCAGGGGCTTGGCAATGACTTTGTAGTCGTCGATGCCGTCACCCAAAAGGTATTCTTTAATCCCGAGGTGATTAGGCAATTAGCCGATCGTCATTTTGGTATTGGTTTTGATCAGTTATTGCTGGTTGAGCCACCTTATGATCCCGATCTTGATTTTCACTATCGTATATTTAACGCCGATGGTAGCGAGTCTGAGCAATGTGGTAATGGGGCGCGCTGTATTGCTCGTTTTGTTCGTGCTAAGGGCTTGATTCATAGAGACCGCATTAGTATGAGCACCCAAAAAGGCAGCATCATATTACAGCTTGAAAAAGATCATAAGGTGACGGTCAATCTGGGTGTGCCAGAGTTTGAGCCAGGGAAAATTCCTTTTAAGGCGCAAAAGGCCGAAAAAACCTACTTGGTTCCCTCCGCTTTGCAAACGGTACTTTGTGGCGTGGTGTCATTGGGCAATCCGCATTGTGTTATTGAAGTGGACAATATTGATACCTGCTCCATTGCCAGCCTTGGCCCTGAATTAGAAGATCATGAGCGTTTTCCGTCTGGCGTTAATGTCGGCTTTATGCAAATTATTAATGCTCGCGAAATTAAACTCAGGGTGCACGGGCGTGGTACAGGTGAAACTCGGTCGCATGGCACAGGCGCCTGTGCCGCAGCAATAATGGGTATGATCTGGGGGAAACTGGCAGACAGAGTGAGCGTCAAGTTCCCTTGTGGTGAGCTGATTGTTGCTTGGCAAGGACCAGGTAACCCCGTGTATATGACGGGGCCGGCTGAACATGTTTATGACGGACACATTAATTTATGAGCGAACAAGCAAGCGATATCAGCCCGAATGAGGCGGTAGCGCTAGATGATGCAACCATTGCTGAATATTTACAGGATGAACCGCATTTTTTTGCACGCAACCCAAGCCTACTTAGACAACTACGCCTGCCTCATGCACAAAGGGGCAGTTTGTCGTTAGTTGAAGCTAAGTTAGAACAACAGCGGCTGCGCATTTATGAGTTAGAAGATGACATCACAGAGCTAATGACGGTGGCCAGTGATAACGAGCGTATTTTTCGAGTCTATATGGACTTGATACCGCAGTTATTTAAATGCACCAGCGTTACTGAGCTTGAGTCATATATTCGTCGTACACTGCAAGATAAGCTGCGGGTGCCTGCCGTACGTCTTATTTTAGATGCGCGTACCTTTGTGCAGGCTGATAAAACCGCCAGTGAGCCGTTAGCGCGTTTATATCAAGAGCGTATGAGCAGCCAAATGGTGTATTTAGGGCGACTGGGTAAAGAAGAAAAGCGGCGCTTATTTCAAGACTCACTCGTCAATTCTTGTGCGCTTATTCGTATTGGGCATCATGGCGAAATGGGCTTGCTGGCTTTTGGCAGTGCCGATGGTGGCCATTATGGAACCGGCATGGACACCTTACTCATTAACCAGTTAGCTGAGGTGCTGGCGCAGATACTTCCCAAACTTATTGCACAGGAGCCCAGTGGTGACTAAAGAGGCGAGGGGAGCTAAAGACGAGCTGGTGAGCGTGATTGAGCGCTTTTTGGAATATCTGCGAGTAGAGCGGCAATTAAGCGTTAATACTCGCAGCGCTTATGGCCGTAACTTAAATGATATGGCCGAGCAACTGAGTGAACTCTCGCTCACAGCTTGGCCGGCGCTAACCGTTAATCATGTGCGTGGTATTGCCACGCGTATGCATAAAAAAGGCTTATCGCCGCGCTCTATTGCCACTAAGCTTAGCGCGTTACGCAGCTTTTGTGATTGGTTGATCTTACAAGGTCAATTACAAGCCAACCCGGCTCGCGGCGTGAGTGCACCTAAGCAAGGTCGGCCATTACCAAAAAATCTCGACGTTGATGAGCTGCATCAGCTGATGAATATGGATGAGTCAGACCCATTAGCGGTGCGCGATCGCGCTATTATGGAGCTAATGTATTCATCGGGCTTACGTTTGGCCGAACTTGTCGACTTAAATGTGGGTGATATTCAGTTTGCAGAACGTCAAGTACGAGTAATAGGTAAAGGTAATAAAGAGCGTATTTTACCCGTGGGGCGCATGGCATTAGAGTGGCTGCATAAGTGGCTGGCTGTACGGCCAACTTTGGCTGGTGGTGAAGAGTTTGCCTTATTTGTGAGTCAACGCCAGCGGCGCATTAGCCACCGTAGTGTGCAATTACGCATGGCCGAGTGGGGCGGTAAACAGTCGTTATCCAGCCATATCCACCCCCACAAGTTACGCCATTCATTTGCCACCCATATGTTGGAATCCAGCGGCGACTTACGCGCGGTGCAAGAATTACTCGGTCATGCCGATTTAGCCACCACCCAAATTTATACTCACCTAGACTTTCAACATCTCGCCAACGCCTACGACAACGCACACCCCAGAGCGAAACGCGACAAAAGCTAGCTGTCAGCTTTCAGCCGTAAGCTGTCAGCTAAAGATTAGTTCGGTGTAGCTGAATGTTTGTGATATTGCCCTTAACTGACAGCTGAAAGCTGATGGCTTATCGCTTTATGTATTAAGGATTTTCATGCGTTTTTATAAACGATTAACACAAGTAAAGGTGATTAGTTTCGACTTAGATGACACCTTGTACGATAACGTGCCGGTAATAGTAGCGGCCGAAGCTTGGTTGTTACAGGCGCTAAAACATCATAGGCCTGAGTCAACGTTGTTGAGCGGCGAAAACTTAGCGGCGATTAAACGGCAAATTTTGCAGCTTGAGCCCGAACTTAGCCACAATGTAAGCGCATTGCGTATGCGCCTACTTAGCGAGGGGTTACGTCAGCAGGGCATGGGGGAGGCTGAAGCGGCGAGTATGGCGGATGAGTTTTATCAGGGCTTTTTAAATGAGCGCGGTAAAATAACGGTGCCAGAAACTAGCCATAAAGTATTGACTGAATTGGGTCAGCGTTATCAGTTGGCGGTGATCACCAATGGGAATCTCCCTCTAGAAAATACTGCCTTAGCACCCTACTTTAAAACGGTATTGCGTGCCGGTATTGATGGACGCATGAAGCCCGCTGCCGATATGTTTAACAGTCTTGCCCAGCAAACTGGCGTGCAACGCTCTGAAATACTACATATTGGCGATCATATTAATACCGATGTAGCGGGTGCAGTACACGCTGGCTGCCAAGCCATTTGGCTGAATGACCAAGGCCGCTCAGCCTATGATTTACAGTGTTTGCCCCACGTAGAGCTGACACGGTTGGAGCAAATGCTAGAGCTGCTATAATCACTTAATACTGTAAATAAACTCAGGAGTTGTAATGGATGTATCCAGCCTGCTTGACGGCATGAACGACGAGCAACGGGAAGCGGTGGCCGCCCCAGCACAAAATATGTTGGTGCTGGCCGGTGCCGGCAGTGGCAAAACCCGGGTGCTGGTACATCGTATCGCCTGGTTAATGCGAGTCGAGCAAGTACCTGCCTCGGCGATTTTGGCAGTAACCTTTACCAATAAAGCTTCATCAGAAATGCGTGGCCGGGTAGAAGAGTTACTGGGCGGGCGCTTATTTGGCTTATGGTTGGGTACCTTTCACGGCTTAGCTCATCGTTTATTACGCGCTCATCATTTAGATGCCAAGCTGCCCCAAGACTTTCAAATTCTTGACTCAGACGATCAAAAGCGCTTGCTGCGTCGTATTCTAAAAGGCATGAATTTGGATGAAAAGCAGTGGCCGGTGCGCCAAGCCTCCGGTTTTATTAATGCCCGCAAAGATGAAGGTCTAAGGCCTAAAGATATTCAAATATTGCACGATCCCGTACAGCAAACTTATCAGCGTATTTATCAGGTATATCAAGATACTTGCGACCGTGCGGGTCTTGTAGATTTTGCCGAGCTGTTATTGCGCGCCCATGAGTTATGGCTTCATAAACCGCATATTTTGGCGCACTATCAAGACCGTTTTCGCCATATTTTGGTGGATGAGTTTCAAGATACCAACAGCATTCAATATGCGTGGTTACAGATGCTGGCGGGCACTCAGGCCAGAGTGATGATAGTGGGCGATGATGATCAGTCTATTTACGGCTGGCGCGGCGCTAAAGTTGAAAATATCGCCCGCTTTTTACAAGACTTTCCGGGTTCAGAAACCATCCGCCTCGAGCAAAACTATCGCTCGACCAGCACCATTTTAAAAGCTGCCAATACTTTAATTGCCAATAATGCCGAGCGCATGGGCAAAGAGTTGTGGACTCAAGATGAAGCCGGTGAGCCCATCTCTGTATATGCCGCCTTTAACGAAGTGGATGAATCTCGTTTTGTTGTTGAGCGCATTAAGCAATGGCATAACCAAGGCAATGCGTTAAGCGAAGCGGCCATTTTGTATCGTAATAACGCCCAATCACGAGTATTAGAAGAATCTTTGATTCAGGCGCAGTTGCCTTATCGAATTTACGGCGGCTTGCGCTTTTTTGAGCGCCAAGAAATTAAAGATGCGCTGGCCTATTTACGACTGATGAATAATCGTGATGACGAAGCCGCCTTTGAGCGAGTGGTTAATACTCCTACCCGAGGCATAGGTGAGCGTACCTTGGGCTTAATACGCGATGCGGCCAAAGAGCGCGAGCTAACCCTGTGGCAAGCAGCGTGGCGACTAGTAGAAGAAAAAATACTGGCCGGCCGTGCAGCTTCTGCGGTAAGCCGCTTTTTAGCACTCATTAATCAACTCGAAGATGATACTCGAGAGCTCCCTTTGCATGTGCAAACTGATCGGGTGATTGAAACCTCAGGGTTAAAAGCCATGTATCAAGCTGAACGTGGCGAAAAAGCTCAAGCTCGAGTAGAAAATTTAGAAGAGCTAGTCAGTGCCACGCGCCAGTTTACGCCTGCAGAAGATGACGATATGTCGCTGCTGTCCGCGTTTTTATCTCATGCAGCACTGGAGGCCGGTGAAGGTCAGGCCGATAAATTTACCGATGCGGTGCAATTGATGACCTTGCACTCGGCCAAGGGCCTAGAGTTTCCGCTGGTGTTTATGGTGGGGGTAGAAGAGGGCATGTTCCCTAGCCAACAGTCGGCAGAAGAAAGTCAGCGCCTAGAAGAAGAGCGCCGCTTGGCTTATGTGGGCATTACCCGTGCCATGAGCAAACTCTATATTAGCCACGCCGAAACGCGTCGTTTATACGGCAAAGAAATGTTTCATCGCCCCAGCCGCTTTATAAAAGAGCTGCCCAATGATTGCTTAGATGAAGTGCGCCTTAAGGCCACGGTGAGCCGTGCCATGCCCAATGGCCGCTTTAGCCAAGATCGGGTACAAGACACCTTTAATGAAACCGGCTTTAAGCTAGGTCAGCGCGTCACCCATCCCAAATTTGGTGAAGGCATAGTGTTAAACTTTGAGGGCGCCGGCAATCATAGCCGCGTGCAAGTTAACTTTGAGGGCAGCGGCAGCAAATGGCTGGTCACCGCTTACGCGCGATTAGAGGCTTTGTAAGAAAGCGGTAAGCTCTCAGCGGTCAGATATAAGAAAAATTAACACCAAGCGAAAAAGCACCAAGCCTGAAACTCGGTGCTTTTTTATTAAAGGTAGAGTTTAAGGCGTTTGGCATACCACTGCTTTTTTGCGCTATTTAATGCCATCCCAGCTGTAGAGCACCAGATCAGCGCGAAGGTGACGAGCATTGGCCTATATTGACTAGCTTAAGTTGTGCAAAACAAAATGCGATACAGGCTAAGCTTATAAGCGATGGGCGCGGTGAGCTTCATTGTTTGCCCCCCCTGCTTTACAATACTTACCCGCTTTTATCTTGCAGGCTGACATGACCTCTTTAATCGAACACGCTGATCCCGCTCCCATCCCCGACACGCCGTTGGCGGTGTTGCAGCAGGTGTTTGGCTATCAGAGCTTTCGTGATGGCCAGCAAGAGATCATCGACTCCGCCATTGCTGGGCGCGATGCACTCGTTATTAAGCCAACAGGTGGTGGTAAGTCCATCTGTTATCAAATTCCTGCCCTACTGCGCCCAGGCCTGACCATAGTGGTATCGCCGCTGATTTCTTTAATGAAAGATCAGGTAGATACCTTGGTGGCGAACGGTGTGGCGGCTGTGTATATTAATAGCTCGCTGAGTCGCGAAGTCATGCATCGCCATTTTACCGCTATGCGCCGTGGTGAAGTGAAGTTGGTGTATGTGTCGCCAGAGCGCTTATTACAGCATGAGTTTATGGAGCGCCTCGGCGAGCTGGAACTGGGCTTATTTGCCATAGACGAAGCGCATTGTATCTCGCAGTGGGGCCATGACTTTCGCCCTGAATATGCCTTGTTGGGTCGCTTAAAACAGTGGTTTCCCCATATTCCGGTGATGGCGCTGACCGCCACCGCCGATGAAGCCACGCAGCAAGATATGCTGAATCGGTTAAATCTCACCGACCCGCTGATTCATATCGCCAGCTTCGACCGCCCTAATATTCGCTATACCTTGGTGGAAAAATTTAAAGGCGCCGATCAACTACTGCGTTATGTGTCTGAACAGCAAGGCCTGTGCGGCATTGTCTATTGCTCGAGCCGCAAACGCGTTGAAGAGATGGCCGAGCGCTTAATCGCTCGTGGCCACAAAGCCGCCAGCTATCATGCGGGCTTGCCGCTTGAGGTTCGTCAATCGGTGCAAGAGCGCTTTATTCGTGACGACCTCGATATAGTGGTGGCCACAGTGGCCTTTGGTATGGGGATTGATAAGCCTAATGTGCGCTATGTGGTGCATTTTGATATTCCGAAAAATATCGAGTCTTATTATCAAGAAACCGGCCGCGGCGGCCGCGATGGTCTGCCCGCAGAAGCGCTACTTTTATATGATCCTGGCGATGTTGGCCGGGTACGTCGTTTATTAGAAAAGAGCGAAAATGCGCAGCAAGTGCAGGTTGAGCTATATAAATTAAATGTGATGGCCGCCTTTGCTGAGTCGTTAACCTGCCGGCGTCAGGTATTGCTTAATTACTTTGGCGAATATCAGCGCGAGCCTTGTGGTAACTGTGATATTTGCCTAGATCCTCCTACCCGTTACGACGGCACTCAAGATGCACAAAAAGCCCTCTCATGTGTGTATCGAGTAGGGCAAAACTTTGGTGTTATTTATGTGGTTGAAGTGCTGCGTGGGGCTGATACGCAACGTATTCGCGAATACGGTCACGATAAGCTCTCAACCTATGGTATTGGTAAAGATAACAGCCAAGAGCATTGGGTGAGTGTGATCCGCCAGCTTATTCACTCAGGCTTACTGAGCCAAAATATTACCCGCAATATGGTGTTACAACTCACCGAAGCCGCCAGACCCGTACTACGAGGCCAAGTCTCATTAGAACTGGCTGAGCCGCGACTGGTAGTACGAGTAAAACAAAAAGACAAAGGGGAGGCGGCATTATCCCGCCCCGAAGACAAAGCGCTATTTCAAGAACTGCGCCAGTTACGCAAACAACTGGCCGATGAAGCAGACGTGCCGCCTTATGTGGTGTTTAGTGATGCAACACTAACTGAGCTGGCACGTTATCGCCCTAAAACTGAAGCCGAACTGCTAAGAATTAATGGCATTGGCGCCACTAAGCTGGCCCGTTACGGCAGCGCTTTTATTACGCTATTGCGCCAGCAAGACTGATAAAAAAGCCGTCAGCTTTAAGCTTTCAGCTGTCAGACAAACAATAAATTCAATGCCGAGCGCCGAGCTTAAGGAAAGCGCCGAACCTGTTGGTCGGTGTTGTCTTCATAGCATCGGCATTCGGCACTGTGTTGTTCTTCTGTTAGCTGAACGCTTACCGCTGACGGCTTGCAGCGGATCTTAAAGGCTGGCGTAATAGGCAGCCAGGTCGGCAATGTCATCGTCTGATAAGGGCTTTGCCATGGGGGCCATAATGGCGTTGTTGCGCTCGCCGTCACGAAAGTGCTGTAATTGGCTCACCAAATAACCTTCCTTTTGACCGGCTAAGTTAGGATAAATATCCATAGAAGATATCCCCTCTGGGCCATGGCAAGCAGCACATACGGCAGACTTTGCCTTACCGGCGTCTGGGTTACCATCAGCAAAAGCAGGGGCGCTAAGTAGGGCTAAGGCTGCAATGGCAGCAATTCGTGTTTTCATGACAACTCCGTTATTATTTTTCTCATTACATGGCTTTTGCATGATGTTGGCTGATGGCTTTGTATTGCTTTATTCGCCTTCGTTATGCAATGTGCGGCAGTATAAAAGAAGTTAAAAGTAACATTAAACAAAGTTTAACCTTAAGAGGACAGAAACATGCGCATGGATAACCAATACGCCCAGTTTGATTGGGCGGGCACCTTAGTTACCCCAGCGCCGTTGCGCTCGCCTAGGTTACTGTTATTAAATCGAGATTTAGCCGATGAGTTAGGCATGGCCTTGTCTGAGGCGCAGTGGCGAGACATGACTGCGGGCCTGCAGCTAGTGACGGGTATGCAACCGTTTGCTCAAGTGTATGCGGGCCATCAATTTGGTGGTTTTAGCCCACAGCTAGGTGACGGCCGTGCCATGTTATTGGCTGAGGTGATTGCCCCTGATAATCAGCGTTGGGATTTACACTTAAAAGGTGCGGGTAAAACCCCTTATTCACGCTTCGGTGATGGTCGAGCCGTATTGCGCTCCTCATTACGCGAGTATTTGGCATCAGAAGCCATGCATCATTTGGGCATTGCGACCACGCGAGCGTTAGCGTTAGTGGGGAGCCAAGAGCCGGTATATCGTGAGCAGGTTGAATCGGGTGCGGGTTTGCTGCGAGCGGCGCATAGCCACTTACGGTTTGGTCACTTTGAGTTCTTTTATTACAGTGGTCAGCCTGAATGTATTCCTACCTTACTGAATTATTTAATTGATACCCAATGGCCAGATTTAACAAAAGATGCGACAGGCTATGCCAGCTTGTTTGCACGCGTTGTTGAAAAAACGGCCACCTTAATTGCCCAGTGGCAGCTGGTGGGCTTTTGTCATGGGGTGCTGAATACCGATAATATGTCGATGCTGGGGCTTACGCTTGATTATGGCCCCTACGGCTTTTTAGATGCTTATAACCCTGATCATATTTGTAATCATTCTGACCACACCGGACGCTATGCTTACGATCAACAACCCGCAGTGGGCTATTGGAACTTGCAGCGTTTGGCACAAGCTTTGTCTGGGGTCATTGAAATGGATGCGTTGCAGCAAGCGCTGGGTGGCTACGAGCAGCGGTTAATGACGGCATATTCTGAGGGCATGCGCCAAAAATTGGGTTTATTGCAGTGGCAAGATGAGGATCCGGCGTTATTTCGCGATATGTTTGCGTTAATGAAGGCGCAACAAGTGGATTACACCTGCTGGTTCCGTCGTTTGGCCGAATTGACTCCCTCGGCTGCGATACCGACTGAGTTATTAACGCTGGTCAATGATGTGGAAGCGTGGCAACCGTGGTTTGTGCGTTATCAGGCGCGATTAGCACAAGAAAACCGTACGCAAGCCGATAAAGCAGCACAAATGAATGCCGTTAACCCTAAGTATATTTTGCGTAATCATTTGGCGCAGCAGGCGATAGATCAAGCAGAGCAGGGCGACATGGCTGAAGCGGATACCTTATTAAGATTGCTGGCGAATCCTTTTGATGAGCAGCCCGAATTTAATGCCTACGCCATGCCGGCTCCCGACTGGGCCAGCGACTTAGAAATTTCTTGTAGCTCCTAGGCTTATACTCAGCGCTTCCCATTTAACAATAAGTGATGCAATACTTATGACCAAGACTATATTGACTACAACGCAGCCACTCACCTTTACTCATTTTGCACCATGGGCAGAAGGGTTAATAAGAGAGTTAGAATTAGAGGTAATTGAGCGTGAACAAGGGGCGGATTATCACCAATGGTTATTGTGTTTTGAAGGCTGTCAGTTGTTCTTGTGCTTTCAACATTATGCCGACTGCGCCTGGTTACAGCCAGTCAGTACCATAGACCAAGATGTTGCTGATTGGCTTACTCAACAGTGGAATCGACAAATGGAAGCGATCAGCCGTCAGCCGTCAGCAGTCAGTGAAAGATGAAAGCGGTACGCTATACGCAGTACCGCTGTGTTTCTCGAGAAGCAAACAGGAAGCCTGATGATGGCACCTAAAGACATATTATTGGCCTTGGTGGTAATCGGCGTATGGGGTATGAACTTTGTAGTGATCCTTGTGGGTCTAGATGAAGTACCGCCTATGCTGCTGGGAGCCCTGCGTTTTACTTTAGTGGCATTTCCTGCCGTGCTATTTGTTAAGCGGCCTGCTATTCCTTGGCGCTGGTTAATCGCCTATGGTGGTACCATCTCTTTAGGCCAGTTTGCCTTGCTGTTTTACGCCATGGCCAATGGTATGCCTGCTGGACTGGCGTCTCTGGTACTGCAATCCCAAGCATTTTTTAGCCTGTTGTTCGCGGCATTATTCTTAGGCGAACAGATTAAGCCTGTGCATTTGGCGGGCTTAATGGTGGCAGCAGGTGGCTTGGCAACCATAGGTTACGGCGGTGACGGTACCATGACTATGCTGGGATTAGGGTTAACGCTGGCAGCCTCGGCGATGTGGGCATTGGGTAATATAGTGACCAAAAAAATAGGCCGAGTGAACCTTATTGGTCTTATTATATGGGGAAACTTGGTGCCGCCTTTACCTTTTCTAGCTTTATCACTGTGGCTAGAGGGGCCGACACAAATAATAGAGGCCTTGCGCCATGTTGGCAGCAATACTTTGTTTTCTTTGGTGTATTTAGCTTTTGTCGCAACGTTACTGGGATACGGGCTTTGGAGCCGTTTATTACAACGCTATCCCACTAGCATGGTGGCACCTTTCTCACTCTTGGTGCCAGTGGTGGGATTAAGTTCAGCGGTGTGGTTGCTTGATGAACAATTGACGTTGATGCAATGGGCTGGCGCTGGGCTAGTGATGTTAGGGCTGGGGTTGAACGTATTTGGTTTACGACTATGGAATTTACTTTCAAATAAAGACAAGTGCGTGATGAAAGGGTAGTATAGCCGCGCATACATTCCGGTTCAGGTTAAAACTAAAGCAGTTGTTAATGCCGTGCGGCTCGTTATACTGAGTGCCGTTTCCGGAATGGGTTCCCTAACCCCATATTAAAAAAGGTAAAACATGGTTATTTCACCTCAGCAGTACAATACCGCCTTATTTAGGCTGTCTTTATTCCACGTTGCTATTATTGCCGCCAGTAACTATCTGGTGCAGCTACCCTTCACGCTATTTGGTTTTCATACCACTTGGGGGGCGCTAAGCTTTCCATTTATTTACTTGGCTACCGATCTTACGGTGCGTATCTTTGGCGCGCCCATGGCGAGACGTATCATTTTATTAGTGATGCTGCCAGCACTCGCCAGCTCCTATGTGTTATCGGTATTATTTTTTGAAGCAAAATACCAAGGTCTGGCGGCATTATCTGAGTTTAACTTGTTTGTGGCGCGCATCGCACTGGCCAGTTTTATGGCCTATGTGTTGGGACAGATCATGGATGTATCTGTGTTTAATCGCCTACGCCAAATTAAAGCTTGGTGGATTGCCCCGACTTGTTCGACAATATTTGGCAACTTAGTCGATACCTTAGTCTTTTTTGGGCTGGCGTTTTACCGCTCGCCCGACGCCTTTATGGCTGAGCACTGGGTAGAAATTGCCATGGTCGACTACGGTGTTAAGCTAATATTTAGTCTTGCTTTATTTGTGCCTGCGTATGGCTTGCTGCTTAAATACCTAACCAGTAAGTTTGTGGGTGAGCAGGGCGTGCAGGTACAAACCAGCCATTAGCGAACACCTTGTTCGCCTAATACTTGGCTAATAATAGGCACAGGGCCCATTAGGTGCTCACGCATCATGCGGTTTGCGCCACTGTCTCGCGCCAATAAGGCATTAAACAACACTAAGTGCTCTTGCTGCTTTTCTTTTAATGCCTGCTGGCTAAATACGGTTTGTTTAAGCCACAAGTAGCGATAACGAGCCGCCTGATCCATAAGGGTTTGGCGCACCACCAGCAGTTGCGGTGACTGGCAGCCGTTAGCCACCGCTTGGTGAAAAGCTTGATGACGCAGATCCCACTGTGTTAGCTGGTCTTCCACGGTTTCAATATGATTCACCTTACTCAGCGCATGATGCGCCGCGACCACTCCTGCCTCCCATAAGTCATCGCCCCGCGCCATGGCCAGCTCCACGATTAACCCTTCTAATTGCGCTCTTGCGTCATAAATATCTTTGAGTTCGGCAATCGACATGCTGCTAACGCGAAAGCCTCGCTGACTTTCTGTGGTGACCAAGCGCTCAGATACCAACTGCGATAATGCTTCCCTTAACGGACTCACGCCTAAGCCATAGCGTGTTTTTAGCGTGCTCATCAGTAGTTTTTCGTGAGGGCGAAAGTGGCTCTGAATAATGTCTTGTTTTAGCTGCTGATAAGCTGCTCGAGCGAGGTTTTCTCGTGGCTGGTTGGTCATTGTTCGCGGATCCCTAAATCATGCTGTTATTCGATTATAACGAAATTGTAATCTAGATCATAAAATTGCCACATAAGATTGACATAAATCAATAATGTCGACATTATCAATTTACAACGATTTTTTAGTTGTTCGACCCACACACTAGAAAGAACAAGGAAGCTATCATGTCTAACGTTGCCACTGCCGACTTTACTCACCATAAATACCAAGGCTTTACCTTAGCGCCGTCTACTCATTCTCGACGTTTGTTAGAGCTTCGCTTTGACGAACAAACAGTAAAAGCCTTTTTAGATGCTACCGCCGAATGGCCGGTTCAAGCACTGGAGTACAAGTCTTTCTTGCGCTTTAAGGTGGCGCAGTTACTGAATGATTTGTGCGGTCAGGCGTTGCAGCCGTTATTGATCAAGACTTTGGTAAACCGCGATACCGGGGGCTTGTTAATTACCCCAGAAGGGTTAAATCAAGTAGAACAAGCAGAAGACATGGTGAAGTTCACCACTGCCGTAGCCCATTTATTTGGTCGCTCTAATTTTGATGCCATGAGTGGGCAATACTATGCACGTTTTGTAGTTAAAAATGACGATAATTCAGATAGTTACCTTCGCCAAGCTCACCGCGTAATGGAGTTACATAACGATGGTACCTTCGTTGAGCAAGACACCGACTATGTGCTGATGCTAAAAATAGATGAGCAGAACATGGAAGGCGGTAACTCTTTGCTACTGCACTTAGATGATTGGGAGCATTTGGCCGAGTTTTATAACGACCCTATGGCACGTCGCGTGATGCGTTGGGGTGCACCACCAAGTAAAAACACCCAAAAAGATGTATACCATGCGGTGTTTGATACCGATGTGAGTGGTCAGCCGATCATGTCTTATATCGATCAATTTGTGCAGCCAAAAGACTTTGATGAAGGCGTGTGGCTAGCCAGTCTTTCTGAGGCGATAGAAACCAGTAATCAGCGGTTGTCGGTGCCGGTAGCACCGGGCTCTTTCTTGCTAATCAATAACCATTTTTGGTTGCACGGTCGTGATAAGTTTACTGCTCATGATGGCTTACGCCGTGAGTTAATGCGCCAACGCGGCTACTTTACTCATGCAAAAACCTTAAAACAGCCTAATCAAGGATAAAGCTTTAGTGAGATGACGGCTGCGCCGACACTCTTAACTCTCATAATGGCATACTCTTTCGCCGGGGCTGGTCCTCGGCATTTGCCTCTTTAACGAAGGTGGTCCAACTGTGTTTGATTTCATCATTATCGGCGGCGGTATCGTTGGCATGTCCACCGCGTGGCAGCTAAAGAAAACCTATCCCGACCACACAATACTCTTGCTAGAAAAAGAATCTGGCCCCGCTCAGCACCAAACGGGCCATAATAGCGGCGTGATACATGCGGGAGTGTATTACACTCCGGGTAGTCTAAAAGCCAAATTTTGCTTAGAAGGTAATATTGCCACTAAGGAATTCTGCCGTGAGCATCATATTCCCTTCGACGAATGTGGCAAGTTGCTAGTGGCAACCAACGAGCAAGAAATGGCGCACATGCAAGCGCTTTGGGATCGTAGCGAGGCCAATGGCCTAGAGCGTTACTGGCTTAATGCCGAGCAACTAAAAGAGCGTGAGCCTAACATTACCGGCGTGGGGGGGATTTTTGTGCCGGCCAGCGGTATTGTTAACTATCAGCAAGTGACAGAGGCCATGAGTAAGGAGTTTGAGCGACTCGGCGGCGAAATTCGTTATAACGCCGAGGTCATCGGGCTTAAAGAAGAAGCGACGCAAGTGGTATTAGAAACTCGCCAAGGTGATATTCAGGGTAAGTATCTTATTTCTTGCTCAGGCCTGATGGCCGATCGAGTAGTACGCATGCTAGGCATTGAGCCAGAGTTTAAAATTTGCCCGTTTAGAGGCGAATATTACCTGCTTAAGCCTGAGCATAATCAAATTGTGAATCATCTTATTTACCCGATCCCCGACCCCAATATGCCGTTCTTGGGCGTACACCTCACTCGTATGATTGATGGTACAGTGACCGTTGGCCCCAATGCGGTATTGGCGTTTAAACGTGAAGGCTATAATAAGCGGGATATTTCGCTGCGCGACACACTAGAGATGTTTACTTATCCAGGCATTTTAAAAGTGCTAATGAAAAATCTAAAACCCGGCTTAGTTGAGATGAAAAACTCCCTTAATAAAGGCGGTTACTTAGATTTGGTACGTAAGTATTGCCCTAGCTTACAGCTTGATGATTTAACGCCATACCCGGCCGGTATTCGTGCTCAGGCGGTATCGAAAGACGGTAACTTGGTGGATGACTTTTTATTTGTTAACACCCAGCGCACTATTAACGTCTGTAATGCGCCTTCACCCGCGGCCACCTCTGCCATTCCCATTGGCGGCTACATTGTGGAGAAGGTGAAGCAGCAAGTAGAGCAAGGATCTGTGGCTGCCTAACGGGCCCAGCCCATGGCGGGGAACCTTCCCCGCCATCTACAAAACTCAGTTTCGTACCTTAAATCCTTCTGTAAAATTAACTGCTCAAAGCCTTTTCGCAACGGAATCCACTGAACCCACGGAAAAGTAGTGATCAGATCCGACAATGACCATTAATGCTAAGAGTCACACACCTAGCTTGAATGAGAGGGGGACGCTTACACTATGAGCTTTTATCCCTGAACTCTTCAGTCGGTTTAGTTTTTTGCTTATCTGAGCGCTGATTGCTCCAAGCTTACCGCTATCCTAAGAGCTGTCCTTACTATTAAAAACCTCCTGCTTCGCCGCCGAACAAGTGCGCGCACTACAAACTCAACACTAGCCCGTGGGCTTCGTCTGTCGGGCTGTCACTTTTACAAATGCCACATTTTTCTTTTACCATTGAGAGTACTTTTAGATCTAATCTCTATTTTTCGTGGATTTAGTGGGTTTCGTTGCAAAAAAGGTCTTAGCTTTTACGTTTTTACGATAAAAAAGGACTGCCTAAGCAGTCCTTTATATGATTGATGCGTTTTACGAGATACGTTTAGCCAAAGTGCTGTTTAATGCTGCGCTCAAGAGTGCCAATGGTCTGATCGACATGCTCTTTTTCCATAATCAGTGGTGGTGACATGGCTATAGCATCACCCAAAGAGCGTAGCATCAGACCTTGCTCCCACGAGCTGGTTTGTACCAAACTACCGGTGGCACCTGGCTTGCCAGCTAACGGCTCAAACTCTACTGCGGCAATAAAAGAGTAGTTACGAATATCAATCACCCCCGGCAGCCCTTTTAAGCTATGCAGGCCTTGCTCAAAGTACTTAGATATTTCACCGTTTGCCGCACCGCGCTTATATAAGTCTTCTTGTTCATATACATCAAGGGTGGCCATGGCGGCTGCGCACGCTAGTGGGTGCGCCGAATAGGTATAACCATGGAAAAACTCGACGCCAGCGCTACTGTTATTAGCAATCGCATCATAAATATGATCACCTGCTAATACGGCACCCATAGGTGCGGCGCCGTTGGTTAAGCCTTTCGCTGTGGTCATAATATCGGGGATGACGTCGAAGGTTTGGCTGGCAAACACATCACCGGTACGACCAAAGCCTGTAATCACTTCGTCAAAAATAAGCAAAATATCGTGCTTATCGCAAATCTCGCGAATACGCTTCAAGTAGCCTACTGGCGGCGGCAATACGCCACCGGCACCGGTAATGGGCTCGATAATAACAGCGGCAATACGACTGGTATCGTGACGCTGGATTAAATCTTCTAACTCATTGGCTTTTTCTACACCACCATGTAGCGGCAAGCCATGAGCAAAGGAGTTTAGTGCTAAATCTTGGGTATGGTTTAGTCGGTCGTTGGGCAGCCACTGGCCAAACGCTTTGTGGTTATTCGTTAGTCCTGCAACCGAGACACCGCCAAAGTTAACGCCGTGGTAACCTTTTTCTCGACTAATAAACATCTGCTTGCCGATGTTACCTTTAGCGTAGTGATACGCCAATGCCATTTTAAGGGCGGTATCTACCGACTCAGAGCCCGAGTTGGTGTAAAACACCCTATTTAAATTACCCGGCGCCAAGCTTGCTAAACGGTCGGCTAATTCAAAAGACAACTCATGGCCAAAACCAAAGCTGGGCGCATAGTCTAGCGTTCTTGCTTGCTTGGCGATGGCTTCGGCAATATGAGGGTGAGCGTGCCCCGCGTTACAGCACCACAGGCCTGCCGTCATATCCAACACTTGGCGTTGGTCGTCCGTCGTCCAATACATGCCTTTGGCGGCACTTAGCATGCGTGGCTTTTCTTTAAAGCTTTTATTGGCGGTAAATGGCATCCAGTGTGCTGATAATTTGTTTGCGCTCATGTTGGCACTCCCTCTGAATCTCAAAATAATGATGATGTAACGAATTTGTCACTATAGTGTGAATAAAACGGTATGTTTGATAAATCACAATGTTTAAATTCTTAGTTTGACTGACGTCAACCTTATGTCGTGGTGTGTCTTTTAATAGGAATTTCACACACAAAAAAGGCGAGCATAATGCTCGCCAAATGATGACACCATCTTGTTTGCTGGTAGGGCTTTACCTCTATAGGCCTTTCCAGCGTGCTACTGTTACATTGATGATGGCTTCAATGCTGTTCTGCCTCGTAGGCTTTTGTTTAGTACTGAGTTGGTGCATTGTGCTTCTTCTTCTTTAACGGCGGTAGAGACTAGCTGCTTTGGGTCTACGGCTCGTCGTGCCGAGCGCATTTGTAACATTAGCAAGCAACCTACACCCCACCAGCCGGCAAAGATAAGCCACTCATAAGGCCACAAGAGTGCCGCTGGCATACCCGGCAGATACAGTGCAATAAACAACACACTAAAGATGACGGCAGCCCAACCCACAAAGCTGGATTGTCCGGCTCTAAAGGGGCGCGCCATGTTTGGCTCATTGCGACGTAATCTAACGAAGGCCACGGCCACTAAGGCATACGCGAGCACTATGGCTAAACCACCGGCATCTACTAGCCAAATCAGCATGGGGCGACCTAGCAAAGGGGCCAAGGTAGACAAGGTACCAATGAATAAAATGGCATTTATTGGCGTGTGATAGCGTGCGTGTCGACGGCTAAACCAAGCGGGGATCATCTTGCGCTCGGCCATGGCGCATAAAATGCGGCTGCCACCAATAATAAAGGAGTTCCAGCTGGTAATAATACCGGCCACGCCACCCAAAATAAGCACTATGCCAAAGCCAGTATGGCCAAAAACATTACTCATGGCATCGGCGGTAGGTAGTACTGAGCTGACTAATGCGGTTTGATCTAGACCAAAGCCCACGGCAAAGATAATTGCTACATACCAGATAACCGCAGCCACCACCGACACGATAAGAATACGGCCAATTGAGCGAGGAGGAATTTTCATTTCTTCGGCGGTTTGTGGAATCACGTCGAAGCCCACAAACATAAAGGGCGTCATAATAGCCACCGTTAGCACACCAGCCACACCACCAATGAGCAAGGGGTCGGCATTGTGCACACTGCCGTTCACCGCCGCGCCAAAGATTAACATTAAGCCGATAATGCCAATAATAATTGTCAGTATCATTTGCAGTAAGGCGGCAAACTTAACGCCCATCAAGTTAACAACGGTAATAAATACTGACCCCAGCATACCCACCAGTACCCAAGAGGCGTAGACGTCGTAGCCTTGAATTGAGTACATCAAGCCGACTTTGTAATCAGGAAATATGTATTCAATCACGGTCGGTAATGCCACAGCTTCAAAAGAAACCACAGAGATATAGCCCAGAGCCAGTGCCCAAGCGGCAACAAACCCTGTTTTGTAGCCAATCCCTCTTAGCACATAGATTAGTGCCCCTCCTGTGGTGGGCATAGCAGAGGCGAGTTCGGCATAGGCGAGGCCAACAAAAATAACCAGCACGCCCCCTAATACAAACGCCAACATAGCGCCTAAGGTGCCGGCCCCAATAATCCAGTTGCCCGACAGTACTACCCAGCCCCAGCCAATCATGGCACCAAAAGCGAGAAACAAGACATCCAGTCTAGAAAGTACTTTTTTATGATCTTCATTCGATTCATGCGGCATTGTTATGTTTCCTTACCATTTAACTATGCTGATAACTCATCGGTTGCGATTTATCTCCAAAATACGCTTACCTTGAGTGGTGGCTCGCAGGGCGCTTTTCGTTAGCGTTTAGCTAGCGAATACCGCCCATACAGAGATATTTTGTTTCCATGTAATCGTCTAACCCCAAAGAAGATCCCTCCCTTCCTTGGCCTGATTCTTTGACTCCCCCAAAGGGTGCTATCTCATTAGAAAGAATGCATTCGTTGATCCCCACCATGCCAAACTCGAGTGCTTCGGCAACCTTCCAAATGCGGCTGTGTTTTTCGGTATAAAAATAAGCGGCTAAGCCGTAGGGCGTATCGTTGGCCATGGCAATCGCCTCGGCGTCATCGCTAAAGCGAATAACCGGTGCCACTGGGCCAAAAATTTCTTGCTGTGCAATCTCCATGTCTTGGGTGACGTTGGCCAGAATGGTTGGTGCAAAAAATAAGGCGCCTGCATGATGGCGGTGTCCGCCGGTGATAAGCTTTGCCCCTTGTGATTGTGCGGTATCCACAAGGCCGGCAATTTTATCGATGGCCGCTTGGTTAATAACGGGCCCTAAGGTGGTCGCATCATCAAAGCCATTACCAACCACTAGCTGCTCGACTGCGTCTTTAAAACGCGACACAAAGGCATCGTAAATACCGTCTTGTACTAAGATGCGGTTGGCACAGACACAGGTTTGTCCCGCGTTACGAAACTTAGAAATAACCGCGCCTGCCACGGCGGCATCTAGGTCGGCATCATCAAATACAATAAAGGGCGCGTTGCCGCCCAGCTCTAGGCTGAGCTTTTTAACGGTATCGGCACTTTGGCTATATAATAATTTGCCAACGCGCGTAGAGCCGGTAAAAGACAATTTGCGTACTCGACTGTCGTCGGTTAATACCTTGCCAACCACGGCGGCTTGGCGAGAGGTAATCATATTAATCACGCCGGCAGGAATACCCGCTTGCTCGGCTAGCGCCATTAACGCTAACGCCGAGTAAGGCGTTTCTTCAGATGGCTTGAGCACCACGGTACAACCTGCTGCTAATGCGGGCGCAACTTTGCGGGT
Organism: Oceanisphaera pacifica; assembly: GCF_017498065.1. Lineage (GTDB taxonomy): Bacteria > Pseudomonadota > Gammaproteobacteria > Enterobacterales > Aeromonadaceae > Oceanimonas > Oceanimonas pacifica. The sequence continues at coordinate 37,690 of NZ_JAGDFX010000017.1, read as the reverse complement.
GATCATTGCATTGGGGAAGTTCCAAGGAGTAATAGCCGCAACTACCCCTATTGGCTGCGACATGCTTAAGGCGCGCTTATCATTAGAGGGCGTGGCAAACGTTTTGCCGTAGGCCCGCTTACCTTCTTCGGCATACCATTCAATATAAGAAGCGCCATACAGCACCTCACCTCGGGTCTCAAATAACGGCTTGCCTTGCTCTAGCGTCATTAAATGAGCTAAATCTTCTTGATGTTCTAGCACCAGCTCAAACCAACGACGTAATAAACGCGCTCGCTCTTTAGGTGTTACCTCACGCCAGCTAGCCAGCGCTGTATGTGCTGCATCTATGGCGGCTTGTGTCTCTTCTGGGCCCATATCAGGCACTTGACCAAGCTCATCGCCGGTTGCAGGGTTATACACAGTAATGGTATTCGCACTGTTTGCTTGGCACCACTGACCATTAATGTAGCCGGCTTGTTTAACTAAACGCTGCTTTACCTTTGATATGCCCATTATGACCACCCTAAATGTTAAAAAATATGTGGCATCACATTGGCCACAGGTTGCAGGCATGTTAACCTGCAAGTGAAAGTTTTATAAATAGCTACATATAAACTTTAACATTGAGAGCTGTAAAACTATGAGTCATGCAAACAGGCTAGTATTGGGTCAGATAGGTGATTACGAAATTCGCCTGCTTAAATTGTTTAAGACGGTGGTGGAGTGCGGGGGGTTTTCGGCGGCAGAAACCGAGCTAAACATCAGTCGTTCTACTATTAGTATTCATATGTCTAATCTAGAAAGCCGACTTAAGCTTAAGCTGTGTCGGCGTGGGCGATCTGGCTTTGCATTAACCGATGATGGGGCTGTGGTTTATGAATCCGCGAAGCGCCTATTCACTAAGTTAGAAGAATTTCGTTACTCGGTAAACGAGCTGCATGAGCAACTAAGCGGTGAGCTTAAAATTGTGTCTAGCGATAATTTATGGCTGGAAAATGAATTTTCAATGGTTGATGTTTTTGCTCGCTTAGGAGAGGTCGCACCGGAAGTAAATGTAAGTGTCGATGTCGCCCAAATGAGTGAGATTGAACGGCGGGTTTTAAGTGAAGATGCCGATGTGGGGTTTATTCACTACCACAGGGACTTAGATGGGTTGGACTACCATCCACTCTATCAGGTGCGTTGTTTTTTATATTGTAGTGACACTCATCCGCTGTTTAACGAGCAAGACTCTAATGTATTAGAAAAAAAGCTGGCAGATGCTAAGTTTATTCACCCGGGTATCTACACCAACCCCGAGGCAAGTGCTCAAGTGCAAGGGTTAAGGAGTGCGGGCCGTGCTTATCATTATGAGCCAAGGGCGGCCCTTATATTATCGGGTCACTATGTTGGCTTTTTGCCGGAAAACTTTGCCCGTCGCTGGGTCGAGCAAGGACGTTTAAAGACGATACTCCCAGAGCAAAAAAGTCATCCATTAGGCATTGCCGCTATTACCCGCAGTCATGGCCGTCAAAGTCGATTGAAGGATCTTTTTTTACAGCTACTAACAGAGCAAGCGGCGGTAACTCCAACGTCTTAACTGTGTCAGCTACAGTATCGAAAAGGCAAGCTAATTTTAGGCACCCTGGTTGAACGTATATCTGCTTTACAGTTTAGTTTGCTTTCCAGCCGGCTAATGGTTCGGGAAATAGCTTACCCAGTTCGCCAGCCTGCAATTGGCGAATTAAGGTCGCCACATAATCAAACAGCGTAACTGCTACGTGGGCGTCTTCGGCTTCATCAGCAAGTAGCATGCTGGGTAGCAATATAGCGGCCCCATAACCAGTGTTTATTCATACTATTCCCCTTTTGTTGTTACCTAACCCAGTGTAGTTCAGTTGCGAGGAATACGGTTAAAGAGAAATAAAATATAAAGATGGGAAGCTTTACTTGCAAATACAAATGATAATAGTTACTGTTAACTTGCTTTTGATGGAAGGCTCCTCAATCTTACTCTTTGTGTAGTAAGTGGAGACAGATTTTGAAAGCGCGACATTGCTCACATTGCTTCCAGAGTTTTTAGGCCAGCGTTTTGCTGGCCTTTTTTTTGTTCTAACACTTTAAAAAGAGATTTTTGCAACGGAATCCGCAGAAAAACGCAGAAAAATAGAGAGCAAATCTGAAAGTGGTTTTTATGGTAAGAGCTACCCCCAAGCCAGAAGAAAGAGAGGTCTTACTATAATATGATCTTGTCACTTTTCGAGTTTATCTCATCTTAATTTTTCTGCGGGTTCCGTGGATTCCGTTGCGAATAAATCGGTACTCTCTATTGAGTTAGGCGCTGTTTTTACATTTCGAGTAGGCGCTTTACCAACTTACCGATACCTATGTCTGCTTCGGCAATGTTTTCAGCCAACATATAAGCTGGGGTAGAAATGACTTGATAACGGGCATCTTCTACTACATCTGTTACCACACAGCCAATATGCTCACCGCCCATGGCAGAAAATGCTGCTGCCACATCCGCTTCTGTGCCTATGGTGCCTTTTACCCCAGCGGGATAAACACGAGGGATCAATACTGGTGCAATACAGCAATACCCTGCGGGCTTGCGCGCACTAGCAAAGGCTTTACAGGCCGCCAGCACTTGCTCATCTACTGTGGCATCTGCCCCTTGGGTAGCAAAATCACTTAATGTTTTTGCTACCCCAAAACCGCCGGGTAACAGCAGGGCATCAAAGTCTTCAGCATTGAGCTCAGTCAGTGGTTTAATGTCGCCTCGTGCAATACGTGCGGCTTCAATTAATGTATTGCGGCTGCTTTGCTCCGGCTCACTATTTAAGTGATTAATGACTTGGCCTTGAGGTTTATCGGGGGCAAAGCACTGATAGCTGGCGCCTTGCTTTGTTAAATGCAGCATACATAACACGGCTTCATGAATTTCTGAGCCATCAAACACACCACAACCACTTAAAATAACGGCAACTTTTTGCATGATAAACTCCTCGTATAAAGGGATAGCTTGAGAAAGGTACCTATTAAAGGATGAACAACAGATAAGTACTTTACCTTCTCACCCTGCCAGCTTAGCGTTTACTGACTGCTGGGTATAGCCACCTGCCTTGTGATATTAATACGATCATCGATTATTAAGATCATAGTTAATAAAGTTTTTACACATTATAAGATCTTAACTACAGATCGGGGTGATATACTTAAGTTATTGATATTTAAAAGTTTGGTTGTGAAGTTATGATCATATCAAGATCACCTTTGCACAGAGTTATCCACAGGCTGTTTAAGGGCGACCATGGTGCCAACAGCTTGGCTGTGGCATGCTAGCGGCCAACGCATTAACGAGAACGACATCATGGCTGCCATTTCCTCTAAACCTCTGATCCTAGTAGATGGATCTTCTTATCTTTACCGTGCCTATTTTGCTTCTTTAAAAGCTGATCTCCGTACCACAGATGGCCGCCCCAGTGGTGCGATTCGTGTGGTCACCAATATGCTGCGCAGCTTGCATAAGCAGTTTCCTGACTCGCAAGTTGCCGTGATATTTGATGCTAAAGGCAAAACATTTCGTGATGAGCTGTACGCTGAATATAAAGCGCAGCGCCCTACTATGCCGGACGATTTGCGTAGCCAAATTGAACCTATCCACAACATCATTAAAGCCATGGGGCTGCCTTTAATTATAGAAAGTGGTGTAGAGGCAGATGATGTTATTGGTACCTTGGCGCGCCAAGCCACTGAGCAGCAGCTAGATGTGGTGATAAGCACGGGTGATAAAGATATGGCGCAGTTGGTGACCGATCATGTGCTATTGATGGATACCATGAAAAATGAGTTTATGGATCGCGACGGTGTGATCGATAAATTTGGCGTACCGCCCGAATTAATTATCGATCTACTGGCGTTGGTGGGCGATAAGGTCGATAACATTCCGGGTATGCCGGGTGTGGGTGAAAAAACCGCCTTGGCCTTGCTGCAAGGGTTAGGATCCATTGAGCAGATTGCTAGCCAGCTTGATAAAGTGGCGAGTCTGGGCTTTCGTGGATCTAAGAGTTTTGCTGCTAAGTTCGCTGAACATAAAGAGATCTTAGACTTATCTTATACTTTAGCCACTATTAAGACAGATGTTGAGTTGCATTGTGGCCCAGCAGAGTTAGTACAAACGCCGCCGGATACTGAGGCCCTTAAAGCCTTGTATCAAGAATTTGAGTTTCGTAATTTGTTGGCCGAACTTGACCCTGAACAAGCACAGGCGGATGCCAAACCCGTTGTACCTGCCATGGAAGTAAATTACCACACCATTTTAACCGAGGCTGAGCTACAAGAATGGGTTAAGCGGCTAGAAAAGGCGCCCTATTTTGCTTTTGATAGCGAAACCACCAGCCTTAATTATCGTGATGCGCGCGTGGTGGGGATGTCATTTGCCATTAAAGCTGGTGAAGCGGCTTATGTGCCCTTTGGTCACGACTATTTAGATGCCCCAGAACAGTTAAGCGAAACCGTGGTATTAGCGGCCTTAAAACCATTATTAGAGGCTGAAGTTCCGATAAAACTGGGCCAAAATCTTAAATATGATGCCAATGTGCTAAAAAACCACGGTATTCATATGCAAGGTATTGGGCTAGACACCATGTTGGAGTCTTATGTACTGAACTCAGTGCAAACCCGTCACGATATGGACAGCATGGCTAATTTTTTCTTAAATCATGCCACCACACCCTTCGAGGCCATTGCGGGTAAAGGCGCTAAGCAGCTTACCTTTAATCAAATTCCACTGGAAGAAGCGGCATTTTATGCCGCAGAAGATGCTGATATTACACTGCGTTTACATCATCATTTATCTGAGCAGTTAGCGGCAGAGCCTGAGTTACAAGCGGTATTCGATGAGATTGAAATGCCGCTGGTACAGATTTTGGCCGATATGGAATACACTGGTGTTAAGATAGACAGTCAATTATTGGCGATACAGAGTGATGAAATTGCCAAGCGCCTCAAAGAGTTAGAGCACAAAGCCCATGAGCTCGCTGGTGAACCCTTTAATTTAAGCTCGCCTAAACAATTAGGTGAAGTGCTGTTTACTAAGCTTGAATTGCCCATTATAAAGAAAACGCCTAAGGGCGCCCCCTCCACTGCAGAAGAAGTGTTGCAAGAGCTGGCGCTAGATTACCCCTTGCCTAAGTTATTGATGGAATATCGCGGTTTAAGTAAGCTAAAGTCGACTTATACCGACAAGTTACCGAAGATGGTGAATGATCATAGTGGTCGTATTCACACATCTTATCATCAGGCCAATGCCGCTACCGGACGTTTATCGTCCTCAGATCCTAACTTACAAAATATTCCAATTCGTACCCCAGAAGGGCGTCGTATTCGCCAAGCCTTTATTGCCGAGCCGGGCTATAAAATTGTGGCGGCGGATTACTCGCAAATTGAACTGCGTATTATGGCGCACTTGTCTCAAGACAAAGGCCTGCTTGATGCCTTTGCTAAGGGATTAGATGTGCATAAGGCCACCGCCGCCGAAGTGTTTGGCGTTGATCTTGATAGCGTTACCACAGAGCAGCGCCGTCGTGCTAAGGCGATTAACTTTGGGCTTATTTATGGCATGAGTGCCTTCGGTTTATCTCGCCAGCTAGGTATTCCACGCCATGAGTCTCAGTCTTATATGGATATCTACTTTGAGCGCTATCCCGGTGTGCTCAAATACATGGAGGAGACTCGCGCCTTGGCGGCAGAAAAAGGTTATGTAGAAACTTTATTTGGTCGTCGTTTATATTTACCTGAAATTAACGCTAAAAACGGCGCGCGTCGTAAAGGTGCCGAACGTGCCGCTATTAACGCGCCTATGCAGGGAACTGCGGCAGATATTATTAAAAAAGCCATGATCAAGGTTGCACACTGGCTGTCTGAGCAAGCAGATAATGATGTACGCATGATCATGCAGGTACACGATGAGCTGATCTTTGAAATTCGTGAAGATAAAGTTGCATCGTTTAAGCAACAAATTTGCGAATTAATGGAACAGGCCGCCAGCATAGATGTACCGCTATTGGTAGAAGCCGGTGAAGGCGACAACTGGGATCAGGCGCATTAACTAATAACAGCGCCGAGCACCAAGCGCCCAGCCAAAAAGAATAAGTTAAAGATAAAACCGAACTGAGACGTTCGGTTTTTTTATGCTGTCATCCTGACGAAGGTCAGGATCTCGCCCTAAAGCTTTAAAGGCTAAATATTTTCTGCCACGGAATACACGGAAGAACACGGAAAAACAGAGATTAAATCTGAAAGAGATCTTTAATGGTAAAGGATAAGAACTAGAGTATTCGTTGACGATAGTGGCGTATATATAAAGGCAGCGGTTGCTTACACCGACTCACTTCTGGCTAATGATATTCACCGCTTTAGCCTACAAAAAGCCGTAATGGGTGAGGTGTAAGGGGTGAAGAGGACGACAGAATTACAGTGTTGAATGAACTTCTTAATTCAACATTGCCTTTCACTTGGGTTTAGCGGGTTTTGTTGCAGATCTAGCGTTAGTGTTTATTCTTAATCTTTAACTTACGGCTTAGAGCTTCAAGCTGATAGCTCCCGAAGGGATACGGCTTTCTTTTTTTGGGTGAGATGGTTACTATCAGCCCCATTGTTAGTCGGGGGGCCTTATTTAAACGATTAAAGGCTGAGACGGTGTACACCGGACCCGCGGTACCTGATCCAGTTAATGCTGGCGTAGGAAACTAACGGGCAGCGTTTAGCTTGTCGGTGGTTTCTTCGCCCGAAGGAGCCAAGGAAATGCCCCATCATATTGTTAAAGCTCAAGCCGTTACTGAGCGATATGTTAATAAACAAAAACCGGTAGTCCTAACCATTGCGGGATCTGACTGTAGTGGTGGTGCTGGTATACAAGCAGACATTAAAGCCATTTCAGCAACGGGTGGCTATGCCTGCTCGGTGATTACCGCACTGACGGCACAAAATACTCAAGGTGTTAGCGCAGTACACCCAACGCCACAAGCCATGATTGAAGCGCAACTTGATGCGATATTTAGCGATTTAGCGGTCACCGCCGTTAAAGTGGGTATGTTGGGAGATAGTGAGACCATAGGTACGGTTGCATCGGCATTGCGCAAATATAAACCTGCACACCTAGTGGTGGATCCGGTGATGGTCACTGCCAACGGCGATATGTTGTTAGTCGAAGATGCAGTGCAGTGCCTACGCGAAGAGCTATTACCATTAGCTGATGTGATTACCCCTAATCTTCCGGAAGCAGCAGCGCTGTTAGGAGCGACGTTGCCGCAAAAAATGACGGATGTTGAATCTTTGTTCTCAGGGTTAGGTCAGCTAGATTGTGGGGCTGTATTATTAAAAGGGGGCTTCTTACAACAAGAAGATCGTAGCCCCGATTGGTTACTAAATGGCGATCAGGTGCGCTGCTTTGATACCCCTAGAATTATGACGCCCAACACCCACGGCACGGGTTGTACCTTATCTGCTGCACTGGCGAGTTATTTAGGGCAAGGCTTCACCATGAGCGATGCGACCGAGCGTGCTAAACGTTATATTGATCAGGCTATTTTGGCTGGTAGTCGTGTGCGCATAGGCCAAGGACGCGGACCCGTTGAGCACTTTTTTGCATTGTAAGTTGAAGGGTAAATGTATTATATCTTGTTAATATACAAGATGTTTTATTGTTGCGAGCTTTGATCTAGCTCTCAATTAGTGTGGCAAGTTGGGCTAAACATAGAGCGTTACTTGCCTTTTGTTAACTCGAATTGTAGTATCTTCAACTATAAAAATAATATTATAACAATCGATTAACCGATTGAATAAAATCAAAAAAATTCCTTACTATAGCCTCTGCACTGTGCCATCTCCCCCTTATTTTTAGCTTATTCTATTGCCTGAACAGGCAAGGAAAGGAGGCGTATTTCCTATGCTTGTTGCCATTTTAGCGGGTTTTATTTTAGCCTTACTGGTGCCCCGATTAGCTCCTTTGGTGGGAGATAAAATTGGTTGGTACCTGTCTGTGCTGCCTGCACTCTTGTTTGTGTATTTCTTAGGCTTTTGGCCTGAAGTAACGGCGGGTGAGACCCTTCATTACAGTTATACATGGATACCCAGTCTAGACATCAACTTAAGCTTTATGGTCGATGGCCTTAGCTTAATGTTTGCCTTATTGATCACCGGCATTGGTACCTTTATTTTTATTTATGCAGGCTGTTATCTGCATGGTCATAAAGATATTCACAAGCTACTTATGTACTTGCAGGCCTTTATGGCGGCCATGTTGGGGCTGGTGCTATCCAGTAACCTGATTGCGATGTTTGTGTTTTGGGAGCTCACCAGTTTTACCTCTTATCTACTGATTGGCTTTAATCACGAACAAGAAAAAGCCCGTAAGGCGGCTTTGCAAGGCTTCTTTATTACCGTTGGCGGTGGTTTAGCGTTAATGACGGGCCTGATTTTGCTGGGCTATATTGGCGGCAGTTTTGAAATAACAGAGCTGTTGGCTCAGGGCACCTCTTTACAAGATAATCCACTGTTTTTGGCAATGATGGGCTTAATTTTATTAGGCACCTTTACCAAGTCTGCGCAAACGCCGTTTCATTTTTGGCTACCGAACGCCATGGCCGCTCCTACACCAGTAAGTGCCTACTTACACTCGGCGACTATGGTAAAAGCGGGCGTATATTTAATGGCGCGCTTACAACCCATGATGGCGGGTTACGAACCTTGGGCGGTCACGCTGTCGGTGTTTGGTGGTGTCACCATGACGCTGGGCGCGATTATGGCGGTGTGCAGCACGGACTTAAAACGTATTTTGGCGTTTTCTACCGTCATGGCCTTAGGCACGCTCACCATGTTAATTGGCATTGGTACCCCGCATGCACTAGAAGCGGCCATGGTCTTTTTGCTGGCGCACGCTTTATATAAAGGCGCGCTGTTTATGGCGGCAGGTACTTTAGACCATGTAACGGGCACTAAAGATGTGCGAGAGCTGGGTGGCTTGCGCCAATATATGCCTCACACTACCGTGTTTGTTACCATAGCGGCCTTGTCATTAGCGGGCATTCCTCCCTTATTTGGCTTTATTGCCAAAGAGCTGATGTTTAGCGCAGCCTTAACCAGCGCTAATCTATCGGGCTTTCTTATTGTGTTGTCGGTGATTACCGCTATTTGTATAGTGGCTGCCAGTGCCTTGGTGGCCATTAAGCCGTTTTATGGTGCCTATAAAACCACGCCGCAAACACCTCACGAAGCCCCTTGGGCAATGCGATTAGGTTTTTCGGTATTGGCTGTGGTGAGCTTATTGCTCGGCCTAATTCCCGGTCTTATTTCGCCTTTATTACAAGTGGCAATAGCCGCTATTAGTGGTGCAGAGGCGGATGTTGAGCTAGATCTCGCCTTATGGCATGGCATTAATGTACCGCTAATGTTGAGTGGCTTAGCCTTAGTGTGTGGTGCCTTTGTCTATCGTTATTGGCAGTTAATCTATCAACCCTTAGCCAAAGCGGTCTACCCCTTAGCTTATGGGCCTGAGCGTGGCTACGAGCATATGATGAATGGTTTGGTGTGGTTGGCCAGAACGCAAACTCGCATCCTGCAAAATGGCTATATGGCGAATTATATTCTCACCATACTGATCAGTACTATCGCCTTATTAACCTATGTCTTTTGGTTTGAAGACGCCTTTATCTACGTCATTTCCTTCACCGATGTGCGTTTTTATGAGGTGGTTATTGCGCTACTGATGTTAGTGGCTGTGCTGTACGCCTGTGTAACGCCGCTGCGTTTAGGTTCGGTGGCCGCGTTAGGGGTGTTAGGTTTTGCCATGACAATGGTATATGTGTTCTTTAGTGCACCCGATTTGGCCATTACTCAAGTGCTAGTGGAAACCCTAACAGTCATTATGCTGGTTTTAGTGTTGTTCCGCTTGCCGGGCTTCCATGATTTGTCGAGCCCATTAGTGCGTTGGCGAGATGCGGCTGTTGCGGGAGCCTTTGGTGTGCTAGTGACCATGATGCTGCTCACGGTAAATGAGTCGTCGCTACCCAGCATGGGCATTAGTGAATACTTGGTGGAAAACAGTTATGTAATGGCTCATGGGCGCAATATTGTAAACGTGATTTTGGTGGACTTTCGTGCCCTCGATACCTTAGGGGAAATCTTTGTGTTGGCGCTGGCCGCGATTGGCGTTAACGCCATGATCCGTTTTCGTTGGGAGTCACAAAAATGAGATCAGATAGCTCGATAATTTTACAAACTTCCACGCGCATGTTGGTGCCCTTGCTATTGCTGTTTTCTATTTTCTTATTGTTGCGTGGCCATAACGAGCCAGGGGGCGGTTTTATTGCCGGCCTAGTAGCCTCGAGTGCCTTTGCGCTGCATTTATTTGCTTTTGATGCCAGCAGCACTAAAAAGCTATTAAAAGTAGAAACGCAATTACTGATGAGTGTAGGGCTAATATTGGCACTGCTGAGTGGTATGGTGGGGGTAATATTTCGGGGGCAGTCTTTTTTAACCAGTCAGTGGTTGAATATTTATGTGCCCGGTATTGGTGATTTAGCGTTAAGCACGCCCTTGGTATTTGATATTGGTGTGTATCTGGTGGTGATTGGCGTGGTGTCCACCATATTACTGTCACTCGATAAGGTAGGTGAATAATGGAAGATCTTTTTGCTTTCGTGATTGGCGGTTTATACGCCACCGCCTTATTTATGATGTTGCGGCGAAGCATCGCTAAATTGGTGATCGGGCTAATGATTTTATCTAACGCGGCCAATTTATTAATCCTAACCGGTGGCGGCTTGGTGCGGGGAGCACCGCCGCTGATCCCTGATGGATTAGAGCAAGCCGTCATGCCTATTGCCGATCCCTTACCACAAGCATTAATTTTAACGGCCATTGTGATTAGCTTTGGGGTGCTGGCTTTTGCTGTGGTGTTAATTCACCGTGCCTATGCCGTGATAGGCGCCGATGATATGAACGAAATAAAGAGTACCGACCTGTGAATATAGCCGTTGTATTACCTATTTTTATACCCATGTTGGCCGGTGCGCTTACCTTAGCCTGCTGGCGTTCGCGCCAAGCGCAGCGTTGGTTGTCTGTAATTTCAGGTGCAGGCTTACTGTTGGCCGGTATTTACCTGTTTATGCAAGTTCGCCAACAAGGCCTGGTGGTGGCCTATATGGGTAACTGGCAGGCGCCGTTTGGCATTACCTTGGTTGCCGATCTACTCAGTGCCATTATGGTGGTTGTTACCGGAATTATTGGCTTAAGTGTGGCCATTTATTCACTGGCTACCATGAGCCGCAGCCACGAAGCTTTTGGCTATTACCCGTTATTACATTTGATGCTTGCAGGTGTAGTGGGGGCATTTTTAACCGGCGATATTTTTAACCTCTATGTGTGGTTTGAAATAATGCTGATTGCCTCCTTTGGCTTGATGATTTTGGGCGGCGAGCGAGCGCAAATGGAAGGGGCGCTTAAATATGTCACGCTAAACCTATTATCGTCGGCATTATTCCTAACCGCAGTGGGCTTGTTATATGGCTATGCGGGCACCCTTAATATGGCAGACTTAGCGCTTAAGCTGGGGGGCGATGAGCAACCAGGCTTGGTGAGTGTGATTGCCATGTTGTTTTTGGTGGCATTTGGTATTAAAGCGGCGGCATTTCCGCTGTTTTTCTGGTTGCCTGCGTCTTATCACACGCCGCCGGTGGCAATCTCTGCAGTATTTGCGGGTTTGTTAACTAAGGTGGGGGTTTATGCTCTTTATCGCGTATTTAGTCTGATTTTTGTGCAAGATATCAGCTTAACGCACCATAACATCTTAATGGGCATGGGTATTTTTACTATGCTTACAGGGGTATTGGGGGCGGCCGCGCAGTTTGAAGTGCGCCGTATTTTATCGTTTCATATTGTGAGCCAAATTGGCTATATGCTGGTGGGGCTGGCGCTCTTTACTCCACTTGCCATTGCCGGCGGTGTTTTCTATATCTTTCACCATATTATAGTAAAAACAAACCTATTTTTGATTAGCGGTATTATGTATCGCTATCACGGCAGTTACGACTTGGCAAAGCTTGGGGGCCTGTATCGCTCGGCACCTTGGCTGGCATTTTTGTTTCTTATCCCCGCTATGTCTCTGGCAGGGATCCCACCCTTGTCGGGCTTTTTCGCGAAATATACTGTGATTAAAGCCGGCGTATTAGAAGGTGCTTGGTGGATGGTAGGCATCGCCTTGTTGGTGGGCTTGTTAACCCTCTATTCGATGGTAAAAATTTGGGCCGAAGCGTTTTGGAAGCCCCTGCCCGAAGATGCGAAACCCATGCGAGGCGAGACAGATCCTAGTCGTTATGTATTGTATGCCCCTGTGATTGTATTAGCCGTTATGACGCTAACCATAGGCTTAGGGGCTGAGTGGTTTGTGCAGCTATCTATTGATACGGCCGAGCAGTTATTAACGCCTAGCCGTTATATTGAGGCGGTATTAGGGTCGACAGACCTAGCACCTATTGCAACAGGGGGTTCCTCATGAAGGCGTTTGGCTGGAATATGTTATTGGCCCTGTTTTGGGTCATTTTATCGGGTAATTACAGCATTGGTAACCTCTTTGTTGGCATGCTACTCAGCTATTTGATATTAGCTTATGTGGCGCGTGATAAGCCCATGTTTGCTAATTACTTTGGCAAACTGCCTAAAATTATCAGCTTTATTTTGTTTTTTATCTGGGACTTAACCAAGGCGAACGCGCGGGTTGCGTATGATGTATTAACCCCAAGGCATTTAATGCGCCCAGGGGTGATTGCGATTCCGTTAGATCTTAAAGATGAGGCGGGGATTAGTGTGTTTGCCAACCTGATTACGGTTACGCCTGGGTCGTTATCGCTGGACGTGTCCAGTGATCGTAAGGTGCTTTATGTGCATTTGATGTATTTAGATGATGAAGCAAGCCAATTAGCTGAGCTCAAGGCATTAGAAGCCCGAGTATTGAATTTGTTGAGGTAAGCTATGCTGGAAATTACCATTAAATTATCGTTTATTTTTTTAAGTTTCGGGCTAGTGCTGGCCACTATTCGCCTGTTGCGTGGGCCTACCTTACCCGATCGGGTAGTGGCGTTAGAGGTGATTGCCTCTATGACGGTGGGCTTTATTGTGCTTTATAGCATTAGTTATGAGGTACCACAGTTAATTGATGTTGCCTTAGTACTGGCGTTAACTTCCTTTATGGCGGCGGTCGGCTTTGCTCGATATCTTGAGCGAGGGGGGCAGCGCGATAATGACTGAGATCTTTACTAGTATATTTTTATTACTGGGGGCGTTTTTAATGCTGTTGTCTGGGGTGGGTATTATTCGTATGCCCGACTTGCTAACGCGTATGCACGCAACCAGTAAAGCAGGGGCATTAGGTATAGGGTTAATGACCTGTGGTTTTGTAGTGTTTTACCATGATGACTTTAGTTTGATAGTTCGTGCGCTCGCCATGATTATGTTTGTGATTGTAACTGCGCCAGTGGCGGCGCATGTGTTGGCGAGGGCGGGTTACTTTGTGGGTATTAAGCTATGGGAAGGAACGGTAAAAGACGTGATTAAAGAACGTTACGATCTTAAAACTCATCGACTACGCAGTGCCCCTAAACCACGGGATGAAGATTAGACTTACTAAAAATAGTGCCCCAATATTAAAGCCGAACTTTAAGTTCGGCTTTTTCTTTAATCAAGCCAGTCCCCAGTTCTCTTATCACTGACAGCTTTGCCAAATATCGGTAACTTGCTGTGGTAAGCGCATGGGATCGAAAGGTTTAGCTATTACATCGACAGCGCCCAAGGCTTTATAGGCGGCTACCGCTTGGGGTTGAGTTTTAGCGGTCATAAATGCAATGGGAATATGAGCAAGCTCTGCTTGCTGCTGCATTGCCTTGAGCGTGGTGGGGCCGTCCATATCGGGCATCATGACATCTAGCAAAATAAGATCCGGTGCAAAGTCGCCAGCCTGCTCTAGCGCTTGCTGACCCGAGGCACACAGTAATACGTTAAAGCCACCCACTACTTCTAATGCCAGTTGAGCAATTTCGCGAATATCTGCGTCATCTTCTACATATAATATGCGATTAAGGTTTTTGTGTGACACTGTTTGTTCCTGAGGTATGGGATGATGAAGCCGGGGTGTCGGTTAATGTATATACGCTAACTTCTGTTGCATCTGGCTCACTCGTGAGCCATTTTTCTTGATCTAATCCAGACTGGCGTAACATGCGTAATGCCTTTGGAGTATCTAGCTGTGAGGCCACTTTTAAGGCGGCCAAATGCATCACCAGTAAAATACGCTGGGTAATATGCGTGGGTGGCATATGAATAGCCCCAATAAGCTCACGCATGGGTAAAGGGAGCCCCCATTGTTGCTTTATTTTATTGCCATACTGTGGCGCCCACTGCGCTAATTGTAGGCTAACCTGCGACTCATTCAGTTGGCCGCCTAAGGCAATAAAGTCTTGTAAGGTGCGCAGTACCGCCATTTCACCGGCCCGACTCAATAGCCCAGCGGTATAACAGCTTAACCCATCTAGACCTAGGCTGGTGGCCATTGCCCGTGCTGTGCTGGCTATTTGTTCAGAGATACCTTGGTGATACTTCGCTTGTGTTATTAATAACTCATTATGCAAGGAGCCTGTGATATCTAGCGCTAACGCCATAGCGGCCCGCAACGCCATATCGACGCCTAGCATCGCAATCGCTTCATCTAATCGGTTTACGGGTTTGCCGCTGCGTTTTAACGACGCACTGTTCGCCAGTTTAAGTAGACGGGCAGACAATAACGGCTCTGTTTGCCATTGCTGAGTAAGCGCCTGAGGGGATAGCTGCTCACTTTTTGCCAGTAGCGGTAATACCGCATCTGGAGCCAGCTCAGCGGGTAGACGTATTTGATCGGCAAAGGCGGTTTTTAACCAAGTATCTAGGCTGGACACTAAGGCTTTATCGCAGTTAACGGTAGTGACGGTCTGTAAAATGGGCAATAAACGCTGCTGTAACATATTGACGTCAAATGGCTTAGCAATAAATTCACTAATGCCCTGTTGGGCGGCACTGATCACTGAACGTCTATCTGAGTGGGCGCTAATCATCACTATGGGCACGCTTTTATTGTGGTTGCGTATTAGCTTAACCAACTCCAACCCTGAACCATCGGGCAGATGTTGATCGCAAATAACAAGTTGTGCCGGCTGTTGATGCCAAGCGCTAATGGCTTGTGCCACGCCAGTGGCATGGCGCACTTTTGCTTGCGCTATGGTGCCGCTTAATACTAGCTCGACCAATTCAGCAATGAAGGGATCATCCTCTAACAGCAAAATATCCACTTAGTTGGCATCCTTAGGCGTAAAGCAAGTTACACCATTACGGCCCTGATGTTTACGCTGATAAAGAGCCTGATCGGCGGCTTTAAGCGCATGCTCAGCCAAGGGAAAGTGATTAAGCTGTGCAAGGCCAATACTCACAGTGACATTAAACTCACCCTTGCGGCCATGAAAACTTAAGCGCGAGAAGTGGCGACATACAGCGTTAAACATGGGTTGTGCTTGTGTTAGGTCACAGTTTGGCAGCACAGCGACAAACTCTTCTCCGCCATAGCGACCTATATGATCTGTATAGCGCAGCCGCTGCTTTAAAAGGTGAGCGAAGGCTTTAATGACCAGATCGCCTGCGGCATGACCATGCTGGTCATTCACTTGTTTAAAATGGTCTAAATCCAGTATGGCAATGGTGGTGCTGTGGCCATAGCGTTGTATGCGAGCATATTCATGATCCAGTGCTTGCTTAATATGAGAGTGATTAAGCAAGCCGGTTAAACTGTCACACGATAATAGTTTAGCTAAAGTGCGAGCGCGATAGCACAAAGCGTGCACACTATTTACTAATTGTTGGTCAGAAATAGGCTTAGTAATAAAGTCGTCAGCCCCTTGTGCCAAGGCCATAATTTGCTGATCACGGTCTTGCTCAGATGATAAATACACAATGGGTAAACTCAGCCATTTGGGTTCAAAGCGGATCATGCGGGCTAAAGTGATCCCAGAATAAGGTGGTATATGCACATCAAGCAGCACAATATCTGGGCTAAATTCACTGAGTACGGTTAATAAATGCTCAGGACTGTGCATGACTTTTACGTCTTTACCTGCGGCAGTTAGCACTAAGCGATAATGCTCTGCCAGCTCTTGGTCATCATCTAACAATAGTATTTTGCTGGTATAAGCAGTACGGCGCTCTTGACCTATTTGCTCAATTCTTTCAGCCAGTTTGGCAATATCTACAGGCAAGGTAAATAAGCCTTTGGCACCCTTAGAGGCTAGGGCATAACGTGCCGAAAAGGTATCTTGTGTGCCAATACACAAAATATCAGCTGCTTGTTGCTGATGTTGTTGCGCTTGGGTGTTATTCCAAGCGACCGTTGTTGTGAGTTGATGAGCAGGCGCAATAATAATATCGGCGTAATGCCAACATTGGTTACAGTTGGTAATGGGCTGCTCGCAATGATTGATAGTAAACCCATAGGGGGTAAGAGCGGTGACTAACTGACTAAGCTCTTGGCCTATAATCAAGATTTGCGTTTTATTTTTAATAGCAGCTTGGGGGTGAGTAACCTCAGGGGCAGAAGGCGTGTCGTTTTGCTGCAAGAGAAGAAGTAACTGTTGTAATGAATAGAGAAAATCGGCATCAACAATCGGCGTCGTCGTTGGAGTCGTTGCGTGAGTGGTGGGCTTAATGGTGTCTGCTAACAACATGGCCTGCTGGCCCAGTTGATGATAGCCAAACGTACCCGCAGAGCCGCTTAAGCGGTGCAGTAATTGGTATAAGTCTTCAACTTCTGTTGCTGTAACTCTTGCTCCCTGTTTGCTGGCAAGAGCTGCTAATAATGCTGTTAACTGAGTGGTGGTTTTTTCGGCAAACCGTATTTTCAGCAAGAGCAGCCGATTTTCTATTGCGGTTGTTTCCGGTGCCATTACCCTCTCCAGTGTAGATGTATGGTTGTGCAAGACTCGAACTTGACCTTAACCCGTCCCCCGAGTGGGAGCGACTCTCTTAAGCCAAGCCGTTATAACAATCTGTATTAAGAAAAATGTACCACTTTCTGTGGTCATGATAGCGTATCTGCTGCTAAGAGCCATCACAAGGAAGATACAGAATGGGCTTATCCCTTAAAGGGCGTATTTCTCTGATTATTTTAGCCACGGCTTTGCTTACCGTATTGGCGATCTTGGTGATGAGCTACCAGATTCTGGGAGATGACCTAGAACAGCAAATTCGCCAGCAACAGATGATAGAAACGAATCGCGATGCAGAGCAAGTGCAGCACAAGCTTGCTCTGCGTTTGGCCGCGTTAATGGGCATGAGCTCTCAACTGACCAATGGCACTCAGCTCAACTCTGTGGCCAAGATAAATGAAAAAATACAACGCCATGCCCTGTTGCAGTCGTATTTCCCTGACGGATTATTAGTGCTTAATCAGCAAGGAACGGCGATTGCCGAAAGCCTATTTGTTCCTCATCGGCTAGGTACTAACTATGCTGATGTTCCTCATATAAAACAAGCTCTTAAAACGCGAAAGCCCGTGATTAGTCACCCCGTTATCGGGCGTAAGACAGGCATGCCGCTTATCTCGTTTGTCAATCCTATTTTGGGGGATGATGGCCAGTTACTGGGCATACTTATTGGCGTTATTAATCTCTCTAAAGCCTCATTGTTACCTCAACAGCGTTTAGCTGCAGCGCAGCAAAGGGGCGTAGAGTTTAAAATTATTGACGCACAAAGCTTAACCTTTATTTATAACGGTACCCATCCAGAAAAAGGCATTCAGCCACTGCCTCCGCCCTTAGCAAACCCCTTAGTGGATGCGGCTTTATCAGGCTTTAATGTGGGAGTGGTAGAAAAAGGTGAGCAACGTTGGGTTTATGCTAATACGCATTTAAATCAGCTGGGCTGGGTGTTTGTACGTGCTGTGCCTTACGAACAAGCCATTGGGCCTGCCAAAGCATTATTATTAGACTTTGCCAGTATCAGTATTTTAATGGGAGCAATATTGGCGCTGGCCGCGTTTGGGTTAGCTTGGAGTGCTATGCGTCCCTTGGCCACCATGACACAGCAAATTCGTACTATGAGCAGCCAAAGCACTAATAATTCACCACTACCAGAAACAGGCGTGCGCGAAGTGGCACAGCTCGCCCAAGCTTTTAATCAATTAGTGGCTGAGCGAAAGGCATTAAGTGCCGTAAAAGATGATTTTGTGGCGGTGATCAGTCATGAGTTACGCACTCCGCTTACCTCGATTAATGGGGCGCTTAAGTTGATGCACTCTGGGGTCACTGGTCCATTACCTGAAAAAGCCGATGAGTTAACCGTATTGGCGCTGCGCAATGGTGAGCGACTGCAACACATTATTAATGATCTGCTTGATATTAATAAATTAAGTGCCGGTAAAATGCAGTTAGCTATAGAGCCTTGTTGCATCACTGAACTGGTGGATGAGGCTATTGCGGCTAATCAGCCTATGGCGCAAGAATATCAGGTTCAGCTGAGGGCGCAGGCTAACCAACCCTACTATGCAGAGACAGACCTATTTAGGTTTAGGCAAGTATTAGATAACTTGCTCAGTAATGCGATTAAGTTTTCACCTAAGCAGGCGGTTGTTACGGCAACCACTGAGCTTACGCCTTGCGGTCGGTTGCGGGTGAGTGATCAAGGGAGTGGCATCCCTGCCGCCTTTCGCGATTCATTATTTGAACGTTTTGCTCAAGCAGAGTGCGGCACTATGCGTGCTAATAAAGGAACCGGCCTTGGGTTAACCATTAGTAAAGAGTTAATAACCTTAATGGGTGGGCAAATTGGCTTTTATAATGATAAGGGAGCTCACCTTTGGGTAGAGCTCCCTTTACGCCTTGATCATACCCGTAAAAGTGAGGGGCAATCAGACGTTTAACACTGAATATTCACCGTCAATATACAGGCTTAAATTGCTGCTACCTCTTCAGGTGTAAGATAACGCCATTCGCCCTCAGCTAGGCTGTCATCCAGCTTGATCTCGCCTACTTGTAAACGGTGTAGGCCAATTACATGATTGCCCACTGCCGAAAACATTCGTTTAACTTGATGATACTTACCTTCATATATGGTGAGTAAAACACGAGTAGGCGTAAGCACCACTAATTGCGCCGGCAAAGTGAGTTGGTCTTCACCATTAAGCTGTACGCCTTGGGTAAAGCGCTCACTAATATCAGCAGCTTTAGCGTCTGTTAATGGGTCGGACAAATCAACTTGGTACACTTTAGGGCAGGCTTTTTTGGGCGAGCGCAACCGGTGTGACCATTGGCCATCGTCAGTCAGTAATAAGGCGCCTGTGGTGTCTAAATCGAGGCGACCAGCACACTGCATACCGCGGCGTAGCTCCATAGGTAGAAGCTGCAGCACACAAGGGTGTACTTCATCTTGTGTGGCACTAATATAACCTGCGGGCTTATGCAGCAAAATATATCTATCGGTAGGCCGGCTGAGCGGCTGGCCATTTAAGCGTACAGTTTGGTCGTTAATGTGCGCGCTGCTTTTTTTTATCAGCTCGCCATCAAGGGTAACCTCACCATTGTGTAAGGCCTTTTTTGCCTGAGAGCGAGTCATGCCGGTGGCTTCAGATAAAAATCGGTCAAGGCGCATTACTGAGTGTCACCGTCTGTTGCTGCTCCACTCTCATCTTCTTGTAATAACCATTCGCTTAAAATAGCTTTGGTTTTATCTAGGCCCAGCGTTTTAAGGGAGCTAAATGATTCAACACGAATATCTCCGCCAAACTCGGCCACAGCTTTGCGAACGCGCAGCACTTCAGAGTTACGCTGGCCGGGCTTAAGTTTGTCGCACTTAGTGAGCAGTGCTAATACTGGCAACTGACTGTCGCTGGCCCATTCTAGCAGCTGTTGATCTATGTCTTTTAAGGGATGGCGAATATCCATTAATACCACCAAACCTTTAAGACTTTCACGCTGTTGCAGGTAAATGGACAAGGCTTCTTGCCATTTTCGCTTCATTTCTTGCGGTACTTTGGCGTAGCCGTAACCGGGCAAATCGATTAATCGTTTACCTTCGCTTAGCTCAAACACGTTAATAAGCTGAGTACGGCCTGGGGTTTTACTAATTCGCGCCAGGCTTTTCTGCTGTGTTATTGTGTTTAAGGCGGATGATTTGCCAGCATTTGAGCGTCCGGCAAACGCAATCTCTACGCCAGTGTCTTCTGGCATGTGTGTAATATCGGGCGCGCTTGTAATGAAGCGGGCGCTATTAAAGTTTATCGGTTTGTTATGCAATGTGAATTCCTCTGAGTTCTCGTCCCGCTTTGCTTACATTTTTGAAAAAAAATTGTAGAATGGTGTGGTTTTTTGAATCGCATTGTAGCATGCCCTTGTCGGTATGTGATCTGGAAGCTATTACAACGAGAAGTCGCAACGTCATGAAAAAAATTATAATTACACTCGCCTTAATGCTTGGAGTGGTTGGTGTTGCCCAAGCCCAAGGCGACGCAGAAGCAGGTAAAGTAAAATCAGCTACTTGTGCAGCTTGCCATGGTCCTGATGGTAACAGCCCTCTCGACATGTACCCTAAACTGGCTGGGCAGCATGCCTCTTATCTTGCCGAGCAGTTAGCTGATTATAAGTCAGCGGCTACCGGCGGAGAAGGGCGCGCTAACGCTATAATGGCCGGCATGGCTATGCCTTTGTCTGAGCAAGATGCCGCAGATTTAGCTGCCTACTTTGCCAGCCAAGCAATTACGCCTATTGCTACCCCAGAAGACGTGGTTGAGCAGGGTTCTGCTTTATACCAAGGGGGTGATATTGAGCGTGGAATTACCGCCTGTATTGCTTGTCACGGTCCACGTGGCGAAGGCTTAGAAGCGGCTAAATTTCCAAGCTTAGCGGGTCAATATCCTAAGTATATTGCCGAGCAGCTGCACTTGTTCCGTAGTGGAGAGCGTAATAACGATCTTAACGGCATGATGCGCAGTGTGGCAGCTAAGCTGACTGACGAAGATATAGAAGTACTGTCTAAGTACGTTGCTGGTCTTCGTTAATACTTGTATTTTGGGGGCGACAGCCCCCTACTTTTCTTTTTCTCCTCAGATTATCCTGCCGTACTATTCGTACCCTCCTTATTCAATATCTTGCTAACGTTTTCTGCTGTGGCAGGTTAAAATAATGTAGCCATGTCAGGTCGCGTTTTAGATCCCTTAACTTCACTGATAAGGCAGGCAAGTTCGGCATAACATCTTGAGGCCGATATCATATTTGTGCATATACCGGAGTCACAATGACACGTATAAAAAAGACCCGCAGCCCGGGGCAAGCTGGAACTCAAAACAAGAAACGGGAAACAGCTGAGCAAATTAAAGAGCGTAAACGCAAAGCAAAGCGCAATGGGCTAGCACCTGGCTCAAGACAAAATGTAGCCGAGCACACCACTAAGCAAGGTGGTAATAAAGCTAATAAAGATCCGCGTTTAGGCTCAAAAAAACCGGTGGCGCTTACGCCTAGCTCCCCTGCGTCTCACGCTGAAAAGCCCCCTAAGCCGACTAAAAAGCAGCTGACGGAACAAGTGGCCAGCGAGCGTGCTCAAGCATCAAGTGAGTTAACGGCCGAACAAGAGCTGGAGCAGTTAGAAAACAATGAGCGCCTCAATAACTTACTCGATAAAGTCGATGCCGGCACTAAGCTTAATAAAGCCGACGCCAGCTGGCTAGATAGCACCTTGGCACGTCATCAACAGCTACTAGAACAACTGGGTTTATTAGAAGCAGATGATGAAGAAGCGGTTGACGGCGACGATTTATGGACGCGCTTTATGGATGCAGAACTTGATCCTGCGCAATATGACGATAAGGAAGATAAGTCATGATCTCTCCTTGGTTAATGGCGGCCCTAGCGGGCGGCCTTATTATCGTAGGGCTGGCGGTTTATGCTGGCAAATTACTTGCACGGTTAAAACTGCAAAATCAGTATCAGCAGCAGGCGATTGATAAGCGTAATTTACGCATTTTAGACAGTATTCACACCATTGCTTTGGCCATGAGCCAAGACCAGTGTAATTTTTCTGAAGGTGCGATTCGCTTAACTAACCTGTTAAATGCCTTGCAGTTTGCTGAGCCAAAAGACTTTGCCATTGACTACCCAGGTGTCTATGACCTGTATGACAAGGTTAAAGATATGCCAACCCACGAAGCGCGCAAGCAATATAAACGCAACCAAATTATGCGTATGGATTTGCAGCGAGCGGGTTTTGAACACGAACTTGAAGCACAAATTAAAACAGAGGTGACGCGACTGGCAAGCTTAGAACTGCCCACTCGCTAAGCCGAGGAGAGGTCATGTCAGCAAAAATAGTATGGGATCAGGCAATTATCGAGAAGTATAATTACTCGGGACCTCGTTATACGTCTTACCCCACGGCAATGGAGTTTAACGACTCTTTTGGCATGACCGAACTTGAAGCTGCCGCCGCCCGCTACCCCGAGCGGCCTTTGTCGTTATATGTGCATATCCCGTTTTGTCATAAGCTGTGTTATTACTGCGGTTGTAACAAGGTGATCACCCGCCATCAAAGTAAAGCCGACTTATATCTTGATTATCTAGAGCAAGAAATTAAGCGCCTCGCTCCCTTGTTTGCCGGGCGTACCGTTACTCAGTTGCACTGGGGCGGCGGCACCCCTACCTTTTTGACCGAACCACAAATTCGCCGCCTAAATAATTTATTGCGCGAGCATTTTCATTTTGCCGAGCCAGGCGAATACAGTATAGAAATCGACCCCAGAAAAATTGAGCTAAACATCTTAGATGTGTTGAAAGAGGTCGGCTTTAATCGTATTAGCTTAGGTGTACAAGACTTTAATAAAGCCGTGCAGCAGATGGTAAACCGCGAGCAAGACAATGACTTTATTAAAACTTTAGTCACTCATGCCGCAGCGCTTGGCTTTCGCTCTACTAATCTCGACTTAATTTATGGCTTGCCCTTGCAAACCCCCGAGAGTTTTCAGCATACCTTAAAAGAAATAGTGGCATTAAAGCCGGCGCGGCTCTCGGTATTTAACTATGCACATCTGCCGAACCGATTTGCAGCGCAGCGTAAGCTAAACGAAGCGGATATGGCCAGCCCTGCCAATAAACTCTTGATGCTAGAGCAAAGTATTAACTTTTTAACTGAGCAAGGTTATCAGTTTATTGGTATGGATCATTTTGCTTTGCCTGACGACAGCTTGGCCATAGCGCAAAACGAGGGCAAGTTGCACCGTAACTTCCAAGGTTATACCACTCAGGGGGAGTGTGACTTACTGGGCCTTGGGGTGTCTTCAATTAGTATGATTGGCGATGCTTACTCGCAGAACAAAAAAGATTTAAAAGAATATTACGCTCAGCTAGATAGCTTGGGCCATGCGCAAACGGTAGGTTATGCCTTAAACACAGATGACTGCTTGCGCCGCGATTTAATTAAGACCTTAATTTGTAACTTTGAGCTGGAGTTCGCTCCACTTGAAGCGGAATATAAGATTAATTTTGCGGATTACTTTGCTGAAGATCTTAAGCTACTACAAACCTTTATCGACGATGAACTGGTTACTATCAGCGACACTGGCATTAAAGTGACGCTAAAAGGCGAACTGCTTATTCGCAATATTTGCATGTGTTTTGATGTGCACCTACGCCGCGAAACCCGCATCCGTCAATTCTCGAGAGTAATTTAAAACATAGCTATCAGCTATCAGCGGTCAGAAAAATACCGAGCCTAGTGCTCGGTATTTTTGTTTGGGGTAGCTAGGTGCTAGGTGCTCGGCGCTGTTTTTAAAGTCTTCTTTTCTTCTTCACTCATAAATGCCATGGCGAGGGCGTTTTCTTGGCAGCGGCGAGTGTGGGCGGGGGTTAATCCGGCCGCTTTGGCTGCATTATTATATTCGTGGCGTAACTCTATGCCTTGTACTGCGGGGTCGTCGGTATTCAGGCAAACGCGAATATCCTGAGCTAAAAAGGTGTGAATAGGGTGCTCGCTTAACTTAGCCACGGTACTGGTTTGTATATTGGAGGTAAGGCAAGACTCAATACCAATATTATGCTCACCGATATAATCCAATAACGCAGCATCTTGCACCGCATTAACCCCATGACCAATGCGCTCGGCTCCCAGCGCTTGAATGGCCTGCCATATACTGGCACTGCCAGCAGCTTCGCCGGCGTGCACGGTAATTTGCAAACCCGCATCGCGCACGCGTTTAAAATGCTCGGTAAATAAATCCCCCGGAAAACCTAACTCATCACCGGCTAAGTCCATGGCCACCAATCTATCTTTATAGGCCAAACAGGCGGCCAGTTCTTGCTCGCAGGCTTGTTGACCAACGGTGCGGCTCATAATACCAATAAGCTTGGTAGGGATGTGAAAATCGCGACTGCCCGCCGCCACGCCATCTAATACCGCCTCTACCACACCTTGAGGATCAAGCTGGTGGTTCATAGCCATATAGCCGGGGCTAAAGCGCAGCTCTGCATAGTCGATGCCGGCTAAATATAGATCTTCAACGTTTTCATAGGCCACCCGCCGGCAAGCGTCATAACTGCCCAGCACCTTGACCCCCCAGTCTAACTTGGCAAGAAACGAGACCAAATCGGGAGCATTATCTTGCACCTGCACATAAGGGCGCAATGCCTGCACATTGTTGGCTGGCAGCACCATATTAAACTGCTGACCTAGATCTAATATGGTGGCAGGACGAATATTACCGTCTAAATGACGGTGTAAATCTAATACCGGTAACCTAGCGTCTATCATTATGGTGTGCTCCTGATTAACCCTATGTGCGGTCAGTTTCTGGTTAGCACTTATTGTTACAAATGTTGGCTGGTGTGTGAATTAATGATTGTGTGAGGTAGTTAGCAAGAATATAATTAGCATGCTAACCAATTTAAGAGGTGATAATGAAAACCTTAGGCATGACTTTATCCTATCTGGTTCGACATTGGCGTTGGGTTAACGATGAGCGCCTTCAGCCATTAGGGTTAACGCAAAGCCGCTGGGTCACCTTAAGTCATCTAAAATACCAAGATGGCATGCAGCAACACCAATTGGCACGCATGGTGGGCGTAGAAAGCCCTTCTTTGGTGCGCACGCTAGATGGACTAGAGCAATTGGGCTTAGTTGAGCGTCGGCCTTGTCCGCAAGACAGACGTGGTAAAAGGGTGTATCTAACCCCTAAGGCTGCCCCGCTTATGGCCGACATGGATGCCGTGTTAGATGACACTCGCTCAGCAGTATTAGCAGGGCTGAGCGAGCAGGAAATTGCTGAGTTTAATCGAGTTGCTGAGCATATTAGCCACAACTTACACCGTTTGTGTGAACATAAATAATGGCTCCCTTTTGAGGTAACAATGACACCAGAACAAAGCTTTAGCCGTTGGGTAAAAATTGCGCTTAGCATCTTTTTTGTGCTGTTTATCTATTTTGTGATGGCCGATAACTACATGCCAATGACGCCAGAGGCACGCATACAACGTTATGTGGTACCGGTGTCTGCTCGTGTCTCGGGGCAAGTCAGTAAGGTTGATGTCACTAATAATCAACAGGTAACGGTTGGGCAGCGCTTGTTTGAGTTGGATGATAGCGATTATGTGTTGGCGGTTAAGCGTAGTGAGCTTGCGCTTTCTCACGCTAAGACTGAGCAGCAAAAAGCCTTATCGGCATTAGCTGAAGTTAAAGCTGAGTCTCACCAAACTGCCTTGCAAGCCGATGAGCAAGCACGAGAAGCGGCCCGTATTGCGCGCTTACACCGTCAAGGGCATATGTCTTTGCAACAATTAGAACAGGCGAATACCAAGGTTAGTTTGGCACGCGAAGCCAATGCCGTAAGCAAAGCGAAAAACCAAGAAGTAGAGCAAAGCGTATTAGCCGCGGGCATTAGTGTAGAAGAGGCACAAGTGGCGTTAGATCAGGCACAGCTTGCGTTGGCGCGCACCCAAGTGTATGCCGAAAGCAATGGTCGTATTGGTAACTTGCAATTGCGCCAAGGGCAACACGCCAATGCCGGTCAGCCGTTAATGGCGTTAATTTCTGATCAAGCTTGGGTGAGTGCCGACTTTCGTGAGAAAAGCCTGCGCCATGTAGCAGCAGGAACACCGGTTGATATTGTGTTTGATGCCTTGCCTGGCCAGGTGTTTGCTGGGCATGTCACCAGTATCGACAGTGGGGTACGAGAGGGGCAGCAAGCCGCAGACGGTTTATTAGCCCAGCCCGTTAGCTCAGATCGCTGGGTGCGAGATGCACAGCGTTTGCGTACTCATATTGCACTAGACGAAGACTGGCCACCGTTGGCTACGGGGGCTAAGGCAACAGTGCAACTCTACCCTATTGATAACCCCATTTTTTATGGTTTAGCTGCCATGCAGTCGCGGGTAATTAGCGTATTACGCTATTTATATTAAGCGCTCAGCGAGGGTCGGTATGGAATTAACTCACGATAAACTGCGCACCTGCTTGCGCATTGCCTTTGGCAGTGCGGCCGGTTTGCTAACGGCTAAAGTGATGAACTGGAATTTTGGGGTGTTTTTTACGGTGTATCCCATGCTGCTGTTAGGCATGGTGCCGATATTAAATCGCTTTGTGGCCATGCAGTTTATAGGCTCTTCTTTGTTGACGTCACTGGAGATTATGATTTTGCCAGGCATCCTCAATCACTGGCCGCCTGCGTTTATTGCCATGGTATTTTTCCTATTTTTGGGGCGTTTTTTCTTGATGGCCAAAGGCCCTTTGATGTTATTTGGCGCTTCAGGCTGCGTGAGTTTGAGTATTATGCTGCACTTTTCGAGTTATGCACACTTTGATTTGGCCGAAATGGCGTCGCTGAATATTATTGCTTCTTTGCTATCGGTGGCGTTGGCATATATTGTCTATACTTTTTTGCCTAACCAAGAGGCTCCCGTGGTACGAGCCTTGCCAACTAAAAGTGCCAATGTGATCCGTCATCAGGCTTTATTGGGCGGCATTATCGCTACGTTAAGTTTTATTGTGTTTCAAACTGTCGACTTGGTTGATTCACTCTCGGCCCAAGTAGCCACTATATTGGTATTATTTCCCATGAGTTTTGTGGGGGCGTCACAGTCGGGCCGCCAGCGCTGCATTGGCACCTTGTTGGGTTGTGGCTTAGGTTTGTTGACCCAGCTATTTTTATACAGCTATTACCACAATTTGCTGTTGCTCACGCTGTCGTTTTGGTTATGTGTGATGGTGTTTGCCCGCTGGCATGTTAAAGAGGGAATGCCGGGCATAGGTTTTGCAGGTTTAACCACTGTGGGGATTTTATTTGGGCAATATGTGTCGCCAGAGCATGACTTGGTGTACAGCGCTTTATATCGCATTAGCTCGATGACCATCGCCATTTTGCTCACTTTGTGCTGTGTGTACTTAGTGCACAAAATATTGAATCTGTTTCCCTCAACGCGCCACCAAATACTGAGCTAATGAACAGGCACCGTACAAAGAAAAACCCCGAGCTTACAGGCTCGGGGTTTGTTTAACTGACCGCTGATAGCTGATAGCTGATAGCTGATAGCTGACGGCTTACAGCTCTATTATAAGCTTAAATCGAGTAGTAAAGATCGTACTCTAGCGGGTGAGTCGCCATATTAATGGTTTCGGCTTCTGCACGCTTATACTTGATAAAGGCATCAATAAACTCGTCACTAAACACCCCACCACGAGTTAAAAACTCGCGATCGGCATCTAAACAATCCAACGCATTATCTAACGACACGGCGACCGTTGGAATTTCGGCGGCTTCCTCTGCTGGCAAGTCGTATAAATCCTTATCCATGGCATCGCCAGGGTGGATTTTATTTTGAATACCATCTAAGCCAGCCATCAGTAGGGCGGCAAAACACAAATAAGGGTTAGCGGCTGGATCAGGGAAGCGCGTTTCAATACGGCGCGCTTTAGGAGAGCTCACCAAAGGAATACGAATAGACGCCGAGCGGTTACGGGCTGAGTAAGCCAACATCACTGGCGCTTCAAAGCCGGGTACCAAACGCTTATAGGAGTTAGTTGAAGGGTTGGTAATGGCATTAAGTGCGCGAGCATGCTTGATAATACCGCCAATGTAGAACAGCGCCATTTCAGACAAACCGCCATATAAGTCACCGGCAAATAAGTTTTCGCCATTTTTAACTAACGACTGATGTACGTGCATACCCGAGCCATTATCGCCCACTAATGGCTTAGGCATAAAGGTAGCGGTTTTATCAAAGGCATGGGCAACGTTATGCACCACATACTTATACACCTGAATTTCATCGGCTTTTAAGGTTAGTGTATTAAACTTACAGGCAATTTCATTTTGACCTGCGGTGGCCACTTCATGGTGATGCGCTTCAACCACTAAGCCCATTTCTTCCATCACCAAGCACATGGCGGCACGAATATCTTGTGATGAATCGGTAGGCGCTACCGGGAAGTAACCGCCTTTTACGCCGGGTCTGTGACCTTTGTTGCCACCTTCATACTCTCGGCCTGAGTTCCATTTAGCTTCTATGTCATCAATTTTAAAGAAACTACCCGACATATCGGTATGAAAACGTACATCGTCGAATAAAAAGAATTCGGGCTCTGGGCCAATTAGCACACTATCGGCAATACCACTGGCCACTAGGTATTCTTCTGAGCGGCGAGCAATTGAACGTGGGTCACGGTCGTAGCCCTGCATAGTGTTGGGTTCTAGAATGTCGCAGCGAATATTTAAGGTGACATCTTCAGTAAAGGGATCTAGCACGGCGCTGCTTGGGTCGGGCATTAATACCATGTCGGACTCATGAATGGTTTTCCAGGCGGTCATGGACGAGCCGTCGAACATTTTGCCTTCTTCAAAGAAGTCTTCATCGACCTGACCTGCAGGAAAACTGATGTGCTGCTCTTTACCTTTTATATCGGTAAAGCGCAGATCGATGAATTTGACCTCATATTCCTTTATCATGTCCATTACGTTGTCTATTGACATGGATTTCGACCTCCAAAAATAATCATTTTATGGTTTGATGAGGGGTTGGAACAAGCGCCCCATCAGTTGCCAGCGATAAAACTACACGAAATTTAAAGCACAAATTAGAAAATAACCACAACAAAGCGAAATCTCTGTCACATTGTTAAATGCTGGCGCGCATGACATTCAGTTTGATTTTTGAAACACCAAGCCGTTTTGGGTACGCATTAAGTTCGCCAGTCCATGCTAGAAGTATTGAGTTGTTATACCCAGTTATCATGGTGCATTCGGCGGCACTTGAAAAGCTCGCTTGCAGTTATTTTCGATACTTCTAGGTAGATCCGTGCTAGGCGAGTAAAATAGCCGACGATTTATTATCCACCCCCAGTATTTTGAGGCAGGAATGTTAGATAACCTACGTAATATCGCAATCATCGCTCACGTTGACCATGGTAAAACCACCTTGGTAGACAAGCTGCTGCAGCAGTCTGGTACGCTAGAAAGCCGCGGCGAAGCGGAAGACAGAGTCATGGACTCCAACGACATAGAGCGGGAGCGCGGCATTACCATTCTTGCCAAAAACACCGCTATCCGCTGGACGTCCCCTGAAAATCAAGAATACCGCATCAACATAGTAGACACCCCAGGACACGCCGACTTTGGTGGTGAAGTGGAACGTGTTATGTCTATGGTCGACTCAGTATTATTGCTGGTTGATGCCCAAGAAGGCCCGATGCCACAAACGCGCTTTGTAACCCAAAAAGCTTTTGCTCAAGGCCTAAAGCCGATTGTTGTTATCAACAAAGTAGACAAGCCTGGTGCTCGTCCAGACTGGGTACTAGACCAAGTGTTTGATTTGTTTGATAACTTAGGTGCAACTGACGACCAGTTAGACTTCCAAGTTATTTATGCTTCTGGCATTAACGGTTGGGCAACGCTTGACGTTGATGCACCTGAACCAGATATGACCACCTTATTTAAAACCATCGTTGAGCAAGTGCCAGTACCGGATGCCGATCCTAATGGTTCACTGCAAATGCAGATTTCTCAATTAGACTACTCTTCTTATGTTGGCGTTATTGGTATTGGTCGTATTAAGCGCGGTACCGTTAAAACCAACCAGCAAGTGACTGTGATTGGGGCTGATGGTAGTACTCGTAACGGTAAAGTAGGCCAAGTAATGGGTTACTTAGGGCTGGAGCGTACCGATTCAGGTGAAGGCTCTGCCGGTGACATTGTGGCTATTACTGGTTTAGGTGAGCTAAAAATCTCTGACACTGTTTGTGCTCAAGGTGAAGTAGAAGCCTTGCCACCGTTGTCGGTTGATGAGCCTACCGTAACCATGACCTTTCAGGTGAACAACTCACCTTTTGCTGGTCTAGACGGCAAGTATGTAACCTCTCGTAATATCATGGAGCGCTTAAACTCTGAGCTGGTGCACAACGTAGCATTGCGCGTTGAGCAAGGTTCAGATCCCGATAAGTTCCGTGTATCTGGCCGTGGTGAATTACACCTAGGCATTTTGATTGAAAACATGCGCCGTGAAGGCTTCGAGCTGGCAGTATCTCGCCCAGAAGTTATCTTAAAAGAAGAAAATGGCGTTAAGCTAGAACCTTTTGAGACCTTAACGGTTGATATTGAAGAAGAAAGCCAAGGCTCCATTATGGAGAAGTTGGGCGAGCGTAAAGGTGAAATGACCGATATGGTTCCCGATGGTAAAGGCCGTGTTCGCATCGACTTTATCATTCCTGCTCGTGGTCTTATTGGTTTTCAAACCGAGTTTATGACGCTGACCTCAGGCTCTGGTTTAATGAACCACAGCTTCGACCATTATGGTCCACATAAAGGCGGTGAAATTGGCTCTCGTACTAACGGCGTATTAATTTCTAACAGTAAAGGTAAAGCATCGGCTTACTCACTGTTTAATATGCAAGACCGTGGCCGCCTGTTTATTGATCACGCCACCGAAGTGTACGAAGGCATGGTGATTGGTATTCATAGCCGCGCCAACGACCTGACCGTTAACTGTATTAAAGGTAAGCAGTTAACCAACGTACGTGCTTCTGGTACCGATGAAGCCCTAACCTTAGTGCCACCGATCAAGATGACACTAGAGCAAGCGTTAGAGTTTATTGATGATGACGAGTTGGTAGAAGTTACGCCACAATTCTTGCGTATTCGTAAGCGTCACTTAACTGAAAACGAACGTAAGCGTGCCGGTCGCAGTTAATTGCGACTGACATTTGCTAAAAAGGGTGCCTAAGGGCACCCTTTTTTATATCTTTGTGAGGCAAGTTGCAGGGTAAGTGATATCCGACTGGCGCTGTGGTGGGGTAATTTGCCACAATGATAATATTTAGGGATAAAAAAGAGAGCGTTATGAAGCAGATACTTGCACAGCTTACTCATCGGCTGTATTTCATACGGGAGCATGGTGGGAGCTTTTCACGTTTTTTGTTACAGCGTGTAAAAGATGATCGGCTAAAAATAACCGCAGGTTATTTAGCCTATATCACCTTGCTGTCTTTAGTACCCATGCTGGCCGTTATTTTTGCCATGATGTCGGCGTTTCCGATGTTTGCCGAGCTAAGAGACACCATTCAACAGTTTGTGTTTACCAATTTTGTGCCGGCGGCAGGCGATGTGGTGCAAACTAAAATTCAGAGCTTTGTGGATAATGCCTCTAAAACCACGGCGGTGGGGGTAGTGGCGCTGGCGTTTACCGCCATGTTATTAATCTCTGCGATTGATCAAAACTTTAATTATATTTGGCGAGTGAGCCAAAAGCGGCGAGTATCGGTGGCCTTTGCAACCTATTGGATGATATTGACCTTAGGGCCTATTTTGGTGGGTGCAAGTTTGGCAATTACCTCTTACGTTACCAGTATACGGTTGTTTGAGAATGACGTATTGGGGCTAGGGGGGCATTTGTTATCTTTGTTCCCTTTTATTTTATCTACCATAATGTTTATTGCGTTTTACATGGTAGTGCCGAATACCCGCGTGAAGTTTAGTCACGCAGTTTGTGGCGCCTTAGTGGCAGGCTTACTTTTTGAAATCGCTAAGCGAGGCTTTGCCTTTTACATTGTGAAGTTTCCCTCGTACGAGGCGATTTACGGTACCTTGGCCACCATACCTATCATTTTTGTGTGGGTATATTTAAGCTGGATGGTGGCCTTATTAGGGGCTGAAATTACCGCTGGTTTAGGGGAGTACGAAAGCCTAAGAGGCAAACGCTTTGAAGACGTTAACCCCGATGCCGAAGAGGAGATAAGCTAATGCGCACCTTATATCCCAGCATTGGTTATTATAATCAGCATTGGCTGACGGTCAGTGATCGCCACCAGTTGTATATAGAAGAGTGTGGTAACCCCTTGGGTATTCCGGTGATAGTGCTCCATGGCGGGCCAGGAGCAGGCATTAGTGAGCAGCATCGTCGGTTTTTTGATCCAGAAAGCTATCGTATTATTTTGTTTGATCAGCGCGGTGCGGGGCAATCTAAGCCCCATGCTGACTTAGCTGATAACCATACCCAGGCCTTAATTGCTGATATTGAGCAGATCCGTGAGCTATTAGGCGTTGAGTCTTGGCTCGTGTTTGGCGGCTCTTGGGGCTCTACCTTGGCACTGTGTTACGCCATTGAACATGCCGAGCGAGTGCGCGCATTAGTACTGCGTGGGCTTTTCTTAGCGCGTCAGCAAGACTTGCGCTGGTTATATCAGCCCGATGGTGGTGCGGCGCAATTATTCCCCGATTATTATCAAGACTTTATTGCGCCACTAGAAGGCGATACGCGTCACTTGCTCAGTCATTATTATCGCCTGCTTACCAGTAGCAACGAGCTGGCGCGACTTAATGCTGCGCGTGCGTGGGCGATTTGGGAGGGACGTATTTCTACCTTATTGCCAAGGGCCGATGCGCAAGAATATTATGGCGAAGTACATGGGGCATTAGCCCTAGCAAGAATTGAAAGCCATTACTTTATTCATCAGTGCTTTATTGAAGAGAATCACATTATTCGCCAGATAAACGCACTGCGCAACATACCCGCTGTATTAGTGCACGGGCGCTACGATGCCATTTGTAAGCCGGCTGCGGCCACCGAGCTGGCGGCCCATTGGCCGGAGTTAACGCTACATATTGTGCCCGGTGCTGGGCACTCAGCCTTTGAACCCCCTATGATAGATGCCCTAGTGAAAGTTACCGATCACATGGCCAAGGAGTTAGCTCAGTTATGATTGCACTAATTCAACGTGTGAGTTCGGCATCGGTTGTGGTTGGCGCAGACACGGTAGGGGCCATTGGCCCAGGTTTATTAGTCTTTTTGGGCGTTGAGCGTAATGACACCAAAGACAATGCTGATAAGCTATTGCGTAAAGTATTGGGCTATCGGGTGTTTGCAGATGATGCCGATAAAATGAACCTGAATGTGCAACAAGTGGGTGGCAGTTTATTGGTGGTGTCGCAGTTTACGTTGGCCGCCGATACCAACAGCGGCTTGCGGCCCAGCTTTTCTAGCGCAGGCTCTCCTGCTGAGGCTGAAACTTGGTATGACTACTTTGTAAGCGCAGCCCAAGCGTCAGGCATTACTACCGCAACGGGTCGCTTTGCTGCAGATATGCAAGTGAGCTTAGTCAACGACGGCCCCGTCACTTTTTGGTTGCAGGCGTAAGGGAGTTTGCTCTTTATCCGCTTGGTTTACCTTTACCAAATTATTAGGAGCAGGCCATGTATCGCGTGGTAACCCCGCAAACGGACGCGGAGCTAAAGTCTTATTATCATCTACGCTGGCAGCTACTACGCAAGCCTTGGCAACAGCCCGAGGGATCTGAGCGAGATGAATTTGATGAGTATGCCCATCATCGTATGATGGTGGATAGCTCAAATAAACTAGTGGCGGTAGGGCGCCTGTATATGAGCGGCGATGAAGCGCAAATTCGTTTTATGGCCGTGGTGCCAGAGTGCCGAGATTTAGGCTTAGGTACGCGTATGGTGCAAGCATTAGAGCAGGTTGCACGCCAGCAAAGTGCCCGCCGCTTGGTGATGAATGCCCGTGAAGAAGCGGTAGCATTTTACAGCCGTTGTGGTTTTACTGTGGTGGGCGAGGGGCCGATTAGTTTTGGTAAAATACCCCACCGGCAAATGATTAAAGCCCTTACCTCTATTCATCAAATTCGCCACTGTTCAGAGCTGTGTGACGAGCTACAAAGCCAGTGGCATAGGCGTATTCCTATTAGCGAGAAAATGGGCATTCGCATTATTCAATACACTGGCAGTCGTTTTAAAACCAAAGCCAACCTTACAGCCAACCTTAATTTGCATGAGTCTATGTTTGCCGGCAGCATTTATAGCCAATGTGTATTAACGGGTTGGGGACTAATTTGGTTACAAATGCAAGAATTTGGGTTAACTGGCGACATAGTGCAGGGCCAAGGCGATATTAAATACTTAACTCCCATTTGGGATGAACCCAACGCCGAAGTGCAGGGCCGATTACGAGAGCAACTACTGCCTTTGCAGCTCGGTAAGCGGGTACGCATTGACTTACAAGTAACCCTGTACAGCGGTGAGCAAAAAGCCGCCGTTTTCAACGGTCGCTACGTTATTATGCCCCACTAGCCTAGGGGTGAGTGGAGTTAAGTTTTCGTACTGCATCAATAAGCGGGCCAGACAAACCTGCCTTAGGGTAGGGGATGTCACCGCGATACCAAGGCGTGCAAGGGGTAGCGAGTTTGGGTTGATGCAGGCTAAGCTGCGGCGCGCGCCATGTTTTGGTTAGCGCAATGGCCAACTCTCTACAACCACTGTCGTTAATGGCGCCGAGCTCCAGCTGCCAAGCACCGGCAAAGTCTAACTGACCGCGCAAGGCCAATAAGTGGCGAACACTTTGTAGTGCGCTGCCATCTAACTGCCAACGGCCTTGGTTGATGGGGCCTGCCAGTTGCATCTGATAAATAAAGGCATCGCCTTGGTTTAAATCTAATGCGGCGAGTGCGGGGTCTACTTGGCGCACTTGTCGATAATCTTCGGCTAATCGCGCCTTAAGCCAGCTATCTAGCCCTACTTTTTCAATAAACACATCTTGGCCTGTTATTGCCAGCTGCCCCTGCCAGGTTTCAGTTTGTGCTAATGCACCCTGTAAGTTGCCATTAAGATCGATCATGCCAGAAAACTCATGCTCACCTTGTTGCCAACGATACAGCGGCCGTATATCTAGCGCTTGTGCTGCCAGCTGTAATTGCCCCACATAAGGCGCATAACGGCTGATCTCTCCTTGCATCGACAGCTTACCTTCTAATATCTCAGTGGTTAGCTGCTCAACCGTCAATTGGGTATCATCTAAGCGTGCTTTGGTGTGCCCGTGACGCGCCACTATGCTGTTAAACGCTACTTCATTCCAGCTGGCCTCTAATCGGGCTTGCTCACTTAACGGACGCCACTGCCCAGCAGAGCGAGCCAAGTCGGTTACAAATACATTGGCGCCTAAAATAGACAGTGGTAACTCAGCATCTAACGATAACAACTCAACTTGGCTGGCATTTAACTTATGCAAGCGCACATCTGGGCTGGGCCAATATAGCTCAGGCTGCCAAATCAGCTTATTATCTGCCAGTTGCAGCGAGTCTATGTCTAAGCGTGCTTGTGCCGGAGTCCAACTTAGCTCGCTGTTAAAGGTGCCCTCATAAGCTTGCCCCGTTAAGCTTAACCCCAATTTATTGCGGCTACTGAGTAGCTCGCCTTGGTGCTTGCCTAGGCGTAACCAATCGAGTACGGCTTCATCAGCTTGCCAGTGCCCCCGAGCTTCAGGCAAACCGCCAGCTTGCCACTCAAGATAACGAAGCTCACCGTTAATGCCATTACTCGTTAACTGTGGGCTGGTAATACTAATATCAGAAAATGTTGCGCGATTAAGCTGCACACGCCAATGAGAACCCCAGAGCGGTAACTGCTCAAGCTGCAGCCGATTACGGCTAAAAGAGGCATCGGTTAAGGTCAGTGCTTGTTGTTGAGCATCCAGCGTTAACGCCGCATCCAATAGCCCATCAAACAAACGGCTTTGTATCCGTGCCAGCTGTAACTGCTGATCGGCTACCTGACCATGAAAGCTCATTTGTGCCATGGCAAAGTGAGGATGCGTGAGTTGACGTAACTGGCCCTTTATTTGTGTGTCTGACCACCATTGCCAATGGCTATCAAGGCGAGGCTGCCAATTTGTTAAGGTGACATCTGCCCCTTTTGCCTGCCAATCTTGCCAGCTAACGCTTAGGTTTTTGCTGGTAAATTCATCGATACGAATATTGGCTAAATTACTCGGCAGTGCAATATCACCGGCCTTATCGAGCTGTAACTGGGCATCAATAACATCAAGCGCGGCAATGCGGGTGTTATTAGACAGCGGCGAAAAATGCGCCAACTGCACATATACCTGCCCCGCGCTAAACCAATCACCTAACTGCACATCTTCCGCCAGCAAGGTATAAGGGTGCAGCGGATTAAACTCTAGGTTGCCGACTGTTAGGTCGAGCTCAGCGTGTTCGTTTAGCCAGCCCAATACCGGCTTTTTTAGCTGGTTAGCATCAAATACACTCAGCAACAGCCAGCCGGCCAGTAACAGTACCAGCACCAACACCAGTAGGAATTTGGCCAGCTTCTTCATCACATATCCCTTTCTTATCCAGCCCGTTAGGCAGCGTTACAGCGTCAGTTAACTATTAGATTAATAAAAAACATCTTACTGTGTAACACCTTACAAGAAAACTCATCCCCAGTGCGTTTATCTGTGAGCAGGCTGATATTACCGCCATTGCCTAACGAAAATGGAGTTATACGACAGTTGTCGTAAAACTCCGTAATTTTGTAGCTTAAAGGCTTATAAAGTACTGAAAAGTATGAAATAGTTGATGTGGATAAAAATAAATAAGCGAACGACCATTTTTCGCAAAAAACGACAGTTGTCGCTTAATTATCGATGTGCCACTTTTGTTTGGCTGTAAGGTGTTGATAATATTGGTTTTTTAATGAGGGTGTCTATGTTTGGCAAAAAATAAGCGCATTCTGCATAGATGTCATTTGTCGCTTAATTAGCTGTTATACAAGGATCAGTTCATGCCCAGAGTCACATTAGAAAAAGACAAAACCTTGAACAATATCGTTGATGCTCCTTGCGGTGAGTGCAAAAGAAGCACCAAACACAAAGTGCTGGCGAGCATCGATCTGTCAGGGCGAGAGGAGACCGAAGAGACACTGATTTACGGGTGGGACAACGAGTACCAAATTATCCAGTGTCAGGGATGCGAAACGATAATGTTTCGCCAGTCACACATGAATTCGGAGGATATGGAGCATGTCGCTGGGCCGACAGGCTGGGAAGCAGATTACGTAACTTTTGAAGACTATTTTCCCAACCCAGAAAAAAGTAGAACCGGATTGTCAGACGACCATTTGCTCCCTGAAAAACTCCAGAGGATCGGTGATTTTCAACCCAGTTGTCCAAATAAGACTGTCTAAGCAGCCATTTTATTTCGCTCCATTTCCTCGAGTTTACAGGGATTGAGCGAGACTCAACCCAGTTGTCCAAATAAGACTGTCTAAGCAGCCATTTTATTTCGCTCCATTTCCTCGAGTTTACAGGGATTGAGCGAGACAGCTCCCGTCACTTCCCAGTTTCGGGTATTACCC
>NZ_JAGDFX010000016.1 GCF_017498065.1 Oceanisphaera pacifica | reverse complement strand
TCCGATTTATTAGGCGGAGCAATTCATCAACATATTCCTGTGCTGTGGACGTTGGCCAGTGGCGATACTGCGAAGGACATCGATGAAGCACAGAGCCTAATTTCTGCCAAGCGTCATTGTGACTTTAAATTAAAAATTGGCTCTCGTGCGCTAATGGACGATGTCCGCCACGTGGCTGCGATTAAGGCCGCGGTGGGCGATAGCGCCAGTGTACGAGTGGATGTTAACCAAGCGTGGGACGAAGCCACTGCGGCTAAAGGTATGGCTGAGTTACAGGCGGCAGGGATTGATTTGGTTGAACAGCCGACACCGATGAAAGACTTAGCAGCCTTAGTGCGGTTATCACAAAAATTTCACCTTCCTATTTTAGCGGACGAATCCATCGCCGATGCCAGTGACTTGTTTAGTTTATCTGCGGGGGGCTTTTCCGGTGCTGTGGCCCTAAAAATTGCCAAAGCAGGCGGTCCGCTTGAGGCGTTAAAAGTAGCGCATGTAGCCAGTGCCGCAGGTATTGGTTTGTACGGTGGCACCTTGTTAGAAGGGACCATCGGCTCAGTTGCGTCACTGCATGCCTGGTCTACCCTCGAGCAACTTCATTGGGGCACCGAGATGTTTGGTCCCTTGCTAATGAAGGACGACATAGTGGTTAAACGATTAAGTTTTCAAAATAACGGTGTCGAGCTACCTACTGGGGCTGGTCTCGGCATAGAGATAGATGAAGACAAATTGGTCTATTATCGCCGCAAATAGCGGAATAGCACATAAGGATGAGTGGAAACTAATATCCGTCACCCCCTTACTTATGGAGTAATAATCATGCTGTTTAAAGTTGAAATGAAAGTAAATATCCCTCACGACCTGCCGGCTGAGGTGGTAGATGAAATTAAGGCTACCGAAAAAGCCTACTCCCAAGATCTGCAGCAGCAAGGCAAGTGGCGTCACCTGTGGCGAGTAGCGGGTAGCTATTCCAACGTGAGCATCTTTGATGTGGCTGATAACACTGAGCTGCAGGAGCTAATCAGCGCGCTACCTCTGTTCCCTTATATGGATATTAGCGTAACTCCTTTGTGCCGTCATCCGTCGTCGATCAGCTCTGATGATAGCTAATTCGCTCTTTTGTCCACTCTAAAGTGGAAAATATCACAACGAAAATATTGAGGAAGTGACTATGAACGTGAAGATTTTTGATACCCCAGAAGTTCAGGATTTTTTGAAGACGGTTGCAGGTTTTGACCAAAAAGGCGGTAGTGAACGCGGTAAGAAAATTACGCACCGTATCTTATCTGATCTATACCGTACTATTGACGACTTTGACATCACTGCCGAAGAGTACTGGTCCGCCGTCAGTCTGTTGAACGCTTTAGGGCAAGCTTCTCAGTTTGGTTTGCTATCTCCAGGCTTAGGGTTTGACCACTATATGGACATGCGCATGGATGCTGCAGATCAGGAGGCGAAACGCACCGGTGGAACCCCACGCACCATCGAAGGGCCATTGTATGTAGCTGGCGCGCCCGAGTTCGAGAGTTTTGCACGTATGGACGATGATCCAGATCTTGATGGCGAAACTATGTGGTTGCATGGCCAAGTGCGTGACACCACTGGTAATCCGGTCCCAGGTGCGAAAATAGAAATTTGGCACTGTAATTCCAAAGGCGGCTACTCTTTCTTTGATAAAAGTCAGTCACCTTATAATTTGCGCCGCACTATTATTGCTGATGCTGAGGGCCGATATCATGCACTAAGCGTGATCCCTTCCGGATACGGTGTACCTGAAGGTGCCCCGACAGATCAAATACTCAAGATGCTAGGTCGTCACGGTGAGCGTCCGGCTCATATTCATTATTTTGTTTCTGCACCAGGTCTACAGCATCTCACAACTCAAATTAATCTAGCAGGTGACAAGTACACCTATGATGACTTTGCTTTTGCTACCCGTGAAGAATTGGTGGTCGAAGGTAAGCGAGTTGAGGAGCACGTTGAAGCTAAACAACACGGTGCTGATGGCCCCGTCACTGAGGTGGTATTTGATATTGAATTATCACCTACCGAAAAAGACGAGCTACAGAACCGTCATAAGCGACCTCGCGCCATGGAGAGCGAGTCTCAAGAAAGCCAGCTGGCAGGTACTGCTACCGTCTGATTATCAATTAAAGCTATGGATTTAGCAGAGTGAGAGTTCCCCCTGAGCTCTCTCTATAAAGAATAGAGGTTCTGAATATGACTACACAGCAATTTGATGATGTTAAAAAACGTACCCGCAGCGTTATCTTCGACGACGGCATCACCGCTACTCATACCCCAGATAAAGACGATGTTGTTCAAACTGATGTGTTAATTGTTGGCTCAGGACCTGCGGGCAGCGCTGCCGCCTTGTTCCTGTCCAATCAGGGCATTGCTAATATAATGATCACCAAATATCGTTGGACAGCCAATACTCCTAGAGCGCACATTACTAATCAGCGGACCATGGAAGTATTGCGAGACGCCGGTATTGAGGATCAGGTACTGGCTGAAGCCGTACCCCATGAGCTGATGGGTGATACTGTTTATTGCGAATCGCTTGCTGGTGAGGAAATCGGCCGTAGACCCACTTGGGGTAACCGACCTGATCGTCGTGCTGACTATGAGTTAGCATCTCCGTCCATGCCTTGTGATATTCCGCAGACCTTGCTGGAGCCGATTATACTCAAGAATGCCACCATGC
Organism: Oceanisphaera pacifica; assembly: GCF_017498065.1. Classification (GTDB taxonomy): domain Bacteria; phylum Pseudomonadota; class Gammaproteobacteria; order Enterobacterales; family Aeromonadaceae; genus Oceanimonas; species Oceanimonas pacifica. The sequence goes on along the minus strand of NZ_JAGDFX010000016.1, from coordinate 86,845 downwards.
GTGGTACGCAAACCCAGTTTTCTACTGAGTACCTTGGGCATACTCAGGATGACGAGGGTGTGAGTGTTCAAGTGCTTAATCGTCTTACTGGTCATACATATACCATCCGTGCCAAATATATGATCGGTGCTGATGGTGCGCGCTCTAAGGTAGCAGAAGACATTAATTTGCCAATGGAAGGAGATATGGACATTGGCGGCTCTATGAATATCACCTTTAAAGCGGATTTATCTCACCTCGCTGCCCATCGACCATCAATACTTTATTGGGTGTTTCACCCAGGCTCCAATATTGGTGGCTTGGGCGCAGGTTTAGTACGTATGGTTCGGCCGTGGAACGAGTGGCTAGTGGTGTGGGGTTTTGACATTAATGGGAAGCCACCTGTACTCGACAACGAGGAAGCTATTCAGATCGTCCGTAACCTAGTAGGGATTGAGGATTTAGAAGTAGAAATACTTGGTTATTCATTGTGGGGCAATAACAACCAGTACGCTACTCATCTACAAAAAGGCCGCGTATTTTGTGCGGGAGATGCCATTCACAAGCACCCGCCTAGCCATGGCTTAGGCTCTAATACCTCCATTCAGGACTCTTATAACCTATGCTGGAAACTAGCCTATGTTATCAAGGAGAAAGCGGGCCCAGAATTGCTGGAAAGCTATTCCATCGAACGTGCTCCGATAGCCAAACAGATCGTTACTCGCGCAAACGGCTCTAGCGCTGAATATAAGCCCATTTTCGATGCGTTGGGTGTCACCGATGCAACAACAAATGAAGAGTTCACTGAGAAGCTAGCGTTACGCAAGGAAAACTCTCCCGGAGGCGCTCGTCGTCGAACAGCGCTTCGTGCCGCACTGGATGCCAAAGATTATGAGTTTAACGCCCAAGGCACTGAGATTGGACACTATTATGATTCAACGGCGGTGGTCACCGATGATAAGCCTCGCCCAGAGCTAACCGAAGATCCAATGTTGCACCATCAAAAGTCAACCTTTCCGGGCTTACGACTGCCTCATGCATGGTTAGGAGACGAAAAGGAAAAGTACTCTACTCACGATATTGCTAAAGGTACATGTTTCACTATTTTTACTGGTATTACCGGTCAAGCTTGGGCCGACGCTGCAGCTCGAGTGTCTGAGCGATTAGATATTGAGATAACAACGGTAGTAGTAGGTGAAGGGCAGCCAGTTCAAGATCTCTATGGTGACTGGTTACGCCAACGCGAAGTTGACGAAGATGGCGTTATCTTAGTGCGCCCCGATAAGCACATTGGCTGGCGCGCTTACCGCATGGTAGAAGACCCAGAAGCGGCTTTATTTAAGGTGTTCTCAGCGTTACTGCACAAAGAGATAGCTGTTGATGATACTCATAAGGCTGCATCTCAGTCAGAGCTAGTATATGCATAGCAGTAAAAAGTGTATGCCACTCAAAGTGACTACTTACTAAAAGCGCTAAGTAGGTCTTTGTCAGTGAGCATTATGATGTGGTTTAAATAGGGTAGTGATAATTGTCATACCTCTTAGCAGCACCCAATCAGATGATTTAGGTGCTGTTTTTATTTTAGCTACTATGAATAGCTGTTCTTATGGATGAATTTTATGGCTCACTGTTTTTTATATACCGCTAATCCCGCTCGTATTCTGTTTGGCCCTGGTAGTTTGTCGAAAATTGCTGATGAAATCCGCCATTTAGGCTGTTCGAACGCGCTAGTACTGTCCACCCCTTCACGACGCGAAGATGCCGAGTGCCTCCACCGCCAGCTTAAAGGATTAGGTGTTGGCATCTTTAGTGAAGCTGCTATGCACACGCCGGTCGCGGTGACCGAGCGTGCCATGGCGGTGTATGCCGAGTTGGGCGCTGACTGTATCGTCACTCTGGGAGGAGGGTCAGCTATTGGGCTGGGCAAGGCGATGGCTTATCGCACTCATGCGCCTCAGGTGGTAGTGGCGACCACCTATGCAGGCTCTGAGGTGACTCCTATTTTGGGACAGACGGAGAATCGCATAAAGACTACTATTAAACATGCTTCTGTATTGCCCGACGTCGTTATTTATGATGCTGAACTGACGCTTGGGCTGCCGGTAGCCATCAGCGTAGCCAGTGGTCTGAATGCGATGGCTCACGCTATAGAGGCCCTTTATTCCAAAAATAGCAACCCCATCACCGATTTGATGGCCTTGGAAGGTATTCGAGTCCTTAAAATAGCTTTACCTCTGATTGTCGAGCAACCGTATAACCTGACGGCGCGCAATAATACCTTATATGGCGCTTGGCTGTGTGGCACGGTGTTGGGCACAGTCGGAATGGCGCTACATCATAAAATTTGTCATACGCTGGGGGGAAGTTTTGATCTGTCTCATGCCGAGACGCACGCCGTCATGCTTCCCCATACGGCAGCTTATAACGCTCAAGATGCAAAAAGAGCCCTGGCACCTGTCACTCAGCTGTTTGATGGCGAACTGGGCAGCGGTCTGTATGACTTTGCTCAATTGATTGGCGCTCCTTTGACACTGAAAGAGCTAGGTCTTGCTGAATCTGATCTTGATAGAGCGGCGGACTTAGCAGTGGAAAACGCCTATTGGAACCCTCGACCTATAACTAGAGAAGCTGTGCGCGAACTGCTTCAGCATGCTTGGAGCGGTACTCGGCCAACATAATCTATCAAGGTTTCGTTTGGGAAAAATATAAGTGAGGAATAGTGAATGACGAAGAATTATTATTTTACAGAGAAAATGTCCATTGAGACAGTCAATGCCCGTATGGGCAAGGACATTAATCTGCGGCTGTGCGAAGTGATGGCGTCTTTAGTCACGCATCTGCATGGGTTCATCAAGGATGTGGAGTTAACACAAAGTGAGTGGCAGGTGGCTATCGACTTTCTGACGGATACTGGCCTAATGTGCGATGACCAGCGTCAGGAGTTTGTTCTTCTTTCTGACACTCTGGGCGCATCTATGTTAGTAGATGCGATTCAGCATCGGCGACCCGAACGTGCTACTGAAAATACTGTGTTTGGCCCTTTTCATGTTGAGGGTGCTCCAGAGTTGAAAATGGGTGCGAACATCTCTTTGGATGGTAAGGGTGAGCCCTGTCTTTATGAAGGGCGCGTGCTGGATCTAAACGGTAATCCGGTTGAGGGAGTACGGATTGATGTATGGTCTGATAACAATGAGGGCTTTTACGATGTTCAACAACCTAGTAAGCAACCGACTTGGAATAACCGAGGGGTATTTATAACCGGTGCCGATGGTCGCTACTGGTTCACAGGTATTAAACCGGTTCCTTATCCAATCCCCAATGATGGGCCTGTGGGGAAGATGCTAGAGAGTCTTGGGCGCCACCCTTGGCGGCCCGCTCATATGCATTTCATGCTTAACCATCCAAACTTTGAGCGCATCGTCACCCATACCTTCGTATCAGGTGATCCCTACCTCATGTCTGATACTGTCTTTGGAGTAAAGGATTCACTCCTTGTTGATTATATACCCAGTAAAAACAGGAAGACGAAATGGCAGGCTAAGTTTGATTTTATTATGGTTTATGAGCGTGATTAGTCATATCTAATGAAGTATCAGTTTTCAGTGGCGGACCTTTTCTCCTAACCACATTTACGTTACAGTTCTAGAGTCGCTATGTAGCTACAACCAGTACGATGAAGTCAGCTTTATGGATAATGGCCACGTAAGCGGTTGTTTACCATCTCAGTCAAGATGGTATTCACTAATCGCATGACGGCATTTGGGTTGTCATTAGTGCGGCGAGAAATAATGACTGGCGTACGTATATTGTCGTCAGCTACCGATACATACTCTACTCCTTCGCGATGTAGTTTTTTCACCTGTTCCGGGACCAAAGCAAACCCCATTCCTGATGCCACTAGTGCTAAAGCCGTCTGTAAGTCATTAACTTGTTGAATGATTTCTATCTGAAGACCCTCGCGATGAAACAACCCTAATGTCATATCGGAAAAATTAGGCGCGGGGCCCGCTGGAAAAGCAACCATCGGCATCTCGGATAACTGTTGTAAGCAAGGTACTCTCCGGGTGAGTGGATGAGCGTCAGGAAGAGCGGCAATCAAGGGCTCATTGAATAATACTTTTTGATCTACATCCGGATCTTCTATATGTATACGACCAAAACCCACATCGATTTTCCCACTCTTTAGCGCTTCAATTTGTTCCTGGGTTTTTAATTCATGTAAGACTATTTCTAAGTTTTTATTGCGGCGCAGGCGCCGCACCATCAAAGGTAATTGACCGTAAAATACCGAGGGTACAAAGCCTATCGAAAAAGTTTTTTTACGATGAAGTGCCACCTGTCGCGTACTTTTGATGCTAGCGTCAACCCTGTTAATGATGCCATAAGCCTGGTGTAAAAAGTGTTTCCCCCCAATAGTGAGCTCTAACCCTCTGGGCTTACGTATAAATAGCTGCACCCCTAACTCATCTTCTAATTGTTTGATTTGCCGAGTTAACGGTGGCTGAGCGATAAACAGCCTTTCTGCCGCTCGGGTTAAATTTAGCTCTTCTGCTGCCACAATGAAATACCGTAAATACCTTAACTCCACATCCATACCTCCTGAGTATCATTAACGACTTATTTGATATTGGCTTACATTATTTCACAAGTGTAACTTCCCCTTAACAAGTATTTACGAAATTACGCATGGAGATTACATGTCAGCAATCATTCAGTCCATAGAAGCAATATTGGTTGATATCCCAACCATACGTCCGCATCAGCTTTCTATGACTACCATGGGCGTTCAAACCATGGTGATAGTAAGAATCAAGGACTCTGATGGTCTTGAGGGATTGGGTGAAGCTACCACCATTGGTGGTCTGGCATACGGGCCTGAAAGCCCAGAAAGTATCAAGTTGACCATAGATACTTACTTTACTCCGCTGCTTACTGGTTTACCTGCAGACGGTATCAATACCTTAAAGGTAAGGATAAGCCAGGTCGCTCAAGGTAATTTCTTAGCAAAATCGGCCATAGAGACCGCGCTATTGGATCTCCAAGGCAAACGATTAAATTGTTCAGTATCCGATTTATTAGGCGGAGCAATTCATCAACATATTCCTGTGCTGTGGACGTTGGCCAGTGGCGATACTGCGAAGGACATCGATGAAGCACAGAGCCTAATTTCTGCCAAGCGTCATTGTGACTTTAAATTAAAAATTGGCTCTCGTGCGCTAATGGACGATGTCCGCCACGTGGCTGCGATTAAGGCCGCGGTGGGCGATAGCGCCAGTGTACGAGTGGATGTTAACCAAGCGTGGGACGAAGCCACTGCGGCTAAAGGTATGGCTGAGTTACAGGCGGCAGGGATTGATTTGGTTGAACAGCCGACACCGATGAAAGACTTAGCAGCCTTAGTGCGGTTATCACAAAAATTTCACCTTCCTATTTTAGCGGACGAATCCATCGCCGATGCCAGTGACTTGTTTAGTTTATCTGCGGGGGGCTTTTCCGGTGCTGTGGCCCTAAAAATTGCCAAAGCAGGCGGTCCGCTTGAGGCGTTAAAAGTAGCGCATGTAGCCAGTGCCGCAGGTATTGGTTTGTACGGTGGCACCTTGTTAGAAGGGACCATCGGCTCAGTTGCGTCACTGCATGCCTGGTCTACCCTCGAGCAACTTCATTGGGGTACCGAGATGTTTGGTCCCTTGCTAATGAAGGACGACATAGTGGTTAAACGGTTGAACTTTCATGATAACGGTGTCGAGCTGCCGGCAGGGCCTGGATTAGGCGTAGCCATTGATGAAGACAAACTGGCGCAGTATCGCCGTAAGTAGCTGCTGTTATTACCATTTATTAAACGGAGAGAAAGATATGTTGTTCAAAGTAGAAATGACCGTAAATATTCCTCATGAGCTGCCTGCTGATGTTATCGATGAGGTGAAAGCTCGTGAAAAAGCTTATTCCCAAGAATTACAGCAGCAAGGTAAGTGGCGTCATTTGTGGCGAGTAGCGGGTAGCTATTCCAACGTGAGCATCTTTGATGTGGAAGATAATGCTGAGCTACAGGAGCTTATTAGTAATTTACCATTATTCCCGTACATGGAAATCACGGCGGTAGTGGCTCTGTGCAGACACCCCTCTTCTATTAGAGACAGTGACGCTTAAGCGATGACTTAAAACAAGTTTACGCATATTGCAATAGATATAAATAAGATCCGTGAATTAAATAAAGCAGAGGACATTCGCATGACTTTAGAACATACCCCTAGTGCTCAAGGTTCCGGAAGCGCCGCTACCGAAAAATTTAAATCAGAAAGAGTTAGCTCCGATACGACTAAAGAAAGAGCCGCCGCTATTTACCAAGACTTACTTAATGGAGTAGGAGACGTTATTCGCAAGCACGAAGTGACTTATGACGAATACAATGTGTTTAAGCAGTGGTTGATCGATGTGGGTGAAGGTGGTGAGTGGCCACTTTTCTGTGATGTTTTTGTAGAGCATCACATAGAAGAAGTAAATTACCAGCGTCATGAATTTAAAGGCACAAAAGGGAGCATTGAAGGACCTTATTATGTGCCAAATGCACCACAGCTACCTTCTGTTACTACTATGCCTATGCGTGAAGAAGATTTATCGGCTCCACAGCTAGTTTTTTCTGGGCAAGTAACAGACTTAGAAGGCAAAGGCTTAGCGGGCGCGCATGTAGAAATGTGGAGTAACGATGCCGATGGGTATTACTCACAGTTTGCGCCTGATATTCCAGAATGGAACCTCCGTGGCACCATTGTAGCCGACGATGATGGTAATTTTTCTATAACCACTTTGTATCCTGTTCCCTACCGAATCCCTCATGATGGGCCTACAGGTGCGTTTATTGAATCTTATGGTGGTCACCCGTGGCGACCAGCTCACCTTCACCTATTAGTTTCGCACCCTGGGTATAACGGCATTATCACGCAGCTTTATTTTAATGAAGGGGACTACATCAACGATGATGTGGCAAGTGCTGTGAAGCCGGAGCTAATACTTAATCCTAAGAAAGGGGATGACGGTTTACATCGTGTTAATTATGACTTTGTACTAGATCCTAAACCTGAGTAATAAAGTCGGTAATAAAGGTATCGAACTTTACCCACACTTATTACCTTATTTGAATAAAGACTTAGTAAGAAACCAGCTCAATTATGGGCTGGTCAGCTTCTTGCACCTTATTACCAGTAATGGTGACTAAAAAAAATTAAAAGGAAGTTAGCTATGACTCGCCAACTTGACCGATTAGAAGAGCAAATTCGAGGAGCCGTGGAAGCGGATCCTGCTACTGGACATTACCGCGGTGATCGCAGTGCTTTTACCGACCAAGAAATATTTGAACTAGAGATGAAGCACATCTTTGAAGGTAACTGGGTTTTTTTAGCTCACGAAAGCCAAATCGAAAACCCAGGAGACTATTACACCGCTACCGTCGGCCGTCAGCCAGTAGTGGTAACTCGCACGAAAGAAGGTGAACTAAGAGCACTGCTAAATACTTGCTCACACCGTGGAGCCACTTTGTGCCGCAAAAAACAGGGTAATAAAGCGTCTTTTACCTGTCCATTCCATGGTTGGACCTTTAAAAATGACGGCAAGTTACTTAGAGCGCGAGACCAAAAAAAGGGCGGCTACCCAGACAACTTTAATACCGATGGCTCCCATGATCTCAAGCGCTTGCCACGCTTTGAAAACTACCGTGGCTTTCTGTTCGGTAGCCTGAATGCAGATGTATTGCCGTTAACTGAGTATCTGGGTGAGACCACTAAGATCATCGATAATATGGTGGATCAGGCGGTAGACGGTCTCGAAGTATTGCGTGGTACCTCTACTTATACCTATGAAGGAAACTGGAAGCTGACCGCTGAAAATGGTGCTGATGGCTACCATGTTGGGACAGTGCACTGGAACTACTTATCTACCATGAGCCAGCGTAACTACGAAAAGGGCGGCACTGAAGCGGTAGATGCTAAAAGCTGGTCCAACGAAGGTGGGTTTTACGCTTTTGAACATGGCCATATCATGTTGTGGACCCGATTGACTAATCCTGCAGTGCGTCCGGTATTTAGTCAGCTGGAGCGCTTACAGCAAGATGTAGGTGAAGCGCGTGCCGACTCCATTGTTAATACCACCAAGAACTTGTGCATTTACCCTAACGTTTATTTGATGGATCAGTTTTCTACTCAGATCCGCGTCCTGCGTCCTATTTCTGTTAATAAAACAGAGATTACCATTTATTGCTGGGCCCCTAAAAATGAGCCAGCGGAAGATCGTGCTAAGCGCCTACGTCAGTATGAAGATTTCTTTAATGTCAGCGGCATGGGGACTCCAGATGACCTAGAAGAGTTTCGAGCCTGTCAGGAAGGCTACGAAGCCAGTGGTTTAAAGTGGAATGATATGAGCCGCGGAGCTAAGCATTGGGTAACAGGGCCAGATAGCAGCGCTAAAGCGATTGGTCTTAATCCTGTCCTCAGCGGGCTCAAGCCTGAAGATGAAGGTCTGTATGTCGTTCACCATCAGCATTGGGTGGATGAAATGCTTAAAGCGGTAGCCAATGAGCGCGCTCAGCTTATTTCGATTACTTCTATGGAGGATGCCCAATGAACTTTGAAAAAATCCAAGCGTTTGTTTACCGAGAAGCACGCCTTTTAGATGACCGCGAGTGGGACGAATGGCTTAAGTGTTACCACGAAGACGTAGTGTACTGGATGCCGGCTTGGGACGATGAAGATCAGTTAACGGAAGATCCACAGCGTGAGATCTCCCTGATTTACTATCCTAGCCGCCGAGGTTTGGAAGACAGAGTGTATCGAATTAAGACCGAGCGCTCTGGGGCGAGCTCGATGCCAGAGCCTCGAACGACGCACCTGACTACCAATCTCGAAGTGCTAGAGCAAACCGATGATCAGGTGAAATTGCGCTTTAATTGGCAGACCAATAGTCATCGCTATCACAAGACTGAGAGCTTTTTCGGTATTGCTTTCTACACCTTGGATATCAGTGCCGAGCAACCAGTAATAACCGAAAAGAAAGTAATTTTAAATAACGACTATATCAACCAGGTGATTGATATTTATCATCTGTAACCAGTAGGAAAGCCATCATGAGTTACAACATAGCACTTAATTTTGAAGACGGCGTTACTCGCTTCATTAGCTGTAACGAAGGGGAAACAGTGCTGGATGCGGCCTATCGTAACCAGATTAATCTGCCAATGGACTGTTCCGATGGTGTGTGTGGAACCTGTAAAGGGAGTTGCCACCAAGGTGACTTCGAGCTTGGTGACGAATATATCGATGAAGCCCTGACCGATGATGAAGCTGAGTTGGGAATGGTGTTGACCTGTCAGATGGTTCCGAGCAGTGATTGTGTAGTAGAAATCCCTACAGCTTCCTCTTTGTGCAAGACGGGGATAGCTACCGTAAATGCAACGGTCACTGAGGTTAACCTGATCTCTGCTACTGCCATCGAACTGAAAATGACTGCAGACGAAGATGTCGGCTTTTTAGCGGGTCAGTATGTAAATATTCAAGTGCCTGGTAGTGAAGAGGTTCGAGCTTATTCCTTTAGTTCTACACCAGGTAGTTGTGATCTGAGCTTTTTAATTCGCAACGTACCCGGCGGTTTAATGAGTAGCTATTTGGTGGGGCAATGTAAAGCGGGTGACATCTTGAACTTAACAGGTCCTATGGGCGTGTTTTATTTACGCCAAGTGCTGAAGCCAGTCCTGATGCTGGCCGGCGGTACTGGCCTTGCGCCGTTCTTATCAATGCTAGAACACCTCAAGAACAGCGAACTCAATCAACCGATACACCTAATTTATGGTGTCACTCATGATGATGACTTGGTCGGTGTAGCTGCGTTGGAAAAGTTCGCTGCCGAAATAGAGCTATTTAGTTTTAAAACCGTGATTTCCAGCACTGAGAGCTCTCACCCGCTTAAGGGCTTTGTGACTAACCATATGCAAGACGCGCCTATTCAAGAGGGCAATGTCGACGTTTATCTGTGTGGTCCACCGCCTATGGTAGATGCAGTGTTAGGTTATTTCCATGAGCATGACATAGAGCCGAATTCTTTCCATTACGAGAAGTTTACTCCCAGTCAGGTAGCGATTGGGGAGCACGTCGCATGAACCCACGTTTTAGTAACAAAGTTATGGTGATCACCGGTGCCGCACAAGGCATCGGGCATCGAGTTGCCGAACGTGCTGCCCAAGAGGGTGCTCGATTGGTCTTAGTCGATTTAGCTGATTATGTACATCAGAGAGCAGCCGACCTTATGGAGCAAGGTGCAGAAACCATTGCGGTTCAAGCGGACTTAGAGACCTGGGTGGGTGCAGAAAAAGTCATGGCTACGGCTGAGCAAGAGTTCGGCCGAATCGACATCCTAATCAATAACGTGGGCGGTACTATCTGGGCTCAGCCCTATGAGCATTACACACCAGAACAGATCGAGAAAGAAATTCAGCGTTCCTTGTTTCCCACTCTGTGGTGCTGTCGTGCTGTTTTACCTTATATGGTAAAGCAGCAAAGTGGCGTTATTGTCAATGTGTCATCGGTAGCTACCAGAGGCCTGATGCGGGTGCCTTATGGCGCAGCCAAAGGGGGGGTGAATGCTATGACCGTCAACCTAGCTTTTGAATATGCAGAGCACGGTATTCGTGTGAACGCTACGGCGCCGGGTGGAACCGAAGCTCCCCCCCGATTAACCCCGCGTAATACACAAACACAAAGTGAGCGCGAGCAACAGTGGTATGGCGCGCTAATTAAACAAACTGAAGCCAGCAGTATGATGGGTCGGTACGGCACATTGGACGAACAAGCGGCTGCCATTTTATTTCTTGCGTCAGACGACGCTAATTATATTACAGGCACCATTCTTCCCGTAGCAGGCGGGGACCAAGGTTAATACTAATAGGGACTGTCGGAGGAAAAGACGGTTTTTAGTAGGCGCACGGGAGAGAGCTGTTCTCTCACACTTCCGACTTTAAGGATAACAAGCGGAGTAATACCCCATGAGAAATATCGATGTAAACAACACCATTGATAATGCCATATTTAGTAGCTTTCATTGGAAAGTACTATTTTGGTGCTCTTTAATCATTATTTTTGATGGTTACGATCTGGTGATCTACGGCGTCGTTCTGCCCTTATTAATGGAGCAATGGAACCTTAGTCCATACGTGGCGGGCTTACTAGGCAGCAGCGCATTATTTGGCATGATGTTTGGTGCAATGGGTTTTGGCATGCTGTCCGATCGGCTAGGACGTAAAAAAACCATACTTATATGTGTGATGTTGTTTAGCGGGACAACGGTAATTAATGGTTTAGCCAGTAATCCTTGGCAGTTCGGTATTCTGCGTTTTATCGCTGGGCTAGGGATTGGGGGGGTGATGCCCAACGTGGTCTCGTTGATGAGTGAATACTCACCTAAAAGAAGCCGTAGCACGTTGGTGGCTTTAATGTTTAGTGGTTACGCCGTGGGCGGTATGATGTCCGCAGGATTGGGGATTTGGATCGTGCCGAACAATGGATGGGAAATTATGTTCTATCTGGCGGCTATTCCCATGTTGCTATTGCCACTAATGATTAAATATCTACCAGAGTCTGTTGCCTTTCTCATGGTAAAAAAACGTGAAGAAGAAGCTCGACATATATTACAAAAAATTGCTCCAGAGCAGCGGATCACTACTCAAGATAGGCTAGTGGTGCCGCCTGTATCTACTACCAAGGCTTCGGTTTTAGAGCTGTTTCGCGAGGGGCGAGGCTTAAGCACTATGATGTTTTGGACCGCTTTTTTCTGCTGTTTGCTAATGGTGTATGCTCTAGGCTCTTGGCTACCAAAGTTAATGTCTGCTGCTGGTTACGCGCTTAGTTCTAGTTTGATGTTTCTCATGGTATTAAACATAGGTGCCATCATCGGGGCAGTGGGTGGAGGCTGGTTAGCTGATCGTTTTTCGCTGCGTTCGGTGCTGGCCAGTTTCTTTATTCTGGCCTCCGCTTCTTTAATTGCTTTGGGTTATGAAAGTCCGATGTGGGTTCTTTATGTATTGATGGGAATTGCGGGTGCCACTACCATAGGTTCCCAAATACTGCTCTATGCTTATGTTGCGCAATACTATCCTGCTCATATCCGCTCTACCGGACTAGGTTGGGCTTCGGGCATTGGTCGTAATGGCGCCATCGTTGGACCGATACTGGGTGGTGTACTGCTAGCCATGGCGTTGCCCCACCAACTGAACTTTGCAGCCTTAGCCGTACCGGGAGTTATCGCTACTTTGGCCATTGCTTTGGTCGATCGCCGCCTTGGTGCTAGTCAGCAACGCCGTGCAGCTAGTATGGCTAAAATCAGTTGATACCCCATGATAAACCTCTTCGGCTTAGCGTAGAAGAGGTTTTATATCTTTCTTTAATACTAGGAGCGGCGTCATGAAGGTATTGTTACGTGACTTTTCGCTATCCGCCGTTACCGCTGGTTTTTTAGCCGTCCTTATATCCTATGCCGGCCCTCTGGCTATCTTATTTCAAGCTGGTGCCAGTGCTGATGTCTCTCAGGAAATGTTAACTTCTTGGGTGTGGGCTATCTCGATTGGCTCAGCGGTCGCCGGCATTTTATTATCACTTTGGCTAAAAATACCGGTGGTGACCGCGTGGTCAGCGCCGGGTACAGCGTTATTAGTTACTTTGTTTCCTGATTTATCTTTGAATGAAGCTATTGGCGCTTATATTAGCGCCGCAGTGATCATGCTGCTAATTGGACTATCCGGTAGCTTCGATACTTTGGTACGTGCCATTCCCAAAGGGTTGGCGGCAGGCATGATGGCAGGCATCTTATTTCAGTTTGCCATCGGTGCATTTATGACCATCGAAATGGCCCCTGGACTTGCTTTGGGTATGCTGGCTGTTTATGTAGTCTGTCGCCGAGTGTGCCCGCCTTATACTTTGATTTGGTTATTAATTTCCGGAGTGATACTGGCAGTAATATTAGAAGGGGCTTCTCTTACTGGTGTGCGTTGGGAGTTGGCGGTGCCTCAACTTATTAAGCCCGAGTGGAATTTATCTTCTACTCTCAGCTTGGCACTTCCGTTAGTACTGGTCAGCCTAACTGGCCAGTTTTTACCCGGCATCGCCGTATTGCATAATGCAGGGTACCAAGTGAATGCTAGACCCGTGATTGGTGTTACTAGCTTGGTATCGGTACCTTTAGCGCTGTTTGGTGGCATCAGCATAGTGGTTGCCGCTATTACGGCCTCCATTTGTGCAGGAAAAGATGCTCATCACGAGCCTAGTCGTCGGTATATTGCCGGTGTTTTTAATGGTGTTTTTTATCTGATCGGGGGGTTGTTCGCTGGCAGTATCGTCAGTTTATTTACTTCATTACCTGCCGCCTTTGTCGCTGTACTAGCGGGGTTAGCCTTGCTGAACGCTATCTCGGGTAATTTATTGGCCGCGCTGGAGGATAGTCGTGATCGAGAGGCTTCGCTCATCACTTTTTTCATTACAGCGTCAGGTTTATCATTATATGGACTTTCCTCAGCATTATGGGGTGTAGTGATTGGTTATGCAGTTCATTTGGTATTGACGGGAAGGCCTGCTTCATTTATAAAACACCAAAAGAGCACGTTAGGAGTAAAAATAAAGTTGGGGGAAAAAAGAAAAATTAAATGATGGATATACAGTCTTTTCTCAGGGCGGACGCATGAGTGTTTAATTTTTAATCTCTGATTATATGCCAGCTATTAATACTTTCTCAAGATGCCCTTTTTTCATCCAGCATTGTCGCTGTTTACTGACCAAGCTGAGCTTGGTTAATTCTGCTCTAAGCGTATAAATAATTGCGTTGCTATCTTCTCTGCTGCAAGAGGTGCGTAATGTTATGCCATCATGCATATACTCTGTAATCATAAAAAAGTACGCCTCATTTCACCACAGTATAACCTCTAGATAGCTATCTCTTATTTTTTTCAATTATCTCTGTTTTATCTCAAAAAGCAGCTGCTCAAGAAATAATGAAATTTATGGTTCATTATTAAGTAATGTATAGAGCGGAAGATGACTATATGTTATGTAAATAAAATCTGTATGATGGCATAACTAGTATCCATGCGATCTGGGAATAAAAAAGTGTTGCTGGTGCAAAATACAAATGGGCTCAGCGATATACAAAGCGGCATAACCAATGAATTAACGGCTTTGCTGCACTGATTTTGAAGGCTTTACGTGATTTTTAATGACATCAGCAAACGCTCTTTGATCATTTGTGTTGCTGTTCATTGCCTGCATATAAACGGGCATTACAGTAAATTTTCACAGATAAGCTCTATTCAGCTCAAGTCGATGATCACGGCTGTAGCCCTTAGCTAGCTGAATGTGAGCATAAGTCCATCCAGATGAGACTGCTGATATCAAGATGAACGGTGCTTCTATCAAGCCCAGCTGTCGGCGATGGCTTGGTAGAGCAGGGATACATCAGCCTAACGCATCATCATTGAGATACTTGGGTAAGATCCCCTATCGCAGTAGACGCTCAGTCTGCTTATCAGAAAAGAATTGAGGAACCATATATAACGTGCGGTAATGAGACCCTAAACCATTGATAATCATAGTAACTTTAGCTTAACCATGACTAACATGACGCTCGTCTTGCTTAGGTATAATGGAGTTCACTACGCATGGGAGTCTAAGTTCACGGCACATGCCAGCTACCAAGTCTAGATGGTCGAGATTCTTGATGTGATAAGAAAGAATTGTTATGGTGGAGTTTGCTAGAGATCTGAATCTTCAGGGGAAAAGGCATTATGAGGCAATTGTGGAGGCGTGTCGTTTGCGGTTACGGCCCATTTTGATGACGTCAATTGCCTTCACTGCCGGTGTGGTTCCACTTGTTTTGAGCACGGGCGCCGGAGCAGAGATGCGTCACGCCATGGGTATTGCAGTGTTTTCCGGAATGATTGGTGTGACGGTTTTCGGGCTGCTCTTTACGCCGGTATTTTATGCCGTTATTCAGCGAGCGAAGGTCCCTGCCGTGGATGACTATCCGGAGACGGTGAATTAATAAAGCACTGGGAATAATGTCGGTAAGGCTGACTGCAGGGTTATCCTGAATAACGAGGAAGGCGTTGATTGAGGTGTTTAATGGATCTGCCATTCACACTAAACACCTCAATCGAGCCTACAGGTTTTATACTAGTCGGCTAAACGGTAGGTGCCACCTCTTGTTAAGGCAGATTGGTATGCTGGGCGGGCTTGGAGCCGCTTGATCCAAGCTGTCAGGTTAGGACGTTGGTGTAATAGGCCAAACGAGCCTGCAATCTCCCCAACAAAGCTCATCTGGATATCTGCGGCACTGAACAGTTCGTCTAGCAGAAAGGTTTTACCCTCCAGCGAAGCCTCTACAAAACCCAAATGATTATTGAGTTCACTGTTTATGCGCGGCTGCAGAGCTGCACCTCCATCTCCCAGAGGATCAACATAAACCTTTAACAGCAGAGGAAGCATTGCCGATCCCTCAGCGTAGTGAAGCCACTGCACATATTGCTCATACGCCCGGCTTTCAGGAGTAGGGTGCAGGAGGTCTCCAGCATACTTTCTGATGAGATAATCAATAATTGCCCCGGATTCATGGATGATGAAACTGCCGTCTTCAATGACCGGCGACTTACCCAGTGGGTGAATGCGCAACAGCTCTGGTGGCGCCAGATGTGTAACCGAATCACGCTCATAGCGTTTAATGTCGTACTCAAGGCCCAGTTCTTCGAGCAACCAGAGAATACGCTGTGAGCGCGAATCGTTTAAGTGATGAACGAGGATCATATGTATAACTCCGGAAGATTTGTGCGAGATGAGTGAAGAGGCGGTTTTGCCGGGTGGCTACCCACTCAAACGTGAGATTATTACTATCTCACATCATATACGACCGGTCTAATCATAATGCATCGCCGTCTTGCGATATGGCAGCCAAGCGTAATAAAAGCAGCTGGTCGAGTGTTTGTTTTCCATAGGTCTCCGCGCACAACCAGAGTCTCTCGTCTAGACAATTGGTCTAGTCCGGCTTAGAATCTGTTTATGGAATCAAAAGCTAATGTTCACGATGTACGTAGTCATATCCTGGAAACCGGCCAGTGTATTATCAGTGGCAAAGGGTTCAGTGCTGTCGGATTGAGTGAAATTCTGCAGACTGCTGGTGTGCCCAAAGGGTCTTTTTATCATTATTTTGGGTCCAAAGAAGCCTTTGGTGAGGAGTTACTCAAGAGCTATTTTTCGGACTACCAAGTCTCTCTTGAGGCACTACTCTCGCGCCCGGGCTTGTCCGGAGCAGAGCGATTGATCGGTTATTGGAAAGTTTGGCTGGAAACTCAGTCGGCCTGCGACCCGAAAGGTAAGTGTTTGGCAGTAAAACTTGCAGCCGAAGTTAGCGACTTATCCGAAACCATGCGCATTGTGTTGCAACAGGGAACGGACCGAGTTATCGCAAGACTTGCCCGGGCAGTTGAGGACGGCATTGCTGATGGCTCGTTACCTGCTCACCTGGATGCAAAAACGACAGCGTCAACTCTCTATCAATTATGGTTGGGTGCAAGCCTGCGAGCGAAAATCACACGCAACCGTGAGCCCTTGGAGTCTGCGTTTGAGGCAACACAAGGGTTGCTGGGGTTGAATTAAGAGCTAGCCGGAAAAAATTTAATCTAACTATAGACGACCGGTCTATTTATGAGAATAGAGGAATCCTTATGAGAGCGGTTATTCTTCGGGCCCCGGGTGGGCTGAATCAATTGGAGCTGAGTGATCTGCCCGACCCTGGCCAACCCGGACCGGGACAAATACGTGTGGCAATACATGCAACCTCCCTGAATTTCCACGATTTACTGGTCGCTAATGGCAGTATCCCAACCGCCGATGGGCGGATTCTGATGTCCGACGGTGCGGGAGTGGTCGAGGCTGTTGGTGAAGGCGTGACTGAATTCGCTGTTGGCGAAAGCGTTGTGTCTGGGTTTTTCCCTCAATGGCAGGACGGTCGGGCATTTGATGATGTAGGCAATTTCCGGGGAACTCCAGGTGATGGAATAGACGGCTACGCAACTGAGTATGTGGTGCGGCCAGCACACTATTTTACCCATGCACCTGCGTGCTGGGGGCATTCCGAAGCGGCAACGATCACCACAGCGGGCCTCACAGCGTGGCGGGCGTTAGTGGTTGAGGGCGGAATCAAGGCAGGGGATAGCGTGCTGTTGCTCGGCACCGGGGGCGTATCCATTGCGGCCTTGCAGATTGCCAGAGCCATGGGGGCGCGAGTCATTATTACCTCGTCTTCTGACAAGAAGCTTGAACGGGCTCGGGCCCTTGGTGCAACCGATGTTATTAACTATCGGACAAGTCCGAATTGGGGTGCCGAGGTGCTCGCATTAACCAAAGGGCGGGGTGTTGATCATGTTGTTGAGGTTGGTGGGCCCGGAACGCTTGGGCAGTCATTGCAGGCTGTTCGCGTCGGTGGAAATGTAGCATTGATTGGCGTATTGACAGGGCGCGGTGGCGAGGTGCCCACTTCGTTGTTGATGGCGAAGCAGGCTCGCCTGCAAGGGTTGGTGGTTGGCAGTCGCCGCCAGCAGCAGGAATACGTTGCAGCACTGGAACAGAATAATCTTCGCCCCGTGATCGACTGCAGCTACCCTCTGGAACGTTTGTCAGACGCGTTCAAATTCCAGGAAAGCGGCAGTCACTTTGGCAAAATCGTTGTTGAGTGGTAACCGTCGGGCGCCCCTATTGGTTAGCGCTCTGTTGCGCCGGGAATTCCTGTTGGAGAAGTGAAAGTATCCACTTGTGCAGCGGGTCCTGGCTTGAGCGAGGGTGCCATGCGGCAATGACATCGAAGCAGGGCGGTGAATCATCAAGCTGGATCGGACGAACAAGTGGGTTCGGAAGAATGCGTGAGGGCAAGAAAGCTATGCAGTCAGTTGAGGCGATACAGGCCGGCGCAGCGGCGAAGCTCGGTACCGACATAACAATGTTTCGGCTGTAGCCCTTGCTTGCAAACCAGTCATCCGCTGAACCGATCAGGTTTGCTCTTGTCGGGGAGACAATAATCTGGGGCAAATCGGCAATGTCACCAATGGTGAATTGCCGGCTTTGCATCGGAGAATCACTCCTTGTTACGCAGATGTGGTGTTCGGAGAACAACCATTTCGTTTGACAACCATCGGGGACGAACGCAGGAAAAGTTAATGCAAGATCGAGGTCTCCCGATGTCAGAAGCGGATACAGTCGATCGCTTTCAAAGTCCCTGATGATCAGTTTTAACCCCGGAGCTTGGGCTCTTACCTTCGCCATCAATCTTGGCAATATAACCGCTACAGCATAATCCGTCGCAGATATCACAAAGGTCGTATGCACTTCGGCAGGGTCAAACCTGTCGGGTGGTGATAGTGCCGCAAGACTCTCGAACACTGCATTCACTCTTGGCTCAAGCTGTTCAGCCAGCGGCGTGGGAATGAGGCCCTGTGCGGAGCGCAGGAACAAGTGATCTTGAAACGTATCCCTAAGCTTGCTCAGTTGAGCACTTACAGCTTGCTGGGTGAGGCCCATCTGGGCGGCGGCACGTGTCACGTTTCGCTCTTTTAAGAGTGCTTTAAAAACCCTTAGCTGTTTTAAGTCGATCCGACTAATACCATTCATATTTGTAGTTGTAACCAATAATTACTGTTTCTGCTTGTAAGTATGCCACCGTAAGATCGCTTTTGTCATGACTCGATACCAGGTGAACGCGCGAGCTCGAATGCGGGTTTGCTATGGATTGTGTCCACAACGATGTTTCGACAAAGGTAGGAGCAGAGAATGAGTCATAGTTTAACGAAAGAAAACGTTCAGGAATTTATCAAGCCGAACTATAGCATGCTGATTGGCGGTCAATGGGTGGAAAGCCGGTCTGGCAGGACGGTCCAAACGGTTAGCCCAGCAACAGGAGCAGTTCTCTCTAATCTGCAGTTAGCAAATAGTGAAGACGTGGATTTGGCAGTAAAGGCCGCACGTGAGGCTTTTCCCCGCTGGAGCGGCACTTCCCCTGTGGAGCGTCAGCGCGCGTTGCTCTCGATAGCTGATTTACTTGAGGCTCGAGCACAAGAGTTTGCGTACTTGGAAACTCTGGATAATGGCAAGCCGTTGCGGGAATCCAGTCAAATCGATATTCCGCTGGCCGTTGACCATTTTCGTTATTTCGCAGGTGTTATTCGTTCTCATAGCGACGAGGCCGCACAACTTGATAACCAGACTCTGAGTATAGTGTTGAGCGAGCCTGTTGGCGTTGTTGGACAGGTTATTCCTTGGAATTTCCCTCTTTTGATGGCTGCGTGGAAGTTGGCTCCGGCCCTGGCAGCTGGCAACACGATTGTTATTAAGCCATCAGAGATGACCTCAATTACTCTGCTTACTTTGGGGGAAATCCTTAACGAAGTTTTACCCCAAGGAACCGTCAACATCGTAACTGGCAACGGCCCGGAAGCCGGGCAAGCACTGCTTGATCATCCGGGGGTTGATAAGTTGGCCTTTACCGGGTCTACAGCGGTTGGATACCGCGTAGCTAAGGCCGCGGCTGAAAAGCTGATACCGGCGACTTTAGAGCTGGGTGGGAAATCAGCCAACATTGTGTTTCCTGATGCAAATATCGAGAAGGCTTTGGAAGGGGCTGTCACATCGATTCTTCTCAATCAGGGGGAAGTGTGTGAGTCCGGCGCTCGACTGTTCGTCCATCGGTCTATCTTCGACGAATTTGTTAATGCGCTTAAGGAGCGGTTTGAGGGGATAAAAGTTGGAGATCCATTGGATCTTAACACCCAAATGGGAAGCCAGGTCAGCCAGCAACAGATGGAAAGGATCCTCGGCTATATCGATCTGGCTACCCAGGAAGGCGCACGGATTGTTACTGGGGGGGAGCGACTGGTTGGTGCGAATCTGGAACGTGGTTGCTTTATCTCTCCGACGATTATCGTTGATGCCAGCAACAAAATGCGGGTGGCACAAGAGGAAATTTTCGGTCCTGTCTTGGTGGTTATGTCGTTCGAAGATGATGACGAGGTGATTGAGCTGGCCAATGAGTCTGAGTACGGCTTGGCAGGCGCAGTTTGGACGCAGGATATCAATCGCGCTCTCAACATTGCTCGCGCTATCAAAACAGGACGGGTATGGGTGAATACCTATCACGAACTGCCTGCACATGCGCCTTTTGGTGGATACAAAAAATCCGGTATTGGTCGGGAGACCCACAAAATGGTGCTGGATAGTTACACCGAGAAGAAAAATATCATTATCAGCCTGAATGAGTCCGGTCCGGGCCTCTTTTAATGCAACGGAGCACTGCTTGCTCCGGTATGAAAACTTTATTTAAAGGAAATAGCGTTATGAATGTAAGTCCTCTTTTTGAGCCCTTGAGTCTGGGTTCGCTTGAACTGAAAAACCGTATTGTCCTGCCACCTCTCACGCGCTCAAGAAGCTCTCAGCCAGGAAATATTCCGAACGAACTGATGGCTGACTACTATGCGCAGCGGGCTTCAGCTGGCTTTATGGTCACAGAAGGCACGCAGATAGAGCCTAGAGGTCAGGGTTACGCGTGGACGCCAGGAATTTTCACGGCAGAACAGATTGAAGGTTGGAGAAAAGTAACCGATGCGGTTCATCGGGAAGGTGGCAAGATCTTTTGTCAGTTGTGGCATGTAGGGCGAGTTTCTCACCGTTCTCTTCAGCCAGACGGGCAGGCGCCGGTGGCGCCCTCCGCCATTCGTGCTGAAGGTGTGAAAGTGTTCGTAGAAACAGCGCCCGGGGAAGGTGCGCTAGCTGATCCCGATGAGCCTCGAGCACTTACAACCGAGGAAGTTCAGCAGCTTGTAAAGCTATACGCTCGCGCCGCTCGTAATGCCATTGATGCCGGGTTTGATGGCGTAGAAATACACAGCGCGAATGGCTACCTGGTGAATCAGTTCATTTCAGAGCATACCAACCACCGGACCGATCAATACGGCGGCAGTTTGCGGAACCGGTTGCGTTTCCTGGAGGAAGTTGTGGCCGCAATCTCAGAGGAGGTGGGGGCCGAGCGCCTGGGAGTGAGATTTGCTCCCTTGTTTGAGAGCACGGAAGAGGAGCGCGTCTATCTTGGGCTGGTTGAATCGGACCCTCACGAAACCTATCTGGAGGCCGCAAGGGTGTTGGATCGGATGGGTGTTGCCTACATTTCAATTGCTGAGGCCGATTGGGATGATGCGCCAAGACTGCCGGAAAGCTTCTGCAGTGCACTCAGGGAATCCTTTAGTGGCATTTTGATTTATGCGGGCCGCTACACTCCGGAAAAAGCACTTCGTATGCTTGATGCAGGATACGGCGACCTTTTCGCTTTTGGAAAGCCGTTTATTGCCAACCCGGATTTGCCGTATCGGATACGGCAAGGGCTGCCCTGGAACGAGGTTGATCCCACAACCATGTACGGTGGAACTGACAAGGGATATATCGATTATCCCACCTACGACTCGCAGGCTGCCTCGGAGCCCAGAACACCAGAGAGGGTGACAGGCTAAGGAGCTGCTGGATGAGAGGAGCCTCCTTGATAGGGGGCTCACTTTTAGTATTTCGGGAACATTATCCCGGCTGCGCGATAACTTTGGTCTTTTCGCTGGACCCCATCATTCATAGTGATATCGCGAATATCGCTACAGAATTATTCAGGCTCTCAATTCCTCGCAATAATTTCTGCTCGGAGTCATCGAGATGACGGGGTGATATAAAATGATTGGTAAGGATCAAGCAATGAGCTTTGATAAAGGCAACTCATTGGATTGTCTGGATGTGCATGCTCACGGTACTTCTGGCTCAAAGCGCTGGCACAAGCCGGCTACCGTAGTCACCGTAGACCAGTGCGGTGAGAAAAGGATTATGAAAACCTATCCCTTGTTGTTTTTCCCGCTCAGTTATTGTTTTCGATTGTTGGCCCGTCATGAATATAAAATGCTCAAAAAGGCTGAGGAGTTAGTATTTACGCCAAATCAGGTACGTTGGAACGCCAACGGTGGTGGTGGAGTTTGTTATCAGTACCTCAAAGGTTTTTCATTGAAGGAGCTCCAGGAAAACGGCGAGATTCCAAAGGAATTTTTTGTAAAGCTTTACGCTGCAGTGCAGCAACTTCATCAAACTGGAATGGTCCACCTTGATCTTGGTAATTCCGGCAACATTTTGATGACTCCGTCAGGGGAGCCGAAGATTATTGATTTTGGCTCAGCTGTTTTGCTCAAGCACCTCCCGATAATGTCAAAGAATTGGGCTCGTAAAAAAGACCTGCTCGGTGTGTTAAAGCTTTGGTATCGGTTTGACCGCAAGAGAATGCCGGGAGGATTGCGGAATTACTATCGAACGCATTACAAGAAAAACCTTTACACACCTAAGCGCTTCTATAAGGCCCTCAAGCGAAGCCTTTTCAGCCAGCAACAAGAGATTCAGAGCTTTAGCCCGATTATCGGTATTCTCGCGTTGTTCTTTGGCTTGCTGATGCTCTTGTCATTGCTATAGGTCTGTCTGCTCTTGGCGACGACAACATCGAACGTACTGTGAACGTACCGTTCTCTAATATACGACCGGTCTAATTTCTGTTAGCATGACAACAGTTTAACGATATCGCTATTTAGCTCGAGTATTTCGCGGAATGCTCGATATTCAATTTTTGCTCCGGACTGCCAGGCCGGATGAGTTCAACGTTAGAAAGGAGAGCGTGCCAGTGAAGGGAATACGGGCGAGGAGACGGCCACAATGTTGACATTGAATGTAAATGGTACAACGCATCAGGTGGATGTGCCCGGGGACATGCCGCTGCTCTGGGTAATACGGGATATTTTGAAGCTCACTGGCACTAAGTTCGGATGTGGTATCGCCCAGTGTGGCGCGTGCACGGTTCATATGGACGGGAAACCTGTCCGCTCTTGTGTGTTGCCGGTTCAAAGTGTTGCAGGGCAAGAAATAACAACGATTTAAGGTATTTCTGAAAAGCCCTTGGCTCGAAAGGTGCAGCGCGCTTGGTTGGACCATGAGGTGGCGCAGTGCGGGTATTGCCAGTCAGGCCAGATCATGTCGGCTTTGGCTTTGCTGAACGACCAGACATCAATCAATGATCATGCGATCGATCTTGCGATGGCAGGCAACCTCTGCCGATGTGCAACGTATACGCGTATTCGGGAAGCAATCAAAGATGTGAGTGAAAGCGTGGGAGTATGGCAGCCATGAAGGATCAGCAGGTGAAACTTGAGATGGCTTCCCGGAGACGTTTTCTGAAAGGTATTAGTGCAGCTTTGGGCGGGTTGGTGGTTGGCGCCTGGTTACCGCCAATGGCGCCTAAAAGTGCCGCGGCAGAGGCGGTTGCACAGGGAAAGGCTTCGCTCGGGGATTCTTTGGCCGATGGATTCGGCGCTTTTGTCCGTGTTGGGCATGACGGTCGCGTCGCGTTGATTTCGCCCAAGGCCGAGATGGGGCAAGGCATCCAGACGGGCATTGCCATGATGGTGGCAGAAGAGCTGGAAGTCGGTCTGGATCAGATAGACATACAGGAAGCTCCACCCAACGCGGAACTGTACACCGACGCTTTGCTTCAGTTCCAGGCGACCGGTGGTTCTACGTCAACGCGTTACACATGGGAACCGTTGCGACGGGCCGGTGCTACTGCTCGAATGCTGTTGGTTCGAGCAGCAGCCTCGGTTTGGGAAACGGATTCCAACCTGTGTCATGCACGGGACGGCAAGGTTTTTGGCCCGACTGGGCAGAAAATCAGCTATGGCGACCTGGTTGATCTCGCCGCGACCTACGCTTTACCCGACGATGTGATCTTGAAGCGACCGGAAGATTTTCATCTGATCGGCACCCCGGCCACACGTCTGGATACACCGACCAAAGTGAATGGTCAGGCAAAATTCACCATCGATCTGGATATGCCGGGCATGTTGATAACGTCGGCACGGGCCTGTCCCGTTTATGGTGGGAAGGTGCGGCAGGTCGATGACAAAGCCGCCCGACGTGTGCCTGGAGTGAGAGATATTGTGATCCTCGAGGATGTGGTTGCGGTAACAGCGACCAACACCTGGGCCTGCTTTCAGGGCCTCAAGGCATTGAATATTGAATGGGACTATGGAGCCAACAGCAAGATCGACTCCGCTGTGGTCGATCAGAAACTTCAGGATGCAATTCAGCGGGATGGTGTAGTTGCCACTGAGAAAGGGGCTATAGACGCATCGCTTCAAGCGGCGAGCTCGAAGTTTGAGGCCGTTTATGAACAGCCTTTTCTGTCCCGCTCACCGTTAGAGCCAATGAGTTGTGTGGTGCATGTGCGGGATGACGGATGCGATCTCTGGGTAGGAACGCAAGTGCCTGGATTTGCGCAGCAAACCGCAGCAGCAGTAACAGGCTTGAAACCCGAGCAAGTCAAAGTGCATAACCAATGGATCGGGGGAGCTTTTGGGCGGCGCCTGGATTTTGACTTTATTACCCAGGCGGTGCGGATCGCGAGCAAAGTTAGCTATCCAGTCAAGCTGACCTGGAGCCGGGAAGAGGACATGACCCACGACCTCTACCGCCCACAGTATGCCGATCGGATGACCGCTGCTGTTAACGGCGAAGGGTTTCCGGTTGGTTGGCAGCACCGCATTGCAGGGGGATCTATATTTGCCCGTTATGTGGGGAGCCTCCCGGCCAGCGGTGTCGACCCTGACGCCGTAGAAGTGGCCGTTGACCCCATCTACAAACTGGACAGCCTGAAGGTCCACTTCATTCGTGAAGAGCCTGAAGTGGTGCCCGTTTCCTGGTGGCGAGGTGTTGGTGTTCTGCGCAGCACTTTTGCCATTGAGTGTTTTGTTGATGAGTTAGCTCATAACGCCGGAAAAGATCCACTGAGCTACCGAAAAACCTTGTTGGCCCACAAGCCCAGGGTGCTGACGGCATTGGATCTGCTGGCCAGCAAGGTTGCGTGGGATAGCCCGGTGCCCCGTGGTCGCGGTCGAGGGCTGGCTGTCGGGGAAGTGTTCGGCAGCATTGTGGTTACGATGGTTGAGCTATCCGCCATTGGAGAAAAGGGCGTCAGAATCGAGCGTTTGGTCACCGTCGTTGATTGCGGACTGGTGACGAATCCGACCTCGGTGAAAGCACAAATGGAGGGCGGCACCTTGTTTGGGTTGTCAGCAGCGCTGTTTAATGAAATTGATATTAAAGGCGGTCAGGTGCAGCAAGAAAACTTCCATGCATACCGCCAGTTGCGCATCAGCGAGGCACCGCCTGTAGAAGTGCATATAGTACCCAGCGCTGAAGCGCCGGGAGGGGTGGGAGAAGCTGGTACCGCGCTAATAGGGCCTGCTTTGCTTAACGCGGTCAACGCGACATTCGGAGATCGGGTTCGCCGTCTACCGCTTGTTCGTTCGGGCTATTTTATTGCATAAGGAGGGCGTTGTGAGAAAGATTATTTTTGGCCTGCTCGCGTACCTTCTGGTGTGTGTTGATGTTATGGCAGTTAGCAGCGACAAGGCGTTAGTCGCCGAAGGCGAATACCTGGCAACCGCTGCGGATTGTGTGGCTTGCCACACGGCTCCGGGTGAAAAGCCGTTCGCCGGAGGGCTTGCTTTTGAATTGCCGTTCGGGACGCTCTACACCCCGAACATTACGCCAGATGCTGAAACGGGTATTGGAGACTGGACAGATGACGAGTTCGTCAGGGCGTTGCAGGAGGGGATAAGCCGAGAGGGTGAGCATTACTACCCCGCTTTCCCATATACCTCGTACACCAAAATGCCAAGGGAAGATATTCTTGCAATCAAGGCGTATTTGTTCAGTCTGGAACCGGTGCACCAACCAGCGAGGGAGAACGATATTGGCTTTCCTTTCAATCAGCGCTGGGGAATGTACCTTTGGAATTTTGTCTTCTTGGATGACAAGCGCTTCCAGCCTGACCTTGATCAAAGCGAGGCCTGGAATCGCGGTGCCTACCTGGTGAATGGGCCCGGGCATTGCGGCGAATGTCATACCCCGAGAAATATTTTTCAGGCGACGCAGTCCAGCGAGCTGTTTGCTGGTGCCGATATTGGGGGCTGGCGAGCCTATAACATTACCTCAAGTGATTCGCACGGAATTGGCCAGTGGTCAGAAGATCAGTTGGTATCCTATTTCAGGGAGGGGTATGCAGAAGGTCATGGCGTAGCTGGGGGACCAATGGCCGAGGTGGTTGAATATAGCCTGAGACACCTGAGTGAGAGTGATCTCAGGGCCATAGCTACTTATCTAAAAGCAACCGACCCCAAAGCTGTTGGGGTACCGAGGCCCGCCGTGAAGCCGAAACTAGCGGGAGCACCGTTGAATGAAGATCTGGGCAGTAAAATCTTCGCCGATGCCTGTGTTAGTTGCCACCAGTGGGATGGGCGAGGTAATCAGAGCCCCACAGCTACACTGTCGGGTCTGAAGACAGTAAGCGACCCTCGTGCTTCTAATCTGCTAGGCATATTGCTGGAGGGGAACCCTGCATCGTCGTTGCCGGTGAATCATAGAATGCCCGATTTCGGCGCTATCTATAATGACCAGGA
Organism: Oceanisphaera pacifica; assembly: GCF_017498065.1. Lineage (GTDB taxonomy): Bacteria > Pseudomonadota > Gammaproteobacteria > Enterobacterales > Aeromonadaceae > Oceanimonas > Oceanimonas pacifica. The sequence goes on along the minus strand of NZ_JAGDFX010000016.1, from coordinate 60,282 downwards.
GCTGGCGGCCTTGGCGACGTTTGTACTGAGCCATTTTGGCAGGCTTGATACTGCAATAGAGCCGGAGCAGGTCGGCGAGCGTCGGTCGTTGTCATTGCACTGAAGGTGAACGGGGTGTTGAGGTATGTCGGGATTAGTGTCGTTGATAAAGACGATCGACGAGCAGGAGCGCCTGGGCGAGGGATTTGTCCTCGCAACGGTTGTTAAAGTCGAAGGCTCGGCCTATCGCCGCCCCGGGGCCAGAATGTTGATTTCCGCGCTTGGACAATCTGAAGGAACGGTCAGTGGAGGCTGCCTGGAGCAGGATGTCATCAAAAAGGCTTGGTGGCTGACCTCCGATGGCCCGGTGGTTCGCAGCTATAGTACGGCTGAAGATGGTGAAGAAAGCGAATCCTCTTATCACTTTAGTCTCGGTTGCGATGGCAAGATATTTCTGCTGTTTGAGAGAATTTTGCCTGCCGCTGCGTCTCCACTTGTCCGAACCCTGAAAATGGTTCATGAAGAAAAACGAAAGGCAGCGATCGCTACCGTAATCTCGGCGGATGACGAGTCCGCCTTTGTTGTCGGAGACCGTCTGATAGTTCCCCCTGAAGGAGGTTTAGACGGCAGTTTGGTGGATAGCTCATTGGAGCAAGTGCTTGCCGACGATTTACGTGAGGTAATGGCAAGCGGGAAATCTGCGCTGAATCAATACAGCGACCAAGCGGCTGAGGTTGAGGTGTTCCTGGAAGTTGTATCGCCACCTCAAAAGCTTGTGCTGTTTGGCGCGGGGCATGATGCTCAACCACTGGTCCGGTTGGCGAAAACTCTAGGCTGGCATGTCACCGTTATAGACGGAAGGGCAAACTTCGCGATGGCACACCGCTTCCCTGAAGCTGATGATGTTCGGGTGATGAATGTTGACGAGCCGCTGTCCACGAGTTCCTTGCTAGATGGCGCCGCTGTTGTCGTGATGACCCATAGCGTGACTCAGGATACACGGTGGTTGAACAAAGCCCTGAGGAGCGGTGCTTGCTATGTTGGGCAGTTGGGGCCTCGGTACCGAACAGAGCGACTGTTGGCTGACATTGGTGATGATGCACAAACTGCTCAGGCTCGTGAAAAGCTCTATTACCCTGTTGGTCTTGATCTTGGGGGAGACACCTCAGAGAGCGTTGCTATGGCGATCCTCTCAGAGATCAGTGCGGTGGTAAACGGTCGAAACGGTGGCATGTTGAAATACAGAGCCGCGAGAATTCATGAGGCGGAGTAGCGGCCTTTTGGAGGGTGTTACTCTTAAAAAAACATGGTTATTCCAAAAAAACTGTAGACGACTGGTCTATTCATCGTTAAGCTAAAAATTAGCGTGATAAGCAAGTAGATTCCATTTTTTTATTTGCCCTGCCTCTAGACGACCGGTCTAGGAGTAGGCAAATTATGAGTAACCTCGAGTTTTACAACCTAACCACGTCCCACGAGAAAGGTCTTAATTATGGCTTATGAAACACGAAACCCTTACACCGGCGAGCTCTTGGAAACATACCCGGACGCGACCGATACTGAAGTCCATCAAGCGATTGAAAATGCTCATGCGGCATTTTTATTGTGGAAGGAAATCGGGTTTGCGGAACGTGCCCGTGTAATGCACTCCGCTGCAACCATATTGCGTCGTGACGTCGATTTCTTTGCAAATTTGTTAACGACTGAAATGGGCAAGCTTGTCTCTGAAGCTAAAGCCGAAATCGCCCTGTCAGCGGATATTTTTGACTATTATGCCAATAATGCAGAAGCCCTGCTGGCACCTGAAAAGCTGCCCGTAGCCAATCCTGATGAAGGTGATGCCGTTTTGTCCGCAGAGCCGCTGGGGGTATTGCTGGCAATTGAGCCGTGGAACTTTCCGTTTTACCAGGTGGCCCGTATCGCCGCGCCACAATTGTCCGCAGGCAATACCATGTTGCTCAAGCATGCTTCAAATGTTCCACAAGCTGCTGCCGCATTCGAAAAATTGATGCTGGAGGCTGGTTTGCCCCAAGGGGCGTTCAAAAACCTGTATGCAACACGCTCGCAGATCGAAACCATCATTAACGACCCACGTGTTCATGGCGTCGCGCTGACCGGATCGGAAGGCGCAGGTTCGGTAGTTGCCGCGCAGGCCGGTAAAGCACTGAAGAAATCGACGCTTGAACTTGGCGGTGCAGATGCGTTTGTGGTGTTGGCCGATGCGGATATGGAGAAAACCATCAACTGGGCGATCGTTGGGCGGCACTGGAATGGCGGCCAGGTCTGTGTGTCCTCCAAGCGAATGATCGTCGTTGATGACGTTTATGATGAATTTCTTGAGGGTTACACCGCTGGCGTTGCGAAACTTAGGGTAGGGGATCCGACGGACCCAACCACAACGTTAGCGCCCCTGTCTTCTGAGGCAGCTGCAAACGAGATTAAAAACAAGATACGCCAAGCGGTTTCCTACGGAGCCACGGCAACCGAAGTTGGACCAAAGGTTCCCGGTTCGGGTGCATTCGTTCAGCCGACCATTCTGACCAATATTTCAGAAGATAACCCTGCTCGGTATTGGGAGTTCTTCGGCCCCGTCTCAATGCTGTTTCGCGCGAAGGATGAGGCGGATGCCGTGCGCATTGCCAATGACTCACCATTCGGGCTTGGCGGGTCTGTGTTTACTGCCGATCCAAAGCATGGTGCCGATGTTGCGAAGCAGATTTCCACCGGCATGGTCTTTGTCAATCACCCGACCATGGCCAAGGCAGACTTGCCTTTCGGTGGTATCGGGCGGTCGGGGTACGGCCGAGAACTGATCGGCTTGGGAATCAGGGAGTTCGTCAATCACAAGCTCATCGCAGTAGTTGATATTGACGCGCCATTCTAGGTGGTGACGTGTTAAACGATGCCCTCGAGGTATTTTGCTTTTAACCATTCGATAGTCGACCGGTCGAATAAGGAGTGATAGATCATGAAGATTTTCTACAAAACCGCTGCGACGGCAACGGGCGGACGCTCAGGAACTTCAACCCTGAACGACGGCAGCTTTTCGGTCCAAATGGTTCGGCCCGATAGCGATGAAGATGGCGTAAACCCTGAACAACTGTTTGCACTTGGTTATGCCGCCTGTTTCGACAGTGCGATGGAGATCACCGCAAAACAGCTCAAGCTGAATGCCAAGGGGGCAAAAACTTCAATCGAAGTGGGTATCGGCCAACGATCCGATGGCGGATACGGGCTTGACCTCGACATCACTGCTCACTTGCCGGGCATGGCCCGCGAGGACGCTCAACGCCTGGTCGAGGCGACACATCAGCTTTGCCCCTACTCCAATGCTACCCGCGGAAATATTGATGTCCGCTTACATATTGAAACTGAAGGAAACTGATATGAAAAATTTCAACTTTCACAACCCTACCCGAATTTTGTTTGGCAAAGGCAGCATTGCAGAACTGAAGGATCAGGTTCCCGCTGATGCGAAAGTTTTGATTCTCTATGGCGGTGGCAGTGCCGAACGCACGGGTGTGCTGGACCAGGTGCGCGAAGCTCTTACTGGCCGGGCAATGCTTGAGTTTGGAGGCATTGAACCTAACCCACGCTATGCTACAACGCTAAAAGCAGTTGAGATGATTCGCGAAAATGCCGTCACTTTCCTGCTTGCCGTTGGCGGCGGGTCGGTCATCGACGCCACCAAATTTATTGCGGCGGCGGCAAAGTATGATGGTGATGCCTGGGATATTCTCACCTCACGTGGATCAGTCATTACCCAAGCAGTGCCGTTTGGCTCTGTGTTGACGCTACCTGCCACTGGGTCTGAGATGAACTCTGGCGGGGTGATTACCAACCCTGAAAAAGAAGCAAAACTGCCGTTTAGCAGCATTCATTGTTACCCGGTGTTCTCGGTGTTAGATCCAGAGGTGACCTATACCTTGCCACCGCGTCAGATTGCCAACGGTGTAGTGGACGCCTTCGTTCATACGATCGAACAATATCTAACCTATCCAGCTGCCGCGTCGGTTCAGGATGGTTTTGCCGAAACCCTTCTGCGCACATTGATCGAACTTGGCCCCAAGGCGCTTGAGACACCCGAAGATTACGACATTCGTTCCAATTTGATGTGGACCGCGACAATGGCTTTGAATGGGCTTATTGGCGCAGGTGTACCTCAAGACTGGGCCACTCATATGATCGGGCATGAGATTACTGCACTGAAGGACACCGATCACGCCCGTACCCTAGCCGTTGTGCTGCCCTCATTGTTGAATGATCAGCGCGAGCCTAAGCGTGAGAAGCTTCTTCAGTATGCCAACAATGTCTGGGATATCCGCGAAGGATCCGATGATGAACGAATTGACGCGGTAATCGAAGCAACGCGCGGTTTCTTCGAACAGATGGGTATCAAGACTCGGTTAGGCGACTATGACGTTGATGCTGACGGAATTAATCACATCGTTAGTGCCTTAAAGGAACACGGAATGACTGCACTTGGGGAACATAAAGCTATCGGCCCCGATGATGCTCGTCGCATTCTTGAAGCTGCTTTGTAGGAGGAGTCGAACATGAAGCAAGCAGACACCGCAAACCGCAAGCTCGTGTTGGCGGAGCGCCCTAAGGGCGAGCCGACTCTGGACACTCTAAGGCTAGAAGAGGAGGCGATTCCTTCTGTCGGTGACAATCAGATGCTTTTGCGTACCGAGTACTTGTCACTCGACCCGTATATGCGCGGCAGAATGAGTGATGCGCCTTCTTATGCTGCACCGGTTGAGGTTGGTGATGTGATGGTTGGCGGCACGGTTGCCAAAGTGGTTACTTCGAAGCTTGATGGCTTTGCAGTGGGTGACTGGGTACTCAGCCAAAATGGCTGGCAGGACTACGCTCTGTCAGATGGCGATGGGGTTACTAATCTTGGTGCTTCGCCTGAGCATCCATCCTGGGCACTCGGCATCCTGGGCATGCCCGGTTTTACCGCTTGGGCTGGCTTGACACAGATCGGTGAGCCCAAACCCGGCGAGACCATTGTGGTGGCAGCTGCGACTGGTCCGGTCGGCGCAACCGTGGGCCAAATCGGCAAACTGCTGGGCTGTCGTGTTGTTGGCATCGCAGGCGGACCAGAAAAATGCGCCTATGCGGTTGACGAGCTGGGTTTCGACGCATGCATTGATCACAAGGCAGAAGACTTTGCTGATCAGCTTACCAAGGCCAACCCTGACGGCATTGATGTCTATTTCGAAAATGTGGGCGGCAAGGTTCTTGATGCGGTGATCCAGCTGTTGAACCCACATGCGCGTGTGCCGGTGTGTGGACTGGTATCGCAATATAACGCCACCGAACTGCCCAGTGGGCCGGATCGAATGAATTGGCTGATGGGGCAGATCCTGCGCAACAAGATCAAGGTGCAGGGTTTTATCATCTTTGACAGTTTCGGTCACCTTTACCCGGATTTCGCCAAGCAGATGGGTACTTGGGTTGAAGGTGGAAAAATCAAGTATCGCGAAGAGGTCATTGATGGTCTGGAAAATGCCCCAGAAGCTTTCTTCGGTCTGCTCAACGGCGAGAACTTTGGCAAGCGAGTGATCCGGGTTGGCCAAAACTAACAGTAAAACGAATGTACGTTCTGATGGTGCCGACGTAGCAGCTTTCGTAGCTGATTCATTACGGTGTCGTTGACGCGGAACCATGCCTGCGATTTTCCGGCCTGGAAGGTTAGCGTCGAGACTCTGGCCGCGGCGGTAAGCCATTAGGCCTCAACTCATAACAAATGGAGTAGACAATGAAAGTTCTTGTCGCTGGAGCTACCGGAAAAACCGGGCTTCGCTTGATTGGTGAGCTTAAATCTCGTGGCCATTATCCGATTGCGTTGGTTCGTGAAAGTTCCGACACGTCCACACTGTCTTCTGATGTTGAGCTACGCTATGGCGATTTGACCGACTTGCAAGAGGATGTCTGTGAGGGTTGTGACGCTGTCATCTTTGCAGCAGGTTCCGGCAGCCACACGGGTGCCGATATGACCGACAAGGTCGACCGCGATGGGGCGCAGCGTCTCGTTGATATTGCGGCGAAAGCGAAGGTCTCCCGTTTCGTCATGCTCAGTAGTGTTGGCGCAGACAATCCCGATCCTGAGAGCAAGCTCGCACATTATCTACAGGCCAAGCATGACGCTGACGAATACCTGAAAGCCTCCGACCTGAGCTATGCCATAGTGCGACCGGTGCGGTTGACCGATGAAAATGGGACCCGAAACATGCGCTTTGGCGACACGGTTGATGTTGATGGAATCGCTGCGAGAGGCGATGTCGCCGCAGTTTTGGCCGAGGCAGTGGATGATGAAAAGTGGAATAACAAAGCGCTAACCATGCAGTCAATTTAAGGAAAGTACATGAAAATTTTAATGGTACTGACATCGCACGATGAGATGGGCGATAGCGGCAGGAAGACCGGCTTTTGGCTGGAGGAGTTTGCCGCGCCCTATTACGTCTTCAAGGATGCCGGAGCGGATATTACTCTGGCCACGCCTAAGGGTGGGCAACCACCCATTGATCCGTCCAGCGATAGTCTGGAAGCGCAAACCGACGACACCCGTCGTTTCAAGGGCGATGTTGAGACGCAAAAGCATCTTGCGACTACGGTGAAACTTTCCGAGATGACAGAAGACGGGTTCGATGCAATCTTCTATCCTGGTGGCCATGGCCCTTTGTGGGACCTCGCCGAGGATGCAGACAGCAAACGCCTGATCGAAGCCTTTGCCGCCGCTGACTTGCCTGTTGGGGCCGTCTGCCACGCCCCCGCCGTATTCCGCCACACTCAAGGCACAGATGGTAAGCCCTTAGTCTCAGGGCGACGAGTGACAGGCTTCACCAATACAGAAGAAGAGGTTGTTGGCCTGGTCAACGTTGTGCCCTTCCTGGTCGAGGATATGCTTAAAGCCAATGGTGGCATTTATGAGAAAGGCGCTGATTGGGCCAGCTTTGTGCTGCGGGACGGCAAGCTCGTCACCGGTCAGAACCCGGCTTCATCAGCTGCCGCCGCAGAGGAGCTACTTGCGTTGCTGAAATAACGGAAAACGATGACCGAATTAATCTAGCTCCGCTGTGAAGCCTCTCTCTCTTCCGAACAGGTCGTAATTCTGAGGGGCGTGAGTGCTTGAGCTGTCATGCAGCTGGCATGAAATACGATTCTTGTTTGGGAGAAAACATGTGAAAACTCGTAACTCGCGCGTCAATACGACTAACGTTCCTGAAACTGACCTCTTTTCTCCGGTTGAAATAGGGCCTTATGCTCTGACAAACCGCGTTGTTATGGCACCGCTAACGCGGGCGCGCTCGCCTGAAAGTATCGCCACATCGATGATGCAAGAGTATTACACGCAGCGCGCATCGGCAGGACTGATCATCAGTGAGGCGTTGAACATTTCACCGCAGGCAGTGGGTTACGCCTTTACCCCAGGCCTTTGGACCACTGAACAGATCGAAAGCTGGCGCCCTGTAACAACGGCTGTTCACGATAAAGGCGGACGCATATTCGCTCAGCTTTGGCATGTTGGTAGGGTTTCTCACCCGGACGTGCAACTTGGCGGCGTGCTACCAGTTGCTCCATCTGCTGTTCGCCCCAATGTCGAAGCGTTCACGGCAGAGGGAAAGAAACCGGCACTGACGCCAAGAGCACTACGTATGGACGAGCTGCCGGGAATTGTGGCGGATTATGAGCAGGCTGCCCGCAACGCTCTGGACGCAGGATTTGATGGCGTTGAAATTCACGCCGCAAATGGTTACCTGCTTGATCAGTTTATGAGGGATGGGGCCAATCAGCGCACTGATGCCTATGGTGGGTCGGTCGAGAATCGTATTCGGCTGACACTTGAGGTTACCAAAGCTGTTGCAGCAATCTGCGATGGAGGGCGTACGGGGCTGCGGATATCTCCGGTCAGTACCGCCAACGGCCTTAGTGACAGCAACCCTGAGCCGGTCTTCACGGCGCTTGTCGACCAACTGAATGATGTTGACCTGGCTTATCTTCACGTTGTGGAAGGAGTGACAGGCGGGTCGCGAACCGTTGAAGGCGGGTTTGACCTGAATGTTTTGCGGCAGCGCTTCAAAGGGTTGTACATGGCCAACAATGGCTATGACCGCAACCTGGCTCTATCAGCGCGGCGTAGTAATACCGCTGATCTGATTGCTTTTGGGCGCCCCTATATTGCCAACCCTGATCTTGTAACTCGACTTGAGCGAGACGCGCCTCTCAATTCGCTTGACAGCGCAACGGCTTATGGCGGAGGAGTCGAAGGATATATCGATTACCCTTTCCTGGAAGTGAATACTCCTGGTTGAAAGCATTTATGACTGGTTTCTGGAAGAAAAAAGAGGGGAACGACGATGAAATCTCGTAATTTAGGCGCCGGACTGGGCTCTGTCTCTGCTATTGGCCTCGGCTGCATGGGAATGTCTGAATTCTATGGGCCCGCTGATAGGGCGCAATCGCTCGCGACGCTGGAGTATGCATTCGAAAAAGGCGTAACGTTTTTTGATACTGCAGATACCTACGGCCTTGGCCGTAATGAGAATCTTCTCAGCAGCTTTCTCGCCCGACACCGAGAGCAGATCACTCTGGCGACCAAGTTCGGCATTAAGCGCGATGGCCCACTTGCGGATCGCCGAATTGACAATACCGCGACCTACATGGCCAGCGCCTGTGAGGCTTCGCTAACGCGGCTGGGTATAGAAACAATCGATCTCTACTATGCTCACCGTCTAAATCCGGGTGTACCCGTCGAAGATACGGTGGGTTCGATGGCTGAACTCGTCAAGCAAGGCAAAGTACGGGGCTTGGGGTTGAGCGAGGTGTCCCCTGAGACTTTGCGCCGCGCCCATGCTATTCACCCTATTGCTGCAGTGCAATCGGAATACTCCCTGTGGACGCGCGATCCAGAAGACGGAATGTTGCAGACCTGTAAGGAGCTCGGTGTAGCTTTTGTTCCATACAGCCCGCTTGGTCGGGGGTTTTTGACGGGTAAGATTAGATCGGTTGACGACATGGCTGTCGACGATTTTAGGCGGACCTCTCAACCACGGTTCCAGGGAGACAATTTGCAGAAGAATCTGTCTGTGGTTGATGCACTGACCAGATTTGCGGATTCAAAAGGCTGTACACCGGCACAGTTGGCTTTGGCGTGGGTTCTGGCGCAGGGCGATCATGTCATCCCTATTCCTGGAACACGTACCGAGCGATATATCGATGAAAATATAGGTGCGGGGTCATTGTCTTTGACTGCGGAAGACATTTCTGCCCTTGATAACCTTGCTCCGAAAGGCGCGGTAAGCGGTGAGCGTTATACGATTGAAGGGATGCGGCACGTCGATATTTAATGGTCCTAAACCTAACAAAACCAGCCATGAAGAGGCCACGGCAGACTGAACTGGCTTTCTCGTTAACCGAATGGCTCTGCAATGCGGAGTGATATTCTTGTAACAGGCGTTTGAAGAACCAATGAATAGATTACTCATCCTGGCTTTAGGAATGTTTTCCATTGGCACGGCCAGTTTCGTTATGGCAGGCCTTCTGCCGGAGATGGCAGCCAGTTTTAATATCAGTGTTGGTGACGCGGCGAGTATGATCGCTGCGTTCGCCGTAGCTTATGCTCTGGTGATACCGATCGCAGCAACTCTGATGGTGAACTTGTCTTATAAGCCAATACTGGTGGTGGGCATGAGCATTCTTGCCGCAGGCCATGTGGTTTCAGCGCTGGCGCCAAATCTGGAAGTGGCGATTGCCGGTCGTGCGCTGGGAGGCTTGGGCGGGGCACTGTTTATGCCAATTGCCGGAGCAGCGGCGACCGCGATAGTCGCGCAGGAACATTGGGGGCGTTCATTGGCTATCATTACAGCCGGCTTGAGTGCGTCAACCGCAATTGGAGCGCCGGTGGGAATTGCTCTCTCTACGAGTTTTGGTGACTGGCGGCTGGGTATGTGGCTTGTCGCTGCACTAGCCGGTGCAGCGGCTATTGGGGTTGGTACTTTACTAGAGGCCATCCCAAGACCGGATACAAAGAAGAGATCCAGGGATTTGTTGGCCTCTGTGACGAAACCGGCGATATTCGGCGTGTTGGGAACGACACTGTTTTTAATGATCGGATCCTACATCGTTCACACCTATGCCAGTGTAATTCTTATGCCCGCTACTAATGGAAGGGGTGAGACATTGGCGCTTTTAATGGCGGCTTGGGGCGTTGCGGCTACTATTGGAACCTTTACCGCGGGCAGGCTGACCGACCGATGGGGTGCGAGGCCAATTATTGTTGGCGGGCTCACGGTTTTGAGCCTCAACTTCTTACTGTTTCCAGTGCTTACCTATTCTCCGTTCATATCGGTTTTGCCGCTTGCCGTTTGGGGGGCGATTGCGTGGAGCTGTCTGGTGCCACTGCAGCACCAGTTAGTGAAAGCGGCGCCCTCTAGCGCATCCATCGTTCTGGGGCTGAATACTTCAGCTATATATCTGGGGGTTTCGCTTTCTGCGTCTATTGGAAAGCATGTATCTCAAGCGTTTGGGAGCGAGTATCTGAGCGTGGTCGCGGCCGGTTTTACGATTCTGGCTCTGGGGATATATGAGGGACATCGGATAATTGTAAACCGGGGTTCAGGAAGCTCGACTCACTGCTTGGCTAGTGGTCGTTATCATTCTTAGTCTTGTTTTCGGAGTCAAAGTCATCGAGATTTTTCTCTACGCAGCCAAGCGCATCTGACGCCTATTCCTTCACAATAAACGTGATTGGAAATCATGGGAACTTTGAGTAAAACGAAACTAATAACTTTATCGTAGCTTACCCCCCCCTTCTGCCGTAACCAGAGAGCAGATGGGCGAAGGAATGGACTCAGCTTATCCGCTGGTCGGCACCTTTCCCTTATGGCAGAAAATACGCTCAACAGATTAGTTGCAACCAGTTTACTGTCGTTGTCGCTAGTTGGTAACTATCGAGCCTTGTGGCAAAGTCGGGGCATTCTTCTCAGGAATCTAGGGAATGACCGACTATAAGCTCGACAACCGCCAGTCTAAGCCTACCTTGATTGCTAGTGTTTCGTCCGGTTAATTCGCTGGCGCATGTTTGTTATAATAGGAATCGTCAAACAGCAATAAAAGGTTCCCATTGTGCCCAAACCCGCAGCGCCATTTAATCTGACTGTAAACGATCAATTGGAACTCGAAAGTTGGTGCCGAACCAATACGCTGAGCCAGCATCTGGCGCAACGCGCCAGGATACTTTTGTTACTGAATGAAGGTCAGACCCCAAAAGGAATCTCAGAGTCTCTTCAGGTTAGCACCCAAACGGTCTTCAAGTGGCGCAAACGCTACAGTGATCGAGGTCTTGAGGGGCTTCATGATGCGCCGCGACCTGGCCAGCCTCGAAAACTCGACGGTAAAACCGTCAAGAAAATTTTAGACGACACAGTCCATAAAGTTCCGAAAGAGGCCACACACTGGAGTATCAGTCTCATGGCAGAGCATGCCGGGGTAACGCGCTGGCAAGTGCACCAGATCTGGAAAGCAGCCGATTTGAAGCCGCACCGGCTCAGAACGTTCAAGATCAGCAACGATCCCCACTTCGCTGAAAAAGTGTGCGATGTTGTCGGGCTTTATATGAATCCTCCGGACAATGCACTGGTTCTGTCTGTTGACGAAAAAACCCAGATTCAGGCTCTTGACCGAACCCAGCCGAAATTACAGCTTCGCCCGGGACAAGTTGAGCGACAGACACATGATTACAAACGTCATGGCACAACCAGCCTGTACGCTGCATTCAATACGCTGACGGGTCAGGTGATCGGACGAATCACTCAGCGTCACCGAGCCAAGGAGTTTTTAGACTTCTTGCGACAGATCGACCGGGAAACTCCGAAGGGTCTGGATCTGCACTTGATCTTGGATAACAGCTCGACTCACAAGACGCCGGAAGTCAAAGCTTGGCTGGCCGAGCACCCTCGGTTCAAGCTGCACTTCACGCCCACGAGCGCTTCCTGGCTGAATGCGGTCGAGGGTTGGTTTGGCCAACTGGAACGACGAGCCCTATACCGCGGTATTTTCACCAGCGTCGGCGAATTAAAGTCTGCGATTAAAAAGTTCATCAAGGTTCACAACGAAAAACTGGCAAAGCCGTTCCGTTGGCATAAAAGCGCAGAATCGATTATGACGTCAGTGGCTCGGGCAAAGCTGAGTTTAATTGATAATAAATGAGCGAATTAACCGAACGTTACACTAGTCGGCCGGCGGCCACCTCGAGGATCATCAGTGGCAGAACCACAATAATAACGGCGGTGAAATAGGCAATCAGGAACGCCCCGCCGCCGTACCGTTCGCTGAGTTGCTGAATCTTGCGCCCGACCCGTTTTGGCGTGTTGGCAATCTTACCTTCCTAACCCGGCCCCTGCCGCCTTGGCTCAGCCACCGCAATATTGAAATGGATTCAGCGTTAAACTGGGTCATGACCCGCCCTCCTCAATATAGCTCTGTCCAAGGGTTGTTTACCTATCCCCAACGATAACCCTCGATCGTTGAGGATGGGCAGGTCAAAACATCATATCTAATATGGCGTATCCGTACTGGCATATAAAACAGTTTTTTGATTATAGCATGATGCACTACCGTGATCTGGCCAAAAATGCCAGCCGCCTGGATTTTCCAACTTTAGCCCTCTTCAGTCGAGGCTGATGGAAATCGGGGATTAGTCAAGGAGACCCCAGTATTGAAGTTGACACAGCTCAGTACTGGATCTAATTGTTTTCATATATTCGGTAATTCTAGAAATATGGTGCTTTCCTGTGTCCTTTCAGTTACAAGATACCCTGAGCATGCTTGCTTTTCTTGCCGCTGGCCTTGGGGCTATCACGCCTTTTTGCAGCTGCTCGACTATTCCCATGCTGAAAGGTATGACTCGTGCACGTGCCGGCTTTAGGCCGATGATGGTGTTTTTATTTACCTCTCCGTTGCTAAACCCCGTCGTTATCGGGCTTTGAGCGTTATGTGCGCCGGCCCGGATAATCCCCTTACCATCCCGGTTGCCGCTGTTTCGTAATTAATAAGTGCCATTTTGAAACTACGCACCAAACCTATGACCAACGGCCCGCCCAATCAGTAAACATCCTCTAGGTAACGCCCTTCTGCTCTCAACTCCTCGATATCCATATGCAACGGTTTGAGAATCGAGTCAAACACCTGGCGTACACCTGCGGCCATCTCCCGCCCTCCGCATACCAATATCTGTGCACCTATCTCAATCTGTTGTCGCAACGCGGTTTCATCGGCAACGATGGCATCCTGAACGTAGGCGTTCTCTGCCGACCTTGAAAACGCGGTATTCAGCCTGGTAAGCCGCTGGTCATCCAGATAACGGCCAAGCTCCGGTTGGTAGAGAAAATCCGAATCTGGGTTACGGCCGCCCCAGTACAGGTACATGGGGTTGCGCTCGGTATTTTTCCGGATAAAACCGGCAAGTGGTCCGATTCCCGCGCCAGCGCCAACGAGAATAATGGGTGTAGTACCCCCCGCAGGACGAAAGCCGGGGTTTTTCTGGATAAACCCGGCAATCCGATCGCCCGGTTTGAGGCTGTGCAGATATCCTGAGCAAAGGCCATCAGTCTGTTTGCGCACACAGATTTCCAGTATCCCATCCGACGCAGAGGAGGCCAGCGAATAGAATCGGGCGACCTCATCTCCGGGTGGCGCAACCCCGAGCAGATCGCCAGCCTCAAAGTCCGGCAGCTGTTTCCGGTTTTGGAAGGGCAGTCTTTGCCACAGATTTCTTTTATTTTTTAACGGCTTGAAGCGCAATATGCTGGTAGGCGCATTCACCGCAACGCCGTAGTCCACGCGCTCTACAAGCTCGAACTCTGAAGTGACAGCGGGCGCGGGATTATGGGTCAGCACCAGCGGAATGCCCATGCGCTCGCTGATAGCCTCGCCCCACTCCCGGAACTGTGTGGCGGAGCCGCGATCAATTCGGGTAACCGGATGCATGTGTTGCAGGCCTTTGTTGCTGAGAGCTGAGTTCACATCTAGCGCATACTGGCAGAATTTCGGGAACTGTTGGTCACCAAAACCGAGAACCACAAACTTCAATCCGTCCTCTGGTTGAAAGTGTTCAAGTCGAGTCAGAAACTGGCTGGCGGAAGAGGGCGCGTCACCGTCACCATAGGTTGATGTCAGAATAAAAAGTACAGAGGCGTTCGGGTAGTGCTCCGCCAGATCATTCATGGGCGCGCAGTGCACTTTCTTTCCGGCCTGATTGAGCTTGTTCTGAAGGTCCTTGGCAAAACCCCAGGTGGTATTGCCTTCAGAGCCCACCAGAATGACGGTGTCAGCGGCGTCAATGCTCTCATTTTCACCCAGGCTTATGGCGGATGAGCGCCGCTGCCACCAGATCTGCAGGCCGGTGAATGACAGCACCGGCACGGTCAGTGCGGCTAGCCCGAGAATCAGGCCTAACCACCACAAGCCTTCACCCGTATGCAGGCGAACTATCCAGTGATGGAACTGGCTGCCGGTAGAACGCGCCTCATACTGCAGCAGTTCACCGGTTGCCTGATCCACGAACCCGGAACCCTGAGTGGTGCTCAGTGAATAGACGTCCGTGGGGTCATCCGGGTAAGGGAATACCAGTTCCCGTAGCTCGTTGACATCCACGTTTTTCAGCGCGCTCAAAGAGCCTGCCGGTACGGGTGTACCGCCTGAAACCTTCGCAGGAAAAGAGGGCTCTGTGTTGGCACCCTCCGGTAACAGGTCAAACCTGACAGCCGACATATAGCTGCCAGTCAGTGCTGACAGTAACAAACCAATCACGGCAAATCGTGCCAGTTCGGCGTGAATCCGGGGGCCACCGGAGCCTGGAATGGGTCGAAAAATCGCATTCCAGCCCCCCAGGCGTCGAGCCAGCAGAAAAGCTCCGGACAGGCAGATCAATACCATCAGTGCCGCCAAAACCCCGGCCAGTATTCGCCCGGCATCATTAAGAAGAAACGATCGATGCAGGTTCTTTACCCATCGCAAGAATGCCGATGGCTGGTAGGGTGCAATACCTTCGCCGGTAAGAGGGTTAACCAGGTCGGCACCCGGCTTGCCATTACGGCTGTAATAAACGACGACTTCGCCCGCGAGAGAACGTGCGATCTGTTCGGTGCCGGGATAATTCACCACCACACGCTCGGTCAGATCGGCCACGGTGAGTTCGCCAGCGGTCGGGACAACAGCGCTCGACCGCTCAATTGCCGGCACTGCGGACAAAACAACTCCCGAGGTCGCCAGCACTACGAGCAGTAATGCAGCGACCAATCCGGGTAAACCATGGAGCTTGCGCAACATTAATGTGTCTCCCGTCGTTTACTTGAGGTCATAGACAAAGGACTGAACATAGCCGCGGCCGGATACCGTTTTCCCGGAATCTTCTGTGGTCAGAGGCACAACCACATCCGAACGGTTATCACGCATGTCTTCAACGGCAGTATCAACACGAACCTGATAGCCAGAGTCGATCAAAGCGTCTTCAAGTTCCAGAGTCACTTTCAAGGCGCGGCCGCTGGTCACACTGGCGCCGGTCAGGCCATCGTATTCAGCCTGATTCAAACCACTGCCTCGTGCCCAGTCACGCAGGTGCTTGTAATATTTACTCTTCTCACCTGAAATCCAGAGAGTTCCCTGGTACTGTCCGTTGGTATCCGTAAGGTAGAGAGCCAGGTAAGCCCCGTCACCGCCATAATTTTTCAGTTGCGTGGTAAAGGTGACTTCCCGGGCCTGAGCATAAGCCGGTAATGCCATTAGGGTTGCAAGGCCCAGAGTAAACAGAATCTTTTTCATGATGTAATCTCCTTTAATTACTCAACCGTTACGCTGGGGCGACCTTTAACAATGCCCTTGCGTGGAACCCGGTCTTCATTGGTCGGTTCGCTGTAACGCCTGGACTTGTCACGATGGTCGTCATCCTCATCGTCGTCGTCCCGCTCCATTTCCATCAGCTCGAAGGTTGCTGGTGAGTACTCTGCTTCCACGCGGTAGCCATCCGGGTCCCTTCCTTTGACCTCGTAACAACCATCGTCCACCTTGATGCGGAACACCGTCCATCCTTCGGCTTCCAGTTGCTTTCGCAGGTTTTCCCGGGGCTGCCATTGGGCAGCCGGGTCATCGCAGTCATCGTCGGCCAGGGCGCTACCGCTCACCAGCAGTAGCGAAAGGCTGATCACAATGGGTTTGAGTTTCATGATGTGTCTCCCGTTGGGTCGGTTTAATCAACCCTAAGGCTTTTTCCTGACACTGGCCTGAACGGGGGACCAGATAACAGGATGGCAAGCAGTAATAGAATTGTTCAGGCTGCTGTCAGGTGAGGGTTGTAGTATCTTCTGGTTGAAATAAGGCAAAAGGTGAAAGATGCGGATACTGTTGGTTGAGGATACAGCCGGGCTGGGTGAGGCCGTGCGGGATCAGATCAGTGAGGATGGCCATGCCGTGGACTGGGTGCAGAGCCTCGGTTTTGCGGATACCAGCGTGAAAACCACCGCTTATAATCTGATTTTGCTCGATTTGATGCTGCCGGATGGCCACGGTTTTGATTTTCTGAAAAAACTGCGAGCAGCCGGTGATACAACGCCTGTCATCATTCTGACCGCCAGGGACCAGGTTTCAGACAGGATTGCAGGGCTGAATGCCGGTGCTGACGATTATCTGATAAAGCCTTTTGATTTATCAGAGCTGTCTGCCCGGGTAGCGGCCGTGGCACGCCGCTATCGCGGCAATCCGAACCCTCTGGTGCATATTGGCGATCTTGAAGTGGATCTTGGTGACCATCGCATTAGCCGCAACGGCGAGCCAGTGGAGCTCACCGCCCGGGAGTGGGCGCTCTTTGAAGGGTTTTTGCAGCGCCCGGGAATACTGCTGTCGCGTTCACAGCTTGAAGATCGGCTGTACGAATTCGGGGCCGAGATCGAGAGCAATACCATTGAGGTCTACATTAGCCGTTTGCGCAAAAAACTTGGGCGCGACGCCATAGTGACGGTCCGAGGTATGGGTTACCGGTTAAACGCTTATGACCACTAAAACCAGCTTGCAGAAAACCCTTGGTACCTGGCTTACCCTCGGCGTGACCTTGCTTTGGCTGTTGGGCGTGATTGCTTCCGGGGTTATTGCGCGCCATGAAATGAATGAAGTGTTCGACAGCGCCCTGGAAGAGACGGCGCAGCGCATCCTGCCATTGGCGGTGACCGATATTCTCAACCGGGAAAATGACACAGGCGATCAGCGGGCATTGGCCCTGAAAGAACACGATGAATATCTCACTTATCTGGTTCGAGACGCGTCAGGCAAGCTGCTGCTGCAATCCCATGACGCAGATCCGCGTATTTTCGGTGCCAAGCCTCGCGAAGGATTCTCTGAAACGCCTACACACCGGATATACGGCGAGGGGGCCATCAGCGATACCCTGTTCATCGAGGTTGCCGAACCCTTGGGCCACCGCCGCGAAGCCATACTGGATACCAGCCTTGCATTGCTCACTCCACTGGTGCTTCTGATTCCCATCAGCCTGGTTGGTGTGTGGTGGGTGATAAAACGGTCGCTTCGTCAGGTGGTTATACTGCAGCAATCGATAGAAACCCGCGGTGGCAGTGACCTCTCTCCGGTGGCGGTAGACCGCCTGCCAAAAGAGTTTGAACCTACCATGGTTTCAGTTAACCGCTTATTGGAGCGTTTGCGCAGAGCGCTTGAAGCCGAGCGAAGCTTTACTGCTAACAGTGCCCATGAATTGCGAACGCCACTGGCAACGGCGTTGGCGAAGCTTCAGCGGTTAAAAACTGAAGCCCGGGATGCCGGAGTTAAAGCGCGAGCCGGCGAAATTGAAGAATCGCTTCGCACTTTGTCCAGATTGTCGGAAAAGTTGCTGGAACTGGCCAAGGCTGAAGGTGGCAGTGCTCTGTCTGAAAACGAAAATGATTTGGTGCCTATCCTGCAAATGATCACCAACGATTACGAGCGTGAAGCTCCCGGTCGCCTCAAGCTGAATTTGCCAGGCAACCGCGTAATGTCATTACTCGATCCTGATGCCTTTGCCATCCTGGCACGAAACCTTATAGAGAATGCACTCAGGCACGGCGCAGCCGACCGGGCAGTACATATAAGCCTTACAGGTGAGGGCACTTTACGAGTCGCTAATGCAGGTGATGTTGTACCGCCAGAGAAGCTCGCATTATTGCGCAACCGTTTTGTACGCTCCGATTCGAAAACACTGGGCTCCGGTATCGGACTTGCCATAGTGGACGCCATTGCCACCGGCGCAGGTACTGCCCTTAACCTTCGATCACCAGCCTCAGGCCAAAGCGGCGGTTTTGAAGCAGAAGTGAATATTGTCGTGCAACACTCAGGGGTTTAAGGCTGGTGTCAGGTTAATCTTGCAGAATTCAGACAAACCCAAGCCGGAGTTTGTTTGTGCCTAACCTACGTACCAGTGTCACCCTTTTTCTGCTTTTGGCGGCTCAGTTCAGCTTCTGGGCCCCGGGGCTGAGCTATGAAAATTTCCTCACACTCAGTGGCTATCTTGCCATCAATTTCATGTCTATCACTATGCTGCTGGCAACCCGGCCGGTATGGCTGGAATCGCCATTACGTGGATTGGACAGCATGTATCAGTTGCATAAATGGACCGGCATTCTGGCCGTCGTTTTTGCGCTGTCACACTGGTTGATTGAAATGGCGGATGACGCCCTCGAAGCGCTGCTTGGATCAGATCGCAGCTTGAAGGAAGCTGACTTCTCCGGCCTGCTGGACAGCTTGCAGGATGGCGCTGAAGACCTCGGCGAGCCCGGCCTGTATGTGCTGGCGTTTCTGGTTGTTATCACTCTCCTGCGTTGGGTGCCTTATGGTTACTGGCGCCACCTGCATCGGGTGATGCCAGTGATTTATCTGGTACTGGCCACCCACGCATTGTTGCTGGCCCCGCTGAAATGGTGGCAACAACCCACTGGTTGGCTGATGGCGCTGTTGATAGCAGGTGGTGCCGTCGCAAGCCTGCAATCGCTAACCGGGCAAATCGGCAGGAGTCGTCGCTATAAGGGATTGGTTCAGGCCGTCAGGCAGACACCAGCTAACATCACGGAAGTTGTCTGTGAGATGGGCAAGCGGTGGCCTGGCCATCAAGCCGGACAATTTGCTCTGGTGACCTTCGACCGGATGGAAGGAGCGCATCCTTTCAGCCTGTCCAGCGCTGACAATGACAGCGGGCAGCTCAGTTTCCATATCAAGGCGCTGGGGGACTACACCCGCAAGATCCCGCGGAAGCTACGGAGTGGTCAGGCAGTTACGCTGGAAGGACCTTATGGTCGCTTTGACCCCGACAGCGGCAGAAAAAATGCCCAGCAAATCTGGGTTGCTGGCGGCATCGGTATCACACCGTTTCTGGCTGCCCTGGAAAAGCGCCTTATCAATACCGACCAAATATATCCAGGGGTCACACTGCATTACTGCACTGCCGAAGCCTTGGGTGATCCCATGCTGGCTCGCCTGCAACAACTGGTGCAGCAACTTCCGGACATATCGCTGCACATCTACGACAGCCTGCAGGGGCAGTGGTTGACCGCGACGCAACTGAAAATCCATGACCGCAGAGTGGATATCTGGTTCTGCGGCCCGCAGGG
Organism: Oceanisphaera pacifica; assembly: GCF_017498065.1. Lineage (GTDB taxonomy): Bacteria > Pseudomonadota > Gammaproteobacteria > Enterobacterales > Aeromonadaceae > Oceanimonas > Oceanimonas pacifica. The sequence goes on along the minus strand of NZ_JAGDFX010000016.1, from coordinate 40,654 downwards.
CTTGGCTAAAGCCTTGCGAAGCGGTCTGAAGCAACAGTCCATTTCATTACGCTTTCACCAGGAAAGTTTTAAGTTTCGTTGAAACCGGGCTTGTCTTTCAGCCCAGCCAACAATGAGTAGAGTCCAATGAATAAATATCGTGGAACACAGTTCTTGAGCATCACTTTGATCACCGTTGCGCTGTTGACTGCTTGCAATAAGCCTCCGGGAAATTTCGAAGGTCTACAGCGAACCAGCTCGAACGCCGTCAACGTGGCGGATGCAGACGTAACCGAAAACGTCAAGAGGGCCTTGCAGGGAGACCCTGAACTGAATGGCCTTGTTATTATCGTGACCACGCGGAAAGGTGATGTGCGCCTGGTTGGCGTCGTCGACACGCAGAGGCAAATCGATACCGCCATAAAGCTCGCTCAGAGAGCGGACGGCTTCCATACCATCCATAATGAGTTGATCATCAGGAAGTGAGCGTGCTGCGAGGGGTTTTCTACAGCATCGTTTTCAATTTTATTTATTGGGAAAACCTATGAGTCATAGTGAAGTCCATCGGTCACATCGCGTGGGTTGGTTACGTGCAGCTGTATTAGGTGCAAACGACGGAATAGTTTCCACGGCAAGTCTGATTATTGGTGTGGCCGCCGCTAGCAGTGCTCATGAAGGCATTCTTCTGGCAGGACTTGCCGGGTTAGTAGCGGGCGCTATGTCTATGGCTGCTGGGGAGTACGTGTCCGTTAGCTCGCAGTCCGATACGGAAAAGGCAGATCTGGCTATTGAAAAAAGATCATTGGAGCAGGATTTCGAGTTTGAAAAAGAGGAACTCGCTTTAATATACGAAAGCAGAGGGCTTGAGCCGGCTCTCGCGAAGCAAGTCGCTGAGCAGTTAATGGCTCACGATGCTCTTGGTGCACACGCCAGGGATGAAATAGGCATCTCGGAAACGGTTAGCGCCCAGCCCGTCCAAGCGGCATTCTCATCGGCAGGTACCTTTACCATTGGTGCCGCACTTCCGTTGGCGGCGGCATGGGTTGTACCGGGTAGCCAGCTAATTTATGTGGTTGCAGTATCCTCTCTGGTTTTTCTCGCGCTTCTGGGCGGGGTTGCGGCAAGTGCAGGTGGGGCCTCGATTACTATCGGCGCAATCAGAGTTACATTTTGGGGCGCACTCGCAATGGCAATCACGGCTGGCGTAGGGCGAATATTTGGCGTGGTTGCGTAAGAGATTTTTACTCGCCACTTATATTTCAAGCCTGCTTTAACTATTCGGCTCATTATCAATCCGCAAGCCTGATTCAGGCGCGGATCATCTCACGTTTTGACATTTTCCTGATAAAACCTCCACAAAGCTGTGACACAAGGTAGGTCATCATACCCACTCAATGTCAGGTCGACTTCATCAGTCGCCAATGGAGTGGTTATTGTCATGAACACACTATTACCTCGCCAATTACGGGGATTTGTGGCGGCCGGCGGTTTTGCCACGCTGTTCCACTGGCTTGTAATGGCCGCATTGATCGCTGCCGGGCTTGAACCGGTGCTGGCAACAGCTAGCGGGAGCGTGTCTGGCGCGGTGCTAAATTACGGCCTCCAACGGCGCCTGGCATTTCGCAATGCCGGCCCTCACAGGGTTACGGTGTGGCGTTATATCGGCTCCTGTTTTGGCGCCTGGTTCTGCAATCTCGTCTTCTTTTTCCTGCTCAACAACGTTCTGGCACTGCCCGTAACGCTGTCACAAATCGTGACTACAGGGCTTGTCGCTGCACTGAATTACACCGTTTATCAGAGGTTGGTTTTCCATGAACAAACGCGTTGAATTCCCCGTGGTACCTTTTGATGGCCCGCTTGACAAGCCGCTGTTATCACTGGTGGTGCCGCTGTACAACGAACGCCCGATGCTGCCTCTTTTCTTTGATCGGGTGCTACCGTTGCTTGCCCCCCTGGACGTGCACTGGGAGATCGTGCTGATTGATGACGGCAGTGATGATGGCAGTGCCCAATACATCCGCAGCGTTATTGACCGAATGCCCGGCATCCGGTTGATCAAACTGAGTCGTAATTTTGGCAAAGAGGCCGCAATGACCGCAGGACTGGAGCACGCCAAAGGCGATGCGGTGATCGTGTTGGATGCAGACCTGCAAGACCCACCTGAGCAGATTCCAGCCATGGTCGAGTGTTGGCAGTCAGGAGTGGATGTTGTACTGATGCAGCGCCGTTCCCGGGCGGGCGAAACGGCATTCAAGCGCTGGAGTGCGCATCTGTTTTACCGATTGTTGAACCGAACCAGCCGCACGAATATCCCGGTGGACACCGGTGACTTTCGGCTGATGAGTCGCAAGGCCGTTACCGCATTGTTGCAGTTGAAAGAGCGTAACCGCTATATGAAAGGCCTGTTCGCCTGGATTGGTATGCCGACTCAGGTCATTCAGTACGACCGTGAACCCCGTGTGGCCGGCGAAACAAAATGGGACTACCCCGGGCTGGTCGGCCTGGCACTGGAAGGGCTAACGTCGTTTTCTGTGTCTCCATTGCGCTGGGCGACCCTGACCGGATTGCTCGCAGCCAGCATGGGCGCGGTATTTGGCCTGTGGATAGTGGTCAAGGCGCTCATGCTGGGCGATGCCACCAGCGGTTATCCGTCGCTGGTGGCCATCATAAGCTTTCTGGGCGGTATTCAGTTGATGAGCGTGGGCATTGTGGGTGAATATGTCGGCAAGACCTACATGGAAGCAAAGCAGAGGCCTGTGTACGTAACAGACGAAGTGATCGAGAACCGCGAGTCAACACGCCAACAGTCCAGTCGCACTTCTACTGGGGCACGTCATGTCAAAGCGGTTTAATGTCTGCCTGCTAATATTGGCCGCAGTGCTGGTCAGCCGTTTTATCGCTATGGCATTTTTCCCCTTTGCCGATACCACGGAGCCGCGTTATGCAGAAATTGCCCGCCTGATGGCTGAGACTGGCGACTGGATTACACCATGGTTTGAGCCCGGAATTCCCTTCTGGGGCAAACCGCCTCTGTCATTCTGGGCGCAGGCTGCTGCCATCAAGGTATTTGGTATTTCGGAGTTTTCGCTGCGCTTTCCGTCCTGGCTGGCAACGCTTGGGATGGTGTGGTTGGTCTGGCGCCTGGCGCGGCAGTTTTGGAGTGTTCAGGTAGCCCAGTGGAGTTGTCTGGTTTTTGCAACCATGGCGCTCACGTACATCAGCGCCGGCGCAGTGATGACAGACGCCTTCCTGGCACTGGGCACTACCCTTGCTCTTGTCAGCTTTTATCTGGTGATGGCAGGAGAGGGCGGCCCTTGGCGGTGGTCTTTTTTTCTTGGATTGGTGATAGGGCTTTTGTCCAAAGGGCCCTTGGCACCAGTCTTGATCGGTATTCCCATCGTCTTGTGGTTGCTCCTTTCATGGCGGGAAGCAACCAACAACCTGCGTCGGCTGCCCTGGTGGCGGGGGAGCCTTCTGACAGCCCTGCTGGTATGCCCCTGGTACATATTGGCAGAACTCAAGACCCCGGGTTTTCTGGACTACTTTATCCTAGGGGAGCATGTGCGCCGGTTTCTGGATCCGGGCTGGGCAGGCGATCTTTACGGCAGCGCCCATAATCAACCTGAAGGTATGATCTGGATGTTCTGGTTGTGGGCGTCGTTTCCCTGGGGCATTGTTGCCTTGGTGAGCCTGGCACTTGCATGGTTCAGGGGGAACAGACGTGGCATTGTGGGCAAGACAATATCAGACCCGGACGTCAGCTTTTTACTGGCAAGCGCATTGGCACCCATGCTGTTTTTCACACTCGCAGGTAATACACTCTGGACTTATATACTGCCATCATTGCCGTTTACGGCCATGCTGATCGGCCGCTGGGCGTCGCAATGTGAGTCTTTATGGTTATGCCGGATGCGGGGTGGGGCGGTGGCATTGGTGCCAGTTTTACTGACTGTGTTCGTGGGCCTGGCTGAAGCAGGCTGGGCGCCGCTGAAAACCGAGAAAGAACTGGTAAGCTATTATCAGCAGGCCAGCAACACAGATGATAGCCCGTTGATCTACCTTAACGACCTGCCATTTTCAGCCCGCTTCTACTCAAACGGGAACGCTCTGGAAGTAACAGAAAGTGGCTTGGGTGAATTGCTGAAGAACAAACCGTTTCAACGCTTGTATGTCGCGGTTCCCCGAACCTGGCCAGACAGAAAATTGGTGGGCTTATCCATGTCCGTGCGAAAGGTCATGTCAAATAGTCGCTATCAATTGTTGGTGATTAAGGGACTGCCACGGGATCACCAATCTGTGTCTGGCGCCAACGGAGTTCGTTCGAATGACATCTAACCAACCACCGCTCAGACTATTAATTGTCGAAGATCAGGTGGATCTTGCAGACAACCTGTTCGAGTTTTTGGGTGAGGAACGCTACACACTGGACTTCGCCGCTGATGGTTTGACGGCGCTGCATCTGCTGGCTACCCACAGCTACGACGTTATCGTGCTCGACCTGATGCTGCCCGGGGTTAATGGTTATGACATTTGCCGGCGGATTCGTCAGGACCTGAAATGCCAGACCCCGGTTATTCTGATGACAGCACTGAGCGCCCTGAACGACAAGGAAAAGGGGTTTGACTGCGGCGCAGATGATTACCTCGTGAAGCCGTTCGAGCTGCGTGAATTGCAACTGCGAATTGATGCTCTGCATAGGCGCAATTCGCCACAGAGGCCCATCCTGGTTGCTGGAGATATTCGGTTCGATCCGGGTACGCTGGAAGTGGAATTGCGTGGATCGAAAACCGCTCTGTCTGGCACGCCAGCCCGGCTGTTTGAATTACTGGTTCGAGCCTACCCGAGTTTTCTCAGCCACGAGGCGTTGAGTGATGCCTTGTGGGGAGCTCGTCATGGAGAGATGGAGGGCAACAGCCTTCGGACTCATATTTATACGCTTCGAAAATCCCTGCAGACAGGCTTGGGTAACGTGCTGGTAAAAACCATCCACGGGCGCGGCTACAGCCTGGAAGTTCCTGCGGATACGCGTGCGGGCACACCATGAAGTCATCCTTGACCACGCGCCTGGCCCGAACCCTGTTTTTCCTGATTGTGGCCACCACAGCAACCTCGATGTTTATTGTTGAAGTATTTGTTTATGACGTTGAGGACACCATTCTTGAACTGGAACTCAAGGCGGAGGCTGAGTATTTCAAAGGGCAACTGCGGGAAGGGCGCTTTCAACCGGTAAAAACCGCACAACTTGAGGTTGTTTTTCTGCCTGATGGCGAGGCAGAAGCCTTACTCCCGGAATATTTTCAGAGCCGCGATTTACCGTTTTCCCGGGAAGTCGAGATAGGTCAGACAACGCTGCTTGTCGTCGGGGAACGAATGGAAGCTCCTGGTGGCAAGCTTTTTCTGGCCCAGAACATTACGATCATGGAAAACCGTGAAGCACTGGTTCAACTGGCTCTGGCTGGTGTGGCTGGATTAATGCTGCTGGTTGGTTTTATTGTTGCACGCACGGGCGCGCGATATCTGGTACGCCCTTTCAGGAAATTAACCCGTGAAGTGCTGGACACGACACCCGGAACTCCGATGCCGCAAATCACCACGGATTACCGTGACCAGGAGTTTTGCGACATTGCCGAGGCGTTTAATCGCTTTCTGTCAGAGCTTGAGCATCATATCGAACGGGAAAAAACCTTTGTGAAGCTGGCCAGCCACGAACTTCGTACGCCTCTGGCCGTAATGAGTGGCGCCCTGAATGTGCTCGAACAAAGACAAAGCCTGTCTCCAGCCGACCAGAAAACCCTCGCCCGAATTCGCCGGGCCATGCAAAACATGCGCGATGATACGGAGGTGCTGCTTGAGCTTGCCCGCAATGAAGCCTCCGACGCTGACGCCAGAACCTTGGTGCTGCAGGAAATCATAAAGAACACCCCGCTCTGTCATCCTAGTTGTCCGGTTGGCAATTCTGCCTAATGTATATTAATAGGGCCGGTGTGGGAGTGATTATGTCATTGTACTCTGAAGAGCGTAAAGCCGAAGTGGTAACCCAGTTGTTGCCACCACATAATAGAAGTGTCATGGCTGTTTCTAAAGAAGAAGGTATTTCTAAATCAGCCCTGTATAGTTGGTTAAAACAGAGTCGAGAACAAGGAGTGCCTGTGCCGGGGAGTCGTAGCGCTAAAGATGATTGGTCTGCTCACGCTAAGTTGGCTGTGATTATTGAAACTGCTTCACTATCTGAAGTTGAACTCAGTACTTATTGCCGCGAGAAAGGATTATATCCGGGCCAGATACAAGCTTGGAAAGAAGCCTGCTTCCAGGGCACAAGCGACCAGCCTAATGACAATAAAAGCGCTCAGAAACAGCGTAAGGAAGACCAGAGAACTATTAAAAAACTCAGGTCAGAAATGCGCCGTAAAGACAGGGTGTTAGCTGAAACTACAGCGCTCTTGGTGCTATCAAAAAAGCTGGAAGCCTTGTACGAGAACGAGCAGGGCAGCGACGAGGAGAGCTAACTCCTCTGGATGAGCGTACAAGGCTATTAGTATTACTTGATGAAGCGGTAAATGCGGGGGCGCCACGCTATAAAGCAGCTGCGCTTATGGGGACCAGTGAGCGTAGCCTGAGACGCTGGCGGGCTGAGAATGGCGCTGTGTTGGAAGACCAGCGCCCCTTGGTTAAGCCAGCAGTACAAAAGCATGCCCTGACCGAGGCAGAGGAAGCGGCTATTTTAGCTTTCTGCAATCAGGAGGAATATCAGAGCTTACCTCCATCGCAAATAGTACCGCTACTGGCTGACAAGGGCGTTTACCTCGCCTCGGAATCAACCTTTTACCGAGTGTTAAAGAAGCACGAACAACTAAACCACCGAGGTCATGCTAAAACACCACGAAAAGCGACACCGCCCACGAGCTTTACCGCAACCGGTCCTAATCAAGTATGGACATGGGACATTAGTTACTGTCCCTCTTTGGTGCGTGGTCAGTACTGGTATTTATATCTTATCTTGGACATTTATAGCCGTAAGATAGTGGCATGGGAAGTCCATGAAGAAGAGTCAGGAGTGCTAGCTCGACAGCTAGTTGAGCGTGCTTTATTGCGTGAAAGATGTACGCAAAAACCGCCTGTACTGCATTCCGATAATGGTGCGCCGATGAAGTCGTATGTGCTGAAAGCAAGATTGGCAGAGCTCGGTATGTTGATGTCTTACAATCGCCCTCGAGTCAGTAACGATAACCCGTACTCAGAGTCGATGTTTCGGACAGTGAAGTATTGTCCCGCATGGCCAACTAAGGGCTTCGCTTCATTAACTACGTTGCGGGAATGGATGCTCGCGTTTGAGTACGGATATAACGAACAGCATTTGCATAGTGGTATTAACTTCGTCACACCCGCAGCTCGACACCGAGGCTGTGACCAGGCGGTGTTAACAAAACGAGCACAGGTTTATGAAGAAGCAAAGCGCCAAAACCCTCGACGTTGGTCAGGTAAGACCCGCAACTGGGCAGTGGCCGCAGCCGTCTCACTTAACCCTTGTAAACTCGAGGAGATGGAACGAAATAAAATAGCTTTTAGTTAGTATTATTTGGACAACTGGGTTGAAAACCACCGCAATCGGAACCATTCAGAGCCATTCTCAGGTAATTGATCTCAGTACGAGCGTTGAAAATGAGTTAGTGTGCTTACGCCTAGCCAGTGAATTAGGCTTAGAAGTTGCTGAAGCTGACATCCTTGATGTAGGTGACATTCGTGCGCTTTCTGTCAAACGCTTTGATCGCAGGTTATCTGCAGATGGTAAGTGGATTATGCGGATCCCACAAGAAGATTATTGCCAAGTACTTGGAGTATCACCTGGGAAGAAATATGAAAACGATGGTGGGCCTGGAATAATTGATATAATGAACCACTTATTAGGCTCTATCTCTCCTGATAAAGATAGATCTACTTTTATGCGTGCCCAGCTTATATTCTGGCTACTGGCAGCAACGGACGGCCATGCAAAGAACTTTTCAGTTTTTCTATTACCGTCTGGCGCTTACAAGCTGACCCCCTTGTACGATATTCTTTCTACATACCCCGTGATGGGTGGAGCAGGTCTATCAGAGCGAAAAATTAAGATGGCTATGTCACTTACAGGTACCTCCGGCCGTCAATACAAATGGTATAATTTGTTTCCAAGACACTTTTTAACTACAGCAATCGCTGCTAATTTTGATGAGTTAGCCATGCAGCACATTATGGACGAAGTAAAATCTAAGATAGATCACGCTATAGAAACAGTAAGAGCATCATTACCTGATGGATTTCCAGTCGAGATTAGTGAAGCCATTTTTTCTGGAGTTAAAAAGCGGGCTAGCCGCTTATAACTGCCTTACAGATCATCTTGTGGCCTCTTTTTCCATCCATGCAGCTTGACGAAGTAGTGCTATCGTATCAGAAGGAGCTACTTTCCAAGCTTCAGAAAGCCTTCTAACTACAAATACAGCTAGTTCTAAACGATCTTCGGTAGTTAAAAAATGCTGTAGCTGGCGTCCACTTTCGGCTAAGTTGATTGCCGACCCCAAAGGGCCATTTCCATACACAGCAATGCTCTTATTCTTCGCTACACCATGATAAGAGCTTTTCACTTCCTTTTTTAGCTCGAATAATACACAACTAAAGCTAGTTAACTCGGTACGAGTCAATTGTACGGTTATCTTTTCAGTCCATGCGGGAGGCGCACCGACTTGATATATCGGTGCAATTTCTATACTAACTGTAGGGTGGCCGGCACGAGTAAGGGTATATTGCACATTCAGCGCAGTCCTTTTATTAGGATCAGGGTGCCGATCAGAAAAGAACTTCATGCTTTCGCCAAAAACTTGTTCACTCATGATTTATCACTCTAATTTTAGTCGCTGACTAGCTCGTTTAAGACGCTCACTACCACGGTGATCGTATTGTTCAGTTGTCGTGATACTGGCGTGCCCCATCGCGTCTTTAACTGTAATAATATCTTCTGCATTATTGAGCATTTCTGAGGCAAACGTTCTTCGGAGATCATGCGGTGTAAACTTTTCAATCCCAGCTTCAAGCCTTCTTGTATCTAAAATATATTGAATTGACTGGTCAGCTAGCCGCACCATAGTGACATCGTCAAAACGCCGGATCCGAGTAAAAAGTGGCCCACACTCGTTACCTCTAACTTCTTCAGTCCATGCCTCTATTCGTTCGAATGTGCTCTCTGGCATGTAAGATAGACGTTCTTTGTTGCCTTTTCCTATCACTTTCAATGCACAATCGCGTATTTTTATATTTTCTATGTCTAGTGCAACTATCTCAGAACGCCGTAAACCACATCCTAATAACACACTAATAATGGCCGCATCTCGTAGTCCTTTGGCACTATTATCTTGTTGGCAAACCTTAAATAGCGCCTTTATTTCTTGCCTACTAAGTGCGCGCCCTTTCGGGATCCGATAGCCTTTTACCGAACGAACATGCTTTATTTGTTGATAGGTATCAATATCCATCTGCTTCATTACCCACGCCTCAAAAGCAACACCTTTGATAGCAGATAAGTAGGTATTAATAGTAGCCGGCGCTTTGTTAGCTGCAGTAAGTAACTCTAAAATAGCTTGGAGGTGAAATCGTTGTAGTGTATTCCAAGGACAGTCAGCTATTCCTTGGTAGCCAAGCATCCTTGCGGCAACTCCTAAAAAAGATGCCATAGTCGTTCTGCTTCTTTTAGAGCTTAGGCTTATAAGATAAGCCGCTGCAGGATTATGAGCCACTCCTTTTAAATCACTGCTGTTGACCAGCATCGCTTGGTCTGCAGTAATCGTAGCTTCTCCAATGATAACGTTAGACTCTCTCATAAAATTTTTAAGCCTCAACTAAACGAGCTTCAAAGTACCTACATTGCTATACAGGGTTACTACATAAACGCATTAGTATGCTGTTTACTTTTCATACAATTACAAGCCTTAAATATCTTTAATTGTGAGGCTAATTACTACCATCAATGGTACTTCATAAAAGCTACTAGTTAAAACGAACATTTTAAATAGTAGAGAAATTAGAGTGCTTTTCGGCATGAATGGGATTCAAGAGGAAGTGTGCTCGCAGAGGAACAACAACCACACCTCGCTTAACATTATTTATGTTAAATAGATGCGTTACTATAAAGCGCAGTTACTGTGCCGACCATTTTTTCAGATACTCCAGGACAGGATTTAACTTTTTTATTGTTTATCCACCAGGTGTTAGTACGTGAATTATCGGACGCTTTTTTCTGAGTAGGCCGATGAAAATTTCACACAGTAATACAATATTTGTCGACTAAATAGCCGCTATTGAAGTGTAATCCTACCCTGTCAGGTGTTCATTATGCAGAGAATAACAATCACGCCTTTGTTTCTAACGTTAATTGTAGATTGTTAGGATGTAGAGGCCGACTAAATAGGTAGCCTTGGAAAAAATCACAACCATTAGCTAATAACCAATCTAGTTGCTGATGATCTTCTATTCCCTCTGCAACAATTTTGAGTTCCAAGCTCTTTGCCAAAGCAATAATAGCAACCGCAATGGCCGCGCTACTCTTATCCTCTAAGATATCATTGACAAAAGACTTATCAATTTTTAAGTAATCAATAGGCAGCTGTTTTAGGTAAGTAAGAGATGAATAACCAGTGCCAAAGTCGTCCAGTGAAAACTTAATCCCCTCTTCTCGTAGGGAGTTTATTTTAGTAATAGCGCTATTCACATCCCTCTGAAAGATGCTCTCAGTAATCTCAAGTGTTAGGCTGCTTGCGTGTATACCGGTTCTTGCAACCACACGTTTAACCATTTCGACAAAGTTTGGTTGGTTGAGTTGTCTGACACTAATGTTGACCGCCATAGTCAACGTCTTTTGAATATCATCATGTTGCCATTTAGCTAATTGCTTACAAGCCATTTCTAATACTAACTCGCCTATTGGTACAATTAAGCCGTTCTCTTCAGCTAAAGGAATGAATTTTTCTGGAGATACCATTCCGTGAATCGGGTGAACCCAACGTAACAGCGCCTCAACTCCTTTAATCCGTTTTTCACTATCAATAATAGGTTGATAAAATAATATAAGCTCGTCTTTATCTTGAGCTTGCCGTAAATCTTGTACTAATAATGCTCTCTCAAGTGCTTTATCTTGTAATAAAGGCGAGAAGATAGTCAGCTGATTACGACCAGCCTCTTTTGCCGCATACAGTGCTATATCTGCCTTTTTAAGCAAGTTTTCTGGTTCATCTTTCTCACTATTAAACAAAGCCACACCTATGCTTGGTGTCACTTCTAGCTGTTGCCCCCCAAGCAGATAAGGGACTGTTAATTCAGCCTGAATACTTGTCCCTATATTTTTGACATCTTTCACTGCTACATCACGTTCCGCATCTAAGTGATTCAAAATAAGAACAAATTCATCACCACCAAAACGCACTACGGTGTCAGTTTTACGCAAGATCGAAGATAATCGAGTTGCTGTTTGCATAAGAAGCTCATCACCGACACCATGCCCAAGCATATCATTCACTTCTTTAAAGTTATCTAAGTCAATTAGCATAACGGCACCATGGCCTGACTCATTCTCTTTTCTAGATATCGCAAGGTTAAGCTTTTCAGCCATGAACCTACGATTAGGTAATCCAGTGAGTGCATCGTGTAATGCCATATACTCGTTTTTAGCTTCCGTTTTCTTTTTTGATGTTATGTCTGCTCGTATGGCGATATAGCGTTCCGGTTTACCGCTCTGGCCAAGAACAGGCACCAGGGTTGATGAACCCAATATAGCGAACCATCTTTTGCTCTATTACAAATATCACCATTCCAAACCTCATTACGAGTAAGCGTCTGCCACAGATCCTTAAAGAACTCTTTACTATGCACTCCTGAGTTGATGATCTGGTGAGTATTGCCTATTAACTCTTCGCGAGCGTATTGAGAAATGGAACAAAACTTATCGTTAACCTGAGTGATCACACCACTAGAGTCTGTAATAGCCACAATCGCATGCGCATTTAGCGCCATTTCTAGTTCAGCCACTTTTTTGTTAGCGCTTTGTAAACTTTGCTTTTTCCTCTCATAGCTTGCATAAATGTGGTGCACCTTTTGCAGGAAAGCCCCAGCCAGCAACGCTAATGTAATAATGGAAAATAAAAATAAATATACAAAATTTGATACGATAAAAGGTTGCTCTGTAAGTTTCTGCTCTACAAGTACGAAACTATATATAAGTACCACAGCAGCCATAAAAACGGTTAAAGCAATACAAATGTTAATTTTTTTGTTGATCTGAGTAATGACTACATTAGTATTTTGCTTCATCAGCTTTCCATCAGTAAATTATTAAATCTTTGTGTCTACATATCACAACAGATACATTAGAAACTACTATTATACCAGTAGTAATTATAGAATTACTATTAACTTGATGGAAAAGTGCTAGTGACTTATCACTAATAAGGGGTTAAGCCTCTGTATAAGAATTCATATAAATGCACACCGGGTCCACCTTATTGAGTAAACTGTCTGGTACCTAATCAACTGATTTAAATAAAAGAAATGCGTCTTGAGCAGCATTTTTACTAACTCAACATTATCCGATAAGAGAGAGTGATATACTGAAAGTGTATTAGATGATCGAGTGTTAAGTCAGCTTTAGTGATTACATATAGTGATTGTTCATTAGATAACAGTAATGTTGTCATTAATTTCTAGCACACAGTGGCACAGTATTATCAATCGAAGCTAATAAAAAACGAAGCGAGCCTATGTTTCTAACAAAAAACAACACAAAGATAACAATCGAGAAACTTTTACATGGTGGGGTTAAGAATAGTCCACCAGCATGGTTACTACCATTATCTCTTTATTTAAAAGAAAGCATCGAAAAAGAGATCGGTATTGTGAACGGTTTGGTAAAGTTCTCGTCACACACCTCTGAGCTTGGCTTAAATGCACTGGAGTTTGATCGCCGAATTAATAATTTAGTGGGTAATATTCAAACCTTATCAGCCGCAATCGAAGAAATGTCAGCCAGTGCATCAGAAGTAGGTAACTTAGGGCAAGATGTATTACAACAAGCATCTAACGTACTTGAATACACCAGAGAGTCTAGTTCTGCTTTAGATGAAATGGAAGCCCGTTTCGCAGAAGTGGATCTCTCTCTGACTCAGGCTCATCAGCAAATGAATGAGCTTGCAGAGCAAACTAAAAGCATCCAATCTCTTACAAGTACTGTAGATGCCATCTCAGAGCAAACAAACTTACTTGCCCTTAACGCGGCAATCGAGGCAGCACGAGCCGGGGAAGCGGGTCGAGGATTTGCTGTAGTTGCAGACGAAGTGCGTCTACTAGCAGCACGAAGCGCCGAAGCCGCCAAAGAAATCTATGGGATTGTAAATGAGATTACCGTTGGCTCTGAGGGCGTGCAGGAGCGGTTGAGTCAATCTGTTGATGCGGTAAAAGAATCAGGTGAAAGCCGTGAGCGCGTCTCTACCGTTATTCAACAATCGAGAGATTCCGCTAATCTAAACTTTGATCAAGCAACCGCAATCGCCTCAGCTGCTGAAGAGCAAAGTCAAGTTGCTCATGATATGGCGCTACAAGTCAGCTCTAACTCTGATGACTCTAATGCTTTAGCCGATATTTTTAAAAGTCTTATGAGCGCACTAGAGCCACTACGCACTGATGCTGATGATATTTTTGCTAATGTTCGTATAATTTCACCCTGCCTAGCATTAGCAAGCGCAAAAAGAGATCATGTCATCTGGGTAGATAAAATTATCCGCTATGCTATTTTTAATGAAGATTCAATCAAAGAGGTTGAAGTTAGAGACCATAATCAATGCCGCTTAGGTGTATTTTTAGCGAGTGAAGACGCTACAGGAATATTAAAACTAAGCAATGCCGATCGATTGGTTAACCAAGTTCATCCTCAAGTTCACGCGGCTGGACGTGAGCTGTTTAAGCTAGCACAAGATTTTAATAATAAACGCATTGATCCTGAACGCTATAATCAGCAATCGAGAGAGTTAGTGCATACTCTTAAGTCATGCTCATCAGAAGTCTTGAGTTTGTTAGATACTATGATTGTTGAAATAGCCTCTAGCTCAGACATAGCTTGCTAAGCGTTTAAACAGTACGTTTTTAATATTATGGTCACTCCATAATAGGAGTGACTTATGATGATATAGCCTTTAGCTATTACCTGTATAACAACTGATCACATCGCCTTAAGATAGATCGGCAGCAGCGCTCTGTATTGACATGACACTTCTATGTATTTTTGTCATCACTTGTTCTACTTGATGAACCTGCTCTCGACTAAGCAATGCGACATCATTAACTTCTGATATAGATGATGAGACTTGGGCTGTCAAACGGCGATTTTCGTGCACAACGTCTCCAATCTCTACTGTTGCATGACTAGTTCGGCCCGCTAGCAATCTAACTTCATCGGCAACAACAGCAAATCCTCGACCCGCCTCGCCTGCACGAGCTGCTTCTATAGCAGCATTGAGCGCAAGTAAATTAGTTTGATCTGCAACGCCACTAATAGTGGCAACAATTTCTTCAATATTATGAGCTTGTTCGTTTAAACGTTGAACAATCTCTATCGAATTCTCAAGATCCGTGGATACTTTGCTAGAGCTTTCTACAGAAGAATTTAGGGAATGATTACCTTGTTCAACAATCTCTGAAGTCTCTCTAGCAATTACTCCTATCTCCTCTGAAATAGCCATATTACGCTCTGCTTGCCTGATATTATCGGTTATATCACTAGCAAACTTAATAATACGATTGACTTCATTGTTATCATCAAAGATAGGATTATAGGTTGCTCTAAGCCATACTTCTTCACCGTACGCATTGATACGCTTGAAACGACCTCCTTTGTGTGTGCCTGATAGTAAGTCCTGCCAAAAGTTAGGATGTTGAGTATAAAAATTTGGTTCACAAAATATTTCATGTTTTTTACCGACCACATCATCTAACCGATAGCCCATAACATTTAAAAAGTTGTCATTCGCTGTCACCACAGTGCCATCAGTTGAAAACTCGATAACTGCCATTGACTCATGTAGGGAACTAAGTACTGCTTCTTGGCTTTTTAACTTCTGCTGTTTCTCTGTGATATCACTCGCTATCTTTTCTATTTTATATACGCGACTTTGTTTATCTAACACAGGAAAATAAGTAGCTTCCAGCCAAAGCGACTCACCTAATTTGTTAAATCGTTGAAAAGTGCCACTTTGAGATACTCCCTGCCTTAGCTTAGCCCAGAAGTCTTGATAAGCTTTTTCTCTATCGATACCTGGGCTACAGAACAAACTATGTGGAGCAAAAGTTATCTCTTCCAGTGAGTATCCTACTATGTTTAAAAAGTTAGTATTTGCATCCAGTACTTTTCCTTCCGGAGTGAACTCTATTACAGCCATGTGCGAGCGGATGGCGTTAAGTACTGACTGAACTTTGTATTGTTTTTCCTTAATAACACCAAGCTCATATTTTAATGCTTTACTCTTAAACATATGATGGAACCTTATTCTAATAGTTACTTATACCAAAATTAACAGCAGTATAACCATATCCTAATATTACTTTTCCTTATGATATATAGATCATAAAAAGATGATTTCACAGAGAAAGGTAGTGCATTGGATGATAAAAGTTTGAGTTAGCCAGTAAAGTTGAACAAGTCTAAAGGTAGAGTTTTTTTACTAGGTAGTAAGCTGACTTAATGAATGTATTTAATACACAAACCCAACTGCTTTCAAAGCTTAAGGCAGGCTGTAGCTAAATACCTTTCGCTATACACAGGGAGAACTCACTTCTCTACAGAGCCTTGCATACAATGATTAACTAAAGTAAACACTGTTTACTATTTTAGTTCAATAAATAAACAGTTGTTGCTATATAGGAGATATTGTAAGTGAAGGTGTAGTGGTCAAGTAAAACTGGCCACCGGTTTATAGTTATTCTAGTAGTTTTCCTCAGCTTTATTTGGGCTCATTCCACCATTGTGCTGATGCGGTCTCAACTGACTGTAATCCGATTGGTATGAGTTCATTGGTTTTTTCAACATGCTCATTACTTGTTTTCTTATCAGTGTGCTCTGGAAGCTGACAGCTTATCATCCCTACCTTCTTCATCTGACGGCTCGTACGGTAGCGGCTTAGTAGTATTTCAGCTAACTAATCTAAAACCTTTAAAGTAAACAGTGTTTACTTTTTAGTATAAAAAACAAACAACCAGTAATCGTTAGAATATTAACCTGAGTCAATTTTACATCTCATAGAGCTTTAGCACCTATTATATGGACTGGTAGAATTCGGTGTTTTATCTGATTAACCCAACTCAGAGCTTATCAGCGTAACGTTTTTCATTTTCATCTTCTCCGCAAAAAACCATTCTTTTAGAGCAGGGGATAGCCTGCTGACGTTATATATGACCAAATTAAAAATCCTGTTGAATGCTCGTTAGAGTAAAGCTCTTTCTAGCGAACCCAGCACTGGTCATCGCAGCACATGAAAGAGAGGAATCGTAGCAGTGTTTGATAGCGCATATGAAATAGTTATCCACAGCTGTGTGCATAACACTGAACCTTTAGATTAACAAAACACTATAACTGTAGCGTTCTCACATCCTATCTTATGAACATTAATATACAAAGAATACACTATCAATCATTACAACTCTCTAATTGAGCGCCATACAACGAAAAACAGTGCATACAGTCAAATTAAGTGCTCTAATGAGCTTAACTAAGAGCAATACATACCAGGAACTTGGAGAGTCACATGGACGCAGGTAAAAGCACACTGCAAAAAATTGAGCAACTTGCCCGAGTAGCTGAAAGCCTTTCACGCGAACAGCGTAACTTTTTAACTGAAGATGGTGACGCACCTAACGGGAAGTTCTTTCGTAATTATAACCAGTCTGAGGTATGTGAAGATTTAGGAGGGATTAATAGTCGAACGTTAAATAAGCGCATTGCTGAGCTTGGAATTGACCCTAAAGAAGGTGGCGCTCGCTGGTCTATTACTTTTCCCCAGCTACAAGAATTACGTCGTCATGTACTTAAAGAGAGATGGGAAGCACCATCGGACGTTAACCCTCTTGTCATCACCATTGCAAACTTAAAAGGTGGTGCTGCTAAGACTATGACCACTGTAACTGCCGGTGTAGGCTTGGCCGTTCAACTTAAAAATGAATACCGGATCGGCATTATTGATTGTGACCCTCAAGGCACAGCAACTATGTATTTAGCTCCCCAGTTTGATAGTGACAATATGCTAACTGTAGGGGATTTAATGACTGAGGGGTATGAGTTAAGTGAAGGTGTAACTTATACAGATGTATGCAACAACGCCTTCTTGCCAACCAACGTACCTAACCTTCGTGTTCTCCCTGCTAGTGTCGATGACAACTATGTTGAACTATGGATGCAGGATAAGTCTCGAGAGCATGGCAAAAACTTTAACCCTTATAGCCACTTAGAGAAAGTGATTGAAGCAGTACGTAATGACTTCGACATCATCTTAATTGATACTGGCCCAAGCCTTGACTATAAGGTAATGAACGCACTCTATGCAGCAAATAGCATCCTCATCCCAGTACAAGCTCACCAAAACGATCAAGATGCCACAGGCAAATACTTACGCTCCATGACGCGAATTTATGAGCGACTGGAGCTTGCTGGCCATAAGGGTTACGACAATATAAAAATGCTAGTGACACGCTTTGACCGTCGCTCACAAGCTGAAGTACAAAGTACTGAAATTTACCGTCAAAAATTCGGCCATTTTATGATGAATTCAGAGTTTATTAATTCAGAAGCGGTAAAACATTGCTCTACTCAAATGTCTACTATTTATGAGTACTCCCCCCACGAGTACCACAAAGGCAAAGTATCCCTTAGAAACGCCCAAGCCGAGTTTTACCGAGTGCTGGCTGAAATTGAAGGGATGTTACTTAATCGGTGGGGGTTATTAGATATTTCAGTGCTGGACCAAGTTGACACACAGTAACTCGCCTCTGGTAAGTACAACAAAGTTTAGATGTTATTGCTGACATTTTTAAGAGAGATTAAATAGATGAAAAAAGTAAGACGCCAAGCATTTACTCCCGGCGCCGTGACTAGTATGGCTGAGCTGGAGAAAGAAGGAGCAAAAGACGTATTTGCTCAACAAGCACATCAACAGAAGTCAGAAATCACCTTAAACTTAGGTAATGAAAAAGAAGTAACGTTCAAATTAATTACCATACAACCAGAAGATATCGAGAAAAAAACGACAGTCTTTAGTGGTAATGGCAGAATTCAAGAAGCATTAAACACATTTGCATTGCGTGACTTGATACCGTCTGTACGCAAACACGGCATGACGTTTCCAGCTATAGGTCGCCAATTACCTGATGGCCGCTATGAAGCACTGGACGGCTCTCGTCGTCGCGCAACCTGTATAATTACCAAACGTCCTTACTATATGTATATCACCACTAGTCCGCTAGTTGATGAGAAAACAGCTCGGTATCTTTCAGAGATTGGCAACGTCTATAAGCAATTATCACAGTATGAGCAAGGGAAGCAATACACACTCCTTATTGATAAAGGAGTGTCGCCGGTAGAGATAGCACGCCAAGAAGGTATAAGTAAGGTCAAAGTGTATCAAGCAAGAGATGCATACTTGCTACCAAAAGAGTTTTACCAAGCACACGCTAGTGGCTTTGATTTAGGACGCCCACGAATCAATGCTTATAGGACTATGTGGTCTCAAGCCCAAGAGTTAAAGTTTGATAAAGAACTTTTAGAGTTTATAAAGTCGCTTAAACCGGAAAAACTAGCCGCTAATATTAGCGTTAAAGACATACAGTTAGAGCGAGCAGTAAAGCAGACAAGAGCATTAATGCTAGAGCAAAGTGAGTTTGTTGATAATGAACTCGCACCGGTAATAGCCTGCGAAAACTTGGCTCAGTTGATGGAGCTTCCCGAAATGGTCGAGTTGCTTGGATTATCTGAAACAGTTATTCGGGTTATTGATAACGCAGCGAGAGCAGAAATAACAGAAGCCTTTGCGACGCTAGCACCGACCCCAGAAGTTCAAGAAACCAGTGAGTCAGTATTTACAGGACGAGAGTCAATTGTAACTAGTACGACGGTAAAAGATGGGATGAAAATGACATTCCGTAAGCTCCCAGAATCACAAATGGCAGAAATAAAAAAAATGGTTGCCCAGTATTTGGCAGCAATGGAAAGCACTACCAACGATTAGGCTAAGTGGACCCAAGCGTAGTAGGCCACATCAATTTATGTTGATGAAGCCTACTTATTTTGGATTTAAAACATCAAGAGAAAACAGTGTTTACCGTTTTAGCATGAAAAACACACAACGAGTAAAATCTAAGCGTTTGTGCAAATAACAACCAAAGTTAGTAAACACTGTTTACTAACTTTGGGCTAAATACGGAGTAATATAAGGCGATCAGTGCACCGGTATACGCCTTATTGTCAGTACGCGCTAGTTAGGAGTTAAGTATAGCGGGGGGTAACTCCAGGCGTATCTCCCGTATCTGCCTTCTCTCCACACATTGCTACGAGCGTTAAGCGTATATTTAGTAATCCTCTCAGCAAAAGTGAGCCATGCACTAGTACTGTTCTTCATTTAGAATTGAAGGGCAATAGCGTAGGCTTTTACCTTGCTAACCGATCTGACACAGGCTCTGTATCAATCGGTTTACTCATAATAAAACCGTATCAACAATGACTGTCTTTGTAAGTAATGAGAAGCTCATGCCTAGTACTCCGTCTAAATTAACTCGCTAAGGCTCCTTTACTTAGACGGAGTACTAGGCACAAAACCTGATAAATATTTACCTAAATTGAAGCTCTGTTGCTTAACGGGGTATCATTTGGCCAGTTTGCCGCACGATTCGGTTGGCACTTTTTGGGGAACACATGCAAAACTTAGAACAAGAATTTTTAAAAGAGCTGGATGACAAGCTATGGAAGGCCGCAGATAAACTGCGGGCTAACTTAGATGCCGCTAACTATAAACACATAGTGCTGGGGCTGATTTTCTTAAAGTATGTGTCTGATGCTTTTGATGAACGCCAAAAAGAGCTAATTGCGCTGTTTCAGCAAGACGGTGATGACAACATCTACTTTATGCCACGTGAAGATTACGACAGCGAGCAAGAGTACCAACAGGCACTGGCGGACGAGCTAGAGATACTGGATTACTACCGCGAAGCCAACGTGTTTTGGGTGCCTAGAGCCGCTCGTTGGAGCACGCTCAAAGAAAAGGCTATTTTGCCCACCGGCTCGGTACTGTGGAAAAATGCACAAGGTGAAGACGTAAAACTACGCTCAGTCTCTTGGTTGGTAGATAATGCGCTAGAAGCCATTGAAAGCAATAACGCCAAGCTGAAAGGTATCTTAAACCGCATTAGCCAATACCAACTCGACAGCGATAAATTGATTGGGCTGATCCACTCTTTTTCTGATACCTCGTTTGCCAGCCCTGAATACAAAGGCCAAGCACTCAGCCTGCACAGTAAAGATATTCTGGGCCATGTGTACGAATACTTCTTAGGTCAATTTGCCCTCGCCGAAGGCAAACAAGGCGGTCAGTATTACACGCCCAAAAGCATTGTGACCTTGATTGTAGAAATGCTGCAGCCCTACTCTGGCCGAGTATACGATCCGGCCATGGGCTCCGGCGGCTTTTTTGTGTCTAGCGATAAATTTATCGAAGAAAAAGCCACTATTCAGCATTACGATGCCGCCGAGCAACGCCAACATATTTCCGTTTATGGCCAAGAGTCGAATCCCACTACTTGGAAGTTGGCCGCCATGAACATGGCGATTCGTGGTATCGATTTTAACTTTGGTAAAAAGAATGCCGACACCTTCTTAGACGATCAGCATCCTGACTTGCGCGCCGACTTTGTAATGGCCAACCCGCCGTTTAATATCAAAGATTGGTGGCATGAGTCTTTAGCAGACGATGTGCGCTGGCAATACGGTACGCCGCCTAAAGGCAACGCCAACTTTGCTTGGGTGCAGCACATGCTGCATCACTTAGCGCCTACCGGCTCAATGGCATTATTGTTGGCCAATGGCTCCATGAGCTCAAACACCAACAATGAAGGCGAGATCCGCAAGCGTTTAATAGAAGAAGACTTAGTAGAGTGCATGGTCGCCCTGCCCGGCCAGTTGTTTACCAACACCCAAATTCCGGCCTGTATTTGGTTTTTAACCAAGAATAAAGCCGCTGATACAAAAAGTGGCAAGGTCAACCGCCAAGGTGAAGTACTGTTTATCGACGCTCGCCAATTAGGCTATATGCGCGACCGTGTGTTGCGCGACTTTACCGCCGAAGACTTAGCTACCGTGACCGACGTGTTTCATGCATGGCAAAAAGACGAGGGGTATGAAAACCAAGCAGGCTTTTGCTTTAGTGCCAGCCTCACAGATATGCAAAAGCACGACTTTGTGCTGACCCCCGGCCGCTATGTGGGTGCCGCCGCAGAGATCGATGACGGCGAACCCTTTGCTGAAAAAATGGCACGCCTAACCAGCACCTTAAAAGAACAGTTTGCCGAATCAGCCCGATTAGAAGCCGAGATTAAAAAGAACTTAGCGGGGTTGGGTTATGAATGCTGAATACGATACCTTGGAGTCAATGTGCGAACTAGTAGTTGATTGTCCACACTCAACACCAAAATGGACGGATGAGGGCTTCCTTGTCTTACGCAATCAAAATATTAGAAATGGTGTTTTAGATTTAAGCTCCCCAAGTTTCACTAACCAAGAGGATTATGAAAAACGTATTAGAAGAGCTGTGCCACAAGCTGGCGATATAGTATTTACGCGTGAAGCACCAATGGGTGAAGTTTGTATTATCCCGAAAGGACTTCAGTGCTGTCTTGGTCAAAGACAGGTTTTATTGCGCCCTAAAGAAAGTGTTAATGGAGAGTATTTGTTTTGGGCTTTGCAATCACCTTTTGTTCAGCACCAAATCGCTTGGAATGAGGGAACAGGCTCTACTGTTAGCAATGTTAGAATTCCAGTATTAAAAGCATTAAAAATACCAAGGCATGGTAGTGCTGAAGGTGGAGTTGCAAAGGTTTTGTCAGATATAGCAAATAAAATCGAGCTCAACCGTCAAACCAACCAAACTCTAGAGCACATCGCGCAAGCGATTTTCAAAAGCTGGTTTGTCGATTTTGAACCCACTCGCGCCAAAATCACCGCCCAAAATATGGGCGCAGACACCGCCACCCAAGAACTCGCCGCTCAAGCGATTATTTGCGGTGCCATCACGCTAGAACAACTGACAGATATTCAGCAAAACCTAAACCGCCACCTGCAACAAGCCATTGACGAAAAACTCAACCACAACACCCCAACCCCCATCAAGGCCGAACAACTCGCCATCACCGCCGCGTTATTCCCCAACGCGCTGGTGGAGTCAGAGCTGGGAAGTGTGCCAGAGGGCTGGGAGGTGAAAACAATGGAGCAGTTATCAGAAATAATTGCAATGGGGCCGTTTGGCTCAAATATAAAAGTAGACACTTTTGTAGAGTCTGGAATTCCGGTAATTAGTGGGCAGCACTTAAAAGGGGTTATGTTAGAGGACAGCTCATTTAATTACTTGACGTTAAAACATGCTGATAAATTGGGTAAAGCTAATGTTTGTAGAGGTGATGTCGTATTTACTCATGCGGGAAGTATAGGTCAAGTTGCGTTTATTCCCGAGAATTCAAGACATAAGCGTTACGTATTGTCTCAACGTCAGTTTTATATGCGACCAAATAAAAATTTAGTTTCTTCTTTGTATATTGTTAATTATTTTAAATCATATTTAGGTCAATATGAGCTGTTAGCTAATACATCGCAAGTAGGAGTTCCTTCTATTTCTAGGCCTGTAAGTAATTTAAGGAAAATTGAAACGGTTGTACCATGTAAGTCTTTAATGGATGTTTTCCATGAACTAGCTGGAAATATTTATAATAAAGTTTCCTCGTCAAAGAAAGAGGTTTTATTTGTTCAAGAGCTCCGCGATACCCTGATCCCCAAACTCCTTTCCGGCGAGTTAGACGTTTCAGTATTAGCCGATGATTCAGTGCCAGCCAGCAAAACCAAGGAAGCTTTAGATGTTTAGCCTCGACTCGATAGATGATTTCAATCTGCTACGAGAAACATCATCCATTGATTTTAAGCTGGCGGGTGGCCGTGATGGCAAAGGTGAACTGCCCAAAGTTTGGCAAAATCTTTACCGGGGTTAGAAAACAGTGATGAATAATAAGGGCGTGCAATGAACAAAACCCGTGTACACATGATACTTCACAAGTACCGCAGTAATGAGCCACGTTTGTATCCATGATATATTCTCATAAAGAATCAAAAGGTTGAGACTATGATTAGCCAATTCTCCATACACAACAGTGGCCCGGTTAAAAAGGCCGAAGGTCTGCAGCTAGGCAAGCTTAATTTACTTATTGGGAGAAATAGCTGCGGGAAAACTTGGTTATTAAAAATGCTTTATTGCGCGATAAGAGCACAAGAAGAGTTTGGCCGAGGTCAAGACAACCGTAACTTTAACGAAGTACTCAGCGATAAACTCTACTGGACCTTTCAGACCCAGCACTTAGGAGACATGGTGCGGCGCACTCAAGGTAGCCGGCTGGAAGCGAGCATTCGGATGGGTGATAACAGCGAGATCGCTTTTAGCTTTGGCAAAGATACCAGCAAACAGGTAAAAGCCAGCAACAATACACTACAACTGCGAAGCGACAATTCTGTATTTTTACCGCCCAAAGAAGTGCTGACTTTGTGGCATGTGATCCTTAAAAGTGCAGTGCAGAACCGAGAGTTTGGCTATGACTCTACTTATGCTGACTTGGTACTAGCTTTGCAAAACCCAACGCAAGCGGGCCGTAACTTCGATAGCTTCTCTAAGTCTCGCAAGCAACTAGAATCGATATTTCAGGGTAGAGTGATGTTTGAAGACCAGCAATGGGTCTATAAGCAAGGCAACTCACGCTTTTCTATTCACAGCACTGCGGAAGGCATTAAGAAGATTGCAATACTCGATACATTGTTGGGTAATCGCTATCTCACACCGGGCTCAGTAGTATTTATCGACGAGCCTGAGTCAGCCTTGCACCCCACTGCTATTGTGCAGCTGTTAGATATAGTGCACATGCTGGCACAACAAGGTATTCAGATATTTATGGCCACGCACTCTTATTATGTGGTCAAGAAAATGCTGCTGATTGCACGTCAGAACAATCTACCTATCCCCTGCTTTATTGCCAATGACGAAGGTAATTGGCAACAGAGCTGCTTGTTGCAACATGGTTTACCTGACAATGAAATCATCAACGAGTCGATTCGGCTATTTGAGCAGGAATTCGAGGGTATTTAAGTATGATCACAATAACTGAATCAGGGGTAACCTTCGGACCCTTCGCTCAGGATACTATTTTTCGCGTTGAGAACTCACCTTGTGCTGCGCGCTTGGGCGGCATTAAGGCGTGCGAGTTTGTATGGTGGTCAGCGAGCAACAACAAGCTGGTGTTTATTGAAGCGAGAGCTTCAGTGCCAAATCCTCAGAAAAGTTTGTCGGAATATGAGCAGTATTTTAGCGACATGTTAGAGAAATTTGATAATTCACTTCAACTACTCCTTGCCGGTACTGCGCCGCGACATACAGAATTGGTGAGAGAGTTGGGTCCCAGCATGGCTAATATCAATTGGCAACAAGCTGATATTCAATTCTATCTAGTCATACCTAGAGCCCCGCGAGAGTTTCTAAATAGTCTGACTGATAAACTAAGGCAAACTCTCCATCGGCAACTAAAAATCTGGCGTATCAATATATTCGTGATCAACGAAGATATGGCAAGAAGTCACGGATTACTGAGCAAAACTGCCTAATTATTTAGCGGAGTAACGAAAGATAAATAATTGAAGCGGCTATGCTAGTCCAGCTATATAAAATAGGGATATAGGATGAATGAAGATCAGTTAGAGCAGTTGTGCTTAGCATGGCTGGCAGAAGGCGGTTGGGAAATTAGTTATGGCCCCGATCTGGCTTCCGATGGCCCTGCTCCTGAGCGTAGTGATTATCGACAAGTGCTGCTGCTGGCTGATCTTGAGCATGCGCTCGTTCGTATTAATCCTCATTTGCCCGCCTCAGCTATTGAACAAGTGCTGGCCAAAGTAAGCAAGCCCGAAAGCTTGGATGTCACGGTGAGCAACCGTGCTTTTCACCGCTTACTGCTTGAAGGCGTGCCAGTAGAATATAAGCGTGACGATAAACAAGTTCACGACCATGCCTTTCTCATTGATTTTGAACAGTTAGACGCCAACCGTTTTCGTGCCATTAATCAGTTCACTATTTCCGGTAGCAAACAGCTACGTCGTCCCGATGTAGTCTGTTTTATCAATGGGTTACCGTTGGCAGTGTTAGAGCTGAAAAGCCCCAGTAGTGACAATGCCGATGTGTGGGCGGCCTTTAATCAGCTGCAAACCTATAAAGATGAAGTGTCAGACTTATTTGTATACAACGAAGCACTGGTGGTTAGCGATGGCTATACCGCTCGGGTGGGTTCGCTTACCGCTAACCAAGAGCGCTTTATGCCGTGGCGCACCATTAAGCATGAAGACGATAAACCATTATTGGAATGGCAACTAGAAACCATGGTCCGTGGCTTTTTCGACCGAGAAATGCTGCTCGACTATATTCGCTACTTTGTGTTGTTTGAAACCGACGCCGGCAAGTTGATCAAAAAAATAGCCGGATATCATCAGTTTCACGCGGTGCGCGAGGCGGTAAACGCGACTGTGATTGCTGCCCAAGAGCCAAGCCTTGGCATGGTCGCTAACCGCCGTGCTAGCTACGGCAGTGAAATAGAGCCAGGCAGTAAAAAAGCCGGTGTGGTATGGCACACACAAGGGTCGGGCAAGAGTATTTCAATGTGTTGTTATGCGGGCAAACTCATACAACAGCCTGAAATGAATAACCCAACCATTATTGTGGTAACAGATCGCAACGATCTTGATGGTCAGCTGTTTTCCACCTTTAGCAGCACAAACGAGTTACTAAAACAAGATCCCATGCAAGCTCACGATCGCGACAGCTTGCGCGAGTTATTGGCCGCGCGCGAAGCTGGCGGCATTATTTTTACTACGGTGCAAAAGTTTGCGCTGCTCAATGACGAAACCGAACATCCAGTGTTAAACGCTCGCCATAATATTGTGGTGATATCGGACGAAGCACACCGCAGCCAATATGGTCTAAAAGCCACGTTAAAAGAGGACGGCAGTTACAAGTTTGGTTACGCCAAGCACATGCGTGACGCCCTACCCTTCGCCTCTTTTATTGGTTTTACCGGCACGCCCATCGCTAACGATGACAAAGACACTCGCGCCGTATTTGGCGATTATGTGTCTATCTACGACATTCAAGATGCGGTAGAGGACGGCGCAACTGTACCTATCTATTACGAGTCGCGACTGGCTAAGCTCGACTTAAATCGAGAAGAAATTAATCAGTTATCCGACCAAGTAGACGAAGTGGTAGAAGACGAAGAAGATGCTGGTAACCGCGAAAAAACTAAGGGCGAGTGGAGCCGACTAGAAAAATTAGTGGGCTCTCAGCCGCGCTTACAACAAATTGCCGAAGACTTAGTGGCTCACTACGAAACCCGCAATGCATCCATCGCCGGTAAAGCCATGATAGTGGCCATGAGCCGTGATATTTGTGCGCAACTGTATAACGAGATAGTGGCTATTCGCCCAGAATGGCATTCCACGGATCCCGAGCTGGGTGGCATTAAAGTGGTCATGACTGGTTCAGCTTCTGATAAGCCGTTATTGCAGCCGCACATTTACAATAAACAAACTAAAAAGCGCTTAGAGCAGCGTTTTAAAGACGTAAATGATCCGCTTAAGCTAGTGATAGTGCGCGATATGTGGCTGACCGGCTTTGACGCACCCGCTTGTCATACCATGTATGTGGACAAACCCATGAAGGGCCACAATCTGATGCAAGCCATCGCCCGAGTAAACCGCGTGTTTAAAGATAAGCCCGGTGGTTTAGTGGTGGATTATATTGGCATTGCTAATGAGCTTAAGCAGGCATTAAAAACTTACACCGACTCTAAAGGCCGCGGCGAGCCCACTCATGATACGGCAGAAGCATTCGCCATCTTGCTAGAGAAGCTGGATATTATTCGTGGCATGTTTGCCAAAGGGCCAGACAACGAGCGCTTTGATTACAGTGAGTTTGAAACCCAGGCCTATCAGCTATTAGTGCCCACCGCCAATCATATTTTAGGATTACCAGACGGCAAGAAACGCTTCTTAGATGCAGTATTGGCCATGACTAAAGCTTTCTCTTTGTGTGCCACACTGGATGAAGCCAAAGCGTTACGCAAAGAAATTGCTTTTTTAAGCGCCATTAAAACCGCCATCACTAAAAATACCAGTGTGGATCGTAAGCTCACCCAAGAAGAGAAGAACACAGCACTAAAGCAAATCCTCGATAATGCGGTAGTGGCTCAAGGTGTCGACGATGTGTTTGCCTTATGTGGGCTAGATAAGCCCAACATTGGCTTATTATCTGATGAATTTTTAGATGATGTGCGGAGCATGCCCTATAAAAATTTTGCCGTTGAGTTATTAGAAAAACTGCTAAAAGACGACATTAAAGCCAAGACCCACAACAACGTAGTGCAAGAGAAAAAATACGCCGAACGTCTGCAAGAAACCCTGCGCAAGTACAACAACCGCGGCATAGAAACCGCGCAAGTGATCGAAGAGCTCATTGCCATGGCCAAGCAGTTTCAGCAAGAAATGGAGCGCGAAGCCGAGCTTGGGTTAACTCCTGATGAAGTGGCGTTTTATGATGCGTTAAGCAATAACGAAAGTGCCGCCCGAGAGTTGGGTGATGAGGTTCTCAAAAAAATAGCGGTTGAGATCACTGATAAACTGCGCCGCTCAACAACGGTAGATTGGCAGGTGCGAGAGAGCGTAAGATCTCGGTTACGCATTCTGGTGCGTCGCACCCTGCAACGTTATAAATACCCACCAGATAAAGCGATAGCAGCGATAGAGCTGATCTTGAAGCAGGCAGAAGTGCTCTCTAATGCTTGGACGCACTAGGCTGGAAATAAACAAACCAAGGAGACATCAATTAGTGTGCAATGCCTCCTTTATAAGCCTAGCGTCAAGCTTGGTATGCGCTTTAACCTGATCTCATATCTATAATTTAAAGCTAGACAAGGTGAGCAAGCCAACGGCAACGCGTCACTCACTATTATCTTTGCAAGTAGTTAAAGATAAAGTGTATGCCTTACACCACCGCCTAAATCAACTCGCTAAAGCGCATTGACTTAGGCGGAGTACTAGGCATAAAGATTGATAGATACACGAACTCTCAATAAGATTAGCCAGCCTGTAAGTGGGTAAACTGCAGGCACAGTGGCTTACAGCCCTGTGCCATCATAAACGAGGTGAATGAATCAAGTTCTGCGGAAACTAAATCTCTCCCAACGCCCACCAATAAGGTTCAAAACTGCGTTTAACGCTCTCTGCTACCAATGTAATAAAGCGGCTGTAGTCGCCGGTACAATGAGCAGTGTCTAATGCTTCATAATAGGCTAAGCGTTGTTCTACTTCTATAACGGTGGCTGGAAAGCCAGACTGCATAAGTATTAAGTTCATCAGTAGGCGTGAAGTGCAGCCATTACCATCGGTAAAGGGATGTATTTTTACAAACTCTCCATGTACACGAGCAGCACGTTCAACAGGGTGTAAGTGTTGGGCATCGCTCTTATACCACTGTATAAATGCCTCCATCTGTTCCGGCACTTGTACGGCTTGCGGTGGCTTATGGTCTGCACCTGAAATCAGCACGTTCACTTGGCGGTAACGTCCCGCATTGTCAGCATCAATGTTTTTAAGCACCAGTTGATGCAAAGATTTAATAGCGCGTTCATCTAAGGGCTGCTGCTTGGTTACTAAGTCCTCAACAAATAAAATCGCATCACGGTGGTTAATGGCTTCAAAATGCTCACGCAAAGTTTTACCACCAATGGTAATGCCTTCCATAGCGACTTTAGTTTCTTTTAGCGTTAGCGTGTTACCTTCAATCGCATTACTGTGGTAAGTCCATTGCAACACTAGATTCTCATGCAAATTTCTGATGATTTCAGGGTCCAAAGGACGGTACTCGTCTAACTTTGCTTTTAGCGCATCCAGCTGTGTAAATTGCTTGTTATTCATTCCAATTCCTTACGTAAATAGCTGTCCACTTTTATCTAAATGCGAGCAACTATTCTTTTAGTTGCTGCAGCATATTATTACCCTGCTGCTCGGCTTCTAAAGCCATCTTGTGTAAGTATACATCTAGCATGGCATCGCCCGGCGCCAAGCTTTCTAATTTGTATGCGGCTGTGGGTAAGTCAAAGAGTCGAACCGAACAAGTTTGACCATTGGATCGCTTGTATAACAACACCACTGCTTTTTGGGCAATGCAATCGTCTAAGTAATTGAGCATCATGGGGCTATGCGTAGTCACTATGACTTGTTTGGGCGATGCCACCAGTGCATCCACGATTCTTTCGATCACTTCAGGGTTGATGCCGTTTTCTATTTCATCAAATAGTAAAGATTCTAGGCAGCTAAACTGTTGGGCTAAAATAGCTAACAAACGCAGTAAACCACCGTTGATATGACGAGCTTCGGTTGCTTGCTCATATACTTCGCCCAGCGCATTACGATATTGCTCAGTAATACCTAGTTGGATCAAACCTGAACGCAGCGCCTTGGTATTCACAGCAATGATCTGCGGATAATAGTGCTGCAACTGTTCGAGTAACTGTGCTTTTTGTATATCAGTTAATTGATGGACAAACGCCGACAATTGCTTACCGCCAATACCAATATCGGCACAGTCGGTTTTTCTAGCCTTTTCTCGCAACGCCTGAGGAGACAGTAGGTCGAACGAACGCAGCGCACAAATACGATTTTTTACGGCTTTAAGCTCGCCGCTTAGAAATTCAGGCTTAAGCTGAGACAGCAAAGATCCGTAGTATTCAAACGGAATACTCTTAGTTTTTTCAGCATTCAACTGATAACGGCCATCTTTAAGAATAAACAATGCTTGCTGATATTGATCATCTAAACAGGTTATTTTTTCGAAAGTACAACACAGCTTACTGTGGTTAAAGGTGGCTTGCCAACGATAGCACTGAGTACCTATCAGCAAGTCCACTTCTAGCTCTATGTTGCGGCGAGCGAGTAACTGAGATTTTAGATCTCTAGGCAGCCATTGGCGAGCAGTTAACCACTCTTCCACTTCGCCCTGCATAATGGCACTAGCAAAATCTAATGCCTGCAATACAGTACTTTTACCGGCACCATTTAGGCCAATGAGACAGTTGAATGGTGCCAACCTAAGCTCAAACTCAACCAATGATTTAAAATTATTTACATATATCCTTTCAATCACTCTAGGCTCCGGTGGGTATGAGTCATTCGATTGATACTGCCGAAGGTAATATTAGCTTGTGCATCATTTATAACCATTAATATCTGTAGTAAACATTTTGCTTCTCGTAACTAGCAAGTCGATACGCCATTGTTACGATGGTTAATTAGAGTAAACACTGTTTACTTTTTTAGCTCAATAAACAAACAACTACTACTATATACATACGTTTCTGCAGAGCGAGGGGTACTCCTCACCCTACCGCAGCGGCGATCGCGTACCGCCCTCAACCGGATGACTAGGTAACCAAAATAGTGCACCGTTATTATCATTGCCAGCGATTGCCGTCCACGTGCGGCCTCGTTCGTCAATGGCAGTACAACCGGACACCCAATGCTCCGGATTACGCAGCTCATTCACCCAGCCCTGCACTTTATCCTGATGAATGATCACTACACCACCTTTCCCGATATAGCCGTTCACTACTCGCCATCTGGCGGCATGCTCTTGTAGTGTCATGATGCCTCATCCCCATTCAATCTTTTTTTAGATACCTACACGATACGGTAGTCGCCCATACGGTAGCGCCAGAACTCACCAGGCTCCCCCCTTTAATGCTTAACCCAAGGTACGCGGATCACCAAGAGGAGCTACGCAAGTAATCAACGATACGTATCGCGGCTTGTTTATTCATCTTTTTAAACGTTTTGATTGCCTGTTTTGAGTATTCAGTCGTTCAGGCCAAGGCTGCCCTTACTTCTTCTGTGCTATGAGTGGTTTCTTCACCGTGAGCGATACGAGCACTGACATCAGCGGCTAAACTCACCAATCGCTACTCTATGTCTTGAGGTAAACGAATTTCTAGCATGATAATTCTCTTGCTATACATGTATATCACCTGCTATCGGTTGTTTTTTATACATGAGCAATCAGCATTATTTAATATGTGAGCTAATACCCCGCGAAAAATTAATGAAACCCTCTCCTTCAAGGTATAGGGTTTAAAAAAAACCGTCACCAGCAGCAGCTATACTGTGGTAGCGGTTACAAATCCCTGACAGCAAAGGCGTGCAAAAACTTATATAAACCAATATTGCTCTATTTACACACTTAGAAACACCAAAAGATAGCTAATAAATCAAGCTTTAAGCACTTTGACTAGTCGTCGCCTATTGCTTACACAGCCCATTCAAGCTCTCATGTACCATGGCTGGTAGCTGTCAGATTGATACCGCAGCCCACTCAAGTTCCCATATAACATGGCTGGTAGCTGTCAGATTGATACTGCAGCCCACTCAAGTTCCCATATACCATGGCTGGTAGCTGTCAGATTGATACTGCAGCACACTCAAGTTCCCATGTACCATGGCTGGTAGCTGTCAGATTGATACTGCAGCCCACTCAAGCTCCCATATACCATGGCTGGTAGCTGTCAGATTGATACCGCAGCCCACTCAAGTTCCCATGTACCATGGCTGGTAGCTGTCAGATTGATACTGCAGCCCACTCAAGCTCCCATATACCATGGCTGGTAGCTGTCAGATTGATACCGCAGCCCACTCAAGTTCCCATGTACCATGGCTGGTAGCTGTCAGATTGATACCGCAGCCCACTCAAGCCCCCATGTACCATGACTGGTAGCTGTCAGATTGATACTGCAGCCCACTCAAGTCCCCATGTGCCATGACTGGTAGCTGTCAAATTGATACTACAGCCCACTCAAGCCCTCATGTACCATGGCTGATAGCAGTCAGATTGATAGTTGAGGAGCGTCAAGGAAAGTAGTACATAAAAAAAGCAGTACATTGGAGTAGTGGGGTTTAAAAAAAACACCTAAAAATAAATGCGATACTGAGTAGCGGTTACAAACGCATGACAGCAAAAGCTTGCAAAAATTTATACTTCTCAAACATCTCATTACTCTACACCTACCCCAGTAAATTCTGCCTAGAGTGAGTATTTTTTGTATTTCAACCTACATCTATTGCCCAATCATTTAGCTACCGGTCATAGCGAGCTATGACCGGTAACTGTCAAAATCGCACATAATATAAAAATCAGCAGTTGATTAAAAAGCACTCTACTATTCGTGATGTAATACCCTGCTTAGCACTAAAAATAAAATATCGACAAAAATTCATAAATAACTATGTGATCTACGTTGCAATATAAGCCGATAAAATCTGTGCGTAACCTGTGGTTAAGCTGTTAATTTTCTGTTATACCGTTTAGTGTATCTGTCATTTTATGACTTGTAACTGTCAGGGCTATGACTGGTAGCTGTCATGAATATGGCAAGTAGCTGTCACTGTTATGGCCTGTAACTGTCATTTTATGAAGTGTAGCTGTCAGAGTTATGGGTGTAACCTGTCAGAAAAAGCAAAGGTGAAATGAGATATAAAACTTTTAAATCTCTTATTTTCAATAAGTTACAGTAACCTTGTATTAAGGTAATACTGAATGTTTTTGTCTCTATCAATATCAGTTAATCAAGTAATCAATAGATCAGTAAGATCAGTAAGATCAAAAGATAATGATCTTTATAACGTCTCTTCATAAAGATTATCAGTTACAAAAAATGACAAGCAATGCTTCCAAAATGCTGTATGATGAATTACGATGCAATCTGATTAATTTACTGGATTAGGATCTGACTTTGGATGACTAGCAAGACTAATACCTACATAAGCCTTGGGCTCGTCAATGTTGACTCAAAAAAGCTTGCAGAAATGTTCAGCAGCCAAACTAAAGCGACACAAGAACTAATCCAAAAAACAATGGAAATTGCTCACGAATCTAAGCTTGATCCTACAGTAATAGGTTTAGCTAAAGACACCGTCGTTACTGATATAGACTTAGTTGCACAGGTGTTACAGATTCAAAAAAAGTCACTGTATGCTAGATTGCGTCGCTCTGCTATTTTTGAAAAAACAGAGATCAATAGTAATATTATATGGTTACTACAATATGAAAAAACTATCAGCAATAAAGAAGATAAAGTAAATCCTCATATTAGACGTAAAAATACTTTAAGTGTTAAAACAATAATCGAAGATAAACACAGAAAAAGGCCTCCACTTAAAGAGGGGCCTGATGTTAATGTAATGATAAAACTCCCTCTGGGAGATTTATCAGCACTATGTGTTCCAGCTAATACGGTTATTTATAATAGACGATTTGTTATTAATATTGGACAAGAAAAAGAAAAAGCGATTGTTATAGCATCAGGTGGTAATGGAATTATTGATGTTGATGATATTAAAACATTATATGCTTTAATATCACATACTATTCAATACCAAACAGCTTATCACTCATCATTTAGTCGAGGCGGTGAAGCTGCAACAAACTTAACTCCTATTTATGCTGATACTATTTTAGAAATGATAGGAAGAAGACCTGGTGAGCTAAGTAATAGAAGGCATATATGGCGACAAATTGTAAAATTAAGAACAACAGAATATGATGTTCATTCGTTAACTCCATTTATTGATGATCAAGACCGTCAATTATTCAAAAATAATCAATTTAGATTCATAGAAAGTACTCCATCTCTATCAGAACAAGCGATGGAACTAAACGATGAAAGTATGGTTTCCCCAGCTGTTTATGAGATTGCTTGGCATCCAATTGTATTTAAAGCTATATTTAATAATAAATTTCTATTTGCCTTTCCTGAATCTGTATTTAAAGAGCCTACGCAAATTTTTAGCTTGTATTTGGATTTAAGAAAAAGGATGCAAAGACTAAATCCTAACGGAATTTCTATAAGTAAAAATGATTTAGCATCGATACTTCTAGATGATAGTGATGAGTACGTATTTCAGAGAGGATTCATGAATGCTCTTGTTAGAACACAAGGTGCTGAGCTTAAAGATACTCTTAAAGAAGCAAGAAAAAATGCAAAACGACAAGCTCCTGTTATAGTTGAGCGAGATTTGTTTGGCTTTAAAGTACAGCTTATTGTTACTGGTAAAAGAACTTTCTCAAAAATAAATGTAACATTTTCAATAAACGATGTTCTTCGTCATTCAGGTGTTAAACCAAATGAAAAAGGTGGGAAGTCTGCACCAACGTTACCTAATCTACTATTCTCTACAGGTCAAGCATTACTCAGATCAAGTAATAATAAGAAGCATAAAGAAAAAGAAGTTACAGGTAAAGCTCTTTGGGATCGCGCCAATAAAATATTTGAAGCAGTTAATGCTGAGATAATTAGAACACCATACGCATTAAAAATAAAGATAGCATCACTTGGCAAAGACCTTATCATTGTAGATTTTACTGGTGATAATGTAATTCATGATTATGTTTATGATATGGAAAAAAGGTATGCAGTAGACGCATTGTACGTTAGTAAATATCTTATATCTGCAAGAGAACGACTTAGACCTTTAACATACTTAAGAAAAAAGATAGATAAAAATGAAATTTTACTACTTAAGGTTGAACTGTTAAAGCTAGGAACAGATTTAACAATAGAGGAAGTAATATATCACTTAGCAACTAATGATTTAATTAGAAAGTTAGTTTCTGAAACTGGTGTTGTAGAAGATACCGTGAATATTATTTCTTATATGTTTTCTGATTGATTATAAGTTTTATAGTTCGTTAGCTAAAATACAGTTTGTAAATAGCATTCAAGGAGGTTGCTATCAGCAATATACTTTACTATTAACGAATTAAGACTTACTAGCCGTAATGCTGTTATAAAGCAAAATTTTAGTTCGAGTATCAAAATGTCTGCATAAATAATAGATCCTAAACTAATAACTGCAACACTCTATTTCAATTTCTATGAGACTAGTTGCAACTTAAAGAAGATTAAATTATTTGGGAAGTGCCTATTATTAATACGTTATATCAAGATGATTGAGCGTCGCCATCAAGTTAGTTTTTGAAAAAAGCTAAAAGCCCCGAACAATAGGGGCTTGTCTTTACTGGGACATGCTACATGTCCAACGGTTGCTCAAGAATGCTGGTGCTCTTTTCTCCGATAAGCACTTGTAGTCGAGTCATCATTTCGCTATTGAGCTTTTGCAGGCTCATAAAGTCACGACGCAGGTTAATAACTTGGCTGACTGGAACTACTGCACTATTGGTTATATCTTGAATGACAGTTTTGCCGTTGTAATTAGTTGCGATAAGTTGACTCTTCGGGGGTAGAACAAAAATCTGTTCTGGGGGAATAGTTGACTGGGCTGGTATTGCTGGCTGCTCCTCATGCAGAAGCTTATCTTCAAGATCGATGCGAGCAAGCAGGCTGATCACTTCAGTGAAGTGTTGGGGCGCAATCTTTTTGTAACTACAACCAAACTTACTCTTGATGGCTGACCATTGCTTAATAGTGGCACTGGTGCGCTTACTTAAAGGTAAGGTGTCTGCTCTGGCGAGAACCATGGCTTTAATCGTGTCTTGCTGCTCTTTAGTTAAACCACTAGGTAAAGCATTCTTATTTTTAATGCACTGGTTAATAGCTTCGCCTCTGGTCCAGTAGTCCCAAAGTACATTGTCACACTCATTCTGGTACAGGATAATTCTCTCCTTCACGACCAAGTCTTTAATTCGATTCGGATTGATGGACATCAGCCAGCCGAGAAGCTTGCGAAGGGGGAGGCTAACCATCTTCTGTTTACCACCAGTAGAAGGTATCAATATTTTCTTGATGCCCCAGCGAACTTGGTTAGCTTTGAACTTATCATTCTGACCTTGCAGTGAAATACCCATACCCTCAACAAGTGGCTTAATTAATGTGTAGGGCTGACTGTTGTGCTCAACTAAAACTAACTGGGCACCATAGAATGGAACAGTTATCGCTTCTGTAGTAGAGTTCATTTTGTCACCTTTCATAGACGTTTGGTTTGACGTTTGGGTCTTAGCGGTTGCCGCCGCTTGGGCTCTCATTTTTCTTTGATTCACTATTTACCTTCCTTTTGTTGCAGTTTTTCTACTCTTGCCACAATCTCACTATTAAGAGAACGTCGGTTTTTTGCTGCTTCGGCCTTAAGCCATAGATGTAACTCTATTGGTAATCGCAGGGTCATGCGTGCTTGTTCCATAGCCACCCCTTTTTTGTGACACTGTTTTAGTGTCGGTTGATTCAATCTATCACTGACACTGTTTTAGTGTCAAATGTTAATAGCACCAATTTGGTATAATATAAATTGATGTATTGATTGAGCGAGATAGTATGAAGTACACAAGGATCACTCTCAGAATACCTGAACCCCTTCATGACAAGCTAAGTAGGGAGGCAGAAGTCAGTAGTAAGTCTATGAACGCTGAGATTGTTGGCAGGCTGCAGCAGACATTTCAAGCTGAAGAAGCGGGCGCTGAATGTAATCAGCTAAGGGGATTTGGTGGGCTAGAGTCAACTCGATATTACCAAAAAAGTCATGAAAATCTGCAAGCTAAGTTAGATGAAGTCCTCAAACTACTAAAAAATAAAAATACGATATGAGGAAGATAAAAATGGATATTGATAATGAATAACTCCCACTAAATGCTGCGCATTTTGAAAGAGTTTCTAAAAATAGCCTAAGCTACTTTTTCAGGCAGGTTCCCAGCCTATATTGCTAATCCTAGTGCCTAATTCAGATTGACTTGCGCACTGGCTACATTTCGGTGCTTTTCACAACAGCATGGACATGAGTGCCATCGCTCTGCCAAGGTCTTTTTCTTCTTAACACCGCAATCTGGGCAAGTTTGACTCGTTTTAACGTAAGCTTCACTATGTCCGCACCTAACAAGCCACATTAACCGATATTAACGTGGCGTCTTAGAGATGAATTATACGCAGATAGCCCAAGGCAGTAGGTGATCGACGGCGTCGCCATCGTTGAGCTGGGGCAGTTGTTCGAACAGCGCAGTGAGATAAACACCTAGCGGTACATCATTGGCTTTAGCGGTTTCTCAATCAGGCCGTACAGCATGGCGTCGGCTTGGGCACAACTGCGACTATTGGAGAACAGCCATTTTTTCCTGTCGATAACGAACGGATTAATGGCCCGCTTGGCGCGGTTGTTGTCAATCGCCACTGAGCTATGATCAAGATAAACCTGTAGCTTATCCTATTGATTTAATATTTAGCCGATGGCTCTATTTGATACCCAACAGCGTGCAGTAATCTTTACTAATCCATGGCTCGATGTAGTCTTCATGGAATATGCGAATGCCAGACGTAAGTGCCCATGCTGAGCTATACCCAATATTCCTAGCTAGCTCAATGATAAAGTGTTCAAGAGTGTCGGTTAATATAGGCTCTGGCCAAGTTTGTGCTTGATCAAGAATAGATTGCTGCTGTTTTCGTTGACGGCCGTAATTGAATATCGGAATAGCCAACAAGAGGGCGAAAGCGATAGTAGCTCCTCGCGGGTCTTTTCGTTTGATGCTCGATGTGTTTACGATATAAGGACAGTATTCACCTTCTGACAACCGTAAATCAACGGCTGAGGCTATTTTGCTCGCGATGATTAATTGACGGTTGTTCGTATTAAGGTGCGCGGATGAGGTCGCAGAGTCGTTAGCAGTCGCTTGTTGCAGTACTTTGATTTCATCCCGAAGCAAAGCCTCTCTAAACCAATCTGCGTTTACACACGCACGGTACTGGTTTAACTCATATAGTCGTCGGCGACTGATTTTAATATTGTGCTCAGCGAGGTACTCTTCAACAGCGACAACGTTAACAGGAGCGTTAGGAAACAGCGCGTCAGCCAGCTCAGCATAAATAGCTAGTGTCAGGCCAAACCTAACGTTTGCTCCTGTTTCCAAAAGTTTTATGTTTATATCACCAATTTCCATATTAGAAAAACCTATTTTATAAGAGTATTTAGCTTTCCATATCCTACCTATGACCATTAATTAAAAGCAAGTTGCGAATCACTCTTGCATTTTGGGGTGTATCAGCGAGAGCAAGGTCAAAGCCTGATTTTTTAATGTATCCTTCTACCAAGCCATATCGGAACAAGTTGTCACTCAGTTAGGCTTAAATAGCAGCGCTGTTCATCTTGGTATCACCAGTTTTCATATAGATGGTGTTTATGACTCGGTGGGTATTCAGCTCGTTAAAGGCTACAGTCGCGATTATCGCCCGAGTTGAATCAAGTCGTATTGGAGCTCATTTGCGAGAATATTGCGGGTATTCCCGTTTATATGCAGGCGATGAGCAGCAATACCAATGATCAGAAAGCCTTTTCTGATGTCATTCTCCACCACGTACCGTCTTTAAAATCGGCACAGCAAAGCTGTTACTTTATTGGTGATGCCGCCTTATATACTGCTGAGTCTATCTTAGCGCTGCATCAGCAAGAACAATTGCTTGTTACTCGTGTACCGATGATGTTAAAAAACTTAAAGTACGCCGTCTCGTCCCTCAAAACAGACCAGTTGGACGCATTGGGGGAGGGCTATTCTTACAGGTTCGAGGCTGACTATGCTGACGTTCTCTAACGTTGGTTGATGGTGTGTAGTGAGCAGACCACTCATCGGGAACAGAAGACCGTAAGCAAAAAACTGCTTAAGACAAGCACCCAAGAGCTTAAGCAGCTCCAAAATTTTTGTAAAAAACCTTTGCTTGCTAGCAGGATGTAGCTCAAGCCTTGGCTGACTTTAGCAGTAGGCTTAGTATGTAACGGATAGAAAATGGCGCATCAATAGCCTACTCAGTCTTTAGTGGTAAAATCCGGCATAAAAAGGCCCCCGTGTGATGAACATGATTTCAGCAAAGCAGCTTCAAAAGAGCTTTGCAGCGTGGATGAGAGACTGCCATATAGCGACCAAAGGCGAAGTGATTGCTATTGATGGTAAAAGCTTGCGTGGTACTTATAGCAAAGATAGTAGGCAAGGCATTATCCATATGGTGAGTGCGTTTAGTGCAGCGAATAAGGTCGTGTTAGGACAGGTTAAAATAGCAGATAAGAGTAATCAACGGCGGTTAGAAGCTGCGTTTGATGACTACCTCAAGCTTGAAATGCTCCAACGCGAAGATGGTGATACCTATAGCACCAAAGAGCAAGGCCATGGCCTGGTAGAAACAAGATTATGCCTAGTCAATGATGAGCTCTCCGTACTCGGCGATATCGCCTTTGAATGACCTGAGCTTAAAACAATGGGCATAGTAGCTACCATACGCCAAGAAAAAGGCCAGCCAGCGACCGATATCACATTGCGTTATTACATTAGTTCAGCCTAGTTAACATCAAAAGAGTTGTTAGAAGCTAGCCGCGCTCATTGGTCAATTGAATCGCAGTTGTATTGGCGATTAGATGTTGGAATGCGTGAAGATGAGTGCCGGATCCGATGTGAGCAAGCAGGAGAAAACTTTGCGGCGATACGCCACATAGCGCTCAACCTACTTAGTGCAGATACCAGTTTTAAAGCCGGCATTAAACGAAAGCAAAAATGGGCTGGTCGAAATAATGACTACCTATCGCGAATCTTTGCAGGGCAAGAGGTTTCGTTATCTTGCCCTGGAACCTTCAGCCTCCGCAGCAGGCTATCATTAATTATACTGGGGAATACTACCTCGCTATTTATTCTTAAATCAGGTGCGGAATGTCGGATGGGTGGATCGAGCTCAATGAATAAAGCACCGTTTATAGCCAAGAAAAGATGCTTAGCTGTAATAGATAAGCGCTGACATTTAACGACGAGTTAGCGTTACAGAAAGTGCTACAGATTTAAAGTGTCTTAAAGTGTCGTCGACGTTTAGCCACCACTTAATGGTCTAAAAGAGTGCAACGATTCCAACGTCGCGCTGACTTTTAACCACGACTTCATGATCTAAAAGAGTGCAACGGCTCTAACGTCGAGCAGACTTTTAACCACGACTTCATGATCTAAAAGAGTGCAACGGCTCCAACGTTGAGCTGATTTCAAACCACCACTTCACGGTCTAAAAGAGTGCAACGGCTCCAACGTTGAGCTGATTTCAAACCACCACTTCACGGTCTAAAAGAGTGCAACGATTCCAACGTCGCGTTGACTTTTAACCACGACTTCATGATCTAAAAGAGTGCAACGGCTCTAACGTCGAGCAGACTTTTAACCACGACTTCATGATCTAAAAGAGTGCAACGGCTCTAACGTCGAGCAGACTTTTAACCACGACTTCATGATCTAAAAGAGTGCAACGGCTCTAACGTCGAGCAGACTTTTAACCACGA
>NZ_JAGDFX010000015.1 GCF_017498065.1 Oceanisphaera pacifica | reverse complement strand
TTTTTAAAAATTATGAAGACATCATGAGCAGCGTCTGCGAGGCCTGGAACACCTTTATTGAAAGTGCCGAACGCGTGACACAAATGTGCTCCAGAGAGTGGATAAATCTGACCAGTTAATTTTACAGGATGGTATAAGTTGGTATTAATCGTCGGGGCTTGTTCGTTCTTTACGAAGTCAGCGTTTGAACAATTTGCTGCCACTCTTGCTGGGTGCTGCAATTGGGGCGCTTTTTCTTGGCGCGGCCGTACCAGTAATCGGCATTCCACAGCACACCTTCTACATGATGTAAGTAAGCATGTACCCAGGCAGATGGCTGATCGGTATTATCACGGATCACTTCGTGAGCTTCTTCCCACTGACCATTGGCATCTAACCATAAGGCGGTAAGCGCATCGGATAGGCCGGCAGGCGGTGTGGGTTGCTTTAGGGAGGCGTTAAA
Source organism: Oceanisphaera pacifica (assembly GCF_017498065.1). Taxonomy (GTDB): domain Bacteria; phylum Pseudomonadota; class Gammaproteobacteria; order Enterobacterales; family Aeromonadaceae; genus Oceanimonas; species Oceanimonas pacifica. The sequence goes on along the minus strand of NZ_JAGDFX010000015.1, from coordinate 89,826 downwards.
TTCTTTAAAGTTCATGCTGTGCATCCTTGTCTAAAAATAAAATTGGGACTGACCTATTTTAACATAGGCTGAGCACTAGCGAGTGGATTCACCCAAGAGGGTGTACGCTGGGCGAGTAGAAGAAAATTTCGTACAATGGCGCCTATAACAAAACATATAAAAGCAGAGGCTAGGGTGTCGTTACAATTTAATAAGTGGTTATTTTGGAATCTACTGGCGGCGGCTGTGTTGGCTAGCTGGTATTGGTTGCCAAACCATGGCTTTTGGTTAGATATAGATAAGAGTTTCTTTTATTACTTTAATAACAAAATTGGTAACAGCGATGCTTGGGTCAATGTCATTGCCATTGCTAACAACAGAGCTTTTGATGGGGTCGCTTTATTAGCGATGGGGCTAGTGTATTACAGCTACTATCGAGGGCAAAGCGATGAGCGGAAACGCCAACTGCTGATTATTGGCTTAGTTATGCTGTTAAGTGCAGTGGGGCTAAACCAATTAGGGCGTGCAATACCCGTAGAAAGGCCGAGCCCAACTTTGGTATTCGACAATATTTATCGCTTAACTGAGCTGGCCACCTTTAAAACCAAAGACTCATCGGGTGATAGTTTCCCCGGAGACCATGGTTTAATGTTAATGATTTTTACCGCTTTTGTATGGCGTTTTTTATCTTGGAAAGCGGGATTATGGGGCTGTTTGTTTGTGGTGATTTATTCAGCTCCTAGAGTTATGGCAGGCGCGCACTGGTGGAGCGATATCTACGTAGGCGCGCTTTCTGTTGCTTGTTTTGGTATGGCGTGGCTAATGCACACCGGCTTTTATGACGGACTAATTAGTTGGCTTGATCGCCACTTACCGCGGCTAAAGAAAGCCTAAACCTTTGAGTAAGGCGGCGCCTAGGCTGGTACTGATCAGGGAGCCTAAGGTGGTTACAGCGATAATGTTAGCGGCTAAGGCGGCATTGCCGCCCATGGCTCGCACCATCACATAACTGGCGGCGGCTGTGGGTGAGGCATTAATTAAAAACAGTATGCTGAGCTCCATCCCTCTAAACCCCACCCAATAGCCGCCAAAAGTAATGACTGCTGGTACCACTAATAATCGCAATATAGCGACCGTGGGTAGCAAGGCTGTGTCATCTTTGTGACCCTTTAGGCTTAAGCTGGCTCCAGTACAAAGTAATGCCAGCGGTAGAGAGAGTTGAGCAAGGTAAGCACCCGTTTTCATTAGTATTTCAGGCAGTACCCAGTCGCTGGCCGCTAAGGGTAAGGCGGCGACTATGCCAATAATTAGAGGGTTTTTTATAATATTTTTAGCCAGCAGACCAAGTTGCATATTGTCATTGTGATGAAGGCTTCGACTTAGGGTAAACACCGCCAATATATTAAATAAGATGGTCAGGCTGGCGACGTACATAGCCGCTGCAGCGACCCCCGAATGACCATAGGCATTATTCACATAGGCTAACCCCACTATGGCCATATTAGCCCGAAACACGCCTTGCACGACTATGCCCCGTAATCCTTGGTTGCTGACATATCGACTCGCCCACCACTCTAACAACACAAATACGGTTAAAGTGGCTGCAATGCCATAAAGGATGAGCTTAAGGCTACTCATTTGACTAAAATCAGTTTGCGCTATGCTAGTAAACAGTAACATGGGCAGAGCGATATTAAATACCAACTTACTGGCGCTATCAATAAAGCCGTCGTTCATCATTTGGCTACGGCGTAAAGCAAAGCCTAATAATAGTAAGAGACAAATAGGCCCTGTGATAGAAAGAGCAAATAGCAGGCTGTTAATAAATAAGTTCAAGTGTCACTCGTGGTTATGTTTTGCGAAAGTTAAATACTGCTTAGATAAACCTAAATAGAAAAAGGCGCACAATTGTGCGCCTTTTTCTATTTAGGTCTGATAATCGCCAGCACGCTCTGGTTGGTAGTCAAGCGCAGCAATGCTTACCTGCATTACTTTGCCATTAGGGGCGGGCCAGTCGATAGTTTGGCCCACGCTTAAGCCCAATAGCGCTGCACCTATGGGGGCTAATACCGAAATTTTAGTATTGCCGTTGTCCATATCGCGTGGGTAGCACAACGTTTTGGTAAAGGTTTCTTTACCCGTAGCGATAGCAAAGGTAATAGTGGAGTTCATGGTTACTATGTTGTCTGGTACCTCAGTGGGGGCAACCACTTTGGCGCGGTCAAGCTCGTTTTCTAGCCGGGTAACGGCATCGGACTCGGGCTGTTTTTCTAGTAAGGCTTCAAGGCGTACTAGATCTAGGGTAGAGACAGTAATGTGTGGCAACTTGGCCATATAAACCTCCATAAATAAAGCAGGCAACGCTAAAAGCGCTGCCTGAACCCGATGACTTAGATATACCTTAAGCGTCTGTATTTAGCTAGCTATTGGCTTTGTTATTTTTTATGAGAAGTAAAAAAGCAGTAATAAAGGCACTTTTACCAACAAGTTTGCGTTAAATCAAAAAGTGGTTATCTAGACTCAGGCAGACTAACTGCAATTAAGTTCAATTACTCGAAAATAAAGTAAGGATTAAGCATGAAAAAAGTTGCTTTGTTAGTTGCCGCAGCCTTAATGGCCCCTTCTGCTTTTGCTCACCAAGCCGGTGATATTCTAGTGCGTGGTGGCGCCGTGACTGTTACCCCTAACAGCAGTGGTGACGATGTGCTAGGTACTGGCCATTTAGATGTTCAGAGTAATACTCAGCTTGGCTTAACCTTTTCTTACATGCTGACCGATAACTGGGGCGTAGAGTTGCTTGGCGCGACCCCTTTCTCTCATTCAGTGAGAACAGCAGGCCTTGGCGAGGTAGCCAAGGTAAAGCACTTACCACCGAGTTTAGTGGCCCAGTACTATTTTGGTAACGCACAAAGTAAAGTACGCCCGTATGTAGGTGCCGGTATTAACTATACCTTCTTTTTTGATGAGAAAGGCCGTGGACCTTTGGCGGGCACCGATGTAGAAGCGGATGATTCTTGGGGCTTAGCGGCTCAAGCAGGTATTGATATGGCCGTGACTGATAAATTATTTGTTAACGGCTCTATCTGGTATATGGATATTGATACTGAAGTGACTACGGCAGTGGGTAATTTTGACACCAGCATCGACCCTATCGGCCTAATGGTCGGTTTAGGCTACCGTTTCTAAGTTATGCTAACCTGAGTTAAGAAACTTTATGTTTCAGTAAAAAAGGCAGGCCGTGGGCCTGCCTTTTTATGTTGAGCTTAGTTAACCATTATTCTATTGGAAAACCGGCTTTTTCGGCGGTCTTGGCCTTGTTGATCATAGGGGTAATGGTCATGCCTTGTACTATGATTGAAAACAGCACAATGGCGTAGGTCATCATTAGAATAATATCCCGTAAATCAAACTGTCCTTGTGCGCCTAGCTTAACGCCAGCAGGAATAGACAGCGCCATGGCGAGCGATAAGCCGCCTCGTAAGCCGCCCCAAGTAAGAATGCGTACCGAAAACTTGTTGTAGCTTCTAAAGCGACGAAACGCGAGGTAAGGTACAGAAACACTCAGAAAGCGGCTGGCCAGCACTAGGGGTACGCTGCACAGTATGAGTACCCATGCCTGCCAGTGAAACTCCACTAATAACATCGCCAAGCCAATCAATAAAAATAAAATGGCGTTAAGAAACTCATCTAACAAGTGCCAAAACTCATCTAGGTATTTTTCACTCTGCTCAGAAAAGCCGGTATAGCGGGTCCAGTTACCAATCATAATACCGGTGACCACCATAGCCAGGGCGCCAGATACTCCTAACAGATTAGCAAGTGCGAAGCCGGCGGTAGGAATACAGAGCGTCATTAACAGCTCCATAGAGCCATCGTCGGTGGCACTGATCATTAGGTGTGCCATCAGCCCCAATAAGGCGCCAAAAATAATGCCGCCAATGGCCTCGTGCATAAATAGGGTCATCACCGAGCTAACCGTGGCCTCGGTGCCGCTAAAAGCCACAGCAAAAATGGTTAAAAAGATGACCAAGCCAATACCATCATTAAACAAGGACTCGCCTTCAATTTGAATGGCAATTTGTTCTGGTGCCCCTAGCTTTTTAACGATGGCCAGCACGGCAATAGGGTCGGTGGGGGAAATAAGTGCGCCAAATAATAAACAATATACAAATGGCATGGGAATGGCAGCAAGATAGGCGAGTAACCAAAGCCCAAGCGCCACAATAGCGGTAGAAATAAGCACGCCAACAATCACTAAGATAGATATTTCCCACTTCTGAGTTTTAAGGGCGGGCAGGTTAATACCTAAGCCGCCAGCAAACAGTAAGAAGCCGAGAATTCCTTGTAATAAGAAATCACCAAAAGCGAGACTTTCAAGGGTATTAATGGCGTGGGTTTGTAGTTCTGGCCAAGCCGTTTTTCCGAGCACCAACATGATAATAGACATAATGAGGGCGCCAGAGGTGATGGCAATGGTGGTTTGTATTTTTATTATATATTGATTGACGAAAGCGATAGTGATCGCCGTGGCCGCCAAAAAACACAGGGTGTAATAGACGCTCATGAGGGACAGTTCCGGTAAGAGTTTTTATTATAGTTGCAAGCTTGCTGGTCTTTGCCAGCGGTATCTATTGTGCCTTATTTAGGTGTGCTTCCCTAGAAAAAACTGCGGTTAAATTGCACAACATTGGCCCTGAGCCTTGATCTTTTTTAGAGCTAGACATAGATGTCTAGATTTCTCGTTTGCCAGAGTGTGATAAGATGCAATTTGCGAAAGGGAACCCAGTTGTAACAGGAGTTAATAGTGTCTAGATCCCCCGTTTTTTCTCAGCTAGAACAGGCGCTTGCCGAGCGTATTTTAATTATAGACGGCGGAATGGGCACTATGATCCAGTCGCACCGTTTAGAAGAAGCCGCCTATCGTGGTGAGCGCTTTGCCGATTGGCCATCGGATCTTAAGGGCAATAATGATTTATTAGTGTTAAGTCAGCCGGAGCTGATTGCACAAATACATAATGATTATTTTGCGGCTGGTGCCGACATTGTTGAAACCAATACCTTTAATGCGACTCATATCGCCATGGCCGATTACCAAATGGAATCGCTGGCGGTAGAAATGAACCTTGAGGCTGCTAAACTGGCGCGCAAAGTGGCAGATGAGTGGACCGCCAAAGAGCCGCATAAACCGCGCTTTGTGGCTGGGGTATTGGGCCCCACCAACCGTACCGCTTCTATTTCGCCGGATGTAAATGATGCGGGTTATCGAAATATTTCTTTCGATCAATTAGTGGATGCTTACACCGAAGCTGCACAAGCGCTGATTGACGGTGGCGCACACATGCTCATGATCGAAACCATCTTCGATACCTTAAATGCTAAAGCCGCCGTATTTGCCATCGAAACGCTGTTCGACAAATTAGGTACCCGCATTCCGGTGATGATTTCGGGCACCATTACCGACGCTTCAGGCCGAACTCTCACCGGTCAAACCACCGAAGCTTTTTATCACTCATTGCGCCATGCTAACCCGCTGTCTTTTGGTTTGAACTGTGCGCTGGGTCCCAATGAGTTACGTCAATACGTACAAGAGTTGTCACGTATTAGTGAGACCTATGTGTCGGCCCACCCTAATGCGGGCTTACCCAATGCCTTTGGTGAATATGATTTAGAAGCCGATGAAATGGCGGAGCATATTCGTGAATGGGCTGAAAGTGGTTTCTTAAACTTAGTGGGTGGTTGCTGTGGCTCTAGCCCTGAACATATTCGGGTGATGGCTGAAGCGGTAGCGGGGATTAAGCCGCGCGTTTTACCAGAGATAACGTCTGCTTGTCGTTTATCAGGCCTTGAGCCCTTTAATATTTTTGCCGATAGCATGTTTGTGAACGTGGGTGAACGTACCAACGTAACGGGCTCGGCTAAATTTAAGCGCTTAATTAAAGAAGAAAATTACGATGAAGCGCTGCAAGTAGCATTGCAACAGGTAGAAAACGGCGCGCAAATTATCGATATCAACATGGACGAAGGCATGTTGGACTCGAAAGCCTGTATGACGCGCTTTTTAAACTTAATTGCTGGTGAGCCCGATATCTCACGGGTGCCCATTATGATTGACTCCTCTAAGTGGGAGGTGATTGAAGCCGGCCTTAAGTGTATTCAGGGCAAAGGCGTGGTTAACTCAATTTCAATGAAGGAAGGCGTTGAGCCTTTTATTGAGCAAGCCAAATTAGTGCGCCGCTATGGTGCCGCCGTTATTGTAATGGCGTTTGATGAAGTAGGGCAGGCAGATACCCGAGCGCGTAAATATGAAATTTGTGAACGCGCTTATCGGATCTTGGTCGATGAAGTCGGCTTCCCACCGGAAGATATTATCTTCGACCCCAATATTTTTGCCGTGGCCACCGGTATTGAAGAGCACAATAACTACGCCGTAGAATTTATTGACGTAGTAAAAGACATTAAGGCCAACTTACCTCATGCCATGATCTCCGGCGGTGTCTCTAACGTTTCCTTCTCGTTTCGGGGTAACGAAGTGGTGCGAGAGGCTATTCACTCTGTGTTCTTATACCATGCGGTAAAAAATGGCATGGACATGGGGATCGTTAATGCCGGCCAGTTGGCTATCTATGAAGATATAGATCCCGAGCTAAAAGAAAAAGTCATAGCTGTGGTGCTTAACGAAAGCGAAGAGGCCACCGAAGCCTTATTAGAAATTGCCGAACGTTATCGTAATAGTGGCAGTGAGGCGGTTGATCCGCGCGATTTAGAGTGGCGCACTTGGCCAGTTAATGAGCGCTTATCGCACTCTTTAGTGAAAGGCTTAACGGATTTTATTGAAGAAGATACTGAAGCAGCGCGCCTTGAAGCCGCCCGTCCTCTCGATGTGATTGAAGGGCCATTAATGGATGGCATGAATGTGGTGGGCGACCTATTTGGCGCCGGCAAAATGTTCTTGCCGCAAGTGGTGAAATCGGCACGAGTCATGAAGCGCGCCGTGGCTTATCTCAACCCTTATATTGAAGCCAGTAAAGAGGTGGGGCAAAGTAATGGCCGAGTTGTGATGGCCACGGTAAAGGGCGACGTACACGATATTGGTAAAAACATTGTGGGTGTGGTGCTGCAATGTAATAACTTTGAAGTGATTGATTTAGGGGTTATGGTGCCCTGTGAGAAAATCTTACAAACCGCGCGCGAAGTGAATGCCGACATGATTGGCTTATCGGGTTTGATCACGCCCTCGCTCGATGAAATGGTCAACGTGGCCAAAGAGATGCAGCGTCAAGGCTTTACCATACCGCTATTAATTGGGGGGGCCACTACCTCTAAAGCACACACAGCAGTAAAAATTGAACAAAATTACGATGAGCCAGTGGTGTATGTATCCAATGCCTCTCGTGCTGTGGGTGTGGTACAAACTCTGCTTAGCAAAGAAAATAAACCGGCTTTTGTTGAGCGATTAAATAAAGAATATGAGGTGGTGCGGGATCAGCACGCCCGTAAAAAGCCGCGCACTCGGCCTGTGACCTTGGCCGAGGCGCGGGCCAATAAAGTCGACATTGATTGGAACACTTATGTGCCACCAGTACCGGCTAAGCCTGGCATACATGAGTTTCATAACACGCCGATTTCTGTAGTGCGTGAATATATCGACTGGTCTCCCTTCTTTATGACCTGGGGGCTGGCGGGTAAATTCCCCCGTATTTTAGAAGACGAAGTGGTGGGAGTTGAGGCGACTAAGTTGTATGCCGACGCCCAAGCCATGCTCGATAAGCTAGAAAAAGACGCCACCTTGAGTTGTGCGGGCGTGATTGGGTTATATCCGGCTAACAGTGTGGGGGACGACGTAGAGATTTATACCGATGAGTCACGCACTCAGGTATTACAAACTTTACGTTTCTTGCGTCAACAAACCGAGAAAAAAGACGGCTTCCCTAACTATTGCTTAGCCGACTATGTGGCACCTAAAGGAACACAGCCAGACTATATTGGCGGCTTTGCGGTGACGGGGGGTATTGGTGAAGATGATATTATCCGTGCCTATAAAGACGCAGAAGATGACTATAACGCCATTTTAGCCGGCTCGGTAGCAGATCGTTTAGCAGAAGCCTTTGCCGAATACTTGCACTTGTTAGTGCGTCGCGAATATTGGGGTTATGCGGCCGATGAGACGCTGGGCAATGACGAATTAATTCGTGAGAAATACGACGGTATACGTCCGGCACCGGGTTATCCTGCTTGTCCTGAGCACACCGAAAAAGGTACGCTGTGGAACTGGTTAGAAGTAGAAAAACGTATTGGTATGCGCTTAACAGAGTCTTATGCCATGTGGCCTGGTGCTGCTGTGGCGGGCTTTTACTTTTCGTACCCCAATACCCGCTATTTTGCCGTTGCCCAAATTCAAGAAGATCAATTGCTCGACTATGCCGAGCGTAAAGGGATGACGCGAGAAGTAGCAGAGAAGTGGTTAGCCCCTAACCTAAGTGCGTAACGACCATTACTTGTTATAAAAAGGCGCCTATGGCGCCTTTTTATAATAGTGATCTTTTATTATTAAGGATGATGAGGAGCTTGCTATGTTAGTTTCAATACGTCAGATAACAAGCCAGTGGCTGCTAGCAATGGCGCTATTATGTGTAGGCATCGGGCAAGTGAATGCCGATACCCAGCAAGAAGGTGAGGGAGAAGATAACCCTAAATACGCGGCTATTATCGTCAATGCTAACAGCGGTGAAGTTTTGCATGCCGATCGTGCCGATGAGCCCCGTTACCCTGCTTCGTTAACCAAGATGATGACGCTTTATCTCCTGTTTGACGCCATGGATAATGGCTTAATGAAACTGGATACCCGTATGCCAGTATCGGCCCACGCCGCCTCTATGCCACAAACCAATATTTCATTAGCCGAGGGCGATCGGCTGCGAGTGCGCGATGCCATTCCTGCACTTATTGTACGCTCAGCGAACGATGCCGCCGTGGTAGTAGCAGAAGCATTAGGGGGAACGGAGCGCGAGTTTGCCAATATAATGACGGCTAAGGCCAAGGCATTGAATATGACAGCGACTACCTTTCGTAATGCGTCTGGCTTGCCCGATAATGAACAGCGCTCAACGGCCCGTGACTTGGCTATTCTCGCAATGCGTTTAATGAAGGGTCATGCTGATTATTACCACTACTTTTCGACACTTACTTTTACTTTTAATGGTAAAACCTACGATAGTCATAATCGCATGGTAAAAGATTATGCCGGTACCGATGGTATGAAGACGGGCTATATTCGTGCTTCTGGCTTTAATGTGGCCACCTCTGTACTGAGAGACGGTCAACGTTTAGTGGGCGTGGTGATGGGGGGGAAAAGCTCGCGCTCGCGTAATGCTGAAATGACAGCCCTGCTGGATAAAAGTTTTGTTCAAGCTGAACAGCTGGCGCAACTTTCCCCTAATGGCGCTAATAAAACCGTGGCGGCGCCGGTGAGTAATATTGTAATTAGTACGCAAACTGTGCGTAAAGTGACACGTAAAGCGCCGGATACCAAAGTGAATACACGATCACCCGCTGTGGTTGAGGTGGCGGCACAGCCGCCTGTGGCGCCTAAGCCGTTACCTGCAGCGGCATCGGTGCAGTCTTCAAGTCAGTCTACAGGCTCAGCTCTGGGTTGGGCGATACAAGTCGGCTCTTTTCAAGGTTCAAAGCAAGCGAAAACCAGAGCCGCTAATGCCCAACGCCAATTGGATAATATTAAGCCTTCTCAAATAAAGGTGAGTGAAGTTAGCTTGAGTGATCGTATTTTATACCGTTCACAATTAGTGGATTTGCAGCAAGAGCAAGCTAAGCAATCTTGCGCCCGTTTAGAGCGCCAAGGCATGGATTGCTTAGTGATTAAAATGCCCAACAGCTAGGGAGCCCTTCGGGCAGCGGTATGCTTTAAGCTGTTAGCTATCAGTTCAACACCGAAAATACGAAAAGAGAAATAGAAAAGGGGCAACCTAAGTTGCCCCTTTTTAGATCGTCTATGTGGTTTAGTCCATCAACCGATATTGCTCCCTGCAATCCCTGACGTGCCAGTTCCTTGTTAGCTTTCCTTTTCCCATATCCGTTGGGCAGTCCTTTTATCATCCTAATGGAACGTCCTCTTGACGTTACCGCTCTCAATCCTTGAGGTGTCCTGTTGTCATCTTGACGGCTCGTTTTCCTAACGATGCCTGCTCTCAATCCTTGAGGTGTCCTTGTGTCATCCTAACGGCTCGTTTTCCTAACGATGCCTACTCTCAATCCTTGAGCTGTCCTTATTGCCATCTTGGCGACCTAGCATTCTAGTAGGTGGTGCTTCCTGCGAGATAAATACTACCCCAGCGCCTAAGTAATTTACGCCACTAAAATGACCTATTTAATCTAGTTGTAAATTGCATATTTCATAAGGGTTTGAAAATATTGAGGTATTTTTATTTTGGTGGAGGATCGCGCCTAGATAAAGCGTATATTCCACGGGTGTTTTACGACTTGGCGCACCTTGGCTATGGCGAATGTCGCACACTGCTTTAATGGCGCATGTAATGCATTAAGCAACAACACGGGCTTCATGTTTTAACAGCCAAGCTTTGCGCTCGACACCACCGGCATAACCGACCAGCTTGCCACTGGCGCCAATCACTCTATGACAGGGAATAATGAGCGCAATTGGGTTGCGGCTATTAGCTAAGCCCACCGCCCGCACCGCTTTGGGATTATTAATTTGTTCGGCTATGGTTTTATAGCTGCAATGCTCACCAAAAGGGATCTTGAGTAGCGCTTGCCAAACGCCTTGCTGAAAATCGGTACCCTGCGGCGCTAGGGGTAAACTAAAGTGCTGGCGTGCTCCTGAAAAGTATTGGTCTAGCTGCCGGCAGGCTTCTTGCTGCAAAGGTGTTGAAGGGGCGCAGGGCTGTTCAATATCATCACTAAAGTTTAAGGCGGTGATCACCTCTTGCTGATTGGCATCGATGCTTGTTGCTAGTGTGAGCCAACCCAAGGGGCAAGGGTGAGTGCAAAAGGTAGACATAGCAGGCTCCAAAATAAAAAGCTTAGCAGCAAAGAGTCGTGGTGAGAAAGCCGTGAGTGTTTGGCTGAGTCGTTATTTAAAATTCACTAAGTTGCCAGGCATCAAAGGCGGGTTCTTCGTAAGGGTGAGCGGTACGAAGGGCGGCAATGGCGGGCCTAATTAGCTGATCATCGCAGACTAACTCCACGCGTACCTCTGCCACTTGTTCAAGCTGACCGGCTTTGCCAATAAAAGGGCTGGCGGCGGCCATGGGTTTAAACTGACCAGTGCCGCGAGTTTCAAAGCAGCATTGTTCATAATCGCCAATCTGACCCGCACCCGTAGCAAATACCGCTGATTTCACTTGTTCAAGATGCGACTCGGGTACAAAAAATACTAATTTATACATAGGAACCTGCTAAAAAATGTGAGGGGTAAAGCGTAAGAAGTGAAGGGTAAAGACGCTGTGCTTTGTAAGCTGGCGCTTTAGCTGCCAGCCATTCTATTACGCAAATATGGGGGTGCCTGTTTTGGCCCGTCCTCTTCACGCTTTACACTGCATCCTTTGCGTATCTTTTCTTACACTTTCTTTAAAAAGGCGGCCACTAATTGAATTTGCATGCCATTAACACGGCCCATAATGTGGCCAGGCAGGCTGGCATTAAGGCCAATATTTTTAACTAGAGTGCCGCGTTTGGCGGTAAAGCCGGCGCCTTTTACGTCTAAATCTTTGATGATAGTCACAGAGTCACCGGCCTGTAAGCGCACGCCATTGCTATCTAACAGTACTTCACTGTCATCTTCTTCTTCATCCGCCACACCGGCTTCAACCCATGCTTGTACTTCTGGCTCTAAGTACATCATATCTAATAAGTCTTGCGCCCAAACTTCAGTGGATAATTGTTTTAGAGTACGCCAAGCCAAGACTTGTACAGCAGGCTCTGTGTTCCACATGCTATCGTTTAAGCAGCGCCAGTGGTTTTGGTCTTGTGGCGCTGTTAATTCGTTGCGACACGTTGCGCACAGTAAAACACAATGTTCGGCCTGATCGCCATTATGAGGAGCCACGGCGTGTATGGCGAGCGAGTCGGTGGCGGCACAAAGTTCACAGCTGTGGTTGCTGCGGGTAAGTAATTGTTGTTCAACTGACATGGTTAGGCTTCTCACTTTAGTAAAAAATACGGCTATATCCTAGCATAAAACCGCCTTCTTGTTGTGGTTATAGCTGGGATGCCAGACAATAGGTGTTTCATTTGAGTTATTGTTTATAGGGGCTAATGCATGGGAGATGATCGCCCATCCCTAACGTTAGTGAAGGGATGCGCACAGCTGAAAGGGCCGTGGACTTTAGCGCATTATCGCCAATTAAAGCAGGACTTAGGCGCGGTCACCTCTGTTATCCATCAGTTGGATGTGCGCCAATTAACTGCGTTAGACACAGCCGGAGCCAGTTTGCTCATTGAGTGTGTAGGGGCCAATACCCTAAGCCAATTACTGCCCAGCGCTACAGGTCTATCTGCTGAACGCCGTGCCTTATTGCAGGCGGTGGCTGATGCTATTGGCACACCCGCGCCTGAGGCTGCTGTTGCGTCACATTGGACGGACAGCCTTGCCTATTTAGGTAAAAAAGTACTGAGTGGTTGGCAGCAGTGTGTGCTTTTGCTTGGCTTTATGGGGCTGACATTAAGTACCTTGGTTAGCTCATTATTTATACCAAGACGCTGGCGCCTGACGGCCTTAGTGGCGCAAATGCAGCAATGCGGACTAAATGCCGTGCCCATTGTTGCCTTACTCACTTTTTTAGTGGGCGCCGTAGTGGCGTTTTTAGGGGCCACCGTTTTGGTTAACTTTGGCGCAACCCTGTATACGGTCGACTTAGTTGCCTATTCTTTTTTACGGGAGTTTGGCGTTTTATTAACGGCTATCTTGTTGGCGGGGCGCACGGCGAGCGCATTTACCGCACAGCTAGGCTCAATGAAAATAAACGAAGAATTGGATGCGCTGCGTATTCAAGGGCTTGACCCTATTACATTATTGGTATTACCTCGACTATTAGCCTTAGTCATTGCCTTACCCTTATTGGCATTTATTGCCGTGTTATCCGGCTTAGCTGGCGGGGCCATGGTGTCGTTATTAGCGCTGGATATTTCATTCGTACAGTATCTGTCTATTTTGCAGCAAATTCCTCTGCGACACTTATGGATAGGCCTAGGTAAAGCCCCTATTTTTGCTTTATTAATTGCCCTTATTGGTTGCTTAGAAGGCTTTAAAGTCAGTGGAAGTGCACAGTCTGTGGGGCAACATACTACCTCGAGCGTGGTGCAATCTATTTTTGTGGTGATCTTATTAGATGCTATTGCGGCACTATTTTTGATGGAGATGGGATGGTAGTGCATACCAAACAGGTGATCATTGAGGTGCAAAACCTGGTGAATCGGTTTGGCAGCCATGTGGTGCATCAAGAGCTGGATCTGAGTGTTTATCGCGGTGAGATCTTAGGTGTAGTGGGCGGATCGGGTACGGGTAAATCAGTATTGTTACGATCCATTGTTGGATTACGTCAACCTAATGCCGGCACAGTGCGGCTATTTGAGCATAATATGCCGGCACTGGCCCCAGCCAAGCGCCACCAATTGCAACAGCGTATTGGGGTCTTGTTTCAAAAGGGGGCTTTGTATTCCTCCCTCACCATACAAGAAAATATTGCACTGGCGCTAATAGAACAGGCGGGGCTATCGCGCCAAGAGGCCGCGGCACTGGCCATGGTTAAGATCGGCCTGGTGGGGTTATCGCGAACGGCTGCGAATAAATACCCAGCGGAGCTTTCTGGTGGCATGGTAAAGCGTGCGGCGTTAGCACGATCGTTGGCGCTGGATCCGGATATTTTATTTTTAGATGAGCCAACTGCAGGGCTTGATCCTATTGCTGCTGCGGCATTTGATCGCCTGTTATTAACCTTGCGTGATGCACTTAAATTAACCGTATTTTTGGTGACTCACGATCTTGATACCTTGTATGCCTGCTGCGATCGTGTGGCAGTATTATCGCAAAAGCGGGTCTTAGTCGTCGATAGTTTGCCTAAGGTCGCATTGACCGATAATCCTTGGATCCGCGACTATTTTCAGGGTCCCCGAGGCCGCAGTGCTCAACAGTCGGCGAATGCTTTCGCTCAGGAGTAAATAATGGAAACCCGCGCCCATCATGTATTAATTGGTCTATTTACGCTGGCAGTGGCTGGCGGTATTTTGTTATTTAGCTTGTGGCTGGTGAAGGCGAGTGACCAACAAGATTCACAGTTATACGATATTGTTTTTCGTGAAGCTGTAACTGGGCTCAGTATAGGGAGCAGAGTCGAATACAGTGGCATTCGTGTGGGGGTAGTGACACAGCTGTCGCTTGATAAGCACGACCCTCGCCAAGTGTGGGCTAGAGTTAGGCTCACCGAGCAAGCGCCCATTAAAGTTGATACCCAAGCTCGATTATCTCTTGCCCTTATTACGGGGATTGCCAGCATTCAGCTGAGCCAAGGGTCGCCAAACAGTCCTTTACTCGAGAGTAAAAACGGCGACATACCTCAGATTGTTGCCACGCCTTCTCCTATTGCACGGCTCAGGCTCAACAGTGAGGATTTAATGCAGTCTGTGACCTTATTAGTTGATAATGCCAACCGATTATTTTCAAAAGAAAATAGTGAGCACTTTAGTCAAGTCTTGGCTAATTTAGAAACCACGACTGCGCTGGTGAGCGAGCAAAAAGCAGAATTGCGCCAAGGGGTGCAAGATATAGTGGCGGCGAGCCAACAAATGAAAATGGCCATGACCCGTGCCAATCGTTTAATTAGTGATGTCGAGCATCAGCTTGATCATAAAGGTGAGCGATTATGGAGTCATGCCGATAACGCACTGGCATCACTTAGCCGCAGCAGTGCGCAAATAGAGCATTTACTAAAGGATAACCAACAGGCATTAAGCTCGGGGTTGCAGGGCATGGGGGAGTTGCAACCCATGATGCGTGAATTGCGTAGCACCTTGACGAGGTTGGGTGAGCTTTCTCGACGGTTAGAGCAAGATCCTGTGAACTTCTTAATGGGTAGCGACAATATAACGGAGTTTCAGCCATGAACACCACCAAACTAAGACGCTATCAAACACTGGGGGTTTTGTTGTTACCTTTGATGCTGGCGGCGTGCTCAGTGTTACCTAAGCCTGAGCCGGTGACTCTTTATCACTTACCCTCGCAGCCCCTCGATCTTCAGACAGATACTGAGCGCCCCCTTGCCATTACCTTGCAGATTAATCGCCCTCAAGCCAATGGCTTACTAGCTGGCGAAAGAATAACGGTAAGCCCCAAGCCAAACCAGTTGAGTGTGTATCAAGGTGCACAATGGGCGACCTCTGTGCCTGTGCTGTTTCGCGATCAGCTCATCACTCGATGGCAACAATATAACCACTTTGAGCATATTATTAGTGATCATGAAGCCTTGCCAGCAGACCTTGAATTACAGGGAGCATTACGTGCCTTTTATACTGAATATCAACAAGATAAGCCGAGAGTCGTGATTTACTTTGATGCACAGTTAATTGAGCATCAAAGCCGTACCCTATTGGCCAGCAAGCAGTTTGTGGTGCATCAAGCCCCAGACGCGGTAGAGGTGCCAGCCGTGGTTGCAGCCTTTGGTGTGGCTCATGCACAACTGGCCGATGATATGCTGAGCTGGCTATTGGGCGTGATCGAAAATAAGGGGCGAGATGAATCATGAGCCATTCTAAAAGAACGCTACGCCAGTTATTTACTGGTCCGTCACACAGCCTATTACTGTTAGTGGTCATGGGCTGTGTTATTGGCGTGGTAGCGGGCTTAGTGATGGCAAGCTTTATTGCATTACTCAACCTGGTATTGGGTAGGCTAAATGGTGAGACTTTAGAAGACTTTGAATCACTGTCGATGGGGTGGCGTTTTGGCTTGCCCATATTAGGCAGTTGTTTGCTTATTTTGTTATACCGCTTTACCCCTAAGTCGGCGCAAAGTGTGGGGTTAGTCTATGTATTAGAGCGGTTGCAGTTTGGTCGTGGCCGCTTACCCTTGGCCAATACGCTGTTTCAATTTGTGGCGGCCCTTATTTCATTAGGATCTGGGCACAGCGTGGGGCGAGAAGGGCCTGCGGTGCAAATGGGATCTGGGGTTGCAAGCTTATTGGGGCAGTATACTGATCGGCCACCCAGCCAATTACGGTTGTTGGTGGGGTGTGGCACGGCGGCAGCCATTTCGGCGGCCTTTAATACGCCCTTAGCGGGAGTGCTGTTTGCCATGGAAGTGGTGTTAATGGAATACAGTATATTAGGTTTCGCCCCTATTATTGCCTCAGCCATTACCGCCTCTGCCTTTACTGGCTCACTGTTGGGCACTCATTCCATATTAACGCCAACTCGTTTGTCGTTGGCTGATTATGGTGATATTCCCAGTTTATTAATGACAGGGGTTTGGGTGGGAATCGTCGCGGTATTGTTCCACTATTTGGTGCGGCTGTTTTTACGTTTTCCTGTTAAATCTCGCGCGGTTCGTTTGTTATTAGCGGGATTTATTACGGGCAGTCTGGCGTTATTTGTACCGCAAATATTAGGCTCAGGTTACGATACGATTAATGCCACTTTGGCTGATCAGCTGCCTGTATTACTCTTGTTGTTGGTGCTGGGCGCTAAGTTAGTGGCCACGGCGGCCGCCATTGGCTTTGGTGTGCCTGGTGGGCAAATTGCCCCTATGTTAATGCTGGGGGTGTGTGCCGGAGGCATTGCCGGTGCCTTGGTACCGGGAGGATCTGAACCGGGCTTATATGCATTACTTGGCATGGCGGCCATGATGGGCGCCATGTTACATGCGCCGTTAGCCGCCATAGCCACAGTATTGGAGTTATCACTGAGTGCCGAAGCGATGTTTCCGGCCATGACGGTAGTATTAACCGCCAATTTAGTATGCCAACATGGTTTTCGCCAGCCCTCACTAATTCTCACCCTGCTAAAACAGCAAGGGCGTTTACTGCAAACTCACCCCTTGCGTGCTGCCTTGGCTCAGCGTTACCTGTCTGAGTTGGCGCATTTTGAATTTATAATAGTAGACTTGGGCGCTACTGAGCAGAAACGTCCCCCAGAGCATGACTCCATTGCAACCCTCATTGAGCAGCCAGCACTGTGGTTGGTTATTCGCCAACAAGAACAGTGCTATTTGTTGAAGAAGAGTGTACTGGAGCAGGCTTATCAACAACATGAGTCTGAACAATTGCCCACTTTAAATGAACTACTCACACCATTGCTTAAAGATAACTTACAGTTGATGGAGCTTAGTGAAGATGCCTCTTTGCTAACAGGTTTTAAAATTATCCAAAAAGAAGACATCCGTGGCTTTTTGATCCCCATCGGTCAACAAGGCCTAGGATTAGTCACCCGTCGTCGGCTGGTGAAAATGCTCACCTCAGACGAAGCCATGTATTAACCTGCCGCAGAGCGGCAATGTTGAATAAAATCGGGTTGTATTTTTGTAGGGTCCAATTCATTGGACCAAAATTGAGGCACAGGTTAACGGTCGATTGAAATCGACCCTACAAAATCCAATGCCATATTGTCTATTTATTCCACATTTATTAAAGTTTCGCTAATGCCTGCTTGGCTTGCGCTTGCCACTTGCCCGGCAGGGCTGCGGCTTTTTGTAAGCTGGCGCGGGCGGCTTCTATTTCACCCAGTCCTTGCTGCGTTAGGCCTAGGTTTAGCCAAGCAACGGCGAGGCTATCATCCGCTTGGGTGGCTTGAGTAAAGGCTTGGGCGGCGGCTTTTGGCTCACCGTTGGCGTGCAAGGCATTACCGAGGGCAAACCAGCCAAACGCCTGCTCTGGCCAACGACTCACCACTGCGTGCCAAGCGGGTAGCGCCTTGGTAGCAGAGTTGGCCGCTTCAAAGGCCGATATGCTATCCATAACGGCGGTGGGAGTCAGCGAGTGGGGTAATTGTGCTGGCGGTAACACCACCATGGCCCAGCGATCACTGCGTGCCCAGGTCGCATCAAAGCGGCTCATTTCTATGACCTGACGCGATTGTTCGCCGCTGTGCAAAATAAGGTGTTGGCGCTCTCTGTCATAACCAATAACCACGGCGTAGTGCCACATCGGCAAAAAAGATAAGCCTAGGTTTTGCAATACCACCACTGGGTGTCCGGCATTCACTTCTGTTAATAGCGCATCAAAGCTGCCATTAAGCGGATAACTAATACGCTGGTGGCGGCGCACTGTGGCGAGCATTTCGGGTTGTACGCTGCCTTCGCGGCCGGGCAAAAATACCTGAGGGATCAGCTCATCTACCGACGCAGACTGGCCGCTGGCAGCTAATGCCATCGATAAAGCCGCCGGGCCACATTGAAAGTCACGCTGACTATAAAAGGGCACCCCTGTAATATAAGACTGCTGGGGGAGCGCGGTTGCCGTGTCTTGAGATAACTGAGGTTGACTGGCACAGCCGCTTAGTAAGCCCAGCGTCAATAAGGCAAAAAGGCTCGCCATGCGAGCCTTTGTTAATAACATCATATTCTTCATCATTAGCGAGTAAAGGGATAAACGTTAGTTAAGCCCAGTAAGTCGGTTATCAGCAGCACGATAAACACCGTAAGCAGGGCGCCAATAACGGCGTTTGCACCGGCGGGCATATTGTCGAGCTGGTCGGCCATTTGCAGTACTTCTTGATCAGACATAGCCGCAACACGGGCTTCAACTTCGCTCATTTCTACGCCGTAATTTACTAGTTGCTCTTGTACCTCGGTGCGGGCCAATAAATCATTAATACGCTCACGTTCTGCACTAATCTGTACCGCATCTAATGCGCTTTGAGTAGAAACCAGCTGGCTGGGTTGCGCCTGTACAGCTATCGGCATGGTGCCCATCATGAGTGATAAAATAAGCAGCGGATTAAGAACGTTAAATAATTTTTTCATGGTGATGCTCCTAACTGAATGAGACATTAATAATGGCTGCGGTGATGATAATAAAGATGCAGCGGGACTCTCTTCTATTGTGCTATTAATATTAATTATTGTTAGCGCTTTAAATTTCTATCTAAATCGGTATAAGTGCAAGTTTTTTACTATGATTCAGAGGGTTACTTTTATCTAGACTAGCGGCTGAATTCTTACTCATCAATACTTTAGCCCCACTCTAGGCGTTTTTGTATTGCGACAACAATCGACACCTTGGCTTATCAGAGGGAGAAAAACCATTTATCTTATCAATATTCAGTGGCGTCTGCTGATACTGTTATTGTGTGTAATGACAGTTGCCAGCCCCGCTCGTGCCGTTGAGCAACTGGGGGTAAAAGTGATTGAGCGCCTACCTCACGACGCCAACGCCTTTACGCAAGGGTTGCACTGGCACCAAGGCGTATTCTATGAAAGTACCGGCTTATATGGTGCGAGCAGCTTACGTAAAGTGAACCCACTCACGGGTGAGGTGTTGGCGAGTGTGGAGTTAGAGCGCGCTTATTTTGGCGAAGGGCTAGCGCGGGTGGGGCAGCAATTAATTCAGCTAACCTGGCGTAAAGGGCTGGCACTGGTATACGACCTTGAGAGCTTAGCCTTAGTGCACACATTTGAGTATTCAGGCGAAGGCTGGGGCTTGTGCTTTGATGGTGATAATTTATGGATGAGCGATGGTTCTAGTCGCTTGTATCAACGCGATCCTCATGACTTTACTATGATAAAACAGCTAAATGTGACACTGAATAAAGAGACCGTACCCCAACTTAATGAGTTAGCCTGCGTGGGTGAGCATATTTACGCCAATGTTTGGAAAGAGCCGCGCTTAGTCCGCATTAATAAGGCGACCGGCCAGGTTGACGCAGAGATAGATGCCAGTCACTTAGTTGCTGAAAGTGGCCGCCGTCATCCCGAGTCGGTATTAAATGGCATTACTTATGACGAGCAAGCGCAGGTGTTTTACCTTACCGGCAAGCGCTGGCCCACAGTGTTTAAGGTGCAATGGCAAGCTCCTTCAAAGAGCCGTAAGCCGTAAGTTGTCAGTTTAAAGGGCTAGAGAGCTAGGCGCCTAGCTAAACAGAGATTAAAGATTTTTCGCAACGGAAGAACACGGAATTCACGGAAAAATGAAAACCTAAAGAGATTATTATTTGTAAGGGCGAAAGAAGGCTATACGCCATATGCTGTGCGAAAAAAACGTTGCCTCTTCGGTACAATGCGAGAGCAAGCATTCGCCTACAAAACCACCGCCAGAAGCAGCGGTTTTTACGTAAAGCATATGGCGTATAGCATACGAGTCTCAGCCTTTACTATTAAAAATCCCTTTCAGATCTTATCCCTATTTTTCTGTGGGTTCCGTGGATTCCGTTGCAACAAGCCCTTAGTCTTTTCGCTTTTAGCTAGACGCTGCTTTCTCCAACATAGGTTTCAAGAAGCGGGCTGTGTGTGAGGTGGGGTGTTCGGCCACGGTTTCTGGGGTGCCGGTTACCAAGATCTGACCACCGCCGCTGCCGCCTTCTGGACCAATATCAACAATCCAGTCGGCAGTTTTCACCACATCTAGGTTGTGCTCAATAATCACCACCGTATTGCCATGATCGCGCAAGCGGTTCAGCACGGTTAACAATAATTGAATATCTTGAAAATGCAGGCCAGTAGTGGGCTCATCTAAAATATATAAGGTTTGGCCGGTATCGCGCTTCGATAACTCTTTAGCCAGTTTTACCCGCTGCGCTTCACCACCCGATAAGGTAGTGGCAGATTGACCGAGTCGCACATAGGATAAACCAACGTCCATCAGGGTTTGTAGCTTGCGGTGAATAGCCGGCACGGGGGCGAAAAATTCGCAGGCCGCTTCTACCGTCATATCTAACACTTCGTGAATGTTTAAGCCCTTATATTTTATCTCTAAGGTTTCTCGATTGTATCTGTGGCTTTTACACACATCACAAGGCACATACACATCCGGTAAAAAGTGCATTTCCACCTTAATTAAACCATCACCTTGGCAGGCCTCACAACGGCCGCCTTTGACGTTAAACGAGAAGCGACCTGGTTTATAGCCACGAGAGCGTGCTTCTTGAGTGGCGGCAAATAGCTCACGAATGGGGGTAAAAATACCGGTATAGGTGGCAGGGTTGGAGCGTGGCGTACGACCAATCGGGCTTTGGTCAATATCCACCACTTTATCGAGCTTTTCCATGCCCTCTATGCTGCGATAAGGGGCGGGCTGGCTCACCGTCGCTTTATTGAGTTCGCGATGAGCAATGGGGAATAAGGTGTTGTTAATAAGGGTCGACTTGCCTGACCCCGATACCCCAGTGACACAGGTCATTAACCCCAGTGGTAACTGTAAGTCGACATTTTTTAAGTTATTGCCTGTTGCGCCTTTTAAAGTAAGCCAGTGCTCACTTGTTGGAGTGCGCTCAGC
This sequence comes from Oceanisphaera pacifica, assembly GCF_017498065.1. Lineage (GTDB taxonomy): Bacteria > Pseudomonadota > Gammaproteobacteria > Enterobacterales > Aeromonadaceae > Oceanimonas > Oceanimonas pacifica. Next base: position 68,398 of record NZ_JAGDFX010000015.1, on the reverse strand, counting down.
CGGAACAGCAATACTCTTTTTACCGGATAAATAAGCACCGGTTAATGACTCATCATTGGCCATTACCTCGGCGGGGGTACCCTCGGCCACTATCTCGCCGCCATGCACACCTGCACCAGGACCAATGTCTAATACATAATCGGCGGCAAGAATCGCATCTTCATCGTGCTCTACGACTATCACTGTATTACCCAAATCACGCAGGTGCACCAAGGTAGTCAGTAAGCGCTCATTATCGCGCTGATGTAGGCCAATGCTGGGTTCATCGAGTACATACATAACGCCCACTAAGCCGGCACCAATTTGGCTGGCCAAGCGAATACGCTGGGCTTCACCGCCCGATAAGGTATCGGCGCTGCGTGACAGCGTCAGATAATTAAGGCCCACGTTCACCAAGAACCCCAGGCGGGCAACGATTTCTTTAAAAATCTTATCGGCAATTTGCGCTTTTTGGCCGCTCAGCTCCATATTAGTGAAAAACTCATGGGCTTCACCAATCGCCATATTGGCCACTTGTGGCAAGGTGTGCTCTGCCACAAACACATTACGCGGCCCTTCTTTAAGGCGGGTGCCGCTACAAGTCGGGCAGGCTTGATGGCTTTGATATTTGGCCAACTCATCGCGCACCGAGTTTGACTCGGTTTCGCGATAGCGCCGGGTCATATTATGCACAATACCTTCAAAGGGGTGCTTGCGTACCAGCACATCGCCTCTGTCGTTCATGTATTTAAATTCGATGTTAGTGCGACCCGAGCCATATAGTACCGCTTGTTTCACGTCTTCTGTTAACTCTTGATAGGGCTCTTCTAGATCAAAATCATAATGCTCAGCCAGCGACTTCAGCATTTGATAATAGTAGTAGCTGCGTTTGTCCCAGCCGCGAATAGCCCCGCCCGATAAACTGAGCTCGGGATTGCTGATCACCTTATCGGGATCCACTACTTGCTGCGCCCCCAAGCCATCACAGGTTTCACAGGCCCCTGCTGGGTTATTAAACGAAAAGATACGCGGCTCTAACTCGGCAATAGAGTAACCACACTGCGGGCAAGCAAAGTTGGCGGAAAAGACCAACTCAGTATCATTGCTATCATCCATGGCCACCACAGAGGCAATGCCACCCGACAGTTCCAGCGCAGCTTCAAAAGATTCGGCTAAGCGCAGTTGCAGATCGTCGCGCACTTTAAAACGGTCGACCACCACTTCTATGGTGTGCTTTTTTTGTAGCTCTAGCGTGGGCGGATCCGATAAATCGCAGACTTCACCGTCGATTCGGGCGCGAATAAACCCCTGTGCCGAGAGGTTGTCTAGTAACTTGGTGTGCTCGCCTTTACGGTCACGCACCACAGGTGCCAATAACATCAGCTTTTCGCCTTCGGGCTGTGCTAATACCTTATCGACCATTTGGCTAATAGTTTGTGCGGTTAAGGGCAGGGCGTGTGTGGGGCAACGAGGCTCACCAACGCGAGCAAATAACAGTCGCAGGTAATCATAAATTTCGGTAATGGTGCCCACGGTAGAGCGTGGATTATGCGACGTTGACTTTTGTTCAATAGAAATAGCCGGTGATAAGCCTTCAATGTGATCTACATCGGGCTTTTCCATTAAAGAGAGAAACTGACGCGCATAGGCCGACAGAGACTCCACATAGCGCCGCTGCCCTTCGGCATAAAGAGTATCGAAGGCAAGGGATGATTTTCCAGAACCAGATAAACCTGTGATCACTATCAGCTTATCTCTGGGTAAATCCACACTGATATTTTTCAGGTTATGGGTTCGGGCTCCGCGTACTTCGATTTTCTTCATCTGCAACTGCACCTCGCTGTAAATTCGATCAACTAGTATGGCATTGCTTTAATAGCCAGCCAAGGAAGAATAAGCATTAATCTAGAGCGCCGCTCCGTGCTAAACTAGCGGCCATTTATTATCTACTACCACAGTGCAGAGGATTCATGAGCGACGAGCAAGGTTTTAGCCCCCGCGAACGGCGGGCCTCCTTTACCCTAGCAGGCATCTTTGGCATGCGAATGCTGGGCCTGTTTATGATCATGCCGGTGTTTGCATTATACGGTGACGAGCTGATTGGCTTTTCGCCTTTGTGGGTGGGTATCGTCATTGGTGTATACGGTCTAACCCAAGCGGCATTACAGATACCCGCCGGCTGGCTATCGGATCGTATTGGGCGAAAACCTGTTATTTATGGTGGTTTAGCGCTGTTTGCTTTAGGCTCAGTGGTTGCTGCTATGTCTGAGTCTGTTTATGGCGTGGCGATAGGTCGAGTCTTACAAGGTTCAGGGGCGATAGCTGGCGCTATTTTAGCCTTAGCCGCAGATATTACCCATGAAGAAAACCGCACTAAAGCCATGGCGATCATTGGCGTCTGTATTGGTATTTCATTTGCTATTGCCATGGTGTTAGGCCCAGTATTGGCCTCTTTTTTTGGTTTGTCTGGTGTGTTTTGGGCAACCGCTGTTTTGTCTATCGTGGGTATGGTAATGGTATATTTTATGTTGCCCAATAGCATACACAAAGGCCAAATTCGTGATGTAACCGCTGCACCTGAGTTATTTAGTCGCTTATTAAAAGATAAGCAATTGTTGCGCCTCGACTTTGGCATTATGCTGCTGCACTTAACGCTGACGGCCGTGTTTGTGGCATTTCCGTTGACCTTGCTAGATGCGGGGTTAGCGGCGGAGCGTCATTGGTGGCTATACCTTCCTATGTTGTTGTTATCATTCATATTAATTGTACCTTTCTTAATATTAGGGGCTAAGCGTAATATGAATAAACAGCTGTTTTTGGCCTCTATTTTAGTGATGATGGTGTCACTTATTTTAATGGCGACGGGCCAAGGTCATATAGCCGTATTGGCCGTTGCTATGTTGCTGTATTTTACCGCCTTTAATTTTATGGAAGCCTCATTACCGGCATTTTTATCCATGTTGGCACCAGCTGGCGCTAAAGGCACCGCCATGGGAATTTATTCCACTAGCCAGTTTTTAGGGGCTTTTTTAGGCGGTGTGCTGGGCGGTCTGTTATATCAAGAACTTGGCGGAGCGGGCGTGTTTTTATTAGTAGCCGCGTGTATGGCATTTTGGTTTTGGCTGGCCGCGGGCATGACAAATGTTAGTAAGGTGCGATCTCATATTCTGCCTATCGGTGTTAATATAGAAGATACAGCGCGCCGCGAGAGCTTGCTAACCCAGTTATTAGCCTTACCTGGGGTGCAAGAGGCGTTAATTATCCCAGAAGAGGGCGCTGCCTACCTTAAGGTAGACGGCAATGTTTTTGAATTGGATCAAGCAAAACGTTTGATTAACCTGTAAGTACGGAGCGAGTTATGGCCAATAGAGGCATTAATAAAGTTATCCTGATCGGCCACCTAGGTCAGGACCCAGAAGTGCGTTACATGCCTAATGGTAATGCGGTGGCAAACATTACGTTGGCTACCAGTGAAACCTGGCGTGACAAGCAATCCGGCGAGCAGAGAGAGCGTACCGAATGGCACCGGGTGGTGTTTTTTGGCAAGCTAGCAGAAATTGTGGGTGAGTATCAGCGTAAAGGCTCGCAAATATATATAGAAGGCCGCCTACAAACCCGTAAGTGGCAAGATCAAAGTGGCCAAGACAGATACACCACTGAAGTGGTGGTTGATATGGGCGGCACCATGCAAATGCTGGGCGGACGCCCACAAGGTGGCGGCGGTCAACAAGGTGGCTGGGGCGGCCAGCAAAATAACCAGCAGCAAGGTGGCCAGCAGCAGGGTAACTGGGGGCAGCAACAAGCGGCTCCGCAACAGCAGAGCGGCCAAGGCAATTGGGGTGGGCAGCAGCAAGGTGGGCAACCACAGCCTGCTCAAGCACCGCAAAATCCCCCAGCAGCACCGGCACCGACTTACAACGAACCCCCGATGGATTTCGATGACGACATTCCATTCTAGGACTCTTTAGAGCCTAGTGTTGAATGTTGAAATTAAGCCTCTGTTGATACAGGGGCTTTTTTGTTTGCGGATACTTTAAATTTTCTTCGTTTTAATCAGGTGTTGGTGTCTTTTATGGCGAGGAACTTGAGTGGTTAAAGGCGTCTGAGGGTCTACAGTAATGCCCTGTTTACGCATTAGCTGACGGTTACCAGCAATTAAGGGGTGCCAGTCGGCTAAGGGCTCACCTTGGTAGAGGCGGCGATAAGCACAAGACTCTGGTAACCAATTATATAAGGGAACATTTGCTGGCGTTAATTGATGGCAGTGGGGAACTTTTGCAAAACGGTGCTGATAATCACTGCAACGGCTTTGTTCTGCATCGAACAGTTCGCAGCCAATATTAAATACCCGAACCTCGTTTTTTCTCTCTTCACGTACTAAGCAACATTGGCCACAACCATCGCATAGGACTTCCCATTCTTTAGCGTTTAACTCTAAAAGTGAGTAACGCTCCCAAAATTTAGCGCGCATTGATATATCACTTCATATAATCAAACAGGCTAACATTAGACGATATTCGATACATTTAGTCTAATTTTGGGTTTGCTCGCCGCATTTTTGCTTGGTTGTGGCTTGTTACTGTTTGTTACTTTACCCCGTTGTGGTTGAGGGGTTTTCATCAATCACGGCGGCGCCAATGATATCGCCGGTTACGTTAGAAGCGGTGCCGCCCATATTAATTAAAGCATCGACACCGGCAATAAGTGCCACAATTTCTAAAGGTAAGCCAAATAAACTTAACACCGCAGATAAGGTGACTAAGCCTGCGGCTGGTACACCTGCGGTACCAATAGAGAGCAGGGTACCAATCACCACTATGGTCATTAAATCTATCCAAGCAAGATCAAGGCCTGTGATATTAGCGGCAAAAACCAGCGATACCCCCATGCGTAGGGCACCGCCGTCTGAGTTGAAAATGGCCCCTAACGGCAGGGCAAAGTTGGCGGTTTTTTCTGATACGCCCGCTTTTTTTGCTGAGGAAATGGCGATAGGTAAAGTGGCTAAGCTGCTCGTAGTAAAAAAAGCCGTGGCATAGGCTTCTTTTATATCCGCTAAAAAGCGCAGCACAGGGTGACCGGATAATTTTAGGAAGCCGGTGTAGACCAGTGCCCATAAAATTACTAAGCCTAAATAAAAAGTGGCGATAAAGACTAGCAACGACTTTAGCGTTGTCCAACCTTGGCTACCAAAGGTGGCGGCACTAATGGCAAACACGCCGATGGGGGCATACAGCAAAATCCCATCGAGTATTTTGTAAAATAACTCATTAAATGCGCTAAAAAAGCGCTCTAACAAAGCACCGTGGGCCTGCATCTTTTGCTCGCTAGAATAAGTCATGGCTGATATAGCCATGCCCATAATAATGGCGATAAATAAGATGGCCATGAGATCTCCTGCCGCAAAAGCAGAAAATAGATTGTTGGGAACTATCTTCAACAGCATGTCGGAGGCATGGGGCACTTCGGGTGGCTGCACGACGGTATTAGGTAAAGAGAGTTGGCTACCAGGAGAAAAGGTCAGCGCAAGCGTTACCCCAATAATGACCGCCATGGCGGTGGTTGCGGCATAGTAGAGTACCAGTTTGCCACTGAGCCTGCCCATTTGCCGAATATTCATGCGGCCAATGGCCAGTGCCACGGTTAAAAAGATAACCGGAGTGGCAATTAGGCTGAGCAAGCGAATAAAAATGTCCCCCAGAGGGCTGACAATATCGGCTTGCTCTCTAAAAATGAGTGCTACTAGGATTCCCAGCAAAAAGCCGGCAGACATTTTAAGAACGAGCGAAGTGTCTTTGTATGTTTTCCATATATTCAAGGTTGAAATGAGCCTTTTAGTGAAGCGCCAGTGAGACGTGATAAGTACAGATTCTAGTCAGTGTAAAGGGTTGTTAGTAAAGAATGAAATGTAAACTCGGTAATTAATATCTAAATATGGCATAAAGTTAAAGCACGCTGTACGGCACTGTATGTGTGCTCGGGCAATATAAGACTTTACTTGGAAAGCATTGGTATTTTTGTGGTTAGACCATGATAATGATAGTTATGAGCTGCTAGGGGGCAATGTGCTCCATTAAAACAGCATTCAAGGAAGAATACCGGCCGTGACCGGTGTTGTTAGGGACTAGGAATGAAACTTACTAATCAGCTTACTGCCACTATCAGTTTAAGCATACTAGCAACCGTTATCTTAATCATAGTGGGAGCAGGAGTTAGCTTTTATCAGGTAGGTGAAATATATCAGCAACGCCAAGTAGACAGCATAGTGCGTTCTGTAGATAACAGTGGGCAGTTAGACGCGCCTCAGCAGCAGATTATGGGTAATAAGCTACCTGCATTGCTGGAAGCGAATAGTGTGCTTAAGCTGGTGATACTAAAAGGCGAGACTCCTTTGTATCGCTATGATACTCCCCAAGTACTTTCTGAGAGCGAGTTATCTATAGAATATCAGCGCTCCCTTATTGAACATCCAGAGCTTCATATACAGTTAGAGTTACGCCCCCCTCTTTATGAAGTGACACATACCTTAAGTTCACTTTTTTGGCTTGCAGGTGCAGTTGCACTGGTCTTTATTGGCACCTTGTTTATGTTGCGTTGGCTTAGGCGGCAGCTACGTGGGGCTGAACTACTTGATTTGCGTGGACAATATATTTTGCAAGATAAGCAAAATACCTTGCAACATGACCCGCAGCAAGAATGGCCAAGCTCTGTAAGTCAAGCGCTCGATCGATTGTTGCTAGAGCTAGAAGACGCCAGTAAAGAGCGTAGTCGGTTCGATACCTTTATGCGCACTAATGTTTTTATGGATAAAAAGTTAGGTATTGGTAACCGGGCGTTTTTTGATAATCGCTTAGAGGCTATGCTCAGTGATCCTAGTAGCCATGCCGGTGCCTTGCTGATCGTTAAACTGCAAGATGTAGAAAGTATTAACTATTATTTGGGCTATGATCGCGGTGATGAGGTGTTGTCTGCGGCGGCTGTGTACTTAAATAATTTTATTCAGCGTATTCCTGGTGCATTACAAGCCCGCTACAGTGGTAACACCTTTGCTTTGTTATTACCTAATGTTGTCGAAAGTGAGGCGCAAGATATTGCACGCCAAGCGATGAGTGTGTTGCGTCGTTTGCACTGGCCGGATGCGGTACACGATCCGGCAATTTACATCGGCGGAGTTTGTTTTCGCTACAAAGAGTCTTTAGTACAAATTCAAGAGGAAGCTGAGTTGGCTTTGCGCAGTGCCGCGCTGCAGGGCGGTGAGGGTTACTTTATGTATTATAAAGGTATCACTGAGGCCAGTATGGGTAAGGGCACTGTGCGCTGGCGTACTCTGTTAACTCGTTTGCTAGAGCGAAATTTAATTCAACTAGATCGCCAAGGAATTTATACGGAGACTAACCGCGCTCCCATCATGTATGAATTATTAGCGCGTATTCAAGATGAGCAAGGCAAGGTGCTGTCGGCTGGATACTTTATACCCATGGCGGAAAAATGCGGGCTGTCCAAAGAGTTAGATAAAGCCTTAGTGGTGAAAACACTCGGCTACCTAGAGAGTGATGAGCATAAGATTGCGATGACACTCAATATTAGCGCTGCTAACTTGCTGGCCCGTGACTTTTATAGTTGGCTACTTTTTGAGTTAATTCAACGGCCTAAATCATTCCTTAATAGGTTGGTAGTCGAGCTGTCTGAAGCTCAGGTTAGCCGACATTATCAAGCATTAAAGAAACCGTTGCGTGGTCTTAAAGCACTCGGCTGTCAGCTAGCTGTAGACCAAGCAGGGCAAAATATTGTGAGTACTGAATATATACAAGATTATAATTTAGATTACCTTAAATTACATTCAAGCTTAGTGCGCGATATTAACGCCAAGCCCGCTAATCAAATGGCAGTGAGGAGCTTAATCGGTAACTGCGTCGATCGTGCTACCTTAGTGATTGCCATGGGTGTAGAAACACAAGAAGAGTGGCAATGCTTAGCGCAACAGGGCGTGTATGCGGGGCAAGGCTATCTTTTTGCTCGGCCCGAACCTTTAGCGCAGCTTCAAGGTACCACGGGCTCCTTGCAGTCCGCCGGTGTGTAAGAAGACTAGCTGACTACCTCTTGGGTATAAGCCGGCGGCGATATCGCGAAATAATCCTAATAGCGCCTTACCGCTATAAATAGGTTCAAGTGGTAAATTGAGCTGCTCGGCTAGCAAGTCGATGTTAGTTTTATCATTGACGGAGCATTTAGCATAACCGCCGCCGTGATGCTCTAAAGCTAAGCGCCAGCCATTATCAAGCGCCGCCTTAGGATAAAGACGACAAATTTCGTCGGATAGCCACCGCGCACCTTTTAATACCGCATAGCCGGTGACTTGTGTCTGTTGTGGGCGCTGAGAGAGTAAGCCGGCGAGTGTCCCTCCACTGGCAACCGGCACTATTAGATGGTCAATATTGGGTGCGTTTTGTCCCTGTTGCAAACTGAGCCCATAACGTAAGTCTTGCCACACTTCTGCCACGCCCGGTAACGCGGCGTCGCAGCTGCCACCTTCAGGCACAATTATATATTTTGGGTAGCGCTGACTTAGTTCGGCTAACCAATCCGCCTCTTGGCGACGGCGATATTGCTGGCGGTCGACAAATGCTAACTGCATGCCCCAATGCTGAGCATCGCTTAGGGTAGGGTTATCTTGGCTGCTAGCCTCGCCTCGCACTATGCCAAGGGTAGGTAAATTAAGGTGATGCCCAGCCGATGCCAAAGCATGCAAATGATTAGAATAAGCCCCACCAAAACTCAGTATGCCGTTACTATCCTCAAGTAAAGCATGACGTAATATATATTTTAGCTTGCGCCATTTATTACCCGAAATACTGGTGTGGCGTAAATCATCTCGGGCGACCCATAGCGTAAGCTGGTACTGAGTGAGTAAAGGATGATGTAATAGCTGTAGCCATTGTGCTGGGGGAGGAGTGCAATACAGTTGATACCATTTAGATAGTGGCATATAACACACATTAAACGAGCGAATAGGTTCAGTTTAAGGAACTTCTTGTTCAATTGAAACTCGTACTCACTCTTTGTGTGGTTTTAGCTAAGCTTGTTCCTTGCCAGTAGTGGGCTGCGTTGATAAAGTTAGCCGCACTGTAACCGCTTTCATAATCCAAGGTTCCCTTCAGCATATGTTTAAAAAGCTAAGAGGCATGTTTTCTAACGATCTGTCGATCGATTTGGGCACGGCCAACACACTCATCTACGTTAAAGATCAGGGTATTGTTCTTGACGAACCTTCTGTTGTGGCTATTCGCCAAGAAAAATCGGGCCAAAGCCAAAGTGTTGCCGCTGTAGGGCAAGCCGCAAAGCAAATGCTGGGTCGTACACCGGGTAATATTGCTGCCATTCGTCCAATGAAAGACGGTGTGATTGCAGATTTTTATGTCACAGAAAAAATGCTTCAGCATTTTATTAAACAAGTACACGACAATAACTTCTTTCGTCCAAGCCCTCGCGTATTAGTATGTGTACCTTGTGGCTCTACTCAGGTAGAGCGCCGTGCTATTAAAGAGTCGGCACTGGGTGCCGGAGCACGGGAAGTTTATTTAATTGATGAACCCATGGCTGCTGCTATCGGTGCAGGTTTGCCGGTGTCTGAAGCCACCGGCTCTATGGTCGTCGATATTGGTGGTGGTACCACAGAAGTGGCGATTATCTCCCTTAATGGTGTGGTTTACTCGCAGTCGGTACGTGTGGGTGGTGACCGTTTTGATGAAGCCATTACTAACTATGTGCGCCGTAATTATGGCTCTTTAATTGGTGAAGCCACCGCAGAGCGTATTAAGCACGAAGTCGGCTCTGCCTATCCTGGTGACGAAGTGCTCGAAATTGAAGTGCGTGGCCGTAATTTGGCTGAAGGCGTGCCGCGTAGCTTTACGCTTAACTCCAACGAAATATTAGAAGCGTTGCAAGAGCCATTATCTGGCATTGTTAGTGCGGTGATGGTGGCATTAGAACAGTCGCCACCTGAGTTAGCATCAGATATTTCTGAGCGGGGTATGGTGCTGACCGGTGGTGGTGCTTTGTTACGCGATCTAGACCGTTTATTGATGGAAGAAACCGGCATTCCGGTTGTGGTCTCTGATGACCCGCTCACCAGTGTTGCTCGCGGTGGCGGTAAGGCATTAGAAATGATCGATATGCACGGCGGAGACTTGTTCCATTACGACTAATAATAAGGCCGAGTTGCTCGGGCTGTCTGTTACGCCATGAAAACCATATTTGGCCGAGGTCCGTCACTGCCAATCCGCTTAGCATTGGCGGTGCTGGTGTCATTAGTGCTCATTATAGCAGACAGCCGCTACCAGAGTTTTAATGAGGTTAAAGTCTACCTCAATACATTGGTGAGCCCATTGCAATATATCGCGAATAGCCCACGCATATTGCTAGACTCGGCGTCTAGTCAACTGATGTCTAATCAAGCTTTGCTCGCTCAGTCTAAGCGACTCGAGCAAGAGCTTTTTTTGCTGCGTGATGATCTCTTACAACTCAGTCATCTTGAGCAAGAAAACAGTCGATTGCGCGGTTTGCTAGGGTCGCCGGTGCGTTTTGATGCTAGACGTATGGTGGCAGAAATAATGGCGGTTGACTCTGACACTTTCTCACACCAAGTAGTGATTGATAAGGGTAGCTTAAAAGGCGTGTTTGAAGGCCAACCGGTGCTTAACGAGCAGGGCGTGGTGGGGCAAGTGATGTCGGTTGGTAAAACCACGGCGCGGGTATTGTTAATTACCGACAGTAGTCATGGAATTCCGGTGCGCGTAGCGCGTAACGATATTCGCGCTATTGCCAGCGGTAGTGGGCAACTTAACCGCTTATCGCTGCATAATATTACCCGCAACACCGACATTCAAGAAGGCGATACCTTGTTGAGCTCTGGTCTGGCAGGGCGTTTTCCTGAAGGCTATCCCGTGGGCAAAGTGAGCCATGTTGGGTATGAAGAAGGTCAGCCGTTTGCCGATATTCAGGTTGAGCCTTTTGCTGCATTAGACAGAGTGCGTTATTTATTGTTGCTATGGCCTGAGCCTAAAATTATTGATGTGGATGCTGCCGTAGCTTTAGAGGCTGATGCTAAGGAACAAGTATCCCAATGAGACGATTTTCGCTAAAAGGACGTATGATGATCGCGGGGAGCTTGCTGCTCGCACTGGTGTTATCTATTTTGCCTTTGCCAGAGCTGATTGCGCCTTTTCGTCCCGATTGGCTGCTCATGACTTTGGTTTATTGGAGCATAGCCCTGCCGCACCGTGCCAATGTGGGAACCGCATTTTTTACCGGTTTGCTATTGGATGTCGTATTGGGCTCAGTGCTGGGCATGCATGCCTTGGCATTAGTTATTCCTGTTTATCTTGCTGCTTCTCAGTTTCAGCGCATGCGTAACTATTCGGTTTGGCAACAATCATTTGTATTGGGCGCATTGGCGATTTTAAACAAGTTGTTGATATTTTGGGTTGCCTATATGAATCGTGATATTCAGCTGGATTATCATTATTTTTGGTCCATCGTCAGCACTATGGTGTTTTGGCCATGGGTATTTCTACTGTTGCGCAAAGGCCGCCGTCACCTCGCTTTGGCTTAAAAACACACTCATTACCTCTTACGGTATACAGACAATGTCTCCACACATTTATTTAGCCTCTGGTTCCCCTCGTCGCCATGAACTCTTAGCCCAGTTAGGCATAACTTTTGCCGTGTTGCGCCCAGAGGTGGAAGAGCTTCGGCACCCTAACGAAGAGGCTGCAACCTATGTAGCACGCTTGGCCTGCGATAAAGCCAAGGCGGGGTTGCAGGTTGCTCCTACCCTCATTCCTGTACTCGCTGGCGATACCATAGTGGTGCTAGACGGCGACGTATTAGAAAAACCCATAGATAAAGCTGACGGTGTGGCTATGTTGCGTCGTTTATCGGGGCGTACTCATCAGGTAATGACCGCCATGGCACTGGCGACACCTAAGCCCCAAGCAAAGGGTCACTTACTAAACACCGTGACTGTGTGCACTCAGGTGAGGTTTCGTACGCTAAGTGACGCCGACATTGAGCGCTATTGGGCTAGTGGTGAGCCAGTAGATAAAGCAGGAGGCTACGGTATTCAAGGCTTAGGCGGGCGCTTTGTTGCGAGCATTAATGGCAGTTACAGTGCCGTAGTTGGCTTACCCTTGGTCGAAACCGAAGCCTTATTACATCTGGGTGAGGTTTTGTGGGACTGATTTCTTACCCTAAGGGTAATCTATGTTAGTTTAGAGCATTCACTTCTTCTATGGACGGTAAGCATGTCGGCTGAACTGATTATTAATGTCACTCCTGCAGAAACCCGAGTTGCGTTAGTTGAAAATGGTATTTTGCAAGAGGTACATATTGAACGTCAGTCTCGACGTGGCATTGTTGGCAATATTTATAAAGGCAAAGTGAGTCGAGTGCTGCCGGGGATGCAAGCCGCTTTTGTTGATATTGGTGGTGAGCGCGCCGCCTTCTTGCATGCATCTGATATTGTCCCTCATACCGAGTGTGTGGGTACCAAAGAGCAGGCACATTTTCAGGCTGGCAATATTGGTGAGCTAGTGCGCCAAGGGCAAGATATTGTGGTGCAAGTGGTTAAAGATCCGCTAGGGACTAAAGGCGCGCGCCTCACCACAGACATTACGCTACCTTCTCGTTATCTTGTTTTTATGCCTGGCAGCGCCTATGTGGGGGTATCGCAACGCATAGAGTCGGAACAAGAGCGTGAGCGCCTTAAGCAGATAGTGGGGGAATATGTCGATGAACAAGGCGGCTATATTATTCGCACTGCCGCTGAAGGAGTGGGCGATCTTGAATTAGCGCAAGATGCCGCTTTTTTAAATCGATTATGGCGAAAAATTCAAGAGCGTCGTCGAAAACTCTCTGCTTGCTCGATCTTGTATGAAGATCTTGGGCTAAGCTGTCGTATTGTGCGCGACTTTGTCGGCGCTGAGCTGGATCGAGTGCGAATAGATTCACGCAGTACCTGTGAGACTCTTAGCCACTTTGTGGAAGAGTTTGTGCCCGAGTTATCCGGTAAAGTTGAGTATTATCACGGCGATTCACCGATTTTTGACTTATATGATGTTGAAAATGAAATACAACGGGTGTTAAGTCGAAAAGTAGAGCTTAAATCGGGTGGTTATTTGATTATTGACCAAACAGAAGCCATGACCACGGTTGATATTAATACCGGTGCTTTTGTGGGGCACCGTAATCTTGAAGAAACCATCTTTAATACCAATATCGAGGCCACCCAAGCCATTGCTCGTCAGTTAAGACTACGTAATTTAGGCGGTATTATCATTATTGATTTTATTGATATGTACGATGCCGACCATAAACGGCGTGTCTTACAGAGCCTAGAAATGGCGTTAGCTAAAGATCGCGCTAAAACCAATGTAAATGGCTTTTCTCAGCTTGGGTTAGTTGAAATGACGCGCAAGCGTACCCGAGAAAGCTTAGAGCATGTGTTGTGTGGTGCTTGCCCCGAATGTGCTGGACGGGCACGAGTGAAAACAGTTGAAACCGTTAGCTATGAGATATTGCGCGAAATTACCCGTGTGAATAAAGCCTATGCCGCCGATAAATTTGTGGTGTATGCCTCGCTAGCAGTGGCCTCAGCGCTACAAGAAGATGAAAGTCATATGTTGGCGGAATTAGAAGTCTTTATCGGTAAGCAGGTAAAAGTACAAAGTGAGCCTTTGTATAACCAAGAGCAATTTGACGTGGTAATGATGTAGTGTCGGTGGTATTAAGGCGAGGTGTTAGCTGGGCCTGGTTAAGCGTTGCCTTGTTAGCTGTGCTATTAGCGATATTAGTGACGCTACTGCGCTTTGGCTCGCCTTGGCTGGCTAACTGGCAACAAGATTGGTTAGCCCGCCAACTCAATGATCAGCAATTAACGCTAGAGATAGGCGAGCTTGGCGTGAGCTGGCAAGATTACGGGCCTGTGCTGGTGGTTAATCAGGTGAGCCTACACCAAGAACAAGCCCCTCCCATTACGCTACGTCGTGCCCTAGTGGATATGCAGTTGTGGCAAAGTATACGGCAATGGCGCCCTGTGTTGAATGAATTAACGCTGGACGGTTTACGTGTGCCCATGGTGCTGGATAGCCACTCTGATGCGCCCCCCATGTCGATTGATTGGTCAAGCTTGCGTCATCTTGTGCTAGAAGGCGTTGAGCAGTTTTCGCTGCAAGATGGCCAGCTTATTGTGAGTAGCCCAGACAAAGACTTAATTGAATTACATCTACCCGATTTACATTGGCAAAATAAGCCCGGACTCCATCAAGGCCAGGGGCGATTAGGATTTGGCAGTGCTGCTCAACAACAGTTACAGCTCAACAGCTATTTTATCGGCTCAAGCGATAAGCTCTCGGGCCATGTTTATATGCAAGCCGATAATGTTGATGCCACTGAAGCTTTGTCGCTTATTCGCCCCCAAGATAAAGCGGTCACTGCCAAGGTTAATTTTGAGTTATGGCTAGAGTGGCAACAAGGGCAACTCAATGCGGGTGTGCTTGAGTTTGGCGACAACCGCTTTGGTTGGGGGGAGCAGCATAATGTGGCCGTTAAGGGAGGGCGCTTACAGTGGCAACCCACAGATAGCGGCTGGCAACTGGCCAGTAGCAATATCGATATTAGTGTAGATGATGAAATATGGCCAAGTTGGCAGCTGCAACTCGATAAACATAACGGCCGTTTGCAAGGATATTTAAACCGCCTAACCTTTACCGACTTAGCATTACTGGCGCAGTGGGGAGAAAGTTTTTGGCCAGAGCCGGCACGCCAACTGGCGGGTATAGCCCCGCAAGGTGAGCTCACTAAGCTGTATTTTTCTGCCGATAGCAACCTAGACCATTGGCGTTGGCAGGGCGAGCTCGAGGATATTAGTACCCAAGCGTTTGAGTGGGCACCCAGTACCCAAGGAGTGAATGGCCACTTCTCAGTGAGTGCCACTCAGGGGCAGCTGAGTGTGCAGCAAGATGAGGCGGCCAACTGGACCTTTGATAATGCCTTTAGAGCGGCTTGGCCTATGCAGCGACTTGCCGCCAAAGTGCAGTGGCAAAAACAAGCTGAGGGTTGGACATTATGGAGCCGAGACCTTGAGGTTGATACCGATGATTTAACCTTGCAAGGCTGGTTTAGCTTACTGCTACCCAAGCAAGGCACTCCTTTATTGAGTGCCTCGGCACGGGTCGATGTATTGCGTGCCGAGCAGGCTTTTCGTTATTTTCCTGAGCCTGTTATGGGCTCTGAGCTAGTGGATTACTTGCAAGGTGCCATTAAAGGTGGCCAAGCTAAAGGTGCAGAGGTGTTGTGGTATGGGCGGCCACTGGATTTTCCTTATCACGATAACAGCGGTATTTTTCATGCGCGGGTTCCACTGCGCCAAGCTCAGTTTCAATTTGACCCCGAATGGCAAGCCTTATCGGCACTAAGCCTAGATCTCTTATTTGAAAACGACGGCCTGTATATGCAGGGCGATACCGGTCGTTTAGGGCAGGTTAACGCCAGTAATATTGATGCTCGTATAGTGCCGCTAGATGAGGATGGAATATTAGAGCTGAGTGCCAACATCAATGGCAAAGGTGAAGCTGTTACCGATTACTTACAGCATTCATCGCTTGCTTCATCGGTGGGCATTACCTTAGAGCAAATACAGGTGGCAGGCCCACTTAATGGGCAGTTAGCGCTCAGTATTCCTTTAAATGGCGGTGAGGTTGCAGTGAATGGCCAAGTTGATTTTTTAGATAATAAGGTGCGAGTGAAGCCTCTTGATTTGCCGCTGCAAGCGGTGAGTGGGCGCTTGGTGTTTGATGAGCAGCAAACCCACTTTAAAGCAATGAAAGCCCAGTGGCATCAGCAGCCGTTGCAACTCGATTATAACGGCCAACAAACACCCGACAGTTATCAAGTACAACTAGACATAACAGGCCAACTGCAAGCGGCAAAGCTCAGTGCCTTTTCTCCGGCATTAAGCGAACTGTCGGGAAAGAGCGACTGGCAAGGGCAATTAGACTTAACCTTGCCCAACCAAGGACCGGTGTCATATCAGTTTCGTGCCAACTCTGCATTAACCGGCCTTGGCAGCGCATTGCCAGCGCCATTAAATAAAAAAGCCACACAAGCCAAGCACAGTGAGCTAACTGTTACCGGTGATATTGATAACGCACAACTGCAGTTAAATGTAGGTCCACATATTCGCGGACAAGCCAAACTGGCTTTTACTAAGGCTGGCCCTCAGGTTGAACGCTTATGGCTGTCGGCGGGGGTAAATACTCGCCCACATAGTGCACCCTTAGATATTGCCATTAACCAGCCTGATATGGTGCTGGATGACTGGGTTTCATTGTTCAATCAGCTACAAGCCGCGCCCGTGGCAGCTAACTCAACCGCAGCTAATGGTATTCGTTGGCCTAGTCCTTATCGTATTGATGTGCAGGCCAGTCGTGCTCAATTGTGGCAACAACCTTTTAATCAGCTCTCGTTATTAGTCGAGCCTCAGGGGGCTCACCGCCACCAGTTACACATACAATCTGAACAAGCTCAGGGACAGGTACTGTTTGGCGGAGCCCAAGCCTTGCAGGCTCACTTTAGCCGCCTATGGTTGGGGCAAAAGCCTGCTGTGGGCCAAGAAACCAGTGAAAAGTCAGAGATAGATGTGGCTCCTGAGCAAATACCGGCTCTGGCATTTAGTTGTGATGATTGTCGTTGGCAGAAACTGGCGCTCGGTAAGCTGAACTTTAGTTTGCAGTCTGAACCCAATAAGGTGTTATTAACAGAATTTGACCTTGATGGGCCGTTATTACACGCACAGGCACAAGGGCAATGGCTGCAAGAAGATCAGGTTAATTTAAGCCGTTTAGAGTGGCAGAGTAACAGCCCCTCGTTAGAACGGTTATGGAAAGCCTTGGGTAACACCTCGCCTTTTAGTGACACCTCAGCAAAACTTAGTGGCCAGTTACGCTGGTTAGATGTGCCTTGGCGGCCAGAGTTAGCGCAAATGAATGGGTCGCTTGCCATGAATACCGGCGCTGGTGTGTTGCGTGATATTAATGATAAAGGCGCCGGTTTGCTCTCTGTCATTAGCTTAGAGTCATTAATGCGCCGGTTGCGGCTTGATTTTAGAGACGTGTATGCGCAGGGATTCTACTTTGATCGCATTAGTGCGACGGGTGAGTTAAACAATGGCGTATTACAAAATAATGATCTGTTATTAAAAGGCGCGGCAGGTAATCTGCGAGGCCAAGGGCAGCTCGATTTTGCTAGTGAGCAATTAGATTATCAATTTGAACTTGTCCCTAACCTGACGGGAAATTTACCGGCTATTGCTGCTTTTGCGGTAACGCCGGTGGCGGGTTTATATGTGCTAGCGTTATCTAAAGTATTAGGCCCTGTGGTAGATGTCTTTACTCGTATTCGCTATCAAGTATCGGGGCCATTGGCCAAGCCTAAGGTGACTGAGCTTGGGCGGGATAAAAAACGG
The DNA here is from genome assembly GCF_017498065.1 of Oceanisphaera pacifica. Classification (GTDB taxonomy): domain Bacteria; phylum Pseudomonadota; class Gammaproteobacteria; order Enterobacterales; family Aeromonadaceae; genus Oceanimonas; species Oceanimonas pacifica. The sequence continues at coordinate 50,901 of NZ_JAGDFX010000015.1, read as the reverse complement.
GTGACAGTGCCGGAGTAAGAACGGCGGTACGCCTTACGCCATACGCTGTAAGACAAGAAGCGATCAAGTTAACTTACGGTATATAGCGATGTTTTACGCCGTATAATGAAGGAGCTGATAATGGAATTGGTGGCGTTACAAATGACTGCAGGGCCTGAATGGCCGGTCAATCAGGCGCGTTTAGCTGAGTTATTACAGCAATTACCTACCCAGCGGCCACTATTGGTGCTATTGCCAGAAAACGTGGCGGTATTTGGTCGTAAAAGCGCCATACAAGAGGCGGCAGAGCCTTTGGGTGAAGGGCCAATACAACGCCAGTTTAGTCAGTGGGCCAAAGAGCACAATATTTGGTTGGTGGTCGGCTCAATGCCTACCTTGATTGAAGGTAGCGAGCGCCTACATGCCACCAGCTTGGTGTATAACGAGCGAGGAAAGCGGGTTGCCCATTATCATAAGCTGCATTTATTTGATGTGGATGTGGCGGATGTGCAGGGCAGGTATCGAGAATCAGACAGCTATGCGCCGGGGGATAACGTCTGTGTTATTGACAGTCCGTTTGGTCGTTTAGGCTTATCTATCTGTTATGATTTGCGCTTTGCACCACTTTATAGCGCCTTGCGTGACCAAGGTGCCGATATTTTATTGGTGCCTGCAGCATTTACTCGGGTTACCGGTGAAGCGCATTGGCAGCCGTTATTACAGGCTAGGGCCATCGAAAACCAGTGTTATGTACTGGCGGCCGGCTTATACGGTGAGCAAGGTAAGCGGCCTACTTGGGGGCACTCGATGATTATTAGCCCTTGGGGAGAGATTGAATGCTGTTTGCCTGAAGGCGAGGGGCTGGTGAGCACGCCCATAGACACAAAGCGACTGGCAGATATTCGTCGGCAAATGCCAGTGGCACAACATGGCCGCTTAAACGCGGTTTGGAGAGATTAATGAGTATTGAACAACTAAACAACAGCATTTTGGTGCCTAATGACTTAGATATGGCGTTGTTAAACGCTCAGCTGGGGCGTCTTAGCCGCCATCAGATTGACTTTGCCGACTTATATTTTCAAAACAGCGTACATGAGTCTTGGGTATTAGAAGATGGCATCGTAAAAGATGGCAGTTACAACATAGAACAAGGCGTGGGGGTTCGTGCCATTAGTGGTGAAAAAACCGGATTTGCTTACTCTGATGAGCTGACTGCAGCGTCACTTGATCAAGCGGTGAGTGCGGCACGCGGTATTGCTGAGAAGGGCGGTGATGGTCGCTTTAAAGTGGGGGCCGAGCGTCCAATCACGAGTCGTTATATGGGGGTGAACCCTTTAGATAGCTTAAGCCGCGAGCAAAAAATTGAGTTATTACAGCAAATGGATGCCTTTGGTCGCAGCCTAGCCCCTGCGGTGACGCAGGTCATTGCCTCTATTTCGGGTGTATATGAAGAAATATTAGTGCTGGCAACCGATGGCACTTTAGCCACCGATTTACGACCATTAGTACGCTTAAACTGCTCGGTATTGGTTGAGCGCAATGGTCGCCGAGAGCGTGGCGGCAGTGGCGGTGGCGGCCGTACTGGTTATGAATATTTTTTAGACGAGCTAGACGGCCAGCCCAGAGCCATGAGCTATGTCAAAGAGGCAGTACGCCAAGCGTTAGTCAATTTAGAAGCCATTGATGCCCCAGCGGGCACTATGCCAGTGGTATTAGGCTCAGGTTGGCCTGGAGTCTTGCTTCATGAAGCGGTCGGTCATGGTTTAGAAGGGGATTTTAACCGCAAAGGCTCCTCGGCTTATGCAGGGCGCGTGGGTGAGAAAGTGGCTTCTAGCCTCTGTACCATAGTGGATGATGGCACCTTGGCCGATCGTCGCGGCTCTTTATCTATTGATGATGAAGGCACGCCAGGTGCGTATAACGTGCTGATCGAAAACGGCATTCTTAAAGGTTATATGCAGGATAAGTTAAATGCTCGCTTAATGGGAGTAAATCCCACGGGTAATGGTCGCCGTGAGTCGTATGCGCATTTACCCATGCCGCGTATGACTAATACCTATATGCTGGGCGGTGAAGCACCGCCTGCCGATATTATTCAAAGTGTTAAAAAAGGCATTTATGCCCCTAACTTCGGGGGGGGGCAGGTGGACATTACCTCGGGTCGTTTTGTGTTTTCAGCGTCTGAGGCTTACCTGATTGAAGACGGCAAAATAACCACACCTATCAAAGGCGCCACCCTTATTGGTAATGGACCTGAAGCCATGAGTCAGGTGTCTATGGTGGGCAATGATTTAGCATTAGATGCGGGTGTGGGGGTGTGCGGAAAAGAGGGACAAAGCGTGCCCGTTGGCGTAGGTCAACCCACTCTCAAATTAGACCAATTGACGGTAGGTGGCACTCAGTAACTCGGGCCCTTCGGGCTGCGGTAAGCTGTCAGTTAAAGAAAAGGCACTGCATCTGTGGATACGGTGCCTTTTTTGTTTGGGCGCTAGATTGATGGCCGTTTGCGGCCTTACATGCAGAGCGTCTGAAATTCCGTTAGAATACGCCTTTAATCACAGTCGGGTGTTGTTATCCCGAGCGGAGCGAAAATGAAACACAGAGTAGATGTCCTGATTAGCACTGAAGAAGTTCATGCCAAGACTCAGGCCATAGGCGAGCAAATAAATAAGCATTATCAAGGCGTTGATGAGCTGGTAATGGTGGGGTTGTTACGTGGCTCCTGTATCTTTATGGCCGACCTCTGTCGTGAAATAACACTACCCGTACGACTCGACTTTATGACGGCTTCTAGCTATGGCAGCAGCACGGAAAGCAATCGAGACGTGCGGATATTAAAAGACTTAGATGATGAAATTCACGGTAAGCATGTGCTGATCGTCGAAGACATTATTGATACCGGTTATACCTTAAGTAAGGTAAAAGAGATTTTATCGTTGCGCCAACCGGCTTCACTGACTATCTGCTCGCTACTGGATAAGCCCGAACGCCGTGAAGTGGATGTACCGGTCGACTGGGTTGGCTTTACGATTCCTGACGAATTTGTGGTGGGGTACGGTATTGATTATGCCCAGCGCTATCGCAACTTACCTTATATCGGCAAGGTTGTGCCGCTGGACTAATTTAGCCGAGTTTTGCTATGACTATCAGCCTAGAGACAGGGCGACGAGGTGCTTGTTGACCGTCTCTGGGCTTTTGATTTTATGGAGCTATTAATGACCAAAGCGCTAGAAATTACCGACTTGCGTAAAACCTATGCTGGTGGTGTTGAAGCACTAAAGGGCGTTGATCTTACCGTTGAACAAGGAGATTTTTATGCCTTGCTGGGGCCTAATGGCGCGGGTAAGTCGACCACCATTGGTATTATTTCATCGTTAGTAAATAAGACTGCCGGTAAAGTGAAAGTGTTTGGCTACGATTTAGATACCGAGCTGGAGCAGGCGAAGTCGCATATTGGATTAGTGCCGCAAGAGTTTAACTTTAGCCAGTTTGAAAAAGTTGAACACATAGTGGTTAATCAGGCAGGCTTATATGGCATTGAGCGCAAAGAAGCGAAAGTGCGTGCCGAACGTTACTTAAAACAGCTGGATTTATGGGAAAAGCGTGCGCTTCCTGCGCGAACCTTATCCGGTGGTATGAAGCGCCGCTTAATGATAGCCCGCGCCTTAATGCATGAGCCTAAGCTGTTGATCCTTGATGAGCCCACGGCAGGGGTGGATATCGAAATTCGCCGAGCAATGTGGGATTTTCTTAAGCTGATTAACGAGCAAGGCATTACTATTATTTTGACCACTCACTACTTGGAAGAAGCCGAGTTATTGTGTCGTAATATTGGCATTATCGATAAAGGGCAGTTAGTCGAAAATACCAGCATGAAAGGCTTGTTAGGTAAGTTGAATGCCGAAACCTTTATCTTAGATCTTGCTGCTGATGGCCGAGAGCCTTTTCTGTCGGGTATGCACTGGCAGCTATTAGACTCACATACGCTAGAAGTGGAAGTGAAAAAGGAGCAGGGGCTTAATGGCGTATTCGCTCAGCTTAATGAGCAAGGCGTGCGGGTATTAAGTATGCGCAATAAAGCCAACCGCTTAGAGGAGCTATTTGTCACCTTAGTCGAAAATGGGAGAGCAAGTGCATGAGTCAGCAACGTTACTATGTCGCTTTTAAGAGCATACTACATAGCGAAGTGGTGCGCTTTGGCCGTATTTGGCTACAAACTTTGGTGCCGCCGGCCATTACTATGTCTTTGTACTTTGTGATTTTTGGTAATTTGATTGGTGGTCGCATTGGTGAAATGGACGGTTTTTCGTATATGGCCTTTATTGTGCCCGGTTTGATCATGATGTCGGTGATTACCAACTCTTACTCTAACGTGGCCTCGTCTTTTTTCAGCAGTAAGTTTCAGCATAATGTTGAAGAATTACTGGTAGCGCCTGTGCCGACTTATGTAATTATTGCCGGTTACGTTGGCGGGGGAGTGACGCGAGGGTTATTAGTCGGTTTGATTGTGAGTTTGGTGTCGTTGTTTTTTGTGGACTTGCACATAGAGCACCTGTTTAGTGTGATATTTACGATTTTTTTAACCTCAGTGTTATTCTCACTAGCCGGCCTATTGAATGCTATTTTTGCTCGTAGCTTCGACGATGTCAGCATAATCCCGACCTTTATACTGACGCCACTTACCTACTTGGGCGGGGTGTTTTACTCTATCAGCTTATTGCCCGAGGTGTGGCAAACGGTCTCTCACGCTAACCCTGTATTGTATATGGTGAACGCTTTTCGCTATGGCTTTTTAGGGGTCTCTGATGTGAGCTTAGGCACCGCCTATATGATTATTATCGGCTTTATTTGTGTGTTTTATAGTTGGGCTTGGTATCTTATTCATACCGGCCGAGGCTTACGCACTTAACCCCTTCGGGGAGCGATCAGCTTTAAGCCGTAAGCCTGTCACTTCATCACATCTTTTTGTTGATATTTGGGTAAAAGTCAAGCAGAGCGCACTGCTCCGCTCGACTCGCCGCTGGGATAGCCACCTTTGCTGGGTAACGGCTGCAAATATTCACAGGATATTTGATCCATTACCCAACAAAGGTACACGGCAGCAAGCTGCCCCATACGGGCTCCGCCGCGCCCTCCCTGGCGCGGAGGGTCGACGGAGCAGACACCCTCTGCCTTCCTATTGGCACCGAGTTGCCTGAATGTGTAGGTGAACGCTTGCTCTCGCATTGGGCCGCAGGCGCAAATTAGCTTCTTTCGGGAAGTGGCTTGATTTCAACCATTCGCTCAAGGGTATCGGTAATCGATACCAATAGGAGACACCGAGGTGTGTGTCCGGATAAAGGGAGCTACTCCACCGACCATCACATAACAGGGATGTTATGTGCTGAGCGTTACATGGATGTACTTGCAGCGTGTCGGTGGAGTAGACCCTTTGTTCGGCAGTTATGCAGGAAAAACCGACTACATCATGCACCTCATTTTTATTTTCAGATGTCGCCTTTGGTCGTCATACTGGACTTGCTCCGGTATCTTTCTTTCGCTTGGTTTTTGAACTTATCTGACGGCTGATCGCTGTGTGTTCGGTGCATTAGCCAAGTCTGTGCATCCAGCAGCGTGGGCGTGGCTGTAATATGAAAACCTAATCTTTGGTAGAAGTGTACGTTGCTCAGCTTATCGGTTTCTAGGTATAAGCTCACACCATGAGCTTGGTTAATGGCGTACGCCATTAACGAGTGGCCTATACCTTGGCGCTGCTGGTCTGGGGCCACTGCCAATGGCCCTAAATGCCAGTGTGGAGTATCAGGGTCGAGTTTGGCCCAGTTACTCAGCCAGCTGTAGGTTTTCAGCAAGCCCAGCGCAGAGTTACTGGTTAATAAAGTCGGCATCAATCGAAGCATATCTCGCCAATGAGGTCGGCAACATAGGGGGCGTAAACGGCCTAATACTCCCACCAGCTGACCATCGGCATAGGCCCCAATTAAGTCACCATTGCGATTGATGTAGGGGAATAAACCGCTAAAGAGTCGTGTTAACCGATGCTGGCGCTTATCAGCAGCTTGGCCAAATACTGTTATATGTAACGGGTTATCGGCCATGGCTAACGCACAAAACCGCGCCGCCGTGTTTATGTCGGATGGGGGTAGCGGCTGAAGGCTAATGGTGTTGGATGGCATATTAGGTTGGCACTCCTTAGGCTTTATCGTTATCTGAGCGCTGACGGCTTAACGCTGATAGCTGCCGAGGGCTCGACCATACCAACAAAAACACCGAGCATCGGCTCGGTGTTTATTTTTAACTGGCCGCTGATAGCTTACGGCTGACAGCTGGTTTTAAGCCAATTGCAGCGGAATGTTTTTGCTGGTGCGTACAATATTGTTCTCTGCATCTAGGTAGACCAGGTTCGGATCATAGCTTGCAATTTGCTGCTCGCTCATGGGCGCATAAGCACAAATGATAATACGATCGCCAACGGCGGCTTTGCGGGCAGCGGCACCGTTGAGCGAAATCATTTTCGAGCCACGCTCACCCGAAATAGCATAAGTGTGAAAACGCTCGCCATTTTCAATATTATAAATATCAATTTGTTCGTATTCACGAATATTGACCGCGTCGAGTAAGTCTTGATCGATGGCACAAGAGCCTTCGTAATTAAGCTCGGCGTGAGTGACTCGGGCTTGATGTAGTTTGCCTCTGAGCATGATGCGTTGCATATCCATTAATCTTATCTCCATGGTAATAATAAGGCCGAGAGGGGACTGCCCTGCTAACAAGACTTATAAAGGAACAACTTGGTTATCTATTAATCTGGCTTTGCCAAGAAATGCCGCCATTAAAATGACCACAGCTTGGCTGTGCTCATTAATGGGCCCAAGAGTATCGGCATCCACTATATCTATGCTGTCTGTGCGAAATCCGAGACTGTTTAAATGGGCGCTGGCTTGGTTGGCTAAGGCTGTCATATCTGACTTACCTGCCGTCATTTCTTTAGCAATATGGCGCATACTGGCGGCTAACTCAGGGGCCAGTTTTAGTTCGTTTGGGGTTAAGTAACCATTGCGTGAACTAAGTGCTAAGCCATTTGAGTCGCGCACTGTTGGCAAGCCGATAATATCGATCGGCATATTTAAGTCTTTTACCATAGTACGGATCAAGGCCAGCTGCTGATAGTCTTTTTCGCCAAAGTAGGCCACATCTGGCTGTACTAAATTGAATAACTTACAAACCACTGTGCTTACGCCATCAAAATGGCCCGGTCTGAGTACGCCTTCTAGTACGTCGGCAATGCCGGGTACGGTGACCCGTGTGTGTTGTTGCTGGCCACTGGGATACATAAGCTCAGATGTTGGCGTAAAAACCGCATCGGCAAGTGATTCTAACTGCGTGCAATCTTGCGCTAACGTGCGGGGGTAGGCCGTTAAATCTGAGGCATTATCAAATTGCATTGGGTTGACAAAAATACTCACGATAACCTTATCGCAGTGTTGTTGTGCCGTTTTTACAAGCGCAAGATGACCTTGATGCAAGTTACCCATGGTTGGCACAAAGCCAATACGCAGGCCTTGTTGTCGCCAGTGGGTGATGGTATTTCTTAAGGCTGCAATATTATCAAGTAGCTGCATATCAGCAAAATGCTCTCTGTGTTATTTGATTAATTAAAGCTGTGCTCAGGGCCAGGAAAACGCCCTTCGGCTACGTCATTAACATAAGCGGCAATGGCGGCCTGTACTTGACCGTGCTCAGCCAAAAAATTCTTAGTAAACTTAGGCACATAGCCACTGGTTAAGCCTAAAGCATCTTGCATCACCAATACTTGACCGTCGGTTTCTGGGCCTGCACCAATGCCAATCACAGGAATAGTAAGCTGTTCACTGATATCTTTAGCCAGTTGCGTTGGCACACACTCTAACACCAACAGCTGGGCACCGGCGGCCTCGAGTGCCTTGGCATCTTGCTTTATTTGCGCCGCTTGCTCTGCAGCTCGCCCTTGTAGCTTAAAACCACCAAACACATGAACCGACTGGGGGGTTAAGCCTAAATGACCACAAACAGGTATGCCTTGGCGCGTAAGCTGGGTGATGGTTTCTGCAAGCCAAGCGCCGCCTTCTAATTTCACCATATGTGCTCCAGCGCGCATTAAGCTGGCTGCATTACTACAGGCCTGTTCTGGATTGCTGTAACTCATAAAGGGGAGATCGGCGACAATTAGTGCCTTTTCGCAGCCATTAGCAACACAGCGAGTGTGATAGGCCATATCCTCTACCGTTACCTTTAAGGTGCTGCTCTCACCTTGTAGCACCATGCCTAATGAATCACCAATTAATAGTGCATGCACACCGGCCTTATCGAATAACGCGGCAAAGCTGGCATCATAGGCGGTGATCATGGCAATTTTTTGCTGCTCTTGCTTCATGGCAAGCAGGCGGGCTGTGGTTATTTTACTCATGAGTTATTCCTTTACTACGACTGCGAAGGTAGAAGGGTCAGTCCATTGGTGGGGCAGGCTTGTATCAGCTCTGCCAGTACACTGCCACAAGGCAAAATTAAGTCAGGCGCTAAATCAGCCAGCGGATAGAGGACAAACTCGCGCTGTTTCATGCCATAGTGCGGCACTGTTAGGCGCGGCTCATCGATAATAAGGTCACCATAGAGCAAAATATCTAAGTCTAAGGTGCGTGGCCCCCAACGTTCTTCTTTTCTTACTCGCCCCTGAGCCTGCTCTATGGCTTGTAGCGCATCGAGTAACGCAAGAGGCGACAAGGGGGTATCAAACATAGATACCCCATTGGTATACACCGGCTGATCGGCAGGCCCCATGGGCTGACTTTGATACAGCGGAGAGTGCTGTAGCGTCTCTGGGGTGGCTAGGTCGACTAACGCCTGCTGTGCTGCCGTAACTTGTGCCAATGGTTGGTGCAAGTTGGCCCCTAGGCCGATAAAAACCCGGGTCATGCTTCTTTTTTCTTACGCGGCCGACGACGAGGGCGCTTACGGGGTTTGCTTGAGCTATCACCAAATTTATTATGTTTTGCTTTGGCTTGGCGCGACAGCTGCTGGCGATCAACAGGGTTGGCTTCTTGAAACTCAGTCCACCACTCGGCCAGCTCTGTGAGCTTAGGATTTAACTCGGCTCTAAGCAGTAAAAAGTCGTATCCGGCACGAAACTTAGGATGCTCTAACAGACGGTGAGGGCGCTTGCCACTGCGTCTATTAAGACGGTCTTGTATCATCCAAATATCGCGTACTACAGAGCTAAAGCGGCGCGGAATAGCCACACATTTTACCTGACGGCTCAGCACTTCATCCATGGCCATCATAAAGGCGTCGTAATAACTTAAGCCCCCTTCATGCATAAACTGCTGGGTGCGTGTTTCTACGGGGCCCCATAACAGCGCGGCATATAAAAAGGCCGGTGTAACGCGCATATTATTGGCAAGACGCTCATCGGTATTAGTGAGCGCAAGCTCAAGAAAGCGACCATAGTTATTATCCCCTTGTCCCATCACCTCAGCGGCTTCAGGAAACAAAGGCGCAAACAGGCCGTAATACTTTAAGGTGCGATAGGTTTTTAACCCTTGGCCTGCCATTAATAGCTTGAGTGTTTCTTCAAACAGGCGTGCTGGGGGTATATCCGACAGTAAAGGAGCAAGCTCACGAATGGGCGCTTCGGTGCGAGGGCTAATAGTTAAATCTAGTTTAGCGGCAAAGCGCACCGCACGTATCATACGCACTGGGTCTTCACGATAACGCGTTTCGGGGTCACCAATTAGCTCAAGGCGGCGTGCTTCTAAATCTGCTAGCCCATTAGCAAAACCCACCACACTAAAGTCGGCAATATTGTAATACAGGGCGTTAACGCTAAAGTCGCGACGCTCAGCATCTTCTTCAATGGTGCCATAGACATTGTCGCGCAGTAACATACCTTCTGATGACTGAGCTGAGATATCTTTGCTGTTATTTACCTGGTGGTGATGGCCACGAAAGGTCGCCACTTCAATAACATCACGACCAAATAAAATATGTGCCAAGCGAAAACGACGACCCACCAAACGACTATTACCAAACAGCTGCTTCACTTGTTCTGGTGTGGCACTGGTGGCAATGTCAAAGTCTTTGGGTTGTCTGCCCAGTAGCAAGTCACGCACCCCACCGCCAACCAAGTAGGCTTCAAAGCCAGACTTGTGTAGACGATACAGTACTTTTAGGGCGTTTTCGCTGATTTGACTGCGCGAAATACCATGTTGGTCGCGCGTTAACACTAGGGGTTGCAAGGGCAACGCCTCCTGTTGTCGGGTCAGCAGCTTTTTACAAAAGCTAGCAATCTGGGAAAAAATAGGACACCTCGCAAGGCCTTAAGCTAAAAAAATTGGCGCACTATAATAGCGCAGAGTGTTGAAAATGCGAACTACCAACGCATTAGAGTTCAATATTGATTTTATTCGGCACCTTTTTTAAACACCAATGTTGCTGCGCCCAATCAAGCTGCTCCTCGACAGGGGCTGCTTGTAGTGCAACAGGCGGCTGTTGGCCAAGAAAGTGCAACCCAGACCAAAGTGCTTTACTAGGGAACCTAATATCTAGTGCCGGCGCATGATTTTGTTTTGATAACTTTAAGCCAGCACTAGATACCAAGGGTAGATGCAGCCAACGGGGAGTAGGCATCTGTAACAGCTGATAGAGTGCGATTTGGCGGCCCGTGGGCTCCAGTAAATCGGCTCCGCGCACCACTTCACTAATGCCTGCGTGTGCGTCATCCAGTACCACGGCTAAATTATACGCATAAAAACCATCGCGGCGGCGCACAATAAAGTCTTCTTCAGCCAGTTTAGGAGCAATATCTATCTTGCCTTGCAACTGATCATCAAACTGATAGATAGGTTGCTGCATGATTAAGCGTGTGGCGGCATGTGCTGGGCTGAGTGCTAGCTGACGACAATGGCCATCATAACAGCCGCCTCTATTGGCAATCATTTTGCGCGTGCAGTGGCAATAATAAGTCAGCCCTGCTTTTGCCCAGTCATCAAGCACGGCTTGATAAGCGTCAAGTCGTTGGCTTTGATAAACTAAGGGGCCGTCCCAATGTAGGCCAAAGACGTCTAGGGTGCGCAAAATTTCATCCGCCGCGCCTGGTACTTCTCGCGGTGGATCTAAATCTTCGATACGCAGCAGCCATAGACCTTGCTGACTTTTGGCTTGTAAATAGCTGCCTAGTGCAGCAATCAGCGAGCCAAAATGCAGGGGGCCACTGGGTGAGGGAGCAAAGCGCCCAATATAAGGCTTGGGCGCACTGTTATTCATACTCGCTTAGTAACCAGCCATTTGTTTTTCTTTGATTTCGGCCAGAGTTTTACAGTCTATGCATAAATCGGCTGTGGGTCTGGCTTCTAATCGACGAATACCAATTTCGATGCCGCAATGTTCGCAGAAGCCAAAATCGTCTTCTTCAATTTGCTGCAGGGTTTTGTCGATTTTTTTGATCAGTCTACGCTCTCTATCACGGGCGCGTAATTCAAGTGCAAACTCTTCTTCTTGAGCGGCTCTGTCCACCGGATCGGGGAAGTTGGCTGCTTCATCCTTCATATGGCCTACGGTGCGATCAACTTCTTCGCGCAATTGATTGCGCCAAGCACCTAGAATTTTACGAAAGTGCGTTTTCTGCTCTTCGTTCATGTATTCTTCGTCGGGCTTGGCCTGATAAGGCTCAACACCGGCAATGGCCAGAATACCGAGAGATTTTTTGGTTTCAACTGCTGGCATTCCGTATCTCCTAAAAAGCTATAATAGCGCCAACCAATATTAAGAAGCGGCTATCTATACACAAAGCATACCAATAACGCAATTGTGTTTTACCGTTTCTGTAAAAATAATGCTTTAAACTTGATCCTATTCATGGTGTTACTCATGGCTGTATCATTGAATAGAGTGCAGCCTTTTAGTAACGACACCACCATATGGGGGTAAAAAGTTGGCTTTTCAAGAGCTAGTAGAAAAAGAGTGTTTGGCTCTTTTGTTAACCGTATTCAACGATGGATTATAGGAGAAATTGTGCAGTTTTCTTCACCGTTACAGCAAGGCAGATTAATACAGCGTTATAAACGTTTTTTAGCAGATATAAAGCCGAATATATTGCAGAACAACGCCATAGCAGAGGAGGTGCTAACGATTCACTGTCCTAATACCGGTAAAATGACCGGCTGTGCCGAACCGGGTTGGGCTATATATTATTCAACCTCTCATAATACTAAGCGTAAATATGCTCATACTTGGGAGTTAGTAGAAAATCCGCAAGGTGACTTTATTTGTGTTAATACCGTTCGTGCTAATCAATTGGTGGGTGAAGCATTGCAGCAGCGTACTATTGCTACGCTAGCACACTATGGCGAGATAAAAGCCGAACAGGCTTATGGCAGTGAACGTAGCCGCATTGACTTTTTATTGCGTCAAACCGGTGAGCCCGACTGTTATGTAGAAGTGAAAAGCGTCACCTTATTAGATAATGACGTATTACCTGGCGCCACGTCTTGGCTCTCTCAAGGACAGGGCTTTTTCCCTGATACTCAAAGCGTGCGAGCACAAAAGCATGTGCGAGAGCTAATGGCCTGTGTACAAGACGGACAGCGCGCCGTCTTGCTGTTTTGCGTCTTGCACACCGGCATTAAGCAAGTCAGCCCAGCCCATCATCTAGACCCCGTATATGGGAGTTTAGTGTCTGAGGCCATGGCGATGGGGGTGGAATGTATCGCCTGGCGGGCGGATATTAGCCCCACCGGCATGCAATTAGTGGAGCCGCTGCCATTTATAGTGTGAAGACCGCCTTGGTAATGCAACCTAACTATTAACTCATGACACAATCGGGTAACTCACCACATAACTGGCCTTTAACTCATCACAAAACCACCGTCAACATACAGGGTTTGTCCGGTTACAAAACGCGCCAAATCAGACGCCAAAAACAGTACAGGCCCTGCAATATCATCTGGCTGCGCTAATCTGCCTAAAGGCGTTTGAGCAATAATATGCTCCTTTATAGCCTCTTTGGTGTTTTGGCTAGCGGTGGTTGGGTACACCAATCCAGGGGCTACGCAGTTGACTCTAATACCTAAGGGGCCTAATTCAGCGGCTAAGTTTTTACTGTAACTAAGCACGGCGCCTTTAGCAGTGGTGTAATCTAAATAGGGTACAATAGGGCGTGCAATTAAGTTAGTTATAATATTGACCATGCAGCCACAGCCTTGTTTTTTCATTATCGGCAGTACGGCTTGGCTAATATGATAAACAGAGCGTAATGAGCCCTCTAGTTGTGTGTGATAATCTTCCCAGCTGAGTTGCCAGGCAAGTTTTCGCCGCTCAGGATCAAATTGATAAGATCTAAAGGCATTATTAACCACTATATCCAGTCGACCTAACTCTAAGTCAATATCTTGGATCATGCGCTGTACTTGCTCTTCACAGGTGACATCAGCAGCGATCGCCCATGCATCTCCTCCTGCCGCTTGGCAGGCAGCAACCACCTTCTCTGCAGATGAGGAGTCTTGTAAATAGTTAATAATGACAAAGGCTCCCTCACGAGCAAACTCTTGCGCAATGGCAGCGCCAATGCCTTTACTGGATCCAGTGACTAAGACGACTTTTCCTGCAATTTTCACAAGCCACTCCTTATTCTGTGGGCAAACGATATTGTGAACTAATGGCGCTGCTTATATCTAGCTGTTGTGAAATGAGTCCAAGTTGGTAATAGTGATTAGCAACATCTTGTAAGTTTTGTGGATCTAAGAGCCCAAGTTCTGTTTTATCTTGAGAAATAGGCATACTTGATGCGTTGCGTAAGTTAATAATACGGAGGTTGTGTGCGGTATTTTTGCCATCAATGGCATAGCTTACCGCAAGCTCTGCTGCAGCCTCAGGCTCAGCCATCATCCATTGCACACTGTCTTTATAGCTTGCTAAAAAATCATCGAGTATCGACTTTTTTTGCTGATAGGCTTGTTCGGTGACAACAAATAAATCACTTGAATAGTTAAAGATCTCTTTAACTTCAATCACATTCACATCACCGAGTCCTTTGGCTTTCCCGGTGGCTAAGCCCGTATCTGTGGCGGCGGTGGCATCCACTTGGCCTTGCATTAGGGGAGAAAAGTTGAGTACACCTGTTTCAATAATCTCCACATCATCTTCAGTGAGGCCTACCTGATGTAGTAACATCAATAAGTTTTGTCGGGTGCCGCTAGAGAGGCTGTAAACACCAACTTTCTTTCCTTTTAAATCTTGGGGTTGTGTAATATCGCTGTCTGCTAACGAGACCACATTAAATACGTTTTGTGGATAAATATTATACAAAGCTAGCAGTTTTTCGCCTTTATCAAGTGCTGAAAAGAAAGATCCAGGATCGGTAAATGCAATATCTGCCTTGCCTGAGGCAATGTTTTTTATGGCATCGCCGCCCCCTGCACCAGGAATAAATTCCACATCAATATTATTTTTCTTAAAGAAGTCTTTATCTTTCACTAATAAGTTTGTTTGTTCAGTTATTGGCTGGCTCCAACTTGCAACTCTCACAGTAACAGGGTCGGCTTGTTGAGTATTTTTCTTGTGTTGGTTTGTATCATTGCAAGCTGAGAGCATCACACTGACAGCTATGAGCACAGAGGTCATTGTTTTTTTCTTCATTTCTATCTTTCTCCTTGATAAAAGTATTTCTTTAATAGTGTTACTTCTATTAAATTAACCAGTCCATATAACAACATGCCCAATACTGTGAGCAGTATGAGTACTGCAAACATTAATGGGGTATCCATCATACCTTGTGAGGCAATGATTAATGCGCCAAGCCCTTGGTTGGCACCAATAAACTCACCTACAACAGCACCAACTAACGCTAATACTACAGCTACTCTAAAACCACTCATAATAACGGGTAAGCCTTCAGGTATTTTAAGGTGTATAAGTGTCTGCCAGCGTGAAGCTTGTAATACTTTAAATAAATTTTGTTTGTCTTTGTTCGTATGCCTAATAGCCGTCATAGTACTTTCTAATAAAGGGAAAAAGCATATTAAAGCGGTAATGACAACTTTAGAGCTAGTGCCAAAGCCAAACCATAAAACAAAAAGTGGAGCTAGGGCGAGCTTAGGTATGGCTTGGCTGGCAATAACATAAGGCGAGAGCATTTGACCTAGCCACTTTACTTCCCCCATTAGCACTCCCATGGTTATGCCAAAGAGACTGCCAATGAGTAAACCGCCTAGCACCTCAGTGGTAGTTTGAAAAACATGTGCATTAAAGTAACCAGAGGTTAAGTCAGACCATAATAACGGGAAAACAACTGATGGCGCAGGCAGTACCAATTGCGACATATAGTAGCTTGCCCACTCCCATAACCCCAGTAAAACAATGAATAGCCCTAAAGAGACAAAGTGAATCTTTTTCATAAAGAATCTCCCCCCTCTAGTGCTTGGCGTAATTTATGGCTTAACTGGTTGAATTCCTTGCTATATCGCACCTGAGATAGGCGAGGTTTGGCTAAAGGAATATGAGTGTTATAAATAATTTTTCCTTGACCTATTACAGCTACATTATCAGATAAATAAATTGCCTCAGCAATATCATGGGTAATGAAGATAACCGTTGTGTTATGTGTGGCGCATAAACTAATAAGATCTTGCTGTAGCTCTTCACGAGTAATTGCATCTAGTGCAGCAAAAGGCTCATCCATAAATAAGAAAGGTGGGCTTTTAATTAAGGCGCGAGCAATGGCTACTCGACTTTTCTGCCCGCCAGATAGTTGCAGAGGATACTGATGAGCCAACTCGGATATTTTCATTAGAGAGAGTAGGTAGTTTGCTCTTTCTTTTTCTTGCTGAGTGCTTTTTCTTTTTATTTCTATTGGGAATAAAGTATTTTGTAATACGGTTTTCCACTCTAGCAAAGTGGGAGATTGAAAAACAAAGCCTGCCTCTGCTATGGGGCCACATAGAGGAGCGTTATTAATCATCACTTGTCCCTCTTGAGGGATAAGTAGCCCTGATGCTATATTTAATAACGATGTTTTACCGCAGCCGCTACGTCCAATTAAAGAGTAAAATTCCCCATTATTTATTTTTAAGTCAATATTACTTAAAATAGGTTTATTGTTCTGGTAGTGATGGCTAACATTTTTGATTAGTAAAGTGTTCATTTTATAATACTCTTAATGTCGGTACGAAGAGTAATGTTCTGCTGCTTGCTCTGCACTTAACTCTAAGTCTACCATGCGTACTAAATCTAATAAGTTAGCACTACCATCGTGATGCCATCCCGCCTCTGGAGCTGTCATGTTACCAATAGCGGTAATGCGAGTAACGCCGAGTTCAGCGACCATGGCTGACAGCTTAAAAAGTTCAGTTGGTGCCGCAGCTATGCCTACGGTTTGTAAATAGGCACGGTAGGGGGCGATTAAAGCGGGGATGCAAGTTAAGTCTGCGACTTCTATTACCCGAACAGTACGATTAAGTGGG
Source organism: Oceanisphaera pacifica (assembly GCF_017498065.1). Classification (GTDB taxonomy): domain Bacteria; phylum Pseudomonadota; class Gammaproteobacteria; order Enterobacterales; family Aeromonadaceae; genus Oceanimonas; species Oceanimonas pacifica. The sequence goes on along the minus strand of NZ_JAGDFX010000015.1, from coordinate 34,435 downwards.
CTAGGCACAAAAGCGGTAGCGGCCGTTTCATAAACTACCGACCAGTCTCCAGATTCTGGGCTAATAACCTGCTTATCTGTTTGTTGATAAGTGCTCATCTGCTCTTGTTGCTGCCAGGCGACAAGTTGCGTTTGCTCGGCAAAAGATAATGTCTGTCGGGGATACTTTTTTTGGTAGTTGGCTAACTCACCCGCTAATAGCTCACTAAAGTCTTTTGCATCCACTTGGCCCCCTTTTTCTATAAAGAAGCAATGGGGAGAAAAGCAGGCTTGTTGATCATAGTTGATCACATCAAATGCAGCATTATGAGCCGTTTGTTTGGCATTGTTTGCATTTAAGCTGGTATTCGCTATTAGGCCAAAGGCAATTTTATGGCCGTAAGCTAAAAAGCGGCTAGTAACGGGCACGCGAGATTGCATGGCTGATAAGGCGGTGTTGCCGCCATAGGCCAGTACAATATCTGAGGCGTTGAAAAGTTGTTTTTCTTTTACTTCGTCTCCGCCTCGCCACCATAAAATAGCAAGACAGTCTTTGAGTTTTGGTTCTATTTCAGTGATAAGTTGAGCAACCCAACCGGCAAATAATGGCTCCGAACTAGATACCTTACCAATGGTGCCGCCTTTTACTAATAATCCAGAGAGCAGGCTCCATAAGGGAAGGCCAGGCACATTTCCCGCCCAAATATGAGTCATTAACTGTGGCCCAACGGCTTTAACATAACCGCCTTTTGCCCGAGGTTGAAAGCCATCTAACAAGAGCGGATTATTAAAGTCTTCCACTAAAAACTTGAGCAACTGAGGTTTGCGAAAGGTTTTAAGTGAAGCGGTGAGCCCTAGGCGGATCATCTGTGCATCAAAGCCTGTAATGATGGGTAGTAGTTGCTCGGCCTTTTTTCGATACCGGTTATTGCTGTCTAGCAGTTGATGCACGGCATTATCAATAATATCCACCAACTCAATCACAGTGAAGTTTTGCAAGAGGCTATTTCTAGCTGTGGTGACTTTTTCTATCACCTGAGTGAGCTGTGTGGCCGTTAATACCGGCACTTGTACACTTAGTTCAACCCCGTTTTGGGTAAAATTTAGGCTGTCATAAGTGATATTATCTTCGGCGAGTTGGGGAATAAATCCGGCTTTCTCTATCATGGGTTAGCACTCGTCAATGAGTGCATAAATTCATTTAGTGCTAAAGAGCAGCCTTTAGCTTCAGCGCCTTGCACTCGGCCTAAAAAAAGAAAGCCGTTGTCTTTTTTAATGCCTATATCTTCGGTCAAAATAGCAGCAACGGAATTGTAGTTTGCCAAGTCTATTTGCACTAATACACCAGGCTCGCCCTCGGAAACCTCTTCACCGGTTGTTGGATTAACGACACGAGTTCTTATCCAGTGTGGGCCTGTAATGGTCGCAGGCAAGGTCTGACTGCCTTGAGTATAAAGCTGACTACTTAGCTCAGTCATACCAAACATATTAATACAGTGGCTAGGCTCAACCCCAAGGTAGTACGTCATTTGTTGATAGAAAGTGTCCGTATCAAGGGCAGAGGATTGATTCTTATAGCCACCAGTATCAAGTAATTTACTGCCTTTAGGTAAGACAAAACGTTGGTTTCTGGCAGCTAAAGCCTCAAATAGATGCACAAAACTAAAGGAGGCACCCAGCAGTGCATAGGGTTGATTAGCCGCAACTCGCACTTCTAGCTCTGCAATTAGCTCATCCACTAACAAGCCCGATTCATTAATAAAATAACGGGTATCTTGCTGACCAAACTCTTTAGAAACCAAGGCTAAATAGTGAGCCAAAGAGGAGTTAGGCAGCGCCTGTGGTGTAGGAAATAGCAATCCCATCGGAATTGAAGGGGTTGCTCCCATAACAGCGGCTTTAAAGTGAGTTAAGGTAGATAAATTATAAACCGTTAACTGTGGATGATAATGCTTGCCTTTGTTGCCGCTTGTGGTACCACTGGTCATAAAAGTAGCACTTGCCCGTTCGGCATCGGTACAACTTAGTGTCACTTCTTTGAAGGCATTAATAGGTACCGCAGGGATATCTTGCCAGTGCTTAACTATTCTGGGGGTTTTACCTTTGGTGCGACAATAGACTTGGTAGGGGCGATTATAAGTAAATTGATATTTAAAGAGGGCTAGGGCTTGTTCGTTAAAATCAGCATCTGAGCTGGTTTCTTGTTGTATGAAGCGCAAGGTTTGCGCCATTATTTCTTGATCCATCTTGTCAATATCCATCTAATATACCTATTTCTAATGGTAAGCACTGCTTTAAGCTACAAAAGAGTATAACAAATACCGCCCAGTGTTCTTAATACAGGGCGGTATTTATTTTTGTTATCAAAAATTGACGCAGGTAAGGCAGCAGCGCTTGTCTGTGCAAAGGCCCAGTTGGAAGGTGTCAGCAGTGAGCCGAGAGCTATGAGCAAAACCTCAGCGCGTTTAGTTGGTGATCATTTACCGTCTCATACTGGATGACAAGAACGAAAACTGATTTTTTCCTGATCATTTAGAGTGATACATGGCAAGATCGGCGTTGTGCAATCTTTATTAATAAACGCCCGCCGCGCTCATGACCTGCGGTATCATTCACCCATTTAAAATTATCTAAGTCTAAATAAATAATGGATTAAGTGTCGTCTATGACGGCTACTTGTGCATTAATCACTGTTGTTAGTAATAGCTTTTGCTTATTTCGTTTAGCAATGATGCTCAAATGAGTATAACAATAGCCCGCAGCAAATATTAAAATAAATATGATAAACGGATAAATGCTGCTGAGTCTTTTCTGAAACATCCCTGTCACCTTGCTCTCTAAGAATAAATATTAGCTATTTGCTGTTCTTAGATAAAATTGACAGCATTATTTTTAATAATTGTATTGCTATTACTTTAAATAACAATCTTACTTCAGTAAAATTACTATTTTTTACCCTTCTTCTGAAAGATCGCGATTAAATCGCGTCATATAGCCCTGAGTCAGTCTTTTTGGCATAATATATTGGTTGTTTTCCCCCTTAGGTAATCGTGTGAACCAGCTGCCCATTGTTGAAGTACTGCCGCAATTGCAAGCGGCACTCTCGGCGTCTCAAATTATTATTGAAGCCCCGCCTGGGGCGGGTAAATCAACCTGGCTACCGCTGTGGTTATTAAAGCAGCAGGGCATAGCTGGGCGTATTATTATGCTAGAGCCCAGACGATTGGCAGCCCGTAGTATTGCTCAATATTTGGCTTCGCAATTGGGTGAGTCACCGGGTGGACAGGTAGGCTATCGTATGCGCGGTGAGCAAAAAGTGGGTCAACACACGCGTCTAGAAATCGTCACCGAGGGCGTGCTCACTCGTATGTTGCAGGCGGATCCTGAGCTAAGCGGGGTGAGCTTGCTGATCTTCGATGAGTTTCATGAGCGCAGCTTACAAGCAGATTTAGCACTGGCATTTGCCTTAGAGTGCCAAGCACTGCGTGAAGACTTAACCCTAATGATAATGTCGGCCACCTTAGAAGGGCTGGCACTCACTGAGCTATTACCCGAGGCAGTCAGTATTAGCAGTGCAGGGCGCAGCTTTGCGGTAGAGCTGAGTTATCAGCCGCGCAATCAGCACACTCGATTAGATGAAGCCATGGGGCGCGCCATCTTAATGGCATTAACCACACACAGTGGCAGCGCCTTGGCCTTTTTGCCCGGTGAGCGAGAGATAAAGTCGCTACTCACTTGGCTATCAGATAAAACTGATTCTAATGTCGAGTTGCGACCTTTATATGGTCGATTGTCTTTAGCGGAACAACAAGCCGCCATTGCACCTGCTGCAAACGGGCGGCGTAAGGTGGTACTGGCCACCAATGTGGCAGAAACCTCCCTTACCATAGATGGCATAAGCATAGTGGTGGACTCAGGGTTAGAGCGACGGGCTGAGTTTGAACCGCAATCAGGCATGACCCGCCTATATAGCCGACAAATAGGCCAAGCGTCTGCCACGCAACGTGCCGGGCGTGCTGGGCGCTTACAGCTGGGCCATTGCGTGCGCCTGTGGAGCCAAGAGCAGCAAGCACGGCTAGCCCCTAAACGCCCTGCTGAAATTGAGCAAAGTGACTTGAGCAGTTTTGTACTTGAGTGCGCCGCATGGGGCGCACCGCCTGAGCAGTTGTCGTTATTAACCCCGCCGCCGGCACCATTACTGGCAGCGGCGCATCATCAATTGGCCGCACTTGGGTTATTAGCGGAGGGAAAAATCACTACCCTAGGCCAGCGCGTATGGCAGCTTGGGTGTGAGCCTTGGCTGGGGCAGTTGTTACTGAGTGCTCAGGCTTGGCAGCAACAAGGGCATCAAGGCGCCTTGGCTGATGGCGTCTATTTAGTGGCCTTATTAGAAGAAGGGCGCTGGGGGGCTGGGCCTTTATCAGGGCAAATATTGGCGCGGCAAGGGGCATTAAAGGCGTCGGCACGGCGCTGGTTTAGCCGCTTACAGGCCGCAGAATCTTCGCCTAGTGGGCAGTATATTGGCGTTTTATTAGCGAATGCCAAACCCGATTGGGTAGGTTTATTGCGCCCTCAGTCAGGCCGGCAAGCTCGCTATGGCTTAGCGGGGGGCTTAAGTGCCGACCTACCTCAAGATAGCCCCTTGCAAGGGAAAACCATGCTGGCGATAGCGGCATTAGGGCGCAATGATCTTGGGGTATTTATTCAAGCCGCAGAGCCGGTCACCTTGTCGCAGCTACAACAAACCTTGCCCCAGCGCTTTGCGCACCGTGACCAATTACATTGGGATGCAGACGCAAATCGGGTGCGTGCCGAGCAACAATGGTGCTTTGGTCAATTGATTTTACAGCGCAAGCCATTACAAAAAATAAGCCCAGAGCAAAAAGCCCAGTGCTTACTCACCGAAGTACAGCGACGTGGCTGGTCGGCGCTACCCCTAGACGAAACCGCGCAGCAATATTGGCTGAGATTACAACTGGCCGGACAAAAACTGGCCGATAACGGCTTTGCTGAGTGTGATGAAAACACTTGGTTGACGCAAGCCGAACACTGGCTACTGCCTTATTTGACGGGGCTTGGGCGTTGGGATGAGCTGGCGCGGTTAAACTGGCGTGATATTTTTAAAAGTCGACTAGACTGGTCACAACAACAATTGCTGGATACCCTGCTACCCAGCGCTGTGACCTTGGCAACGGGCAGCCGTGCTCGCATTCGCTATCGGGCTAATGAAGACCCTATTTTACCGGTGCGGTTACAAGAAATGTTAGGCCAAGCTTGCGGGCCCGAATTAGCCTATGGGCGGGTGCCATTGGTGTTAGAGCTATTATCACCGGCACGACGACCATTACAAATTACACGAGATTTAGCCGCGTTTTGGGCGGGATCTTATCAAGACGTAAAAAAAGAAATGCGTGGGCGCTACCCTAAACACCACTGGCCTGACGATCCGGCACAAACAGCCCCAACTCGACACACCAAGAGGCATATAAAGCACTGATTATGGCAAAACAAACTCGTAAGAAAAAATCGAAAAAAAAACCGGCAAAAACATCCCGTTTTTGGTGGGGCTTGCTGCTTAAATTAACCCTGGTGTTTGCAGTGCTTATGGGTATTTTTGGTATTTACCTCGACAGCCAAGTGAGAGAGCGTTTTGATGGCCAAAAATGGGCACTACCAGCATTGGTGTATAGCCGTCCGCTAGAGCTATATCCCGATCAGCGACTGTCTCATGCGCAAATGCTGCGTGAATTACAGCTGTTAAATTACCGTAAAGTGGCCAACCCCAAGCGCCCAGGCGAATATTCGGTGGGCACTAATCGCATTGAAATTTATCGACGCTCTTTTAACTTTTCCGATGGCGCAGAAAAGTCTCGTCGCTTCTTGCTGAGCTTTTCGGGCCAGCGACTCACGCGTATGCAAAACCCCGACAATGGCCGCGAGTTAGGTTATGGGCGCATGGATCCGGTGTTGCTTGATCGGTTAAATGTAGAAAAGCGCGAAGATCGTTTATTGGTGCGCCTTGATCAAGTGCCTGAATTACTAAAAACGGCCTTGATCACGGTAGAAGACAGAGATTTCTACCAACATGGCGGTGTCTCGCCACTGGCTATTTTACGGGCGCTTGTGGTGAATATTAAAGCGGGGCGAACCGTGCAGGGGGGCAGTACGCTTACCCAGCAGCTCGCCAAAAACTTCTTTTTAACTCAAGACCGTAGTTTGTGGCGTAAAGTGCAAGAGGCTTATATGGCCTTGATTATTGATTTTCGTTACAGCAAAGATGACATACTCGAAGCCTATTTTAACGAGGTTTACCTTGGGCAAAATGGTAACCAAGGAGTGTATGGCTTTGGTTTAGCCAGCTACTTCTATTTTGGCGTACCGCTGAATGAGCTAAACCCTGATCAAATTGCTCTTATGGTGGCACTGGTGAAAGGGCCGTCTTTTTACGATCCTTGGCGTAATGGTGAGCGTGCCCAAAAGCGTCGCGATTTAGTATTACGCCTGTTAGCCAACGACGGCCATATTGACCGCGAGACCTACGAGCAAGCCAGCAGTACGCCACTGCGTTTAATTAAACGTGGCCAAATGGGCTATGGCCGCACACCTGCTTTTATGGGGCTGCTACGCCAAGAGTTGCAAGACCGTTTTGGTGGTGAATTTTTACGACAAAACGGCTTAAAAATCTTTAGTAGTTTAGACCCTATTGCTCAACACAGCGCTGAACAGGCGATTAGTGAGCAATTAACTCAGCTTAAAAAACGTACTAAAAAGAAAGATTTAGAAGCGGCCATGGTGGTCACTAACTGGCGCAAAGGCGAAGTAAGTGCGGTAGTGGGGGGCGCCGATCCTAGCTTTGCCGGCTTTAACCGTGCCCTGGCCGCCCGTCGTCCTATTGGTTCTTTAATTAAGCCGCCTGTTTATGCACAAGCCCTAGCAGATGGCTTTACCTTAGGCTCTGCCATTGAAGATAAACCCATTAGCTTGCGCAGCGCCGGTGGACAAGTCTGGAAGCCCAATAACTATGATCGCCAGTTTCGTGGTCAGGTCATGCTGGTGGATGCGTTGGCAAAATCATTGAACGTGCCCACGGTTAACTTAGGCATGGCAGTGGGGCTCGATAAGGTGATTAAGGGCCTCAAGCGCATGGGGGTGAGGCAAGATATACCGGCTTACCCATCTTTGCTATTGGGGACGCTGGAGCTTACGCCGCTGGAGGTTAACCAGCTGTATCTGACCTTGGCCAATCAGGGGCTTTATCAGCCGTTAACCTCCATTCGGGCCATTCAAGATGATGAAGGTGAGTTGTTATATCAACATAATGCCAAAGCTACGCAAGTGTTGTCACCCGAAGCGGGATATTTGGCGCTTTATGGTATGACACGTGTGGTGGGCGGCGGTACGGCCTCACATTTAGCGGCGCGCTTCCCTAATCGTAATATGGCGGGTAAAACCGGTACCACTAATGATTTGCGTGATGCTTGGTATGCCGGTTTAGACAACGAAGAGCTCGCCAGTGTGTGGGTAGGGCGTGACAATAATGGTGTAACGGGACTAACCGGTGCCAGTGGGGCGTTACGGGTGTATAGCCGCTATTTAGATAGCCGTGGTGTGGACTCGTTGCAGCTTAGGCCGCCTGTTGGTGTTGATCAGGTGAACTTTGCTTATAGCGATGGTATGCCGGCGGACCCACGTTGTGAAGAAACCCGTTTGTTACCCGCTAAGTCAGCAGACTTACCCAGCATTCGTGGGTGCGAACCCAGTATGCCATCCCTACCTGAAGCGGGCGAAAAAGTGGGAGATTGGTTAAAAGATATTTTTAACTTTGCTCGCTAAATAGCTATTTTACAATACTGTAAAGGTTAATTTAAGAAAAATAGGCCCCTGATATATATCAGGGGCCTATTTTTATGTTTAGAGAGTCACAGGGGTCTTTGTTTTTAATTCAACTGTTTAGATCAATATCAAAGGTAAGCGCTGGCGATTAGCGAAGAGTGTAACACCGCCCTTTACCACTGTAATTTTCGCCTATGCTCAATAGTATGTTATGGGGGAATCAGTTATGTTTTCTTTTCATCACGTAACCTTGAGTGTACGTGACTTATTGGTCTCAGAAGGCTTTTATAAAGGGCTGGGGTTTGAGTCGGTATTTCGCTGGCAGGATGAGGCAGAGCAATTACAAATATGTCACTTAAGGTTAGGAGCGGCGATATTAGAGTTGTACTGCTTTAGGCCTGAGCACGAGTTTGATGCAGTAAGATCATTTCCACCATGGGCAAATGGCTTTCGTCTGGGGTTACGGCATTTTGCTTTGCAAGTTACTGATTTAGATGAGGCATTAAATGCCTTATATGAAGCCGGCGTATTGGATGAAAAGCCATCCGTAACTTATGGGCAAAGCTGTGCTCGTTATGTGTTTATTGTTGACCCCGATGGTAACGGAGTTGAGTTATTAGAAAGGCCGCTGGTTAATATCCAGCAGCCTGAGTAAAGTAACTTAAATTAACCTTTCATAGTGGCGAACGCTTTATCGGCGGCCGCTATGGTGTGGGCAATTTCTTGCTCGCCATGGGCCAGTGACATAAAGCCGGCTTCAAACGCAGAAGGGGCCAAATATACACCTTGGTCCAACATTAAGTGGAAGAAGCGTTTAAAGGCCTCGCCATCACAGCGGGTCACTTGCTCATAACCGAGAATGTCTTTTTCATCGGTAAAGAAAAAGCCAAACATGGCGCCCACTTGATTAGTGGTAAAAGGAATGCCGTGTTTGTCGGCGGCGGCTTGTACACCATCAAGTAAAGCTTTGGTGCTTTGCTCTAACTGCTCATGTACACCAGGTTGGCTCAGGGCATTTAGCGTAGCCAAACCGGCAGCCATGGCCACAGGGTTACCCGATAAAGTACCGGCTTGATAAACAGGGCCTGTGGGTGCTAGGTATTCCATTACATCGCGGCGGCCACCAAAGGCACCCACTGGCATACCACCGCCAATAATTTTACCCAAGGTGGTTAAATCTGGGGTGACGCCAAAGCGTTGCTGAGCCCCACCCAGTGCCACACGGAAACCACACATTACTTCATCAAAAATCAATAAAGCGCCATATCGGTCACAAAGGGCGCGTAAGCCTTCTAAAAACCCAGCCGCAGGAGGAATGCAGTTCATATTGCCGGCAATCGGCTCAACAATAATACAAGCGATATCATCAGGCGCGGCGGCAAAAGCGGCTTCAACGGATGCTAAATCATTAAAAGTAGCGGTAAGTGTGTGCTTGGCAAAATCAGCCGGTACGCCCGGGGAGTTGGGTTGGCCTAAAGTGAGCGCGCCTGAGCCGGCTTTTACTAATAAGCAGTCGGCGTGGCCATGATAACAGCCTTCAAATTTCAAAATTTTATCGCGATTGGTAAAGCCACGGGCCAAGCGAATGGCGCTCATGGTGGCTTCGGTGCCCGAGTTCACCATGCGTACTTGTTCCATAGAAGGCACCAGCTCATTGACCTTCTCGGCCATGGTCACTTCTACTCCGGTTGGGGCACCAAAGCTTAAGCCTCGTTCAGCGGCTTCTATTACAGCTTCGCGTACTGCTGGGGCATTATGGCCTAAGATCATCGGGCCCCAAGAGCCGATATAATCTACATAAGACTGGCCATCGGCATCATAAATATAAGCGCCATCGGCACGTTCAATAAAGCGAGGTGTGCCGCCTACGCCATTAAAGGCGCGAACAGGAGAGTTAACGCCACCGGGAATAACCAGGCGCGCTTTGGTAAATAAATCATCAGACTTGGACATGTCAGCATCCTTTGAATAGGGTCGGTCGCAGCCTGTGCTGCTAAGGTAGGCAGACTATAACAAAGATTGCCCAACGCTTGAATCTTGCTGGCGCCACGCCTCGGGCTTTGGCACAATTCGCCGCCAATATTGAGAGGAGCTGACTATGCCGTCGCCGTTCAAGCGCCGTTTAATTGTATTATCTTTGTTATCTGTATTATTGCTGTTGTGTTCGGGTTATTTAGGGATGCGTTATTATGACCAAACTCAATTGCTTATCGAGCAGCAACACAGCTTAGCGCGCCAACAGCAACATCTATTGGCGCTGAATGTTGATATGCAAGCCTTATTGAGTGCACAAGAGGCTCGGCAAGTTAAGCTAGATTTGCAAGCACAACAACTAGCGGAGCAAGCGCAAGAGCTTGCGCTTTATCAGGTCGTTTTGTCGCCTAAAGGCGGTAAGCTTGCGCTAGTACAGCAAGAGATAGTGCCAGCCTCAGAGCCTAGGGTATTTGCTTATCGGCTCGTGTTATTGCAGCCTAGGCAAGGTGCGCGCAAAGTAACAGGGCAAGCGCAATTAAAGGTGCGCGCAATACACAATAAACAGTCGCAGATACTCACGGGCGAGATGTTAGGGGTTGCTCCCGTTACCTTAGATTTTCGTCACTTTCAGGTGTTAATGGGGCAATTGCGTTTACCGCTTAACAGTCAAGCACGCACATTAGAGTTACGACTCACATTAGATAACAGGGCGGATCGAACCTTAAGTATCCACTGGCCTGTATCGGACAATACTTGACCTATTTGGTGGGGTACTGGATAATTTCAGGCGATAACTAATTTAAGAGGTAGTGATGAGTGAAGCAATTCCTTTGCCAATCCAAATGAGTGATGCGGCAGCCAATAAGGTATTAGCCTTAATCAGCGAAGAAGAAAACCCCGATTTGCGCTTGCGCGTATATATAACGGGCGGGGGATGTTCGGGCTTTGAGTATGGTTTTACCTTTGATGAGAAAACCAATGATGGCGATACAGTGGTAGAAAAAAATGGCGTCACTATGGTGGTGGACAGCATGAGCCTGCAATACCTTGTGGGTGGTACGGTCGACTATATTGATGGTCTAGCAGGTTCGCGATTTTTGGTGACTAACCCCAATGCGACTAGCACCTGCGGCTGTGGCTCTTCGTTTAGTGTCTAGTTCGCATCAGTCTAGTGAGATGAGTACCAAAAGCCAAAGAGGGTAAATATGTCGGTATTTGATTGGTTTAAAAGTGGCGTATCTGAATCAATTTCTGCGCCAGCGGTAGCGTCGAATGATAAATTAGCGTTATATCGCAGAGACTGGTGCCCTTTTTGCGATCGCGTACAAAGCGTGCTGGATGACCTTGAACTTGAAATAAATGAGTGTGATACCACTCAGCCCGAGCACTTGCAGGCGCTGGTGAATGGCGGTGGTCAGCGTATGGTGCCTTGTTTGCGTATTGAGCCGCAACCGGGCGAATATGTTTGGCTATATGAATCGGCAGATATTATTGCCTATTTGCGCCGTCATGCTGAAGGCCTTAAATGAACGAGTTTCAGTTACACCCTCAGTTAGCAGCAGATACGCAGTGTTTGGGTGAATTCCCACTGAGCTTGGTATTGTTAGCCAATGATTGCCAATATCCTTGGCTTATCTTAGTGCCTAAACGTGCGGATATTCGCGAAATACACCATTTAAGTGAGGCGGATCAGCAAACCTTGATGTGCGAGTCTTGTGCAGTGGCATGCTTAATGGAGTCTGTGTTGGCGGCTGAAAAAATTAATGTGGCGGCACTGGGGAATATGGTGCCCCAGCTGCATCTGCACCATGTGGCACGATTTAGCACTGATGCTGCTTGGCCTGCGCCTATTTGGGGCAAACACCCCGCCATTGTCTACGCTAATCTAGGCGATGAAGTGGCGTTATGGCAACAGCGCTTAAGTAAAGTCGACGGCTTTACCCCCGAGCAGTGCGCCTAAGGCCTTACGTCATACGTTAAAAATAAACGTCGGTGCTCGGCGCAGCCGTTGCACTTGTTCTAACTGACTGCTGATGGCTTATAGCTCCCCGTAAGGGTTAATTTTTTGCCACCATAATGCCACTCACCTTACCCAATTGTGCCATTAACTGATCGGCTTTGGGCTTAAACTGAGCCAACTCAGATTTAGATAAGACGGCGGCTTGAGGCATATCAACGGTTTTAGGGTTTTTGTGAACCCCATTAACCAAAAACTCATAATGTAAGTGCGGGCCCGTTACACGGCCTGTCGCGCCTACTGTGCCTATTTTTTGCTCCTGTTTTACCTTTTGACCTTGTCGTACTAAGCGCTTATTTAAGTGCAAATACTTAGTGACATAAGTGCTGTCGTGGCGAATAAACACATAGTTACCATTAAAGCGGTTATAGCCTGACTTCATCACAGTACCACTGCCTGCAGCTAATACAGGTGTGCCGGTGCGCGCGGCATAGTCAATGCCTCTATGGGGGCGAACTTTGCCGGTAACAGGGTGTAAACGGCGCGGGTTAAAGTTAGAACTAATATGGGTAAAGCTCACGGGGGCGCGTAAAAAGCTCTTGCGCATAGCACGGCCATCGGCAGAGTAGTAATTACCATCAGTGTGGCGCACTGCTTGATAGCGTTTGCCTTGGTTAATAAACTCGGCAGCTAAAATCTTCCCTGTACCCACTTTAAAGCCGTTTTTGTAATGCTGTTCATATAAAACGGTAAAGCTGTCATTGGCACGAATATCAAGGGCAAAGTCTACATCCCAAGCAAACATGGCCGCTAAGTTCATAATTTGATTTGGCGTTAAGCCGGCCTTGGCGCCTGCATTCCAAAAGTTAGAGGTGACGGTAGCTTGGGCGTAGGCAGTTCTACTTTCGAGAGTGGCACTGCTTGTTTTAGCTTGTAAGCCATTCGGGGTTTGTTCTATCTCAAGAGTATGCTGGTTATCTATTGGATAGCGCAGTCCTGCAAACTGGCCCGACTCTTTAAAAGAGAAAGTAATTTGCTTACTAGGATAAATTCTTTGTAAGCCTGTTGCGGCTTTACCCAAGCGGGTGATATCCCGTAATAAGCTTGAAGGTAGGTCATTACTTTCAAAAATTGCTGATAAAGTATCGCCTTTCTTTATGGTGACAACATGCTCTTGCTGAGCGAGTTGGGCTGCCTGACTGGTAGGCAGATCAGTCAGCTCAAGCGGCAAAGGCTGGCGTTCGCCGGAGTTTAAACCTGCCGCCGGTTGTGAACGACTGGCCAATGCGAGTTCTGTGGGTGCCATAAATAATAGCCCTACTAAGGCACTGAGTAGGGAAATGGCTACTTTATGTTGGCGAGGCAACGCTTTAAAACGATGAATCATGATGAGTCGCTACTCTTCCTTGTAATGTATAAAGGATTTTACATTCTTTCCAATTTATCTGCCATTCCAGTAATATGCTCAATTTATTTTATTTGGTTTGTCTACATAGCCGTTTCGGATCACAATAGGTATTTAGAACAGCTATTTAGGTGCACAGGAGTGGAGTGGTCATGTCTCAGCTAGAAACGGCGTTAGCAGAAATTAAACGCGGTGTAGAAGAAATATTGGTTGAAGAAGAGCTTGTTGCCAAGCTAAAGCTGGATCGCCCGCTGCGGGTTAAGTTGGGAATGGACCCAACTGCACCTGATATTCACCTTGGGCATACGGTGATTTTAAATAAATTGCGTCAGTTTCAAGACTTGGGGCACCAGGTCTTATTACTGATTGGTGACTTTACCGCCCAAGTAGGGGATCCCAGTGGTAAAAATAGTACTCGCCCACCATTAACAGCTGAACAAGTTGCAGCGAATGCGAAGACCTATGCCGAGCAAGCCTTTAAGGTATTGGACGCGGATAAAACAGAGATTGTTTATAACTCCAGCTGGTTAGGTGAGTTAGGCGCCACCGGTATGATCAAACTCGCTTCTCGATTAACAGTGGCGCGCATGTTAGAGCGTGATGATTTTAAAAAGCGTTATAGCTCGGGTCAGTCAATTGCCATTCATGAGTTTATGTATCCCTTATTGCAAGGTTATGACTCTGTGGCGTTGAACGCCGATATTGAGCTGGGGGGAACCGACCAAAAGTTTAACCTGCTAATGGGCCGTGAGCTGCAAAAAGAAGAAGGGCAGCCTGCTCAAGTGGTGATCACTATGCCATTATTAGAAGGGTTAGACGGTGTTAAGAAAATGTCTAAGTCGGCGAATAACTACATTGGTGTAGATGAAGCCCCAGGAGAAATGTTCGGTAAGGTGATGTCGTTATCTGATGAGATGATGTGGCGTTACTTTGAGCTATTGTCACGCCTAAGCCTAGATGAGCTGGCGGCGCTAAAACAGTCTGTCGCTGATGGATCTAACCCTCGTGATATTAAGATCTTATTGGCAAAAGAGCTGATTAGTCGCTATCACAGTGAAGCTGCGGCTGAGCAAGCGCATCAAGACTTTGTAAATCGCTTTCAAAAAAATGCCATTCCTGATGATCTGCCAGAAGTCACCTTAAATGTGGCGGCTGATGGCATGGCCATTGCTAATCTGTTAAAAGAAGCGGGGTTAGTGAACTCGACCTCGGATGGATTACGCATGATCAAGCAAGGGGCGGTTAAAATAAACGGTGAGAAACTCGAAGATACCAAGCTGATAGTACAAGCCGGAGAAGCTGTCTATCAGGTAGGTAAACGTAAGTTTGCTAAGGTGACAGTGGCGTAACAAGCGCCGAGCGCCAAGCTAAAAGCCTCCAACATGGAGGCTTTTTTTGTGTTTATACCAAATACACTAAATATTTGTTCTATTGAAAACCTGCATAAGAGAGGAAGCTGAGTCACCTCCCAAGACACGCCATAAACCCATCTATGGGGGCTCGGGAAATGCCGTCCATGGCATTTCACGGTCGTGGGAGGCGATCTCAGCCGCCTCTTATAAAGCTCAGAGTTGTCTGTGAGACTGCTAACAGGCGACTCAGTGGCTGATGGCCGGATAAAGGGAGTGACTCCACCGGCCATCACATGACAGGGACGTCATGTGTTGAGCGCCACAGGGATGTGCTTGCAGCGTGTCGGTGGAGTTACCCCTTTGTTCGGCTTTTGTAGCAAGCAAACTGACTGCTTCTTTAATATGATTAGTATTAGTCGTAAGACGTATGGCGTACCGCAGTATCTTCCGTTAGCGGTTTAACGAAAAGGCGGGTAGTGATAAATGCCAACGAATGGCGGCGACTCTTAGAGTAAAGGTACCTAACATGCCAAATAAAGTGGCTAATAAAGGGGTAATGCCGATTTCTAATGAACAGGTATATAAGATGCCGCCTAAAATACAGGCAGTGGCATAAATTTCTCTTTGTAACACCATGGGGACTTCTCTGGCTAAAACATCGCGGATCATGCCGCCAGCCACCCCAGTGATCACCCCCATAACCACCGCAACCATGCCAGAAGTGCCATGATTGAGCGCCTTTTCGGTGCCAATAATGGTAAAGGTGGCTAACCCAAAGGCATCCGCCAGCGGTAGAATATACCAAGGTAAGCGCCGTGGCAGCTTAGCAATATATTGCCCCAATAGTGCAGTAGCCAAAATAACCCATAAATACAGCGTATCTGCAGTCCAAAAGACGGTATCGGCCTTAATGATCAGATCCCGTATAGTGCCGCCGCCAATGGCGGTGACCGCAGCTAACACAATCACGCCAAAGCCATCCATACGCAGTCGTCCGGCGACCAGTACGCCAGAAAAAGCGAACACAGTCGTGCCGAATAAATCACTCCAATAAAAGACAGACTCAACCAAGGGCTGCATTAGCACTTACCTTCTTTCAATATAAACAATTACGCTAAAAATGGGCGCTATTGTATAGAGACGATTAATTGAACATAATTTGTACTTAGTGTTTAGTCGCTCCGTGCCTTATCAAGTTGTGAACATAGCTGGCGAATGCCTTGAGGGGTGCGCGGGGTAAAGCGGTGCATCAGCTGGGCATCTATGGTGAGCAAATGCTGATTTTCTACCGCTCTTAGGGCGGGCCATTGTTGCCAATGAGCCAGCTCCTCTGTGCTTTTTGCCATTATCACTTGTGGATTGTGTGCCAATACTTGCTCGGGGCTGAGTTGCGGATAAGGCGCCGGACTATCAGCCATAATATTAATGCCTCCACACAAGTTAATTGCCTGCCCCATCCAAGTACTGGCATTGGCCGACATTAGCGGTGTGCTGGCTATTTGATAAAACACAGTTACCGGGCTGGCATCTTGATAGGCTTGTGTTAGCTCATCAATTTGTTGCTGATACCGCGCAGCAACCTCAGCCGCTTGTGATGCGTGCCCGGTTAGTGCCCCCAGTTGATTTAACTCTTCGTTTAACTTGGCAAAGGTCGCTGGGTCTGAATAAAAAATTGGAATACCCAGTTGCGCTAAAGGTTGCACCATTTGCTGCTGAGCACTGCCCCATACCACCACTAAATCGGGCTCTAATGCTAATAACTGCTCCATATTCAGCGAGCGATAATTAGCTACCTTGGGGAGATCTTTTGCCTGCGTGGGATAATCGCTGGCCTTATCTACCGCCACCACCTGTTGACCGGCGCCTATGGCAAACAACATTTCGGTAATATGAGGCGCTAAACTAATAATGCGCTCTGCATGATGCGTCGACATTTCCTGAGCTTGCCCTGATGTGCAGAGCAGCCATAGTGCCAGCCCTATAGTAATAGGGCGACAGTGAATCTTCATGTTATTAAACATTGAATAGCATCACTAAAGTAAAAGCCCAGCCTAATGACAGCCAAAATAACAAAGCCATTATAATGCGTATGAACAGTGCGCGGGTAGCGCTACCATTGAGGTAGTTTTTAGTGCCAAGCTTAGGGTAGTAAGTGGTGGCATCTGTATAGCGTCTTGGTCCACCTAGCCCTATGTTCATACCCGCTGCGGCAACTGCTAATAGGCGGCCACTGGCGGGGTAGGCCCAAAGTTTACCTTGTGGCCAAGCCTTTATGGCGCGCATTGAGCCAGGATAAATCAATAAGGTTAATGCCAATAGCTGAAACGGTAGCCACGCCATAGCGCGATATAGCCATGAGGCAACAGTGCCAAAGGCACGCCACTGCTCTATTTTAAAAGGCCAGGCTTGTGCACCATAACGTAATAAGGCAAATATTAAGGCGGCGTACACTCCGCCCCATACATACCAGCACAATAAGGCCGCATCGGCGGCTAAACGCAAGGTGGTCATTTCTGCCATGGCTTTATACAAGCCTAGAGGCGATAAGGGATCGGTTTGGCGTAAGCACAAAGGAGCTAAGGCCAACCGCGCCATTTCTTTTTGTCGTTCATGGGGTTGTAAGCAGCTAGGCAAGGTGCGGCTCAGTCTTCCTAAATCTAAACAGCACCACAACAAGAGTGGCTCAAGCAAACTGGGTGAGGGAGCCAAGACCGATAGTGCCCAGTAGGTTGCCACTAAAGGCAACAACAAACACAGTAAAACGGCTCCTCCTGCTACCTTCAGATAACGGGCGCTGTAACGCGCGCCATTAAGGCGCAGGCCTAAGGTCTGCAAGCTTTGCGTTAACCATTGCTGCATGCGTGTGGCGGGCAGCAACAAGCTAAGAACAATCGCTATGGTCAGTAAGGGGACGGGCTGTTCTAGCAGCGATAAGTAATCGGTCATGGTTAATTAGGCATACGTGCAATCATGGCTAATACCATGGCGCTAGAGTGCTGTGCTGCTACTTCTAAGAAAGCTTCAAACGATTCGACCTGTTCTTTGCCGGCAATATCAGACAAAGCACGTACTACCACAAACGGCACCTGAAACTGATGACATACCTGGCCAACAGCGCCAGCCTCCATTTCACAGGCTTTCATGGTGGGGAACTGAGTGATGGCTTTTTGCAGTTGATCGTCTCTGTGCATAAACTGATCGCCAGTACAAATAAGGCCGACGGCAGAGTTAATCTCATTTTGCTCAGCTAGGCAGTCTTGCGCTAGCGTAATAAGTTGAGTATCGGCGACAAAGGCAGCAGGCTGCTGCGCCATTTGCCCTATTTCGTACCCAAATGCGGTGACATCTACATCATGAAAACGTACTTCACTAGAAATAACCACATCGCCAACGCTTAGCTCAGGGTCAAAGCCACCGGCAGAGCCAGTATTAATCACGGCGCTGGGTGAGAAACGCTCTAACAGCAGGGTAGTTGCAATACTGACGGCTACTTTACCAATACCAGAGCGAGTAATAACCACCTTTTTGCCAGCTAGCGTACCCTGATAGAATTCACATCCTGCCACGGTAATCGTTTGGGGGTTGATAAGCTGCTCGCGAAGCACGGCCACTTCTTGCTCCATGGCACCAATAATACCGATAGTCATAATAAATACTCTGCTGATGAAAATTAAAGCTAGTTTATCATTATAGTATCTAAAGGCCGATCATTGATTATTGGCTTTATATGTAACCGTATTGCTCTTTTGTATGCTTGCTGATGACGCGGATTATGTGGTTCTTATGCGCTAAACCTTGGTTTTCAAAGCGCGAAATCGGTATGCTGTTTCTTCTATCTAATGGACGGAAAAAGACATGAAACCCATCAAAACTTGGGCCCAGTATTATGTCGACTTAATGACTAAGTTGGGCATAGTACGTTTTAGTATGTTACTTGCGGCCTGCATTATCCTACTGGCTATTTTTATTCAGGTGGGCGTGACGCTATTTTTGCGCGGCACCTTTGAACTCGTTGATATGGTGCGTTCAGTTTTTTTTGGCTTATTAGTCACCCCTTGGGCGGTGTATTTTTTATCGGTAGTGGTGGATCAGCTAGAAGACTCACGGCAACGTTTAAGTCGCTTAGTGCAGCGATTACAACAAATGCGCGAGCGCGATCTGGATCTTAATAACGAGCTACAAGAAAAAATAGAACAGCTGAATTGCCAAATAGAAGAAACGCACAAAGCGGAAACCGCACGCCAGCAGGCAATTGAAGATTTAGAGGCGGAAGTATACCAGCGCGAAAAAGCGCAAATGGAGTCACAAGAGCGCATGGCACTATTGCGATCCTTTATCGATACCTCGCCTGACTTAGTGTATTACCGTAACGAGCGAGAAGAGTTTTCTGGCTGTAATCGCGCCATGGAAAAGCTACTGGGGAAACAAGAGAGTGAGTTAATTGGTTTAACGCCTTTTGATGTTTATTCTGCTGATGTGGCAGAAAAAGTAGTAGAAACCGATAAAGAGGTGTTTGGTCGTAACGAAAGCCAGACTTATGAGCAATGGTTGCAATATCCTGATGGGCGCGATGCCTGCTTTGAACTGCGTAAAGTGCCATTTTTTGATCGCAGCGGCCAGCGTTTAGGCTTGCTCGGTTTTGGCCGAGATATTACAGAGCGTAAGCGCTACCAAGAAGAGTTAGAAAAAGCCAGTCGCGATAAAACCACTTTTATCTCAACCATTAGCCATGAGTTGCGCACTCCCTTAAATGGTATTGTGGGCTTAAGTCGTATTTTATTAGCGACTCGGCTTGATAAAGATCAGCAGCAGCATATAAAAACCATTCATTTTAGTGCCGTGACCTTAGGCAATATTTTTAACGATATTATCGACCTTGATAAGTTAGATCGCAGCCGGTTAGAACTGGCCCCAGAACCCATGGACTTTCCGGGATTTTTAGATGACTTAGAAACTTTAACCCGATTACAAGCTGAACAAAAAGGCCTCTATCTACATTTTGATCGCGACGGTGATATTCCCGACTGGATCTTGGCTGATGGCACCCGTTTGCGCCAAGTACTTTGGAACCTAGTGGGCAATGCGGTGAAATTTACCGACGCTGGTGGCGTCACCATTCGTTGCATGGCCGATGAGCTATCCCCAGGGGAAGTCACACTCAGGTTTGATATTGAAGATACCGGCATTGGTATTCCTCAGCATCTACAAAAAGACATTTTCTCACTCTACTTTCAGGTGGAGGGTAATAAATACGCCACCGGAACCGGCATTGGACTTGCGGTATCAAAGCAATTAGTAGACGCAATGCACGGCACCATTGAATTAGACAGTGAACCCAATGAAGGCGCGTGCTTCAGTGTCACTATTAATGCACTGCGTGCTACAGCGCCAGTGGAAGATCCTGTCGTTGCTCATTTACCGACTTTATCTATCTTGCTAGTAGAAGATGTAGAGTTAAATGTCACTGTGGCCTGTGCCTTATTAGAGAAGCTAGGTCATAAGGTGGCGGTTGCACGTGATGGCAAAGAAGCCTTGGCGCTATTGGCTCAGGTGGACTTTGATCTCGTCTTTCTTGATATTCAGTTACCAGATATGACCGGCTTTGATATCGCTGCCCATTTGCGCCAAGAAGCCAAAGAAAAAGCGAAACAACTGCCGCCTTTGGTCGCTCTGACCGCAAATCTGATCAGCGATAAGCAAGCATACCTAGCTAAAGGTATGGACGATGCGATTAGTAAGCCCTTGTCTTCTAAAGCGATAAAAGGCGTATTGGCTCGCTTTTTTACACACAGGCCGCTTAAACAAGCCCGTCGCACCCTCACGGTTGACCCAGAGACTAACCTTGCACTCAAGACTAAGCGCACTGCTGAGACAGAGGCTCCTGCAACCGTGCAAACAGATGAAGAGATAATATTAGATACGGTCTTTTTAACTGACTATGTAGATACCGTAGGCGCAGCTATTTTGCTCTCAAGTGTTGATATGCTCGATAACATGGCCGGCGATTATTTGACGCGATTAAACGGCTTTGTGGCCGATAAAGAACAAAGCCGCATTGTTGAAGAAGCGCATAAAATTAAAGGTGCTGCAGGATCGGTCGGCTTAAAGCGAGCGCAACAGCTAGCGCAACAGATTCAAAGCCCTGATATTGCCGACTGGTGGCTGCAGTTAGAGGGCTGGGTGGTGACACTTAATGAGTATCTACCTCATGACTTAGCCGTGCTACGGCGTTGGTTAGAGAGCAGAGTATGAGTGATTATCAGCACTTTATTGTCAGTGATCGTCTAAGTACGCCGAACAAGATTGAGACGGAACTAAGTGCCATAGAAGTGGATCGTAATCGTATTGTACAGTGCTCACCGGTGCGGCGCTTACAACAAAAAACGCAGGTATTTCCACTTGATGTTAAAGCCTCGGTACGCAGCCGGTTAACGCACTCATTAGAAGTAAAAGAAATTGGTCGTCAGCTAGCGCTAATGGTGTTAACTGAGTTGAGAGAAGAGCAAGGCTTTGATGTCGATCAGCAAGCTTTTGTCAGCCTAGTTGAAATGTCTTGCCTATTGCATGATGTGGGGAACCCGCCTTTTGGTCATTTTGGTGAAGCGGTCATGATTGACTGGCTACGCACGCGATTGCCCCGTTTATTTAAGCAGGCGGTCGGTAAAGGTTCACGCCAGTGGCCTATGT
Source organism: Oceanisphaera pacifica (assembly GCF_017498065.1). Lineage (GTDB taxonomy): Bacteria > Pseudomonadota > Gammaproteobacteria > Enterobacterales > Aeromonadaceae > Oceanimonas > Oceanimonas pacifica. The sequence continues at coordinate 13,249 of NZ_JAGDFX010000015.1, read as the reverse complement.
TGATTACCGACTTGCAGCAGTTTGAAGGTAATGCTCAAAGCCTGCGATTATTACATAGCTTGCAGGGGTTAAATCTTACCCTAAGCCAGCTTGCGGCATTACAAAAATACGTGCGTGGCGCCTACCAACGACAAAGTCAGGCGCCTTGGCAACAAAAACCTGGCCATTATTTTAGCGAACGTCCCCTTATTCAACAGATGAGAGCGCTGTTTCCTACCACGGTACGCGGCCGTTACCCCCTCACTTTTTTAATGGAAGCCGCTGACGATATGGCCTATGGCGTTGCTGACTTAGAAGATGCGATTGATCGTGGCGTACTCAGTCTTGCAGAGCTGGAGCTTGCGGTATTAGGGGAAGGGAATGACTACCTTAAAACTTGCTGGCAGCAAGCTAAGGTAGGGGATCCTGACTTTTTTAGCCGTTTTCGACAGCAGCTTAATGATGACTTACAGCGGCTGGTGAGTCAGCAGTATTTAGCGCATCATCAGGCTATTTTAGCCGGTCAGCATAATGAACCCTTACTGGCGGTTGAGCAGGCACCTGCCCAAGCGCTGCAATGGCTTAAAGATTTTGCGCGCCGTCAGGTGTTTAATCGCCGTGAAGTTGAGGCCCTAGAGCTGTCGGGGTTTGCTGCACTAAAAGGAGTATTGGAAGCCTTTGCCCCCTTGTTAGCCTTGCCCGCGCAGGAGTTTGCTCGGTTAGACAGCCGCCAAGATGCGGAAAGCTTAGTATTGCGCCGTTTATACCACAGGTTGCCGCCCCGTCATTTAGCCGCTTATCAGCGAGATAGTCGTCAGACTGCCTTATTTGAAGACGCTACAGAGCGAGAGTGGTACTTTAGAGTGCGCTTATTACTCGATTTTGTGAGCGGCATGACTGACACCTATATATTAGAAGAATATCGTTTATTATGCGGTTTTCAGGGATAAATATGTGAAAGGCCGCTATAAGCCGTATGCTATCAGCCTGTCACTTAGTCACAAATGTGTAAAGTGCCATAGTGTATGAAGAGCCAGCAGGCTTGCCTGCGCCAACTCGCTTAATCCGCATCCCTGCGGCGCTCGTCAAATGCCGTCCCTGGCATTTGACGGTTGGCTACGACAATGCCTCCCGTCTCTTCTTCATGTTTTGGTGCCGGCTGTTTGCAGTAATAGTCAACTCGGTGCTAATGGGAAGGCAGAGGGTGTCTGCTCCGTCGACCCTCCGCGCCAGGGCAGAAAAATGCTCCTGCCATTTCTGCATTTCCGCCATCCTTGGCGGTCAGATGGCGCGGCGGAGCCCGTATGGGGCAGCTTGCTGCCGTGTACCTTTGCTGGGTGATGGACCAAATATCCTGTGAATATTTGCAGCCATTACCCAGCAAAGGTGGCTAGCCCAGCGGCGAGTCGAGCGGAGCAGTGCGCTCTGGCTGACTTTTACCCAAACATCAACAAAAAGATGTGATGAAGTGGCAGGCTATCAGCTGCCATTGACCCTAGGGCATACAGCGTATGGCTTCCCATGTTTTCTCTTTACTCTGCATAAGGACTGACAACCTTAAATATGACCAGCAGCTTAGGCTTATTTCTCTTATTACAAATATTGAGTATTGGCTTGCTCGCGTCGAGCGCGTGGGCGGCTATGCCTTTAGTCGCCATGCATCAGGTGAAAGAGGGCGAGACATGGCGCTTATTGGCCGAGCATTATGGCTTAAGTGAGCGTGAGCTGCGCCATGATTTTAACCCTCAGCGTTTTTTGGTGCCGTTAGCCGCCGGTGACTGGGTGTGGGTGCCAAACCATGCCGATGTAGCTAGCCCTCAGCAACTGACTCAAGTGCAACCAGCCACTCCCCCCGTGATAACAAAGGCTATAACCAAGGCGACAACCAAGACGGCTCCAAGTCGGGCTCAGTCTCAGCCCCAAGCCTCTGCTTTGCCACAATTAGGTCGCCCCGATCCGACGTCAGCCCCCAAGGCCGATAAAGTATTATTCACCTTAGCCTCTGCGGCTAAAGCAGCAGCACTCAACAACATAGATAAGTTTGTGGAGCAGCAAAGTAGTCATATTGCAGACAGCACGCTGTCGTTTGGCTCTCGTCAGCTAAGCTCTTTGTTATGGCTAAGCCCAGAATCTTGGAGCTGGGATTATCAACTGCCATTATTTGATAAAGACCCTCAATTACGCAGTCGTCTAGCACTTCCTGTGCGGCGGAACTGGCAAGGTGAGTTGGGGGTAGATTATCGAGATGATCGGTTAACCTATCAAGCCGGCCTACACTTTGAGCAGCCGTTAACGCACAGAATTAGCGGCCATGTTGAACCTATTCTGGATTATCAAGCCGGCCAAGATCACCAAAGAGGTGGTTTATTGTTATTTCTAGAGCATCCAGATTGGACGCTAGGAGCAGGGCAATACCAGCCATTATCTGACTGGCAGCAACAAGCCGGACGACAAGAGCGCCCAGCGGCTGGGCAATTATTATTTGGTGAAGGGCGTTTGGGGTGGGTGCCGGGCTTAAGTATTTCAGGAGAATATTATCAATGGCAGGGCAGTCAACTTGATTTATATGGCAGTGGCGATAAATACAAAGCTCCCCTGTCCCGCCAATGGTCACTTAATTATTCTCCTTGGCAGGTGCTGACATTGAAAAGCGCGTTGCTGAGTAATAGCAAAGATAAGTTTGAATCTAAAATCAGCTTAGGGGTTGAGCTACCTCTGGGCGTTTCTCCCACACAATGGTGGCAGAGCCTCACCGACACAAGCCGCTACGATCATTACCAGCCATTACAACATCATAAAGTGATGGTAATAGAGCACCAGTAATGCGCCTTTTGTTCAGCTTACAGGCTGCCGCCGTGTTTTTACGTTTTTGGGACTCTGGAAAACTCATCGTTGGCAAAGCTGGTGGGGGTGGCGTTTTGCAATAGAGTGAGCAGCAAAATGGCACGAGTTTCACCGTCGGCTTCTTGATAAATGGCTTCTAGGCCCGCAAAAGGGCCGGTTTCTATACGAACGCTGTCACCCTTTTGGGGAAGATCCGTTAACTTATCCCTTAGCTCATCGCTATCGCAATGATGCATCAGCTCTATCACTACCTCTGTGGGTACTTCACAGGGGCCCGCACCAAAGCGAACTAAATGACGTACGCCGCGCGTTGAGCCTATGGTGCTGGCACTGGTCACGTTTAAATCGGCTTTAATAAAGATATAGCCCGGAAATAACGCTTCAGTACGGGTAACTAGCTTACGGCGGTACAGCTTTTTAACCTCGGCATAAGGATAAAAGGCTTCTATATTTTGGTTGCTCAGGTTTTGCAGTGCCCGCTCTTCCTCTCGGGGGCGACAATGCGCTAAATACCACTTTTGCATGCAAGACCTCTAAAATGTGAGAAACAGGAATAATTATGACAGCCTCAATAAAAAAGGTCACGGCAAGCCGTGACCTTAATCGATATTGTTATTGGTTGGCCTACGCCGCCGTTTGTCTTTTTGTTTAAACTGACCGCTTATGGCTGCCCGAAGGGCTTACCAGCCTTTAACCACACCGCCTTTAAATAGCTCTAAGGCCGCTTCATAGACTTCTTCACTTTGAAACGCCTTTACAAAGTCTTGAATGCGCTCATCATCTTGGTTGTCTTTACGTGCCACAATCAAGTTGGTGTAGGGTGAGTCTTTGTCTTCTACAAATAAGCTATCGCGACCCGGTAATAAATCAATTTGTGACGCATAAGTGGTGTTGATCACCGCAAAAGTCACATCATCTAATGAACGCGGCAGCTGTGGTGCTTCTAACTCAATAATCTTAAGATCTTTTGGGTTAGCGGTAATATCCAATGGCGTTGCCGCCAAACCTGCGTCTGCGTCCACTTCAATAAGACCTTGCTGCTCTAGCAACAACAAAGTACGGCCTAAGTTAGTTGGATCGTTAGGCACAGCGACGTTAGCGCCCGCTTCTAGCTCATCCAAAGACGCAATCTCTTTTGAATACGCTGCAATAGGATAAACAAAGGTTTTACCCACAGGTACTAACTCATAACCGCGATCAGCAATTTGCTTATCAAGATAAGGCTGGTGCTGAAAGGCATTAATATCTAGGCTGCCATCGCTTAATGCCACGTTAGGTGTCACATAGTCACTAAACGCCACTAGTTCAACATCTAGATTATATTGCTCTTTTGCCACCTTAACTGCCACTTCTGTGACTTGTTCTTCGGCCCCAGAAATAACCCCTACGCGCAGTGGCTTAAGCGGCTCCGCTTTTTCTGATGCGGCGGTATCTGTTGCTTGCTCACCGCAACCGGCTAAGGCAAGTGCCAGTACACTGGCGGTGGTGAATGCTTTAAAACCCAGTTTCATAAATAACTTCCTTTTTAATTAACGATTATCTACATAAGCGACTAAACGCTCGCCAACACTTTGAATGACTTGTACCAATATCACTAACAACACTACCGTAATCAGCATCACTTGTGGATCGAAACGCTGATAACCATAACGAATACCGACATCCCCTAAACCACCGCCACCAATGGCTCCGGCCATGGCTGAATAGTTCACCAAGGTGACCAGGGTAATAATGATGCCGTTTAACATACCGGGTAGGGCTTCGGGTAATAAAACCTTAGAAACAATTTGTAGGCGTTTGGCGCCCATGGCCTGTGCCGCTTCAACTAAGCCTGCGGGCACCTCCATCAGGGCGCCTTCCATCAGTCGAGCCACAAAGGGAATGGCGGCAACCGTTAGCGGTACTACGGCGGCAAGGGTACCAATACTGGTCCCTACCACGAAGCGGGTAAAGGGAATAATGGCCACTAACAAGATAATAAAAGGAATAGAGCGGCCAATATTGATTACTGAGCCTAATATTTTATTAAAAACGCGGTTTTCCCAAATCTGTCCAGGCTTACTCACATGCAAGGCAATCCCCAAAGGGATACCGAGCACGCAGGCTATTATGCCTGAACCAAAGGTCATGATCAGGGTTTCCCATGTTGCCGATAACAGCAAATTAATCATGGCGTCGGACATAACCCAGTACCTCTACTTGAATTTTGTGATCTTGCAAATAAGCCAATGCGGCTTGGGTTTGTGTGGGCGCACCTTCAAGCTCGGCCAGCATAAAGCCAAACTTAACCCCACCAGCATATTCCATGTCGGCGCTAAGAATGCTGACATCCACATTAAGCTCGCGGCTTAAAATCGAAATTAAGGGGCTATCTACGGTCTCACCACTAAAGCCTAACCGCACCAAGGGCAAGGCGCCTGCTATGGGCTCGGCGACTAAGCGTTGCTGATATTCCTCAGGGATCTCTAAGTTAATAGTGGAGGCAATAAAACGCCGCGCGAGTTCTGTTTTGGCATTGGCAAAAAACCAGGCTACATTCCCTTGTTCGACGAGTTCACCGTCGTTAATAATAGCCACCTTGTCGCAGATACTTTTAACCACCTGCATTTCGTGGGTAATTAACAATATGGTTAATCCCAGCTGGCGATTAATATCTTTAAGGAGCGTTAAAATTTGTTGGGTGGTTTGCGGGTCTAATGCCGAAGTGGCCTCGTCACACAGCAATACCTTAGGGTTAGGTGCCAAGGCGCGCGCAATGGCCACTCGCTGCTTTTGCCCGCCAGATAATGCGTTAGGATAGGCATCACCACGGTGGCTTAGTCCCACTAAGGCTAATAATTCATTCACGCGCTGTTTTATGGCGGCTTTGTTCATGCCGGCCAGCTCAAGAGGCAGAGCGATATTAGCGAACACGGTACGAGAGGACAGCAAATTAAAATGCTGAAAAATCATACCTATATTGCGACGTGCCGCGGGAAGTTGGCTATTATTGAGCAGAGTGAGGTCTTGGCCATCAACAATAACGGCCCCCTCTGTTGGGCGCTCTAGCATATTAACACAGCGGATCAGGGTGCTTTTACCCGCACCCGACTCGCCAATAACGCCCATAATATGGCCAGAGGCGACCTCTAAATTAATATTACGTACGGCATGAACGGCAAATTCGCCTTCACCGTAGCGTTTACTGATATTGGTTAGCTTGATCATCGGAGGATGAGCCTTTGCGATATGGTTATCCACTACCTTAACAGGGCAGTGTAGATACAAGTCATGCGAACATGACTAATAGCAGAGAATGCTAAGCCGTCCAGATGGCTGAGTCAACGTAAAGTTTATCAACTCTGCCCAGCGTGCGCGCTGGGCCTCTATCTTGCTTATTAGTCGGCACTTGGGATAGTGTGCAAACAGCTTTGTTGTGTTATTCAAGGACTGAATTTAAGGAAAGCCATGGGCCAGTATTTTCTGCGTCGCTTATTACTGCTAATTCCCACCTTTTTAGGTATTACTTTGGTGGTCTTTGCCATTACTCGCTTTGTACCCGGCGGGCCGGTTGAGCGCATGCTCATGGAAAGTCAAATGGCCAGCAGCGAATTTAGCCAAAGCTCGCGTGGCAGCCAAGTATTATCATCAGATCAAATAGACGAGCTTAAAGCGTTTTATGGTTTAGATAAGCCGGTATTTACCGCCTATTGGGAGTGGCTGGGTAAATTAGTTCGGCTCGATTTAGGCGACTCTACCCGCTATTACTTACCGGTATGGGAGCTGATTAAAGAGCGGCTGCCGGTGTCTGCGTTCTTTGGCATTAGCACCTTTATCTTGAGCTATTTGGTGTCTATTCCGCTCGGTATTCTTAAAGCCGTTAAACACAACAGCCGTTTTGACAGTATTAGCTCCATGCTCATTTATGCCGGTTATGCGCTACCGGCTTATGTGGTGGGTATTTTTCTACTAACGGTATTTGCCTTTCAGCTGGATTGGTTTCCTATGGGGGGCTTTGTGGGCGATGACTTTTATTACCTGGAAGGTTTTTGGCCAAAAACCCTCAACCTCTTCCATCATGCCTTTTTGCCATTAATCGCTTACGCCATTGGTGACTTTGCGGTACTCACCATGACCATGAAAAACAGCCTAATGGAAAACCTGTCGGCAGACTATGTTCGCACTGCTGTGGCTAAGGGGTTGCCCTTTAATAAGGCGGTTACACGCCATGCGCTGCGTAACAGTATGATCCCCATCGCGAGTCACTTTGGTAATGTGATTTCGGTGTTTTTTGCCGGCTCTTTTTTAATCGAAGTGATCTTTAATATCGACGGTTTAGGTTTGCTGGGGTATGAAGCCATAGTGGAGCGAGATTATCCGGTAGTAATGGGCATTTTGGCGGTTACCTCCATCATGATGTTAGTGGGTAATATCTTATCGGACATTTGTGTGGCGATAGTCGACCCTAGGGTGCGTTTTGATGGCTAGACTCTTTTCTGATCTAACGCATAAAAAGCTGCGCCGCTTTCGCAGTATTCGTCGCGGCTACTATGCCTTCTTGTTGTTTATGTTGATGGTGGTGCTGGCGCTGACCGCTGAACTATGGGCCAATAACCGTGCTTTAATTGTTAAATATGATGGCCAGTTGCATTTTCCTACCTATGGTGCAGTGATCACCGGCGATACCTTTGGCTTAGAATATCAATATGAAACTAACTATCGCGAGCTAAAAGCTCACTTTGCCGAGCAAGCTCGCCATTCATCCACCAAGGCGCACAATTGGGTATTACTGCCCATTGTTCCTTGGAGCCCCTTTGAACAGGATTACAGTAATCAGGGCTTTCCGCCTACTGCTCCTAGCATCAGTCAGCAACATTATTTGGGGACCGATAGCTCGGGGCGCGATATTTTGGCGCGCTTGGTCTATGGGTTTCGCACCGCGGTAGGCTTTGCTTTTATCGCCTTAACTGCCAGCTATACCATTGGCGTGTTACTTGGCTGTATGATGGGGTTTATGGGCGGCAAATTTGACCTGTTTTTTCAGCGCTTTATTGAAGTTTGGTCTCAGGTGCCGTTTTTATATGTGATCATGATTTTAGTGTCCTTAACCCAGCCCAATTTTATGCTGTTTGTTGGCATTAATGTGTTGTTTGGCTGGATGGGTATTACCTGGTATATGCGCACCCTGACGTATCGAGAAAAAGTGCGCGATTATGTATTAGCGGCACGGGCGCAGGGGGCAGGGGCGTGGCGTATTATTGTGCACCATATTTTGCCCAATACCATGGTGATGATAGTGACGCTGGCGCCCTTTACGGTGGTGGCTAATATTTCACTGTTAACGGCACTCGATTATTTGGGCTTTGGCCTAGCGCCGCCCACTCCCAGTTGGGGGGAGCTATTGCGCCAAGGGGTGAACCACTTGGATGCCCCTTGGATAGTGGCCTCGGTAGTCACGGCGGTGTCTTTGGTATTAATCACCGTCTCTTTTATTGGCGAAGCCATTCGTGAGGCATTCGACCCCAAACACTTCTCTCGTTATGAATAGGCAGGGATGCAAACCATGATCAAAAAACTATGCATTGTTTTAGCGGGCTGGCTAATGTTAAGCAACGTTTATGCCGCCGAGTTACCCGCAACGCTGGCGTGGCAAACCAATAATGAAGATCCCATTTTTGCCTCACCTAATGCCAAGCGGGGTGGGGTGCTAAACAGCTGGTTGTTGAGTTTTCCATTAACTTTTCGCACCGTGGGGCCCGACTCTAATACCTCGTTTCGCTCTTTTATTCTCGAAAACCAACTGGGCCTTTATACATTACATCCCGAAACTGAGCGGCCCATTCCAGCATTGGCAACGCACTGGGCCTTTGGGGATGACGATAAAACCATGTACTTTAAGTTAAACCCTGCGGCACAGTGGTCCGACGGCACGCCCGTAACCAGTGAAGACTTTGTGTTTGCACTAAAAATGATGCGTTCTGAGGTGATCCGCGCCCCTTGGTATAACAACTATTTTAGTGAAGAGATTGTTGATGTCACCGCCTTCGATAAGCACACCTTGTCGGTGACGGCGGGGAGCGCAAAAAGCCCACGGGAATTATTAAATACCTTAGGGTTGGCTCCGCAGCCGGCTCACTTTTATGAATTAACTGACGACTGGGTGCGCCGTTATAACTGGGCGCAAGCCCCGGTTACCGGCGCTTATGTTATTGATAAAGTAAAGCGCGGGCGCTCTATTAGCTTTAAACGGCTGGATGACTGGTGGGGGAATGATCTTAAATACTATCGCCACCGTTTTAACGTCGATGAAATTCGCCTCAATGTGGTACGGGATATGAATATTGCCTACCGTCACTTTTTACGCGGCAACATCGACACCTTTGGCCTAGTGCTCCCTGAATGGTGGCACGATAAAACCGATACGCCCGAGTATCGCAATGGACTTATTAATCGTATTTGGTTTTATAACGACATGCCCCACGGTGCCCAAGGTTTTCACCTAAACACAGCCCACCCTAGACTCAGTGATGTACGAGTACGCAAAGGCATAGCCCACGCCCTTAATATGCAGCGCATGCTAGACACTATATTGCGTGGTGATTATGAACGCATGAATACCTTTGGTGTTGGCTATGGTGACTTTATCGACCCCGATATTCGAGCACGCAACTTTGATATTAAACGTGCGCGAGAGCTGTTTGCACAAGCGGGCTATAACCAACAAGGTCCCGGCGGTATTTTGCGTAATGGTGCAGGGGACTCTATGAGCCTGGCGGTGACTTACACCACTCAAGAGCACACCTCGCGTTTGGCTATTTTGCGTGAAGAAGCTCGCAAGGCGGGGCTAGATCTACAACTCAACTTGGTGGATGGTGCCACCGGCTTTAAAGCCATGCTTGAGAAAAAGCATCAAGCCGCTTGGCTTGGCTGGGGCGGCGGGGGGCTGTACCCGCAATATTGGGAGTTTTTTCATTCTGCTAACGCTGATAAGCCGCAAACCAATAACTTGTTTAATATTAGTGACCAGCAACTCGATACCCTAATAGCAGATTATCGCATTACCATGGATTTAGATGATAAGGCCGAGCTGTCTCGTAAAATACAGCGCCGAGTTGATGAGCTGGCTATCTTTATTCCTGGTTATCAGGTGCCGTACACCCGTGAAGCTTATTGGCGTTATGTGAAACTGCCCGATACCAAAGGTACGCGCCATTCGCCTTCTTTATTTTGGCCCATGGAGGGCGCGCCCTATAGTACCGGTGGCTTATTTTGGATTGATGAGGCGCTTAAAAAAGAAGTGAAATCTGGCAAGGCTCGCTTTGAGCCCGAGCTAGAAATAGATGAAACCTGGCGGACGACAGCTCAATAATGGCACCGCAAGAGGTTAAGTACATGGAACCCTTATTACAGGTTGAGCATTTAGCCGTTAGCTTTGCCACTGAAAATGGGCAGTTTCGGGTGGTGGATGACGTGAGCTTTTCGCTGGCGTCAGGGCAAACCTTAGGTTTGGTGGGCGAGTCAGGCTGCGGTAAAAGTGTTACCGCGCTTAGCTTGCTGGGGCTATTGCCCAGACCCGCAGGCGAAGTCGTTGGAGGGCAGGCTCTGTTTCAGGGCCAAGACTTATTGAGCTTAACCGCCGAGCAAAGCTACCAGGTGCGAGGCAATAAGATTGCCATGATCTTTCAAGAGCCAATGACAGCATTAAACCCCGTGCATACGGTGGGGCGTCAGCTTATGGAAGTGTATCAGTTGCATCAGCCAGAGATGAATAAAGGCCAACAGCAACAAGCCGCCGTCGATATGCTCACGCAAGTGGGCATTCCTGAGGCTAAAGCACGGCTAAAAGCCTACCCTCACCAACTATCGGGCGGCATGCGCCAACGAGTGATGATTGCCATGGCGCTGGCCTGTGAGCCAGACTTACTGATTTGCGATGAGCCGACCACGGCGTTGGATGTGACCATTCAAGCGCAAATTTTACACCTGATCCAAGCGCTACAGCAAAAAACTGGCATGGCGGTATTGTTTATTACCCACGACTTAGGCGTAGTGGCGCAAATTTGCGATCACGTCTTGGTGATGTACGCTGGGCGCAGCGCCGAGCAAGCCGATGTGATCACCTTATTTGAACAGCCGCTGCACCCCTATACTCAAGGGTTACTGTCGGCCATTCCACGACTCGAACAATCCAGTAAAACACCACTGGCCACCATAGAGGGGCAAGTCCCTTCATTAGAAGCACTGCCCACAGGCTGTCGGTTCGCCAATCGCTGCGCTTATATGACGCCGGCATGTGAGCAGCAACCCCACAAAGCGGTGGCGGCAAGGGGGCATAATGTGTGGTGCCATCACTGGCGGGAGTTAACCCCATGAGCGCTGAATCTAACAAAGTTGCACCAAGCTTACTCAAGGTCGAGCAGTTAGCACAACACTTTACGCTAGGCGGCGGTCTCTTGCGGCGCGGTAGCACTTTATATGCGGTAGATGGCGTCAGCTTTGAATTAGCTCCTGGGCAAACGTTAGGGTTAGTGGGGGAGTCTGGTTGCGGTAAATCGACGCTGGCGCATGCGGTACTTAAATTACAAGAGCCCAGTGGCGGGCGTATTGTGTTTAATGGTCAAGACATCAGTCACTATTCATCAACAGAAATGCGTCCGTTACGTCAGCAAATGCAAATGGTGTTTCAAGATCCTCAAGAATCATTGAATGGTCGCCATACTATAGGTGCCATACTCGAAGAGCCCTTTATTATTCACCGTTTAGGAACAAGCCAAGAGCGACGCCAGTGGGCGGCAGAGTTATTAGCACGAGTGGGGCTGCCCGAGTCGGCATTAAGGCGTTATCCCCACGAGTTTTCGGGCGGGCAGCGCCAACGCATTGGCATTGCGCGGGCCATGGCATTAAAACCTCAGCTATTAGTGTGTGATGAGGCGGTGTCGGCCCTGGATGTGTCGGTACAATCGCAAATTCTTAATTTATTACTCTCGCTGCAACAAGAATATCAGTTGGCGATACTCTTTATTGCCCACGATCTCTCTGTGGTTAAACACATTTCGGATCATATTGCGGTGATGTATTTAGGGCGTATTATCGAGTTGGCACCAGCTGAGGTGATCTATCAAGTGCCAAAGCATCCTTATACTCAAGCCTTACTGGCGGCCATTCCAAAGCCTGATCCACGCCAACGCCAAGCACCCATTATGCTAGAAGGAGAACCGCCGTCACCGGCCAATCCTCCTTCTGGTTGCCACTTTCGTACCCGTTGCCGTTATGTTGGCGAAATATGTGCCAAGCAAGTACCGCCTTTGGCGAGTGACAGTGATAATGGCGCTCATAAAGTGGCTTGCCACTTTCATCAGGCTATTAGCAGTGGGCAACGCTTGCCTCAAACGCCCATTAGCTATGATATTATTCCCTCAGTTACCACGCCTTAACCAAAGGTTTTCAACTCGATCTTCAACGCAATCTTCAACAACAGGACACCTTTAATGAGCACAGCCGCAATTTTTCTTGACCGAGACGGTGTTATTAACCAAGACACTGGCTATGTATCTAAAAGAGACGATTTCATTTTTATCGACGGTGTTATCGACGCCATGAAATTACTAAAAGAAAAAGGCTATCAGCTGGTTATTATTACTAATCAGTCAGGCATTGCCCGGGGCCTATTTAGTGAAGACGACTTTATTAGCCTGACCGAATGGATGGACTGGTCACTGAGCGACCGAGGCGTAGATCTAGATGGTTTCTACTTTTGCCCGCATCATCCAAGCGAAGGCAGTAGCGAGAATACCCAAGTGTGCGATTGTCGCAAGCCCGCTCCGGGTATGTTCATTGATGCCATTGATGATCTTGGTATTAATGCTGGCGCCTCTTATATGGTTGGAGACAAGGTATCTGATCTTCAGGCGGCCCAAGCGGCAGGTGTTGGTCATCTTACTTTGGTGCGAACCGGTAAAGCGATCACCGAAGAGGGTGAAGCCTTAGCAGACGCTGTTTACCCATCACTGGTTGAGTTTGCACAAAAGGTCGCCACTTTGGCGTAATTTAGTGCGCTTTGCGTTAAAACTAATCGTTTGGTTAGTTTTGTGAAAATAAGTCTTGCGTCAAATCTCTGTTTCCCTATAATGCGCATCCACTGACACGGGGCAAGTTGCTCACGGTCACAAGAGTTTGCAGAGAGCAGAAAATAAGTTCAAACAAACACTTGACGAACATTACGGAATGCGTAGAATACGCATCCCTGACCTGAACAAGGTCAACCGCTCTTTAACAATTTATCAAGCAAACTGTGTGGGCACTCGCAGAGCGTTGAGAACAAAAAAATATTGTTTTTCAATGTCTTGTGAAGTGCAACTAGAAATAGCAGTACATCAGTAATTCATTGAGCTAGAACTTTTAATTGAAGAGTTTGATCATGGCTCAGATTGAACGCTGGCGGCAGGCC
>NZ_JAGDFX010000014.1 GCF_017498065.1 Oceanisphaera pacifica | reverse complement strand
TACCGATGACATTGCAGCCGAATTTGAGAATGTCAGTATCATTAAATTGCCACCGTATTCACCTGAATTAAACGCGATAGAACAAGTGTGGAGTTGGATGCGTCAGCACTGTCTTGCCAATCGCGTTCTTAAAAATTATGAAGACATCATGAGCAGCGTCTGCGAGGCCTGGAACACCTTTATTGAAAGTGCCGAACGCGTGACACAAATGTGCTCCAGAGAGTGGATAAATCTGACCAGTTAATTTTACAGGCTGGTATTATTTCGCGACCATTCGATTAGTGATGTCGTGGACAAACTCGATCTTATACTGATCGATAAGCTAGGAGCATCAGTCGCACCGAGCGCCATTTCTCAGGCTAGGCAACGTCTAACTAGCGAGCCATTAGCAGCTTTTTTTGACCTCACAGCAGCACGCTGGATTGAAGAAGAAGACGGCAAAGATACATGACATGGACTTCGACTTTTTTCTGTCGACGGCACCCAGTTTCGCACCTCTGATACACCCGAATTAACCGAGCATTTCGGTTACGTTAAGCACAGTAAAAGTCTCATACCGAACACCCCGTTGTTCGTCTGTGTGTTTTTAGTTCACTGCGCAGCCGCATGGTTCATCATGTAGCTTTTAGTCTGAGCCATCAGGGAGAGGTCACCTATACCAAGCAACTGCTTGCGCATGCCCCCAATAACAGCCTGACGATATTTGACCGTTGTTATCTCAGTGCAGAATTATTGATTAACTGGCAACGCCAGCATCCCCATGCTCACTGGATGGTACCTATAAAAATCAATACTAAATATACGGTGCTGCACTCGTTTTCAGAGTGCGATCACCTAGTGGAAATGAAAGTGTCACCTCAGGCAAGAAATTAGATCCCTCCTTGCCAGATTACTGGCAAGCTCGATTGGTACTTTATCCGAAGCCTGTCAGCAGCAACCGTATCAAGGGGGTACTGTGCTCGTTAGTTGATGAGCAGCAGTGCTCAGGCCAAGCGTTATTGGATGTCTATTTTGAGCGATGGGAAATCGAAAATAGCTACATGAAATTAAACATCAAATGTTAGAGGACACAATTTTATTGCATAGTCAGCCGGTCGAGGAAGTCATACAGGAGTTGCGAGGAATTTTATTAGCCTATAACTTGATCCGCGTGGAGATCAGCCGAATTGCTCACGAGGCAGAAGTCTCACCCCTGAGGATTAGCTTTATGATGGAGTTAAGAGATATTCGGATGAAGTGATGTGGTGCGCCATCGCCGCGCCCGGCACTATTCCCAAAAAGCTGAGGGCCATGCGCGAACGAGTGAAGCGGCATATTCTGCCTGACAAAGGAAACAGCCCAAGAGTAGAACCGTTCGGATATCAAAAACACGGTACACCATTCAGTCTAAACACACTTAACTGAATGGTGTTACGCATATTAGCGGACACTTTCGTTTACCTGAGACCTATAATGCTTACTGCATTGGGCTTAGGGTAATTTCTACACGGCGGTTTTGTGCACGGCCGTTAGCTGTATTGTTACTGGCCACTGGCTGGTTAAAGCCCACACCGCGAATATTAAAGCGGTTAGCCGCGGCACCTTGGCTGATCAGGTACTGGCCAACAGATGCGGCGCGACGCTCAGATAGCGCTTGGTTATGGCTAGCAGAACCTGTGTTATCGGTATGGCCCACTACGTTAACGTAGGTTTTCTCATACTCTTTTAATACCATTGCCACACCGCTTAAGGTGTTATAAAAGCTAGGCGATAGGTCTGCACTGTCGACTGCGAAAGTGATAGAGCTTGGCATGTTTAAAACGATATTGTCACCATTACGGGTCACACTCACGCCTGTGCCACGCATTTTATCGCGCAATTTCGCTTCTTGTACGTCCATGTAGTAGCCAACGCCACCACCCAGTGCGGCACCACTGGCAGCACCAATTAAAATACCTTTTTCGCGGTCACTGGAGCTGGCAGAAGCACCACCAATAACGGCACCCGCCAGTGCACCAATACCGCTACCAATAGCCGCTTTAGAAGATTGCGACTCACCCGTATACGGGTTAGTCGTACAAGCAGACAATGCAACCGTTGTTACTACTGCTAAGCAGATTTTTTTCATAATAGAATTCCGTATTTAAAAAGCACGAGTATTCAATAATATAGCCTTGCTGAGCCCATACTACAAAGCCGAGTTAGGAATTGAGTGTCAGCTGCTGACGCGACTCGGGCGACAATGACAGTCAAGTGAGTGATCGTTAACCATGCCAGTCGCTTGCATAAAGGCATAGCAGATAGTATCGCCGACAAAAGAAAAACCGCGTTTTTTTAGTGCTTTGGCCATTATTTGAGACTCTGGAGTAAAAGTAGGTACATCATTATGAGTTGGCCAATGGTTAATAACTGGCTGACCTCCCACAAATTGCCACAACCAATCACTAAAATTAATCCCTGCTTGCTCCATAGCAAGATAGGCACGGGCATTGGTAATAATAGAACGAATTTTTAATCGGTTGCGTACTATGCCCGCCTTTGGACTGGCCATTAAGTGTGCTACATCTTGTTCAGTAAAGTTGGCAATAACCGCAGGCTCAAAATCAGCAAAAGCCACTCGATAATTAGGTATTTTACAAAGAATGGTAAACCAACTTAATCCTGCTTGTTGGCCATCGAGACACAACTTTTCAAATAAGGCGCGACTATCATATTCCGGCACGCCCCATTCATTATCGTGATAAGCCTGATATCTGGGGTCGTCATTAACCCAAGCACAACGGGTTAGCATAATCGCTCCTTTTTTGGACGTAAGGGGTGAAAAGGACAGCTGTACGCTTTACTCCGTACGCTATCCGTTAAAGATAAACGCCTCAAGATTAAAGATTTTTTGCAACGGAAGAACACGGAGAATTAAAAGGAATTATAGTCATAAATGACGAAGAGCTCGCTCTCTGAGACTGGGAATTTAGCCTTACCATTAATATTTTATATCCTAGTTTAGGCTTTTTCAGATCTGCTCTTTATTTTTCTGTGGGTTCCGTGGGTTCCGTTACAAATTATCTTTAGCCTCTTAGTCTAGCTTGGCGCTGGGCGCGGCCCTTACAATTCAAACTATATTCGTATCGGGTCAGGGGGTATACTCTAGGCCTTAGTTTCTCTGCGAACGCACCTATAGCAAGGCGCTTACATCATGCAAAAATTCGATATCAATACCTTTCAAGGTCTGATCCTGACCTTGCAGGATTATTGGGCTCAGCAAGGCTGCGCCATTGTCCAGCCGCTGGATATGGAAGTAGGTGCTGGCACCTCTCATCCCATGACCTGCTTGCGCGCCATAGGCCCAGAGCCCATGGCCACCGCTTATGTACAACCATCACGCCGCCCAACCGACGGACGTTATGGTGAAAATCCTAACCGCTTGCAGCATTATTACCAGTTTCAAGTTGTGATCAAACCCTCCCCCGATAACTTACAAGAACTGTACTTAGGTTCTTTGCAAGCACTGGGTCTAGATCCGCTGATACACGACATTCGCTTTGTGGAAGATAACTGGGAAAACCCAACATTGGGCGCTTGGGGCTTAGGTTGGGAAGTCTGGCTCAACGGCATGGAAGTCACGCAATTTACTTACTTCCAGCAAGTGGGCGGTCTTGAGTGCAAACCCGTAACAGGTGAAATTACCTACGGTTTAGAGCGCCTAGCCATGTATATTCAAGGCGTAGACTCAGTATACGATCTAGTATGGTGTGACGGTCCCTTAGGCAAAACCACCTATGGCGATATTTTTCATCAAAACGAAGTTGAGCAGTCCACCTATAACTTTGAGCATGCCAAGGTTGAGCACTTATTTAGCTTCTTTGAGCAGTGCGAACAAGAGTGTCAGTCATTATTAGCACTAGACACACCACTGCCGCTGCCAGCCTACGAGCGTATTCTTAAAGCCGGTCATGCTTTTAACTTGCTTGATGCCCGCAAGGCAATTTCGGTTACTGAGCGTCAGCGTTATATCTTGCGTATTCGCACCCTAACCAAAGCCGTGGCCGAAGCCTACTATGCCTCTCGCGAAGCGCTTGGCTTCCCTATGTGTAATAAAGAAAAGTAAGGGATCTGCATGTCTGAACAGAATTTTCTGGTTGAATTAGGCACCGAAGAGTTGCCACCTAAAGCATTACGCAGCCTAGGCACCGCTTTTGCCGACAACCTAACGCAAGAACTGACCAGTGCCGACCTGTCTTTTTCACAAGTACACTGGTATGCCGCCCCGCGTCGCTTGGCTGTATATGTTACCGGTTTGAGCTTGGCCCAAGCCGACAAGCAGGTAGAAAAACGCGGCCCTGCAGTAAAAGCCGCCTTTGACGGCGACGGTAACCCAACAAAAGCCGCCATGGGCTGGGCTCGTGGCAATGGCATTGAAGTAAGCCAAGCCAGTCGTTTAAAAACCGACAAAGGTGAATGGTTACTGCATATCGCAGATATTAAAGGCCAAGCCGCCGCCGACTTACTACCGAATATGGTTGAAAAAGCCTTAAATCATCTGCCAATCCCTAAAGCCATGCGCTGGGGTGATAAAAGCATTCAGTTTATTCGCCCTGTGCACACCTTAACCTTGTTACTTGGCGAGCAATTGTTGCCAGCCAATATGCTCGGGGTTGAGTCTTCACGCACCCTGCGCGGCCATCGCTTTATGGGCGAGTCTGAGTTTGAGCTAGAGAGTGCCGATCACTATTTAAGCGCCCTAGAAAACACCGGTAAGGTATTGGCCGACTTTGAGCGTCGTAAAGCCATTATTCAAGAAGGCGTGACCCAAGCGGCCGCAGCAGCCGGAGGCATAGCTGACTTAGATGAAGACTTATTGGAAGAAGTGACCTCATTAGTTGAATGGCCAGTGGTACTGACCGCCAACTTTGAAAATGATTTTCTTGAAGTGCCAGCAGAAGCCTTAGTACACACTATGAAAGGCGACCAAAAGTACTTCCCAGTCTACGATCAGGCTGGCAACTTAATGCCGACTTTTATCTTTGTGACCAATATTGAGTCGAAAGATCCAAGCCAAATTATTGCCGGTAACGAAAAAGTGGTGCGCCCGCGCCTTGCCGATGCGCAGTTCTTTTTTGATAACGACCGTCAGGCCAGCTTAGCTTCTCGCCTTGAACAACTCGACTCTGTGCTCTTTCAAAAGCAGCTAGGTTCGGTACGAGAAAAGTCTGAACGTATTAGTGTCTTATCTGGCTTTATTGCCGCCGCCATGGGAGCAGACCAAGCCAAGGCTGAGCGCGCCGGCTTGCTGTCTAAATGTGACCTTGTTACCGATATGGTAGGCGAGTTCGCCGAAACCCAAGGCGTAATGGGCATGCACTACGCACGCCACGACGGGGAAGATGAAGCCGTCGCAGTAGCGCTAAAAGAGCAGTATCAGCCCAGATTCTCGGGTGATGCACTCCCTAGCCAAGATATTTCTGCAGCCGTGGCACTTGCTGATAAGCTAGACACCCTAGTGGGTATTTTTGGTATTGGCCAGACCCCTAAGGGCGATAAAGACCCCTTTGCCCTACGCCGTGCGGCTTTAGGTACCCTGCGTATCATTGTTGAAAAAGGCTATGATCTCGATTTAGTGATTCTTATTGAGCAAGCGCGCGCTTTATATGGCGATAAACTCAGTAATGCTAACGCTGCCACCGAAGTGTTGGACTTTATGCTAGGACGTTTTCGTGCTTGGTATCAAGACTTAGGCTATGGTGTGGATGTTATTCAGGCGGTATTGGCACGTCGCCCGACGCGCCCCGCCGACTTTGACGCCCGCGTAAAAGCCGTGAGCGAGTTCCGCAAACTAGAAGCCTCATCAGCTCTTGCCGCTGCTAATAAGCGAGTGGGTAATATTCTTGCCAAGTTTGACGGTGATATTCCTGCACAAGTTAATACTGCACTCTTGCAAGACGAGGCGGAACAAGCACTGGCTACTCAATTATCTGAGCTTAGCGAGCGCCTCACACCTTTATTTGCCAATGCCGATTACAACAGTGCATTAAGCGAGCTAGCAACCTTACGCGAAAGTGTGGATAACTTCTTCGATCAGGTAATGGTAATGGCGGACGATGAAGCCTTACGCCTCAATCGGTTAAGTCTGTTAAATCAGCTACGCAACCTGTTCCTGCAAATCGCAGATATCTCGCTGCTACAGTAGACCTTTGGTAGACACGGCTTTAATGCGTGATGTTTAGATTAATCCGGTGCGCCATATCCGGCTGCGCCGGATTTCACGGCTAAAGCAGGTGACCACATTAAACCTTTAACTGACAGCTCCCCGAAGGGATAGACTGTTAGTTTTTGAACTAACTGACCGCTGATAGCTGACAGCTTCCGGCTATGTCTTAAGCTCTCTTTAAAGCCCTGCTTCACGCGGGGCTTTTTAGTTGGTCGACAGCTAACACAAGATCGGATAACGTGAGAGACATTATTAACCTTCTTTTTTTCGGTAAGTGAGCTCATGGAATTTTCAACATTTGGCCAAAAATTTACCCGCCATGCCGGTATAACGCAATTAATGGACGACCTTAACCAAGGTCTTACCACTCCCAACACCATTATGCTGGGCGGCGGCAATCCGGCAGCGATTCCTGACGTACTTTCTTACCTCGATAACCAAGCCCAACAGCTGATAAAAAACGGCGATTTAATTAAAGCCATGGCCAATTACGATGGGCCACAAGGCAAAGACGCCTATATTAATGCGCTCGCCAAATTGTTATCAAATGAACTAGGTTGGGCCATTGGTCCTGAGCATATTGCGCTCACTAATGGCAGCCAAACCGCCTTTTTTTACCTGTTTAACTTATTGGCCGGTGAATTTAATGATGGCCGTAAAAAGAAGGTGCTATTTCCACTCGCACCAGAATATATTGGCTATGGCGACGGCGCACTCAGTGAAGATCACTTTGTAGCCTGTAAGCCGGCCATTACTCCCCTAGAAGACGGTTTATTTAAGTATCATGTCGACTTCGATAACTTAGAAGTGGGGGATGATGTGGGGCTTATTTGTGTGTCGCGTCCCACCAATCCAACCGGCAATGTGTTAACTGATGAAGAGATCATGCGCCTAGACATGATCGCTCGAGAAAAAGGCATTCCGCTGCTTATTGATAACGCCTACGGCATGCCGTTCCCAAATATTATCTTCAGTGAAGCTAAGCCATTTTGGAACGACAACACTATTTTGTGCATGAGCTTATCTAAACTCGGCCTGCCCGGTGTACGCTGCGGCATTGTGGTTGCCAAACCTGAGTTAATTAAAGCCATGACCAATATTAGCGGCATCATTAACCTCGCCCCCGGCAGCATGGGCCCTGCCATGACCTTACCCATGATGGAAAATGGTGATGTACTAACACTCAGTAATGATGTGATTAAGCCTTTCTATCAAAATAAGGCACAACAGGCGGTGCGTTGGCTACAAGAAGCCATTACCCTGCCACAATTTCATATTCATAAACCCGAAGGTGCCCTCTTTTTATGGCTATGGTTTGAAGACTTACCCATTCACTGCCAAGAGTTGTATGAGCGGTTAAAACAAAAAGGCTTATTGATTGTACCGGGTCATTACTTCTTTCCGGGCATTGAAGATGAACACTGGCAGCACAGTAAAGAGTGTATTCGCGTCAACTACGCGCAATCTGAAGCCGACGTACAGGCTGGCATCAAAATTTTAGCTGAAGAGATTTACGCCATTTATCAGGCACCTCAAACACAGCTATAAGCCAACGACCTAAAACATAGCTTTAAGCGGTCAGCTATCAGCCGTCAGCCAACAAAAACGCCGACCTTAGGGTCGGCGTTTTGCTAACGTCAGATTGCTATAGCCTAAACTTAATCTTCTAACTTATCGGTAACCGCACCAGTTGAGGCTGAGCTTACAGTGTGAGCATATTTAGCCAACACACCACGGCGATAGCGTGGCTCGGGAGCTTGCCACTTGGCTAAGCGTGCAGCAATTTCCGCATCCGATAAATTAACTTCTAGCTTATTAGTCTCGGCATCTATGGTGATAATATCGCCATCTTCCACAATGGCCAGCGGGCCACCTTGTTGAGCTTCGGGTGAAATATGACCCACCACAAAGCCATGGCTACCACCCGAGAAGCGACCATCGGTAATCAAGGCCACTTCTTGGCCTAAACCTTTACCCATAATGGCAGAGGTAGGGCTGAGCATTTCACGCATGCCCGGCCCGCCTTTAGGGCCTTCATAACGAATTACCAATACATCACCGGCTTTAACGGTACCGTCTAAAATACGCTCAAGCGTTTCTTCTTCTGAACTAAACACCCGCGCAGAACCCGTAAAGGCTAACCCTTCTTTACCAGTAATTTTGGCCACAGAGCCTTCAGGCGCTAAGTTGCCCGATAAAACACGCAAGTGGCTGTCTTTTTTAATCGGATTATCAAGTGGACGAATAATGGCTTGCCCCGTTGGGTAAGGCGCCACATCCTTTAAGTTTTCAGCCAGGGTCTTGCCGGTCACGGTTAAGCAATCACCGTGTAACAAACCTGCGTCTAACAAGATTTTCATTAGCGGTTGAATACCACCAATAGCCACCAATTCAGACATCATATAATGACCGCTAGGGCGCAAATCGGCGAGCACAGGTACTCGCTCACCAATGCGCACAAAGTCTTCTAGGCTCAGCTCAACGTCAATAGCATGAGCCATGGCCAACAGGTGCAATACCGCATTGGTAGAGCCACCCAGTGCAATAACCACAGTAATGGCATTCTCAAATGCCTCACGCGTCATAATATCTGACGGCTTAATATCGTGCTCGAGCAGTTCTAATACCGCTGCACCCGCGTCACGACAGTCTTGCACTTTATGATCGGAGGTGGCATTTTGCGCCGAGCTATTTGGCAAGCTCATACCCATAGCCTCAATAGCAGAGGCCATGGTATTAGCGGTATACATGCCACCACAGGCACCTGGGCCCGGAATTGCCGTGTCTTCTACTTGCTTCACATCAATCAGCGACATATCGCCTTTTGCGTGCGCACCCACCGCTTCAAACACAGAAATGATATCGGTATGGTTTTTGCCCGGCGCTATGGTACCACCGTACACAAATACAGAAGGTCGGTTCAGGCGTGCCATACCAATAATGCAGCCCGGCATGTTTTTATCACAGCCGCCAATCGCCACAATACCGTCAAAGCCTTCACAGCCCGCCACAGTTTCAATGGAGTCTGCAATCACTTCCCGTGACACCAAAGAATACTTCATGCCGATGGTGCCGTTAGCAATGCCGTCAGAAATAGTAATGGTGTTAAAGATAATGCTTTTACCGCCAGCTTCATCGGCGCCATTGCCTGCTTCCACTGCCAGCTTATCAATGTGCATATTACAAGGGGTAAGATTACTCCAAGTTGAGGCAATACCCACCTGCGGTTTCTTGAAATCTTCGTCGGTAAAACCCACAGCGCGCAACATGGCGCGAGCCGGTGCTTTGGTAGGTCCATCAACCACTTGGCTGGAATACTGGCGACGTTTATCCTGGCTCATCATGCTGTCCTTAATATGAATCTAGAATGTAGTAATAGTAGACAGTTTGACAGCCCCACCACTTTAAAGAAAGTGTCAAACGTATAAGTCGGTGGCGCCTCTATCTTTACTCACAAAAAAAGCAGCGACAGGCGCTGCTTTTTATTAACCGCTCACTAGCAAGATAATTAAATATCTAAGTTAGAAACTTGCAGGGCGTTGGTTTCGATGAATTCGCGGCGTGGTTCAACGTGATCGCCCATTAGGGTCGAGAACAATTGATCGGCGGCAATGGCGTCTTCAATTTTTACCTGCAACATACGGCGTGAGTCTGGGTCCATGGTGGTTTCCCATAACTGATCTGGGTTCATTTCACCCAGCCCTTTATAACGCTGTACATACAGGCCACGTTTACTGTCGTGCATCAGCCATTCAAGCGCCTCAGCAAAGGTCGAAACTTCTTTAGTTTTTTCGCCTCGCTTCACATAACCGCCTTCTTCCATCAAGTTGGCAATGCCATTACCCAGCTCAACTATGCTGCGATATTCACCTGAGGCGAAAAAGTCATAGCTAATCGGATATTCACGCTCGGTACCGTGTTGACGCACCTTAACCTTAGGCAAGTAGCAATTACGCTCTTCAAAAAACGCATAATCTAAGGCGTAGTTAGCGCCATTGGTGCTGTCATCTTCTAAAGAAAGATTAATGGCTTTGACCCAAGCGGCAACTTGTGCTTCATCGGTTAGCGCTTCTAGCGTGAGCTCAGGCTGATAAATTAGCTCATTTAGCACGATTTCAGGCGCGCGGCGTGATAATCGTTCAATCAGAATTTCTACCTTACGAAAATCTGTTACTAACTTCTCTAAATGCTCACCACTGATTGCCGGTGCCGACTCATTAACGTGTAAACTTGCGCCTTCTAGCGCCATATTGGTTTGATACTCCAACATGGCCTCTTCGTCTTTCAAATATTGCTCGTTTTTACCTTTTTTCACTTTATACAAAGGTGGTTGAGCAATATAAATATAACCGCGCTCTACTATTTCTGGCATTTGACGATAGAAGAAGGTCAGCAACAAGGTACGAATATGCGCACCATCCACATCCGCATCCGTCATAATGATAATGTAGTGATAACGCAGCTTATCGGGATCGTACTCGTCGCGGCCAATACCACAGCCTAGCGCTGTAATTAAGGTCGCCACTTCTTGCGAAGACAGCATTTTATCGAAACGGGCTTTTTCAACGTTAAGAATTTTACCTTTCAAAGGAAGAATGGCCTGATTCTTACGGTTACGCCCCTGCTTGGCAGAACCACCAGCAGAGTCACCCTCCACTATGTAAAGTTCTGATAGCCCTGGGTCTTTTTCTTGGCAGTCGGCCAGTTTACCCGGCAAGCCTGCTAAGTCTAATGCCCCTTTACGGCGGGTCATATCACGGGCTTTACGCGCAGCTTCACGGGCGCGGGCAGCATCAATAATTTTAGTCACCACCGTTTTAGCATCGCTGGGGTTTTCTAATAAAAACTCAGCTAAACGCTCGTTCATGGCTTGCTCAACCGCGGTTCTTACCTCTGAAGACACCAGCTTGTCTTTGGTTTGTGACGAGAACTTAGGATCCGGCACTTTTACTGAGATAACCGCAGTTAAACCTTCACGGGCATCATCACCAGAGGCAGAAGTTTTGGCTTTTTTGCTATAGCCTTCTTTGTCCATAAAGTTATTAAGGGTGCGGGTTAATGCCCCCCTAAAACCTGCTAGGTGAGTACCGCCGTCGCGCTGTGGAATATTGTTGGTAAAGCAGAAAATATTCTCTTGGTAAGAGTCATTCCACTGCATAGAGACTTCAACCGTAATACCGCCTTCTTGCTCACTAACAAAGTGGAACGCATTAGGGTGAATCGGCGTTTTACTTTGGTTTAAAAACTCCACAAAAGCACGAATGCCGCCTTCGTATTCAAAGTGCGCTTCTTTATCGGTTTGTTCATCGGTTAAACGAATAGAAATGCCCGAGTTCAAAAACGACAGCTCACGCAGACGCTTTGCTAATATTTCAAAGTGAAACTCGGTATCCGTAAAGGTGTCGTGACTTGGCCAGAAGCGAATAAGAGTACCGGTTTTTTCCGTATCACCCACTGCAGTGAGTGGGCCTTGGGGCACACCATGATGGTAAGTTTGCTCGTGTACTTTTCCGTCGCGCCAAATGGTTAGCTGTAATACCTCAGACAAGGCATTCACCACAGAAACACCTACCCCGTGCAAACCACCGGATACTTTATAGGAGTTATCGTCAAACTTACCCCCGGCATGCAATACGGTAAGGATTACTTCGGCGGCGGAACGGCCTTCTTCTTCGTGAATGCCAACCGGAATACCACGGCCATCATCGGATACGGATACCGAGCCATCGTTATGAATAATAACGCTGATGTCTTTACAGTGTCCGGCTAAAGATTCATCTATCGAGTTGTCCACCACCTCAAACACCATATGGTGCAGGCCGGAGCCATCGTCGGTGTCGCCGATATACATGCCCGGGCGTTTACGGACGGCATCTAGGCCTTTTAATACCTTAATACTCGAAGAGTCGTAAGTGTGTTCACTCATTGGCTTACTCGCACTCCTGGTGTTCGGTGATGTCACCCTGTTTCACATGAAACAGCTTGCTATTATCCCGTGTGATCATTTGACTAAGTTGCGCCACATCGATGGCAGAAACAAAAACTTGTGCTTCTAGGCTATTCAATTGCTGCGCTAGTAAGGCGCGTTTTTGTTCATCCAACTCAGACGCAAAATCGTCGATTAAAAAAATACAATTCTGATCCTTTTCGGTTTTTAGGTACTGCCCTTGGGCTAAGCGCATGGCGCATACCAACAATTTAAGTTGGCCCCGAGACAATAAATCTTGCACCGGCATACCTCGGGCTTTAATACGAATTTCAGCTTTATGAGGCCCCGAGTGGGTATATCCTAAACCTAAATCTCGTGCTAAACCTTGCTCTAAGACCTCAGCTAAATTTATGCTGCGATCCCAGCCCCGAAAAAAATCAAACGTAAAATCATATTCAGGCAGAAACTCGCCAGCAATCTGGCGAATAACCGGCTCTATGGCCTCGGCATATTGCTGCCTGAATAGACTCAACTCTTCAGCTAACGTCACCAACTGTTGGTCCCAATAGCGCAATTCTGTTGCAGGCCTTTGTTGGCGCAACAGCGCATTACGTTGCTTTAACAATCGGCGGTACTGCCCCCAAACGCTAAAAAATCGCGGCTGAGAATAAAATAACCCCCAATCTAAGTACGAGCGGCGTAACTTAGGCCCACCCGTTAATAGATTATACCCTTCTGGGTGGATCAACTGAATGGGTAGTATGTGTGCCAGATCGGCTAATCGTTCGGCAGTGCGCCCTGCTACCTTTAATCGGGTATCTCCACCACGGGTTTTACTTAACCCAATAGGTAAACTATCGTCATCCTGTGCAATGCGCGCAAACAAGGTGAAGGCAGACTCGCCTTGGTGGATCACTCGACCAGTCAGATGGGTACGAAATGAACGCCCCATGCCTAAATAATGAATGGCTTCTAATATACTGGTTTTGCCGCTGCCATTCGCGCCAACCAGTATATTAATGCCAGCGGCCGGTATTAAACGGCCATAAGCAATATTACGAAAATCTTTTAACTGTAAGTTAAGCAACGCCATGCTTAGAGTCGCATCGGCATCACAACGTACAAGGCATCACCATTGTCTTCAGCCTCAATAAGCCCACTACTGCTGGCATCTTTAAGACTGACTTTTACCTTATCAGACTTGAGCGTACCAAGCACATCGAGTACATAAGAGACGTTAAAGCCGATTTCTAAATCTGTTCCTTCATAGCTCACATCCAAGACTTCTTCCGCTTCTTCTTGTTCTGGATTGTTCGCAGTAATATTAAGCACTTGATCATGCATATTCAGGCGTACGCCACGAAATTTTTCGTTAGACAAAATGGCGGCGCGCGAAAAAGCTTGTCGTAACTCTTCTCGGCCACAAATTAGTGTTTTATCACACTCGCGAGGTAATACGCGGCGATAATCCGGAAAGCGGCCATCAACTAATTTAGAGGTAAAAATAAAGCCCGATGTCACGGCGCGAATATTATTTTTACCAATTTGCAGGCGTACATCTTGGTCGTCATGCTCTAGCAACTTAACCAGCTCCAGCACACCTTTACGGGGCACGATAACCTGCTGGGCCGGCAGTTCTTCGCTCAGCAGTTGGCGCTGACAGGTAGCTAAGCGGTGTCCGTCTGTGGCGACAGTACGCAGCCATTGGCCATCGGTTTCAAATAACATGCCGTTTAAGTAATAACGTACATCTTGTACGGCCATTGAAAACTGCGTTGATTCAATTAGTTTTTTAAGTTCTAGCTGGTTAATATCAAACTCCAGCTCAGAGCTCCACTCTTCAATGTTAGGGAAGTCTTCTGCAGCCAAGGTTGCCAAATTAAAACGGCTACGGCCCGAGCGCAAAATAAGTCGCTCACCTTCTTTAGAAAAACGCAGCTCGGCACCATCAGGCAAGCCACGGCATAAATCCAACATTTTACGTGCTGGCACCGTAATACTGCCCGACGTCACCTCGCCTTGCAGCTCTACCTTGGCAATCATTTCTACTTCGGTATCTGTGCCTGTCATCGATAAGGCGTTATCACTCACGCTTAACAATATATTGTTAAGGATCGGTAGGTTAGGCCGACCACCTAGGGCACTGGATACCAATTGCAACGGGCGCAATATGGCTTCGCGACTGATAGTAAACTGCATGGGTTTCTCCGGTTTAGGAAGATAAGGTGCGGATAAGATTAGAGTAATCTTCCTTTATATCATGACTTTCTTCGCGCAACTGAGCGATTTTACGGCACGCATGTAACACTGTCGTATGATCCCGTCCACCAAAGGCATCGCCAATTTCGGGTAACGAATGATTGGTGAGCTCTTTTGCCAACGCCATGGCTACCTGACGCGGCCGTGCGACAGAGCGTGAACGGCGCTTAGACAAAATATCCGATAGCTTTATTTTATAGTATTCCGCCACGGTTTTCTGGATATTATCCATGGTGACCAGTTTTTCTTGTAGTGCCAGCAAATCACGCAAGGCTTCGCGTACAAAATCGATATTAATGGCGCGGCCAGTAAAGTTGGCATTGGCCATCACCCGGTTTAGCGCGCCTTCTAACTCACGCACGTTAGAGCGCAGTCGCTTGGCAATAAAAAAGGCCACTTCATGGGGCAGGCGCATTTTATTTTCATCGGCCTTGCGCATTAAAATCGCCACTCGCGTTTCTAACTCTGGCGGTTCAATGGCCACGGTTAAGCCCCAACCAAAACGTGACTTCAGTCGGTCTTCTACACCCACTATTTCTTTAGGGTAACGATCTGAGGTCAGTATTATCTGCTGATTGCCTTCTAATAACGCGTTAAAGGTATGAAAAAACTCTTCTTGAGAACGCTCTTTATTAGCAAAAAATTGAATATCATCAATTAACAAGGCGTCAACGCTACGATAGTAGCGCTTAAACTCTTCAATGGCGTTGTTTTGTAGCGCTTTAACCATATCTTGCACAAAGCGTTCTGAGTGCATATAGATAACTTTGGCATCGGCTTTGCGCGCCCGTATGCCATTTGCCACGGCGTGTAATAAGTGAGTTTTACCTAAACCGGTGCCGCCATATAAAAATAATGGGTTATAAGCGCCCCCCGGATTTTCTGCCACTTGTTGCGCAGCAGCTCGTGCCAGCTGGTTTGATTTACCCTCTACAAAGTTGTCGAAGGTATAACTGGTATTCACATTACTTTTGTAAATCAGCTCTGGCTTATCTTCTGCTTTTTCAATCCAAGATGGTGCCATTTGTGTAGGCGCAGGTGCTTTACTGTCAGCTTGCTCAGTTTCACTTGGCTGATTTTGTGTGGCACTGGGCACTAAATTAACGGGTGTACGCTTTTTACCCACTTCAAATTTCATTTGTGGACAATTACTGCCGCAGAACTCACCCAACAGACTATTGATCCGCAATAGGTATTTATCTCGCACCCAATCTAATACAAAACGATTAGGGGCAAATAACGTGAGCACGTTATCACCCAGCTCCGCTTGCAGTGGTCTGATCCACATACTGAATTCTGCCGAGGGCAATTCATCTTGTAGTCGGTTAAGACACTGCTGCCAAAGCGTGGTGCTCATCAGAACTCCTAAAGTAGAGGGATCAATCAAGGGGTGGTTATTCTACTGATGCCGCGCTTGGATCTCTAGCAAGATCGTACTGATCTTGTGAAATATGATCCTTGACATCTGTGAATAACTTATAACTCATGCACAGGTTCCCTGTAGTTATAAACAGGGGTTGTAGATAAAGTTATTAATAGACCATTTATATGCAACAATTAAATTGTGAACACTTTTTTGTGACACAGATCATAGTTTTGGTTTGATGGATCACCAATAATCACAGTGTTATCTTTAATCACTGAGTATTATTCTCAATTTTCTATGTTAGGGTATGTTTGGCTTGGTCACCGTAAATCAGTGACAGGTTACATGTACACTTTAAGGAGACATGCATGAAGAAGACACATTATTTAGCAGGAATTGCATTATTGTCAGCCACAGCCGCAATGCCAACATTTGCCGCTGACGAATGCACCCTGGACATAAACAGTAATGACGCTATGCAGTTTGACCAAAAAGAGTTGAGCGTACCCGCTACTTGTGAAGAAGTAACCTTAAACCTTCATCACACGGGCACCATGGCGAAAAACGTAATGGGCCACAACTGGGTATTAACAGCTACCGAAGATATGCAGCCTGTTGCTACCGATGGCATGAATGCCGGTGCTGATAACGATTACATTAAAGAAGATGACGATCGCGTTATTGCTCATACAGAAGTAGTGGGCGGCGGCGAAAGCACCAGTGTTACCTTTAGCATTGCCGATCTCAATGCCGGCGACGACTACAGCTTCTTCTGTAGCTTCCCAGGCCACGTAAGCATCATGAACGGCAAATTCAACATCACTGAATAAGCCCTTCTGTTGATAAAAACGCCCGCCCTTGCGGGCGTTTTATTTTTCTTCTTTCCCCAGCGTTATCTTTTCGCACTCACTATCAGAACCTCTCTTACGTTTTAACTGTCACTTTTTAATTTTTATTGCCTTATACCCATCAAAAAAACCATAGAAACTCTGTCCTTGTCGGTATTCTGTTAGACGTCAAGGCTTTGCGCTATGTTGTTATCCGGCCTTATACCAAACACACTAAATACTTGTTCTATTGAAAACCTGCAAGAGAGGAAGCTGATTCACCTCTTATAGAGCTCAGCGTTGTCAGTAACACTGCTAACAGACGACTCAGTGGCTGATGGCCGGATAAAGGGAGTGACTCCACCGACCATCACATGACAGGGACGTCATGTGCTGAAGCCAGAGGGGGCGAGTTTACTCGCCGTGACGAGCAGTATCAGCTTAACCGAACATCCAGTGAATGTTCGCAGTAGGCTGATAATGTGAGTGTTATTAGCCCCGCAGCGTGTCGGTGGAGTCACCCCTTTGTTCGGCTTTTGCAGCAAGTGAAAATGATTACTTCTTTAGTACGATTGGTATAAAGTTTTGTTTTTTCGTCAGGCGCTCAGCGTAAAACCTATAGAAAGCCGAAAGCTTTAAGCTGGAAGCGGTAAGCTAAACAAAAACACTGAGGCATTTTTATTTTTGGTTTTACTTCCGGCTTCTAGCTTCTAGCTTCTAGCTTATTACTGTCTGTTAGATGGATTGCCGTGTCGTTGCACTCCTCGCAATGACGAAAAAGCCTCTCGATACAGGTATCGAGAGGCTTTTATATTCAAACTAAACAGTATTAAAACTGATAATCGACCACTAGGCTCCAGTTTCGGCCGGGTTCACTATTAATATCTGCCCCACCCGTACCATGTTCACTGCCTGATACATTGCGATAGCTCCAATACTTTTTATCAAAGGCATTAAACAGCCCTGCCCGCAAAGTTAAATCTTGTGTGGGCTTATAGTAGGCTGATAAATCAACCACACCATAGCCAGATGTATCGGCATGATCCTCTTCTAACCAATCATTTTTACTCGCCACTAAGGTCCAGTTTATTTGTCCCCCGTAGTTATCTGTGTCTATCCCTAGACCCAATACGCTGGTTAGCGGCGCCACACTGTTTAGGCTACGCCCAGAATCTTTTTCTTCGCCATCTGCGTAAGCCAATGACGCTTTAGCGTAACTGCCCTTAGGTGCGCCCAAAGCAGTGTCTAAATAAAGAGTTGAACTCAGCTCAGCGCCATAAATAGTGACTTCGTCTAAGTTTTGTTTAGTAAATACATCTTTACCTGTAGCCGTATCAACACCTAGCTGAGCATCTGCAATAAAATCACTATACTGCGTATAGAAGCTGGCCAACTCAAAGCTTGCCAGCTCACTTTGCCCTCTTAGCCCTAATTCATACGCCAAGCTCTTTTCTGCTTTTAAGTTAGGGTTTGGGTTAAATATTGATCCCATACCATAAAAGTAATATAGGTCTTCAGCGGTAGGAGCTTTAAAACCTTGGCTAATCTGTCCATAAACTGACAAATTATTATTGAGGTGATAAACCGAACCGAGTTTTAGGGTAACGGCATCATCTTTATTACTATCAAAGTCATTAATATAACCGGTATCGCTACTTGGTTTGGCTTCAAATCGGTCGTAACGTGCTCCGGCGGTAACAATTAATTTATCGTCCAGCAGATACATCTGATCTTGCAAGAAGACTCCCCACTGCAATAACTCTGCATCGGGTACGCCTGTGTTACCAGCGCCTGCCGTACCTGTACCAAGTCTAAAGTCAGTGTTATTTAATTCAAAGTCATTATGAACAAGATTCACTCCATAATTGAGTTGATGATCTTTATTGGCACCGGCAAGCTTGGCAAACTGCGCATCAAACTGCAGGGTTTTATCTTTAGCAATCCGCTCTCGATTACGCTGACCAATAAATCCGGTCGTATCAAAGTTTTCAAAAGTAGAATTTGAATGCTGCACATTAAATGACCAGTCTATATCGTCAGCCAACGCGCTATTAATCTGCCACTGGTGCTCAACCCCAACACGAATACGCTCTCTGTCATCTTCGTTATAGTTATCGGTGTAAGTAAAGCCCGGCATAATGGTGTAACCATTTTGGCTTAGTTCATCTTCATCATACTGCTTTTTATAATATTCAACCGTGGCACCCACTCGGTGATCATCATTCACTTGGTAATACACTTTACCCAGCAAGTTGCCCAGCTCGCTGTCTGCAGGGTTAGCCGCCCCTCGGTTTGGGCCTGCAACATCGGCACCACTACCATGGGTTTTAGTTTCACCGCCGTCGGCATAAGTGGCCATTACTAAGGTTTCTAGCTCGCCTTGGCGCATCGCCCAAGTAAAGGTGTTTTTAAATTCTTCATTCACCGAGGCATAGCTGGTTTTAAGCCCAAAACGGTGTTCATCTTCGTCGGTTACTAGTACATCACTGGGATCTTTGGTTTTAAGTAATACCGCCCCACCTATGGCATCTGAACCATATAAGGTAGAAGCCGGCCCCTTGTTTACTTCAATGGCCTGTAAAGTATCGATCTCTACCGCATTAGGATAACTGCGCTGTTCATTCGCCCCAGGGTTATAAGGTGCAGGTTGTTGCACCCCATCAATCATGGTTTTAACTCTACTGCCTTCTACACCACGAATATTAAAACCAGAAATACCAAAACGACCGCCGCCAGTAGCTGCTACCCCAGGGGTATATTTAAGGGCATCTTTAACATCATGAACGAGGTTGGCATCCATCTTTTGTCGAGTTTCGCTTTCAATCGACGATGACACATCTTTTTTCGCTTGCGTGGTGCGGGTGGCCGTAACCACGGTTTCATCCAAAAATGACGTTGGCTTAGCCATAGTTGCAGGAGATACAGCCAGCATAATAGAGGCGGATAACAAAGTTTTGGTGAACATCAATTTTTACCTTTCTTCCATAACAGGTTCGATTTGATGCGCAATACTATTAGATCTAAATGACAATTACTATCACTTGCATTAGTAATTTTAACCCCATTCTTTGTAAGTATTTTATTGATCTGGCTGTTTTTGTTGCTAACCCCCAAAGGGACTGTATAATTCCAGCCCCGCGATCGTTAAGGATCGAGGGATCGACCTTAATAGGTAAACATTTTCTATTATTGGTCATCAATCAACGGCATGTGGATTGACGTTATAAGCAGAACTGTTTAGAATTCGGCCTCTTTGGTGGGCCGTCTCGGTGATGTTTATGCGTCAGTCGAGCACATGGCCAAACTGTATAGCAAACTGACACAGCGGTAATAACTACTATGAAACGCACTTTTCAACCTTCAAATTTGAAGCGTAAACGCAGCCACGGTTTCCGTGCTCGCAAAGCCACTGTAGGTGGTCGTAAAGTATTGGTCGCTCGTCGCGCCAAAGGTCGTGCCCGTCTGAGCGCCTAATGGCCAGGCACACCTTCTCACGGGAGTTACGTTTGTTAACTCCCGCCCATTTTAAAAACGTCTTCGACAACCCTGTCAGAGCCGCCTCCCCTCATGTCACACTCCTTGCCAAACCAAACGACTTGGGTCACCCCAGACTGGGATTAGCTGTACCTAAAAAAGCACTTAAACGTGCCGTTTGGCGTAACAGAGTGAAGCGTGTTGCCCGCGAAGCATTTCGTTTAAAGCAACATGACTTACCGCATGTAGATATAGTGGTGATTGCTAAGAAAGGGATTGGAGATGTGCCAAACGACGAGCTGTTCGAATTACTGGATAGGCTATGGCGCACGCTTTCTCGCCGCTGCAACGACTCAGCGTAGGCATAATTCGCCTCTACCAACTGGTCATCAGTCCCTTGCTTGGGCCCAGGTGCCGCTTTACTCCCACCTGTTCGCAGTACGCCATTGAGGCCATTCGGCTCCACGGTTTTTTAAAAGGCAGTTGGTTAACTATCAAACGTCTATTAAAATGCCATCCTTTAGGTCCATGCGGCCATGACCCGGTCCCGACAAAGCGAAGAAAATAAACTATGGAATCCCAACGCAATATTCTAATTATCGCGCTGCTGCTGGTGAGTTTTCTCATCTGGCAACAGTGGACAACTAAAGATGCTCAGCCCGAAACGGCGCAGCAAAGCAGCCAAACCACTCAGGTGCAAGCAAGCCAAGGGGATGGTGACTTTATCCCTCAAGGTGATCTGGCTAATGGTGAAGGTGAAGTTCCAACAGACACTAGCGCAACCACTGCTAAGCAAAACTTAATTACTGTTGTGTCAGATACGCTTAAGCTCACCATAGACACCCAAGGCGGTGACGTAGTGCGAGCCGAGCTATTAGAACACGACGATAGCCTAGATTCTGATGACAAGTTTGTATTGCTGGCCAACAATGCCAATTTTGTAAACGTGGCGCAAAGTGGCCTGATTGGCCGTGATGGCCCGGATAGCAACATTGCTGGTCGTCCTATTTACCACAGCAAGCAGCAGCAATATGTGTTGGCAGACGGCCAAGACAGCCTGACTGTGCCCATGACCTTTACCAACGATAAGGGCGTGGTGTTCACCAAAAACTTTACCCTTACGCGTGACAGTCATGTGGTAAACGTAAGCTATGCCATTAACAACCAAAGTGGTGAGCCGGTTCAAGCTCAGCTATATGGTCAGTTAAAACAAAGCGTTAATAGCCCTGATGGTAAAAGTGGCAACATGCTAATGGCCTCGGCTTATCGTGGCCCTGCTTACTCTAGCGACGAAACCCGCTATACCAAGTACGACTTTAAAAAAGTACAAGAAGCCAACCTAAACCAAAGCACAGAAGCCGGTTGGGTGGCCATGCTACAGCACTACTTTGTATCGGCTTGGATTGCCCCAAAACAAGAGCAAAACCAGCTATATAGCAGCGCCTTAAATAACCGAGGCCAAGCGGCTATTGGCTTTAAAGCGCCTTTAGTCACAGTGGCCCCCGGCACAGAGCAAACGCTGTCTGCTGATTTATGGTTAGGCCCTAAGCTACAAAAGAAAATGGCCGCCGCTGCCGACAACCTAGACTTAACCGTGGATTACGGTTGGTTATGGTTTATTGCTCAACCGCTGTTTAAGCTGCTGCACTTCTTACAAAGCTTTGCGGTTAACTGGGGCTTGGCGATTATTCTTACTACCTTTGTGGTGCGTGGTGTTATGTATCCGCTCACCAAAGCGCAATACACCTCCATGGCTAAAATGCGCATGCTACAGCCTAAGCTAAAAGAGCTAAAAGAGCGTTATGGCAGTGATCGCCAGAAAATGTCTCAAGGCATGATGGAGCTGTATAAGAAAGAAAAAGTAAACCCGCTGGGCGGCTGTTTACCAATTCTGGTGCAAATGCCTATTTTCATCTCCCTATACTGGGTATTGATGGAATCAGTAGAACTGCGCCATGCGCCTTTTATTCTGTGGATTGAAGATTTATCGGTTCGTGACCCCTACTTTGTGCTGCCAGTATTAATGGGCGCGAGTATGTTTCTGATCCAAAAAATGAGCCCCACCACAGTCACGGATCCAATGCAGCAGAAGGTGATGCAATTTATGCCTATCATCTTTACCTTCTTCTTCTTGTGGTTCCCTGCTGGCTTAACCCTGTACTGGTTAGTTAGTAACGTGGTGACCATTACTCAGCAGTGGTATATTTTCCGCCAGCTAGAGAAAAAAGGTCTGCACGGTAATAAGAATAAAGCCGAGTCTTAGGCAGTTAGACTCGCTTTACTGGGTGCTAACACTCACTACACTAAAGGCGACCCTAAGGTCGCCTTTTTCTTGCTTGGAGTAGTAACAGATGTCGTTTGATACCATAGTGGCGCAAGCCACCGCACCTGGCCGCGGTGGCGTGGGCATAATACGCGTGTCTGGCCCTGCCGCCGAAACCGTGGCTCAGGCCGTGCTGGGCAAAATACCTAAGGTGCGTTATGCCGAATATCTGCCTTTTAAAGATCAACAAGGCGAGGTGCTAGACCAAGGCATAGCCCTGCTTTTTAAAGGCCCCAATAGCTTTACTGGTGAAGACGTATTAGAGCTGCAAGGCCACGGCGGCCCGGTTATCTTAGATATGTTAATGCGCCGCATTCTTGCCCTGCCTGGGCTGCGCACCGCCAATGCGGGTGAATTTAGTGAGCGCGCCTTTTTAAACGACAAGCTTGATCTTGCCCAAGCAGAAGCCATTGCCGATTTAATTGAAGCCTCTAGCGAGCAAGCCGCACGCTCAGCCTTGCACTCACTACAAGGCGAGTTTTCTAACCATGTACATGAGTTAGTTGAGTCTTTAACTCAGCTGCGTATTTTTGTGGAAGCCGCCATCGACTTTCCCGAAGAAGAAGTGGATTTTTTATCCGACGGTAAAATAGCCAGCAGCTTATACGCTATTATCGACCGTTTAACTGAAGTACAACGCCAAGCCCGCCAAGGTGCCATTATGCGCGAAGGCATGAAGGTAGTAATTGCAGGGCGACCTAATGCCGGTAAATCCAGCTTACTGAATGCGCTGGCGGGTAAAGAGTCTGCCATTGTGACCGACATTGCCGGCACCACCCGTGACGTACTGCGTGAGTTTATTCATATAGATGGTATGCCGCTGCATATTATCGACACCGCAGGCTTGCGTGAAGCCACAGACGCGGTAGAGCGCATTGGTATTGAGCGCGCTTGGTCTGAAATTGAACAAGCCGATCGCATCTTATTTATGGTGGACGGCACCACCACAGACGCTCTACACCCTAAAGATATTTGGCCCGATTTTGTAGATCGTCTGCCCGAGCATATCGGCCTCACAGTGGTGCGCAACAAAGCCGATTTAAGCGGTGAAGCCCTTGATGTGATAAGCGACGGTGAGCATGAGGTATACCCCATCTCTGCCACCTCTGGTTTAGGGGTCGAGGCCCTTAAAGATCACTTAAAAGATTGCATGGGATTTAAAGGCGGCGTTGAAGGCAGCTTTAGTGCACGCCGTCGCCACCTAGACGCCCTACATCATGCAGATCAACACCTGATAATGGCCAAAGAACAGTTAGAAGTGTATGTCGCCGGCGAGTTAGTTGCCGAAGAGTTGCGCCTTGCTCAAGAAGAACTTAGCCAGATCACCGGTGAGTTCACCTCCGATGATTTACTGGGCAAAATATTCTCCAGCTTTTGTATTGGGAAGTAAAAACAGCGCCTAGCACCAAGCGCTAAGCTAAACAAAAAGCGTTGGACTACAAAAGAAGGTTTTTTAGTTTGTTGCTTGGCACCATCAATCAAGATTACTCGCTATTATTGAGCGTATTTTTTACTATTCGGTTAATATAGCTTAGTTATTACCCATATTTATTCGTTAATAGGAACAGCAGCATGTCAGCATTTGGTACCGTTTTTGCCCCAGAAATGAGCCTAGCTCGCTACGAGCAGGGCCAATGGAGCGCCACTGAATTTGTGAGCAGTGATAGTCTTACTCTGCACCCAGGTGCCCATGTGCTGCATTACTCAAGCACTTGTTTTGAAGGGTTAAAGGCGTTTAAGCATGAAGATGGTTCCATTAACATCTTTCGTATGGAGCAAAACATCGCCCGTTTAATCCAAAGCAGTGAGTTATTGGCCCTGCCTGCAGTGGATGCCGAGCAGCTAACAGCCATGATCATCGACATTGTTAAACGCTACGCCAAAGACGTGCCGCTGCCTCCGGGATCCATGTATATTCGCCCCACTCACATTGGCACCGAAGCCTCCATTGGTAAAGCCGCCGCCCCTAGCAGCACCTCTTTGCTGTATGTGTTGCTATCACCAGTAGGCGACTACTTCACTGGTGGCAGTAAAGCCCTGCGCTTATTATTAGCGGACGAGCCACGCTGCGCGGCACACATGGGTGTGGTAAAAAGCGGCGGCAACTATGCCAGCGCCTTACAACCTATTTTAAAAGCCCAACAATCGGTGCAAGCAGACCAAGTATTGTTCTGCCCGGGTGGCGACGTACAAGAAACCGGTGCTGCTAACTTCTTATTAATTGATGGCAACGAGATCATTACTAAATCTCTTGATAGCTCGTTTTTACACGGCATTACCCGCCACTCAATTCTAACGCTGGCCCGCGATCGCGGCATGACAGTGTCGGAGCGCGCCCTCACCGTAGACGAGTTATTAGAGCGCGCACAAAAGCCCGGTACCGAAGCCGCTCTATCGGGTACAGCGGCAGTATTAACCCCAGTTGGCACCCTGATCCACAATGGTCAAGAGCATACAGTAGGCAACGGCGAAGCCGGCCCCACTACCAATGCCCTACGCCAAGCCCTTAATGATATTCAATGGGGCAAAGCCGCCGACAACCACGGCTGGTTAACTAAAGTCTGCTAAGACGCACCTTATGAGCCGAATGGGATGACTATTCGGCTCATACTGCACTTTAAAACGAAAGTATTTGGCAAAGACTTTAAGATACAAGCTGACCTCCAACCAAGCCGAGGTCAGCAAAGTCATCGCTACTCGAAACTTAGCCGGCCTACTACCGCGAACTCAAAGCCCATTTTTCTGACTGCTACTGGCTAGGGCGGCCCGTAAATTCTGATGCCACAGCGCCACGGTTACTCACCGACTCCTACCAGCTTAATTAGTCCGTGAGTAACCGCACCTTGAACTCAACAGTAAATTAATGTAAGATACTGATTGTATTGATTATTTTTGTTCGCGAGTTTTTTAACACGAGGAGCACATTATCACTATTAATCAAGGCGATCGTATTTACCATCCCGGTTATGGTATTGGTATAGTTAAATCTATTCGTAAAAAAAGCTTTTCTGGCGAAAGCAAAGCCACGTTTTTCAAACTCTATTTCAAACGTAACGACCTCACTTGGCTGGTGCGCGCTAACGATATGCCGAGCAGCATTCGTAACGTTATGAGTGCTAGGGAAGCAAAAAAAATCATTCAACATTTAACAAGCTGGCAAGGCAAGCTCAGTGAGCAATGGAAAGTTCGTGCAACGGCTAATCAAGCAGCTATCGATAAAGGTGATCCACTTGGCTACGCTGAAGTCGTAAAAGGACTGAGCGTGATGCAAGAGCAGCTCCCCCTGAGCGCAACTGACCGCAAGCATTTAAACCATAGCATTGAGTTTCTGTGTGAAGAGCTGGCCGATGCTTTGGGGAAGACTCACGATAGAGTTCGTCAACTCATTGATAAAGCTACGTCTTCACCGCCCACGGTAACCCACTAACCTCAGCGATGAGATCTCCCATTGCTAAATGCGGCCCGCAGGATTGATTGAAGCGTTAGAACATTCACTAATATTGGGTTATTACCACAGTGAGGTTTTAATTCGACGCTTCAATGGCCAATCAGCCTAGATTGTGAGCCCCATATAACATTCCCGACTTTTCCCCAGCATCGTCGCCGAAAGGTGACTAGCACTGGACATTTACGCTAATCCATAAAAATGGAGACTTAACATGGGGCTTACTTGTAGAAGGTCAGTGGGTTGACCAATGGTATAACACGGACTCTAGCGGCGGTAAATTCACGCGTAGTAAGTCGCAATTTCGCAACTGGATCAGGAACGTCCCCATGGACGCGACCTTATCTAATGATACACAGAGCACAGTAAGCATTAGTATCAGGCTTTGTTAAAAAACCACTAGACGACTGGTCTAATAAAATATAAAGTACCCACCATGAATACAAAACATCACGACACTCGCCAACATTTGCTTGATACCGGACGCGACATTCTCGCGGCGCGGGGTTTTAGCTCGGTTGGTTTAAGCGCACTGTTACAACAGGCGGGCGTGCCTAAGGGCTCTTTCTATCATTACTTTAAATCGAAGGAGCAGTTTGGCGAAGCGCTGTTAGAAGATTACTTTGAATTTTATTTGGGCGAGCTCAATCAGCTGTTTAGCCAACCCAGCCAAACAGGTCAGCAGCAGTTGATGAGTTATTGGCAAGAGTGGCAGCGTCGCTATTGTGGCCCCAATAGTCGCAGCGATTGCTTAGTGGTTAAGCTGAGTGCCGAAGTTGCTGACTTATCTGAGCCGATGCGCCTAACTCTAAAAGCCGGTACCGATAAAGTGATAGCGCGCATAACTCATTGCATTGAAGCGGGCATCAATGACGGCTCTTTACAGAGTACGCAACCGGCATTTTTAGCAACCAGCTTATATCAGCTATGGCTAGGTGCCAGTTTGTTAACCAAGCTGCACCGTGATGAACAACACATGAATACGGCCATGCAACTGACTCGCCAGTTACTGGGCGTGCAGTCTTAATATAAAGCATTATTTAATACTATTAGCGGTTAATTACGGCTAACTTAAAGAGGGATAACAGGCTTAAGACGAGCTTTCTTATCCTCTTTTTATTTACCTGAAAGCTAGACGACCGGTCTAATCTATCGGTTATCAACCCATTACCATCATCAAGATCAAAGGATAACTTATGCAAGATTTTAGCTTTTACAACCCAACCCGCATTGAATTTGGCGCCGGAAAAATTGCCACCATAGACCAGCTAGTTCCCACCAATGCCAAAGTATTAGTACTGTATGGCGGTGAAAGCGCTAAGCGCAACGGCACCCTAGATGAAGTTACCGCCGCCTTAGGTGATCGCCAAGTACAGTTATTTGGTGGTATTGAGCCCAACCCAAGCTTTGAAACACTGATGGAAGCCGTACAAAAAGTCCGTGAGCAAAAACTGGATTACTTGCTGGCAGTAGGTGGCGGTTCTGTTATCGATGGCACCAAGTTTGTGGCGGCAGCGGCACTGCACGAAGGTGATGCTTGGGATATTTTGCTACAAGGTGGCCAAAACATTACTGCCGCCCTGCCCTTTGGCTCGGTGTTAACCCTGCCCGCTACTGGCTCAGAAATGAACAAAGGCTCGGTGATCACCCGCAAGTCACTGCAAGCTAAACTGCCCTTTATGAGCGAGCTGGTGTTTCCGCAGTTCTCTATTTTAGACCCAGTAAAAACCTACACTTTACCCACTCGCCAAATTGCCAACGGCGTGGTGGATGCCTTTATGCACGTCATTGAGCAATACCTCACTTACCCGGCGAATGCCCCAGTACAAGACAGGTTTGCCGAAGGCTTATTGCAAACGTTAACTGAAATTGGCCCCAAAGCGCTGGCTAACCCAGAAGATTACCAAACTCGTGCCAGCTTAATGTGGACCGCTACACTTGCCCTTAACGGCTTAATTGGTGCCGGTGTACCACAAGATTGGGCCACCCACATGTTGGGCCACGAGCTCACCGCCTTACACGGCCTTGATCATGCGCAAACGCTGGCCATTATTTTGCCAGAGATGCTGCGCCAACGTAAAACCGCCAAATTAGGCAAGCTGGTGCAATACGCCGAGCGCGTGTGGAACATTACCGAGGGCAGTGATGATGAAAAAGCCGAAGCGGCCATTGAGCGCACCCGTGATTTCTTTGAGTCGGTTGGCGTAAAAACTCGCCTTAGCGACTATGACCTGGGCGCCGAGCATATCGATACCATTATCGATAGCCTAACCCAACACGGTATGACTGCGCTTGGTGAGCATGGCGACGTAACGCCTGAGCATTGCCGCCAAATTCTGTTAGCTAGCCTGTAATGCGCCGCCAATAAAGGAGCCTGTATGAAACAAACTAACGCTATTAATCGCCAACTCACTTTAGCCGCGCGCCCCAAGGGCGCGCCCACTCAGAGTGACTTTGCCCTGCAAGAAACCGCCATTCCTACGCCTAGCCAAGGTGAAGTGTTATTGCGCACGGTATTTTTAAGTTTAGATCCTTATATGCGTGGCCGTATGAGCGATGCTAAATCTTATGCTGAGCCGGTTTCATTAGGTCAAACCATGGTCGGTGGCACCGTCAGCCGCGTACACCAAAGCAAGCACCCCGACTTTAACGTCGGCGATTGGGTGCTCAGCTACAGCGGCTGGCAAGATTATGCCCTGTCTAACGGTGAAGGCTTAATTAAGCTAGATCCCACTCAAGCGCCGCCCTCCTATGCCCTAGGCGTATTAGGCATGCCCGGCTTTACTGCTTATATGGGTTTATTAGATATTGGTGAGCCAAAGCCTGGCGAAACCTTAGTGGTGGCCGCCGCCACTGGTGCCGTGGGCGCCATGGTGGCACAAATTGGTAAGCTTAAAGGTTGCCATGTAGTCGCTGTTGCCGGTGGTCAAGACAAATGCAGCTATGCGCTAGATAACTTAGGCGTTGATGCTTGTTTGGATCATAAAGCCGACGACTTTGCCGAACAGCTGGCCAACGCCTGCCCCAATGGCATAGATGTGTACTTTGAAAGCGTGGGCGGTAAAGTGTTGGATGCGGTGCTGCCGCTGTTAAACACAGGGGCGCGTATTCCGGTATGTGGCTTAATCTCACAATATAACGCCACCAGCCTCCCCGAGGGCCCCGATCGTCTCGGCCAACTAATGGGCACCATTCTTATCAAACGCATGACGGTAAAAGGCTTTATCATTTTTGATGATTACGGCCATCGCTACCCTGAGTTTGCTAAAGACATGGCGCAGTGGCTTAAAGATGGAAAGCTTCACTATCGCGAGCAAATAGAGGACGAGCTAGACCAAGCACCCAACGCTTTTATCGGCTTATTACAAGGCGAGAACTTCGGCAAGCTGGTCATTCGCGTCGGTGAAGATGACCTAA
The DNA here is from genome assembly GCF_017498065.1 of Oceanisphaera pacifica. Classification (GTDB taxonomy): domain Bacteria; phylum Pseudomonadota; class Gammaproteobacteria; order Enterobacterales; family Aeromonadaceae; genus Oceanimonas; species Oceanimonas pacifica. The sequence continues at coordinate 65,701 of NZ_JAGDFX010000014.1, read as the reverse complement.
GCTAACCCGGGAAGATTAAGCAATAAAGTACAATTTAAAAAGTAACAAGGGCGCAAATGCGCCCTTTTTTTGATCATGGTTAGTCAATAAGCCACTTATACATTACCAAGGTATCAACATAACCTAACTGACGATGCAGATAAGCCTTAGGCACCCTACCGACGATACTGAACCCCAGTTTTTTCCATAGTTGTACCGCTACCGCATTGGTCGACACCACGCTATTAAACTGCATCGCCTGAAAGCCCAGTGCGATGGCCTGCTGTTGAGAATGTTCACACAACTGCCGTGCAATGCCTTTGCCTCTGGCCTGCTCGGCCACCATATAACCACAATTGCATACATGGCTGCCGGGACCTGCGGCATTATTTTTTAGGTAATAGGAGCCCAACTGCTCCCCTTGCTCTTCATAAACAAAGGTCTTTAGCGGCTGTTCACACCAGAGATCATAAGCCTGCTCAACTGTCATATTAGGCGCAAACGCATAGGTTTCTTGGTGCTCAATAATGGCAGAAAAAGTTGGCCAAAATAATTCAAAGTCGCATTTCGTTATGGGGCGGATCATAATACTAGTCTTAATAAAGCTAAGGGATCTGTATTAAATGCGCTCATCGCGCTAAGAGCAAGTGCACTTAAGTGATACGATATTGTGAGACTCTTAATGAATTAACAGGGGGTATTAATGGCCAAGCCGAGTGACTCATCTCAAACACCAGAGCAGCCCTTGCCTACCCTGTGGCTGCTTGGCAAAACCGGCGCGGGTAAGTCTTCGATAATCCAGGCCTTAACCGGCAGCAGTGATGCTGAAGTTGGCAATGGTTTCTCGCCCTGCACTAACACCTCCTTTGCTTACCACTTTCCGCAAGATAAACCATTATTACGCTTTTTAGATACTCGTGGCTTGGGCGAAGCGCATTATGACCCCAGTGAAGACATTAGGCTGTGCCAACGGCAAAGCCACGTATTATTAGTGGTCGCAAAAATAGAAGAACAAGAACAAAGCGCCGTACTAGAGGTGCTCCGCCACATTCGTAAACAAAAACAAATTAAACAGGTGTTATTGGTTTGTACCGCCGTTAATACCATGCCAGATGCCGATAAAAGCCGTTTGCTTGCTTATCATCAAGAGGCATTTGAAAAAGCTTGGGGCAGTGCACTGACTAGCATAGAAGTGGATTTTGATTGCGATAGCCAAACTTATTACCAGCGCGAACAATTAGTGGCCGCCATTACTAAAATGATGCCCTTGGTGGGGTTAATGCTCAACAAAAAAGAGCATGCCAGCCAAGAAGAACAAGCCTTTTTGCAGGTAAAAAACGAAGTGCTTTGGTACGCCACTGGCGCCAGCTTTACCGATTTATTTCCACTGGTGGGCTTAGTATCTGTGCCCGCAATGCAGGCTAAAATGCTGCACAGCTTAGCAAAACACTATGAAGTGCCCTGGAACACCCGCGGTTTTGCTGAATTAATAGGCGTGTTGGGCACCAGTTTTAGTACCCAATATGGCGTAAAGCTTGGCGCGCGCCAGCTGGTAAAACTCATCCCTGTTTACGGGCAAACCCTAGGCGCAGCTACGGCCGCAGCTGTTAGTTTTGGCACAACTTATGGCTTAGGTAGAGCTGCTTGTTACTACTTTTATCGCAAGAGCAGAGGCGAGACGGTTAACACTCAAGATATTCAACAGCTATATAAAGACGCCTTTGAGCTTGGTAAAAAGGTGGCGCCCCATGAATAAAATAAATAAGACGTTTCGTTTTTTAAATGGCCATGCCAACCGTTTGCTTACTCTCTCTGTGGTGGGCTTTATCTTCCCCCTGCTACTGCTTAGCGGTGTTGGCTTATATGCCATTATTACTTACGGTTACATCCATTATTTTGTATTGGTACTGCTGCTGTCTTCATTACTGATCGCAATTCCACGCTGGATACTGCAAAAACAATATAAAAGGCCCGCCACTCATATAACAGAAGAAAGTTTGGTGGATCCCTCACCGGATTGGTCAGAAGAAGAGCGACGCATTTGGGATAAGCTCAACGCCTCTATAAACCAAAAGCTACAACAAAATAACGACTGGCTGGCGCTAAAAGATCATGGCTTAGCACTGGCACTAGAAGTAGCCCAAGCTTACGGCAAGCAAGAGCTCGATTTTACCGTGCCCGAAGGCTTAACCATGCTAGAAGAGATCAGTCGGCGCTATCGCAAAGTCTTGAATGAACATCTGCCTGCCATTGATAAAATCAGCATTTCTCAAGCGAAGAGGCTGTACGACTTTCACGACAAATATGGCGCTGCAGCCAAAGAAACTTATAAATATGGCATGTTAGCTTGGCGTGCGTTACGCATGACCAACCCCATTACCGGCTTAGCGAGTGAAGTACGGGGTAAATTATTGGGCTCAATGTCCGATCAGGCTCTAGCCGCTGTGCAAAACAAGGCAAAACGCGCCCTGTTACAAGAAGTAGTAAAAGTAGGCATCGATCTTTACAGTGGCCGCTTTGTTATTGAGCAAAGCCAAGTCGGCAACAGCAAAGTATATCAACACGATGATACCCAGTTAGCCATTCCCCCGGAGCCGGTACGGGTGTGTTTAGTGGGGCAAGTGAGCGTGGGTAAGTCTTCGTTAGTTAATGCGCTAATAAAAAGCATGGGAGCCGAACAAGATCCCTTACCATCCACGCACACAGTGGGGGTATACCCTTGCGTTATTGATGGTGAAGAACAACTGCGCCTTATTGATATGGCAGGGCTAGATGGCAGCCAGACCACCCTTGAGAACACACTCACTGAAATCACTCAATCTGACTTAGTGCTTTGGGTATTCAAGGCCAACCAGCCTTCTCGGCAGTTAGATATTGCCTTACAGCAACAGCTTGATGCCTTTTATGCTGATAAAAAAAATATCTCACGCAAAAAGCCGCAAATTATTGGTGTGTTAAACCAAGTAGATAAACTAAAACCCACTCACCAATGGGCCCCGCCCTACAATCTCAACGATAACGCAAATGCCAAAGTAAAAAATATTAACGATGCCTTAGCCTTTAACCGCTCAACCCTCGGCTTAACCAACCTCTACCCACTGGCACTACCTGAAAACAAACCCAGCTGGGGCCTTGATTCATTAGAAGCCGAAATACAGGCGCAATATGAGCACGCCAAAAACGTACAACTCAATCGCCGCCGCACCGATAGCCAATCAACAGCCGGCTTTAAAGGGCAAAGCAAACGGTTATTTAAAGCCGGTAAACGAGTGGCAAAGCTGAGTTTAGATAAAAAACCATAAAAAACACTTGATAACATTAATGATAACTATTATCGTTAACTTGTTTTCAGACGATGACTGCTAGACTTGAGGTTAAGCAGAGACAGGTTTTGAAGGCGACATTGCTCACATTGCTTCCAGAGTTTTTAGGCCAGCCTTTGCTGGCCTTTTTTTTACCGTATCATACCAACCTGGAAAGCTAACTGAGCAACACCTTTTCGCAACGGAACGCACGGAATAAGAGAGATAAAATCTGACAAAGCCAACACTAAGAGAAAAGCTTTAATAGGTAAGCGTTACCCCTATCCTGACAGTAGACGAGTTATTACCATAAATAAGCTATTGCCCTCTGTCACTTGTCGATCTTATCCCATCTTAATTGTTCCGTTGGTTCCGCGTTCTTCCGTTGCAAGATTGGCTCTGGCTTTAGAACTTAAAGTGAGCATTATTTTCCTTAGGGTGGTATCACTCCCCTGCCACTGGCAGTTTAAGCCGCATATTTGAGATATAAATTGCATTCCCCTATGGTAGAGAGGTGACTAACCTTATTAGTACTTTGGCTGCTATGTCCCTCTTGGCTAACAACATTTAAAAGGAAGCATCATGGTTAAGCGCAACAACACTGGCCGTTTTTTTAGCAAAGGATTAAGTGCGGCACTCATCGCCGTTGTAATGGCGCTACCAGCGCAGGGCGCCGATAAGTTTAAAGCGGTGACCACTTTTACCGTTATCGCCGATATGGCACGCAACGTGGCGGGAGATGTGGCGATTGTGGAGTCTATTACTAAACCCGGTGCCGAAATTCATGATTATCAGCCTACCCCTGGCGATATTATTCGCGCTCACGATGCAAAGCTTATTTTTGCCAACGGCTTAAACCTTGAGCTCTGGTTTGAAAAGTTTTATCAAAATATGAAGGATATGCCAGAAGTGGTGGTGTCTAAGGGCATAGATCCCATGGGTGTGGTGGCGGGCCCCTATGAAGGCACTCCTAATCCGCATGCCTGGATGTCACCCAAAAACGCCATGATCTACGTGGATAATATTCGTGATGCCTTTATCAAATACGATCCTGATAATACTGCTGCCTATCAGGATAATGCCGCTGCCTATAAAGCAAGCATAGAGGCAGTTATCGCGCCCATTCAGCAGTTAATTGATGAGTTACCAGAAGATAAGCGCTGGTTAGTGACCAGTGAAGGGGCGTTTTCGTATTTAGCGCGCGACTTTGGCTTAAAAGAGCTGTATTTATGGCCGATTAACGCCGATCAACAAGGCACACCACAGCAAGTGCGTAAGGTAATAGATACGGTACGCAAGCAGCATATTCCTGCGGTATTTAGTGAAAGTACTGTCTCTGATAAGCCCGCGAAACAAGTGGCCCGAGAAACGGGGAGTCATTATGGCGGCGTACTCTATGTTGACTCATTAAGTGCAAAAGATGGCCCAGTGCCTACCTACCTCGACTTATTGGGCGTAACCTCACAAACCATAGTTAGCGGTATTAAAGAAGGATTAAATAAATGAGCGAACGGCATCAGCAACAAGATAATAGCGCAACGTTAGCCGCCGATGCCGGCATGAAGGTAGAAGATGTTACCGTAACCTATCGTAATGGTCATACTGCCTTGCGTGACGCCAGCTTTGCCATTCCGACCGGCACTATAGCGGCCTTGGTAGGCGTAAATGGCTCGGGCAAATCGACGCTGTTTAAAGCCATTATGGGCTTTGTGCGTTTAGCCAAGGGCAATATTAGCGTATTGGGCATGAGTGTCGATGACGCATTGCGCCAAAATTTAGTGGCTTATGTACCCCAAGCCGAAGAAGTAGACTGGAATTTTCCGGTATTAGTAGAAGATGTGGTGATGATGGGTCGTTATGGCCACATGGGTTGGTTACGCCGACCCAAGGCCGTTGATCATGAGGCGGTCACTCAAGCATTAGCACGCGTGAATATGACGGAGTTTCGCAAACGCCAAATTGGTGAGTTATCGGGCGGGCAAAAAAAGCGGGTGTTTTTAGCCCGCGCCTTGGCACAAAACGGCCAAATTATTTTACTCGATGAGCCTTTTACCGGGGTTGATGTAAAAACTGAAGATCAAATTATCGAGTTATTGCGTGAGCTACGTGCCGAAGGCCGCGTAATGTTAGTGTCTACTCACAACTTAGGCTCGGTGCCGGAGTTTTGTGATCGCACTATCTTAATTAAAGGCACAGTCTTGGCCCACGGCACCACCCAAGACACCTTTACTCAAGATAATTTAGAGCTGGCCTTCGGCGGCGTATTGCGCCATTTCGTGCTTAATGAAAACAAACACGGCCGGCCTCACGCCATCGGTATTATTAGTGATGATGAACGCCCATTGATTATTAAAGCCGGCCAAGTACATAACCGCGAAGCGCAAAGCAAATGGGAGGGCGAAAACGATGACCATTCTGCTTGAACCCTTTGCTTATCAGTACATGGTGAATGCCATGTGGGTATCAGCATTAGTGGGTGGCGTGTGTGCATTTTTATCTTGTTATTTAATGCTTAAAGGCTGGTCACTAATTGGCGATGCGCTGTCGCACTCTATTGTGCCAGGGGTAGCGGGCGCTTACATGCTGGGCTTGCCGTTTTCATTGGGTGCCTTTTTTGCTGGGGGCTTAGCCGCCGGCACCATGTTGTTTTTAAACCAGCGCAGCAAACTTAAAGAAGATGTCATTATTGGCCTGATCTTCTCTAGCTTTTTTGCCCTTGGCTTGTTTATGGTGTCGCTAAAACCCACAGCGGTAAACATTAAAACCATAGTGTTGGGCAACATTTTAGCCATAGACCCTATGGATATTGTGCAGCTGGTGATCATCAGTCTGGTGTCATTACTGATCTTGTTGGTGAAATGGAAAGATATTTTGGTAGTATTTTTCGACGAGAACCATGCCCGCTCGATAGGCATTAGCCCCACTAAAATAAAGCTACTGTTTTTTACACTGTTGGCCGCCTCTACCGTGGCTGCACTACAAACCGTGGGCGCTTTTTTGGTCATTTGCTTGGTGGTTACCCCTGGGGCAACCGCCTACCTATTAACGGATCGCTTTCCCAAGTTACTTATTATTGCCATTACTATTGGCGCTGTTACCAGCTTTATTGGCGCTTATGCCAGCTACTTTCTTGATGGTGCCACTGGCGGCATTATCGTAGTGCTACAAACATTATTATTTTTATTGGCCTTTTTCTTTGCTCCCAAACACGGTTACTTTGCCGCCCGCAAAAAAGCGGCTCAAGCACTGGAGGTGGCACCATGATAGATACCTTATTGGCCCCTTTTCAGTTTAGCTTTATGGTTAATGCGCTGATTATTTCGGTGCTTATTGCCGTGCCTACCGCCCTGCTCTCGTGCTTTTTAGTACTTAAAGGCTGGGCGTTAATGGGCGACGCCATGAGCCATGCGGTATTTCCGGGGGTAGTGATTGCTTACATTGTGGGGGCACCCTTTACTATTGGGGCCTTTATTGCTGGCATGGTGTGTGCGTTGTCGATTGGCTTTTTAAAGAACAACAGCCGCATTAAGCAAGATACCGTAATGGGCATTGTATTCTCAGGTATGTTTGGCTTAGGTCTGCTGCTGTATGTAAAAATTCATTCCGATGTGCACCTAGACCATATTCTATTTGGCGACATGTTAGGCATAGGTTGGCCAGATATTATTGAAACTGGCGTAATTGCGCTAATAACCGTGTTTATTTTGGGTAGTAAGTGGCGAGACTTCTTACTGCATGCCTTTGATGCCGCCCATGCACAGGCGATTGGCTTGCGCGTAAACCTGCTGCATTACACCTTGTTATGCTTAATTGCCTTAACCATAGTGGCGGCCTTAAAATCGGTGGGGTTAATTTTAGCTATTTCACTGCTCATCGCCCCTGGTGCCATCGCATTTTTGCTCACCAATAAGTTTAGTACTATGTTGCTATTATCAGTAGTGATCGCCGTAGTTGGCGCTTTTTTAGGGGTATATTCGTCGTTTTACCTCGACAGCGCCCCCGCCCCCACCATAGTGTTGCTGCTTACCTTGTTCTTTATTGCGGCTTTTATACGCGCCACCCGCAAGCAGGCTAAAGCTACTTTTGCCACGGAATCCACGAAACCCACAGAAGAATAGAGATAAAAAAAAGAAAGTTTTTTATTAGTAATGACCTTAACCTTACAGTGCTTGGTCATTTTTCGGTCTTATATCAGTTTAACTTTTCCGTGCTATTCAGTGTATTCCGTGGCAAAAAGTCTTTAATCTTGGTGTTCTCGGTTATTAAGCCAATTCGGCTAGGGCTTTGCGCAGGGGGTTAAAGTGTTGGGCGAAGCGTAGTGCAACATAGCTGACCACCAAGGTAGCAATCACTAACTCGCCTTCTGCCATCCAGTGCAGTTGATTGATGCTGGCGCTATCTAAACCTAGCGTTTCTGCCAGCGCTGCCACTTTAAACAAGGCGGTGGCACCTATTACCAGTGGAAAAGTAAAAGCGGCGTAGCCTGGGCTAAAGGGTAAGCGTAATAACTTAATAAAAGCCAAGTAAATCAATGCCGTCATCAGTACGGCTATGCCTAATAAGACGGCCACTAATACCGGTGCTGGCTCTGTGGTAACGGTTAAGTAACCGGCTAAAGATAGGCTGGCAGGTGCGGCCATAATAGCAATAGTCGGTTTAGCCGCATCGGGCACTTCGCCACAAAATATTAAACGATACAGCATCATGGGCAACATAATCGCGTAGCAAATAATACCAAACCACAACAGCACATCAGCTAAAGGAGCCAGTGCTCCACCTGGGCTGGCCACATCAGCCACTATGATACCAATGGGCGGCACAAACCAGCTGGGTACCATGTGATGAAGTTTAAAGTCTTTAAGGCGATGCCAAATAAAGGTCACCAAAAACACCAAGTGCAAGCCGATGGCAAACAACCACAACCCCACCCCTAAATCACCGCCTACGGCGTTAGACACCACCATAGTGGCCATGGCAAAAGTAGGCGCTACGCTACCCACCACAGGGTGAGCTAAGTCTTGCGCCAGCAAGTGGGGATGTAAGACAAATTTGCCGGTTAATATTAATAATAAGGCAGCGGCAATTAGAGCGCCTAGGGTTTGAGCGCCACCAGAAAACAAGCCGACACTCTCCCAGGCCCAGCCTAAACTGGCGATACCTAAAGCGAGCCCCGCCATGGGGGTGGGCACATTGGCAAAACGGTGACGAGTAATATTCAGCATGGTGGGTCTCCTTGGTAACTGGTAGTTATCATAAAAAAACTTTACCATTCAAGATATCTAAATGATTTAAACAAGGTGTTTAGCTTTACTAAATGATAAGTTTTAAACAGCTACAAGTATTTGCCAGCATTGCGCACCATGGCAGCTTAGGCGTGGCCGCCGAAGAGCTCTTTCTTAGTAAGGGAGCTTTATCTCAAGCTCTGGGTGAATTAGAGCGCCAGCTTGGTCACCCGGTGTTTGATCGCGTACACCCGCACTTAAAGCTCAATGAGCAAGGTCGGCTACTGCAACCCTTGGCTGAAGAAGTGTTAAGTCGGATCACCGATATTGAGCATTTATTTGATGAACAAGGCGCGCCCAGCGGCTCTTTACGCCTAGGTGCTAGCCAAACTATTGGTAACTATCTGCTCCCCAAATTATTGGCACAGCAACCCGAGCTACAAGCTAAAGTAAAAATCACTAATACTCATTATTTATGTGGGATGCTGCTGCGTTTTGAGTTAGATATGGCATTAATTGAAGGTGAAAGCTTTCACCCCGACTTAGTCACTCAGCATTGGCTAACAGATGAAATGTTAATTATTGCTCCCACCACGCATCCATTAGCAGGTAAGCAGACACTTAGCTTGCCCCAACTGCAGCAATATAATTGGGTGTTACGCGAGCCACTTTCTGGCAATCGTGAGCAGTTTGAGCGAGATATTGCCCCTCATATAGGAGCATTAGGTCAGTTACTTGAGCTTAATACGCTAGAGTCGGTAATACAGGCGGTAGAGCAAGGGCTAGGGTTGGCATTTGTTTCAAAAAGAGCGGTAAGCGACCGGCTAACTTATGGGCGACTGGTTGCTTTAGATGTAAACACTCACTTATCTCGTACCTTAAAACTGGTATGGCATAAACAAAAATACCACTCCGCCTTATTACGCCGCTTTATCACCCTTTGCCAGCAACAGGGCCAAGATTGAGTGCAACAGCGCTCCTCCACATCTGCCGGCTAGCATAGCCAGCACGCTGTCAGACCAAGAACATCTATTCGAATCAGAGCCAGATAATCTTGCAATAATCCATTTTCTGTAAATGCATGTGCTCTGATAAACGATTTATACTTAGGTGCCGCTCGAACCGGCTAAATCAGGAGACGAATACCGATGAAGCTTTCCCAGCTTAATGCTTTCAGGGCTATTGTCGAATGCCAGACAGTAACAGCAGCAGCCGAGCGACTTAATCTTAGTCAACCAGCAGCGAGTCGATTATTGGCGGCACTCGAGCAGCGGCTGGGATTTCAGCTCTTTATCCGCCAAGGAAACCGACTGCTGCTAAGTGATGATGGCGAGGCTTTTTATTTGGAAGTAATCCGAGCCTTTGAAGCATTCTCTGGGTTGGATCATACTGCGTCATCCATTCGCGCTAATCGCTTCGGCAGCCTCAATGTTGCCGCTATGCCGCTGCTTTCCAACGCATTTTTACCCCGTACCTTGGCCCGCTTTCTACATCAAACATCGCAGATGAAGGTAGCTCTAAAAACTTATCGTTCGGAAGATGTCATACGTAGAGTACAAAGTCAGACCACCGATATCGGTTTTGCCTTTATCGATGAGCCACTGCCGGGTGTTAGAGCCCAGCGAGTGAAATGCGAGTCGGTATGCCTGCTGCCAGCCGGTTCATCATTGGCAAAAAAGTCACATATTGATCTAGACGATCTGGCCGAACTGCCGCTGATCCGTCATGAAAAAGACGTTAGCCAGCGCCAGTTCGATGCTTTACTCCGGCGCTATCAGCTAAACATGACCGAACGAATAGAGGTTTCGCTTGCCACCACAGCGGCAGCCTTGGTACGTGAAGGATTGGGTATGGCCATTACTGACCCTTTTACTGCCCGCATTGCTAACGAATACAAAGAGGTTATAGAGCGACCACTGGCCTTTTCGCTACCGTTCGAATTTGAAGTCCTCTATCCAGCTCTGCGCCCACTCAATCGTCATGCACAGCGTTTTATCAAACACTTTACCGATCTGGCCGAAGATATGGAGATAGTGATGAGCATAGGAACAATACGAGATCTATCTGAACAAAAGTGACTTAACTCACACTTTTATCTCGGCTGCAATAGAATAAAACATAAATTTAACACCTTGTGCATCAAATGGTTACATCACATCACTCTCTTCAGTATGTCTTTTTTGCATAGCTCAAGAAAGCCTGAGCATTATCCTACGATTACGATTTTTCCTAGTCTGACGCCATCAGTAATCAATCGTCAGAGGAAATACCATGTGCTCTCGTGTCTCCGTAATCGGTTCCGGTAATGCAGGCCTGACCGCCGCCTACCATTTATCCCTAATGGGAAACCAAGTTTGCCTGTATGGCGCATCCGGCTTTGATCAGCCACTAGACGACATCGCTCAGCTCGGCGGTATACAGTCGCTGGCAGAATTTAATGGTGTACCCCTAGAGTTTGCCGGTACTCAGTCGATCCATACCCTAAGTCGCGACTTGGCCGATGCAGTGGCCTTCTCCGATGTGCTAATACTGCCCGTTCCATCCTTTGCTCAAGAGCCCTTATTCAGGGCCATGCTGCCACACCTGCGCGATGGCCAGACTATATTGCTAATGCCGGGAAACTACGGCTCGTTAGTATTTAACCGTATCAAAATGGAAGAAGGCTTCCAGATGCTGGACGTCACTCTGGTTGATGCCATCTCCATCCCTTGGGCAACCCGCATCGTCGGCCCCGCTCAACTGGCCATTCTTGGCATGAAAAAACAGCTGCCCGTAGCTGCTTTGCCAGCCAGCCGCACGCAAGAAGCCATTAAACGACTCCAGCCACTGATGCCATTACCATTAACTGCTCTGGACAACGTGATTGCCGCTGGGCTGGAAAATATCAACTTCGGCGGCCATCCGTTATTGACCACTCTCAGTATGGGGTTGTTGGAAAACTTTGACGGCCAGTTCAACTACTACAAAGACTGCTGCTCAACCGCCACCGCCAAAGCCGCGGCAGTGATGGAACAGGAGCGTCTGGCAGTGGGTGAAGCTCTGGGGCTAACTCTAAAACCTGAGCTAGAAGCCATGAACAGCCTTTACGGTCTGAGCGCCAGTAGTGTCTACGAGCTAAATCGTACATCAGAAACTCACGGCAAACTCAATAGCGCCCCAAAATCGGCTCAAGATCGCTATATCACCGAAGATGCCGCTTATCTGCTGGTTCCCTGTTTTGAACTAGGACAACTAGCCGGAGTAAAAACCACTCTGGTTGAATCCTGCCTACATATAAACAATGCCTATAACGAAGCCGACTATTTCTGTAGCGGGCGCACCCTAGATAAAATGGGCCTAACTGGAAAATCGGTTCAGGAAATCATGGAGCTGGTTGCCTAATACCGAACGATGAAGCCACTGCTTTATTGCCGGTAACACGGCTGATGCGTGATAAGGATATTTTAATGACCAAAATAAAGTTTCCCTCCGCCTACACCATATTATTTCTGCTTACCGTGGTGATGGCGATACTGACTTGGATTATTCCTGCCGGTCAGTATCAGATGGTAGAAAACGAAAACCTAGGGCGCTTAGTACCTCAGGTAGGCTCCTATCACTTGGTTGATGCCAATCCGCAAGGCATCGTGGAGATCCTGATGGCATCGGTGCAGGGATTTTATGATCCAGTTAACTATGTCGCCCGAGCCGTGGATGTAGCTCTTTTTGTACTAGTGATTGGCGGCTTTCTGGCGGTGGTTACTCGCACAGGAGCTATAGATGCTGGTATCAATGGCAGCATGGCCCGGCTCAAGGGGCAAGAAAAATGGATGATCCCGCTGCTGATGGGCCTGTTTGCTCTGGCCGGAACTGTCTACGGTATGGCCGAGGAAACTCTCCCCTTTTATGCCCTCCTGATCCCGGTGATGATAGCCGCCGGTTACGACAGCATAGTGGGCATAGCTATTATCATGATAGGTGCCGGTATCGGCTGTTTAGGCTCAACTATCAACCCCTTCGCGACCGTAATTGCCTCCAATGCCGCCGAGATCAATTTTATGGACGGCTTTGGCCTGCGCTTGGCGATTTTAGTACTAGGCTGGCTGGCCTGCGTGCTCTATGTCATGCGCTATGCAGAAAAAGTGAAGCAGGATCCATCTCTTTCCGTAGTCGCTCACCAGAAGGAAGAAAACGAGCGACACTTTCTGCACGGAAAAGAGCAAAAGGCACCCGAGCTAACACCAACTCGCAAGATCATTCTGGCTATATTCGCCCTGACTTTTGGAGTAATGATGTGGGGTGTATCGGCGGGCGGATGGTGGATGGCCGAACTCTCAGCGCTCTTTATCGGTGCTAGCATATTGGTGGGGCTAGTAGGCCGACTGTCTGAATCAGAACTAACCGACAGTTTTATCGGTGGTGCTCGGGATCTGCTGGGGGTGGCACTGATTATCGCCATTGCCCGAGGCTTAGTGGTAGTAATGGATAACGGCAACATCACTCATACCATACTCAACTATGCTGAAGGGCTGCTGTCAGGAATGCATCAGATCGCCTTTATCAATGCGATTTATGGGATAGAAGCGATAATGAGTCTAATCGTGCCTTCCTCCTCTGGGCTGGCAGTACTATCAATGCCGATACTGGCACCCTTGGCCGATTTCTCCGGTACCAGTCGTGAACTAGTAGTGACCGCCTTCCAGTCTGCTTCCGGCCTACCCAATCTAGTGACGCCTACTTCCGGCATCGTTATGGGTGGCCTAGCCATAGGACGGGTATCCTATGCCGCTTGGCTGCGCTTTATTGGACCCTTACTGGGCTTTCTTATCCTGATGGTCATGAGCATGCTTAGCTTGGGAGTGGTATTAGGAAGTTAAACTCGATTCTCCGATCACCGGCAAACAAAAAAGGCCGCAGGCAAACGCTTGCGGCCTTTTTATCCACTGGGCCTGAGATCAAGCTTTCTTTTCTTCTGCCTGACAGGCGGCGGCGGTAAACAGCACGTCGGTAGAGCTATTAAGGCCGGTTTCTGCCGAATCTTGTAATACGCCAATAATAAAGCCGACAGCCACCACTTGCATGGCGACGTCATTAGAAATACCAAACAAGCTACATGCCAGTGGGATCAAGAGTAAAGACCCTCCCGCCACACCAGACGCACCACAAGCAGAAACCGAGGCAATCAGGCTCAGTAATAGTGCCGTGCCTAGGTCTACATTTATTCCTAAAGTGTGTACCGCAGCCAAGGTAAGCACGGTAATGGTAATGGCCGCGCCGCCCATATTAATGGTGGCACCCAGCGGAATAGACACAGAATAAGTGTCTTCGTGCAGGTCTAGGCGCTTACATAAATCCATATTGACCGGAATGTTTGCCGCCGAGCTACGGGTAAAGAAGGCCGTTACGCCACTTTCGCGCAAGCACTTAAACACCAGCGGATATGGATTGCGACGAAGCTTAAAGAACACAATGAGCGGGTTCATCACCAAGGCAATAATCAGCATAGAGCCAATAAGTACGGCCAACAGGCGCGCATAACCCCACAGTGCATCAAAACCGGTGGCGGCAATGGTGCTGGCCACCAAGCCAAAAATACCCAGTGGAGCTAAACGGATCACAAAGCGCACTATGCTAGAAACACCATCAGAAATATCGCGAAACACATGCTTGCTTGATTCAGAGCCTTGGCGCAACACCAAGCCTAGGCCAATCGCCCATGCCAAAATACCGATAAAGTTACCAGAAAGCAGCGCATTTACTGGGTTATCCACTATCTGAAACAATAAGGTGTGCAATACTTCCGCTATGCCCTCTGGCGGCGTGGCATCTGCTGCATCTAGCGCCAGCACCAAGGTGGTTGGAAAGATAAAGCTCATTAGCACTGCGGTAAGAGCTGCAATAAAAGTACCCACTAAATACAAGGCCAAAATCGGCTTGATGTTAGTTTGGCTGCCCTGTTTATGGTTGGCGATAGAAGACAGCACCAATACAAACACTAAAATAGGCGCCACGGCTTTTAAGGCGCTAACAAACAAGCTCCCCAATAGGCCGACAGAGTTAGCGGCTTCTGGGGCAACAATGGCTAATAGCGTACCGGCAATAATACCAATCAAAATCTGCGTTACTAAACTCACACTGTGAGTGAGGCGAAATAACAAGGGTTGTGTCTGGCTCATAATCATCCTCTGATGGCTGAAAATCCATCTTATATACCAATATTATTGCGACTTTATAGCAGAACACGCTATAAAAAAACTAAAAGCGCAGCATTTTGCAACAAAGCGCACAGATAGATCTTTTTTATAACGGCTGAGCTTTTAACTAACAGCTTGGTCACGTTAAAAGTACAGCGCTTTGTTGCGCACGTCCTCATGTTAGGATGTCGATAATACACAGGCTAACTCAAGCACTTAAGCTAATATCTATATTGTCTGTTGCCCCTTTAGCAAAGAAAGGAATCTTATGCGCTCTGTCATTCTAGTGTTACTAATGATGCTTAGCCTGCTGACCACCTCTGCTCGGGCCATTAGCCCAGAGCAAGTACCTGAACCATTACAGCCTTGGATTAACTGGGTGTTAGAAGGCGAAGAACACCGCCAGTGCCCATTTATTTATAACCAAGCTGAAGGCTATCAATGTGCTTGGCCCACTCAACTTGCGCTGGATTTAACCGATAACAGCGGCCAGTTTCGTCAGCAGTGGCAGCTTTATAATGACAGCTGGGTTGCGCTGCCTGGTAATCGAGAGCATTGGCCACAACAAATTACAGTGAATGGTCAACCCAAAGCGGTATCGATAAAAAAAGGGCGCCCACGTATTAAGCTCCCCAAGGGCCAGCACTTAGTAACTGGACAATGGCAGTGGCCGACATTACCGAAAAACTTAATGCTTAATCCGGCTACAGGTTTGTTAGCACTTACTATCAATAATCAACCAATAAAAAAGGTAGAGTTAGATAAAAACGGCCGTTTATGGTTGGGGGAAAATAACAGTAATAACACCACAAGTGCGCCACAAGGTGATGCACTCTCGTTACAGGTGTTTCGTAAAATTTCTGATAGTATTCCGTTGCAGGTAACCACCTTAATTAACTTAGAAGTAGCTGGCGAGCAACGCGAGCTATTGCTTGGGCCACTGCTACTTGATCAACAGATCCCCCTGCAGCTCGACAGCCCACTGCCGGCCAGATTAGAGGCCAACGGCCAATTAAGAGTGCAAGTGCGCCCTGGTCGCTGGAGCATTAACTTAGTTAGTCGCCACCCCACCAATATTAACCAGCTAAGGGTACCTAACGCCAACGCGCCTTGGCCGGAGCAAGAGGTATGGGTATTTGACGCTAAGCCACAGCTGCGCTTAGTGGAGGTGGAGAATGTAACGGCAATTGATCCTAAGCAAACCAACCTACCCCAAGCTTGGCAGCAACTACCCGCTTATCAAATACGCCAAGGCGAGAGCATGGGCTTGCGTGAAATTCGCCGTGGTCACCAGAATGCTCAGCCCGATAAACTTAATTTACGCCGCCAGCTTTGGCTAGATTTTGATGGTCGCGGTTATAGTATACAAGACAGCATTACTGGGCGCATGAACCAAGGTTGGCGACTAGCAACACACCCTCAATTAATCTTGGGTCGTGTTGCTATGGATGGTCAAGATCAGTTTATTACACAGCTTGAGGGCACCAATCAAAGAGGCGTTGAAGTGCGCCGTGGCCAGCTTAATGTGAGCGCCGATAGCCGCTACCAAGATGAGATTTCCAGCCTGCCTGCCGTAGGCTGGAATATTGACTTACAGTCTTTGCATACCCAATTGCATCTTCCTCCTGGTTGGAGCTTGCTGTCTGCCTCGGGTATGGACAGCGCTAATACTTGGCTGCAAAGTTGGACCTTACTTGATTTATTTTTAGTACTGATTGCCGCCGTTGCTGCATTTCGCTTGTGGGGCTGGCAATGGGGGTTAATCACCCTAGTGACACTCTCGTTAATTTGGCACCAAGCAGCCGGATTTGGCCCACCTCGTTGGATATGGCTGCATTTATTAGCAGCCGCAGCTTTGCTAAAAGTATTGCCAGCGGGCCGATTCAAAAAAGTGGTGATCGGTTATCGTAACGCAAGTTTGCTGGTACTGCTGCTGATTGCTATTCCATTTATGGTGGATCAAATACGCACCGCTATGTATCCGCAGTTAGCACACACTACGCCTTATCGCCATGCTCCTGAAATAAACGAAGCAGCTATGGACAGCATAAGCAGTAATCAGGTGCAGCAAGCTGCCGCAGAGCTAACGCAACAAGTGCGTACCAGCCAACGATTGCCTTCACCTAAGGCCAGCAGCCAGCCTGCGCCATTAACCCAAATTGATCCCAACACCAAAGTGCAAACCGGTCCCGGCATGCCTAAATGGCAATGGAATAGCATAAACCTAACTTGGAATGGCCCAGTGCAACAAGATCAACAGATTAAATTAGTACTGCTCTCTCCCACCGTGAACATGATATTAAATGTGCTGCGCGTATTATTGATTAGCCTGCTGGTGCTACGCATGACCGGCATCAGGCTTAGCCGTGCAAAAGCCGCATTACCAAAAGGCAGTGTGGGGGCACTTATCTTGCCCGCTACCTTATTGTTGCCTTTATTACTGGCAAGCCCCACCCCCGCACAGGCAGCCATACCCAATGAGCAGTTATTAACGGAGCTAAAAACCAAGCTGCTCGCGCCGCCAGAGTGCTTGCCACAATGTGCACAAATCGCGACGTTAGATATCACCCTAGATAAACAGCAACTAAGCGCCGAGTTAGAAATACATACTCAGCAAGCCGTGGCCGTCCCCTTGCCTGTTAATGCCCAACACTGGCTGCCCAATAAGGTGTTTGTGAATGACAACGCCAGTAGCGCCCTATTGCGCCAGCCCAATGGTGCCTTATATGTGCCCTTACCCGCAGGTATTCACACCGTGCGTTTAACCGGCTCGCTCAATGAACAAACATCCATCAGACTGCCACTGTTACTGCGCCCGCATCGGGTAACACTGCATGCCGCCCAAGCCCACTGGACTTGGCAAGGGGTTAATGACAATGGCGTGCCCAGCGCGCAACTGACGCTCAATAAAGTGCCGGCGGTAAGCTCAACCCCAACACCGCGCAAGCTAGAGCCAGGCGCACCGCCAAAGTTTGCTAGCGTAGAGCGTACTTTACGTTTAGATCTCAACTGGAATGTCAGCACTCAAGTGCGTCGACAATCTCCGCTGGGCCAACCAATGTCGCTTGCTATTCCGCTGTTAGCCAATGAATCGGTACTCACCGAGGGAGTAAATGTTAAAGCAGGCAAGGCGATCATTCACTTTAGCGCCAACCAGCAAACCGCTAGTTGGCAGTCGCGATTAGAAAAATCAGAAACGTTAACGCTAAAAGCGGCCAATACCGAGCATTGGAACGAGCGCTGGCAACTAGATGCTAGCGCTATTTGGCATATCACTACGAGTGAGTTGCCGGTTATTTATCAGCAAAATGCCAGTGGCTATAGGTTACCTGAATGGCGGCCTTGGCCTGGTGAGACTGTCACACTTAACATAAGTCGCCCTGCAGGTGTGGCGGGCCAAACGCTCACCATAGACAGCACCAAGCTCAGTTTAACGCCGGGCCACAGAGCCATGGATGCCAATTTAGCGCTACAAATACGCAGCAGCCAAGGCGGACAACACCGCCTACAACTGCCCAACAATATCAAGTTACAATCGGTAGTAATTAACCATAAAAATCAGCCTCTTCGCCTACAAGAAGACAATAGTTTAATTATTCCCCTCACCCCGGGGGCGCAAGATATACAGATAAGCTGGCGTCATAATAGCGGTGTTGAGCCATTGCTCACGACCCCCGTTATTAACCTCAATAGCCCGAGCGTAAATAACGATATCGATCTCAATTTGGGGGAAGATCGCTGGGTATTATTTACCGCAGGGCCAAACATGGGCCCGGCGGTATTATTTTGGAGTTTACTGGCCATTATTGTACTGTTAGCCGTGGGCTTAAGTCGTATCCGCTTTACGCCGCTGCGTTTTCACCATTGGTTATTACTGGGTATTGGGCTTACACAAATTCCGCTATGGATGGCGTTTATTGTAGTGGGCTGGTTGCTGGCGCTGGGCTTACGCCAAGGTTGGCAACATCAGTCGGCAGGTAAGGTGTTTAATCTGGTGCAAGTAGGGTTAGTTTTGCTCACTTTATTGGCGTTAAGCGTGCTGTTTTTCGCCATACAACAAGGTTTGCTGGGATTACCCAATATGCAAGTTAGTGGTAATCGCTCTTATGGTACTGTGCTGCGTTGGTATCAAGACCGAAGTGCTAACAGCTTGCCTCAAGCTTGGGTGGTGTCGGTGCCTTTGTTGGTATATCGCTTATTAATGTTGAGTTGGGCGCTCTGGTTGGCTTTTGCCCTGCTGCATTGGTTACGTTGGGGCTGGGAGTGTTTTTCTCAGCAAGGATTATGGCGACCGTTGAATATACATATCGACTTTGAAGGCAAGGGAAAGCCTTAAGTCTTCGGGATTCATTTTAAGACAAGGACAAAAATTGATGAAGAAGTCGCTGGCTTCGGCCATATTTACCCTTTCGTTAGCGGCGGCTCCCGCTTTAGCCGCTGACGCCATTGTGGTGTCTTCTAAGATAGATACCGAAGGTGGCCTGTTGGGCAATGTTATCTATTTGGCGCTAAAAGAAGCTGGGCTTGAGGTAGAAAATCGTGCCCAGCTGGGCGGTACGCCCATAGTGCGCAAGGCCATTATTTCGGGCGAAATTGATATTTACCCAGAATACACAGGCAACGCTGCCTTCTTCCATAAGCAAGAAGAAAGCCCAGTATGGAGACACTTTCAGCAGGGTTACGAGCAAGCCAAGCAGCTAGATTACGACCAACATCAGCTGGTGTGGCTACCCCCCGCCAACGCTAATAACACTTGGGCCATCGCGCTGCGCCAAGATGTTGCCGATAACCACCAGCTACACACCATGTCTGACTTTGGGCACTACGTGAAACAAGGTGGCGAAATAAAACTCGCCGCATCGGCTGAGTTTGTGTCTAGCCCAGCAGTACTGCCTGCTTTTCAACAAATCTATGACTTTACGCTAGACGATAACCAACTATTAGTACTGGCTGGAGGTAACACGGCAGCCACCATTAAGGCGGCGGCACTACAAACCGACAATACTAATGCGGCCATGGTGTACGGTACCGACGGTGCCATCGCCTCAGTAGGACTAGTAGTCATGAAAGACAATAAGGGCGTGCAACCCGTCTACGCCCCTGCCCCCATAGTGCGTGAGCAGACTTTGCAGGCCCACCCAGAAATCGCCACTATTTTGGCACCTATTTTTCAGTCACTGAACGTGAAAACCCTGCAACAGCTCAACAGTCGCATCGCCATTGGTGGCGAAAGCCCCCAGGCCGTTGCTAAAAACTATCTGTCTGATAAGGGATTTTTACAGGATTAATGAATCCCAAATTGATTAAGTAACAGTCCTATTATCTGTACAGTGAATACCGAACGAAGGACTTGTTATTAACTGGCTAGTATCTGTGACTGACAAACCTTATCTATATTTCAGGAGTTTTTTTGACGTTTTCTAATTTGGACAAGGTGGGCAGCACGCTTGGGGTAGCCCTACTGCTGTCGTTGCTTGCCCTGCCCTTGGTTAGCCTGCAACCAAACCGCATAATGCCAGGTGAAAGCTTGAAGCTACTGGATGCCGCCAGCCTAGCAACGCTAGCCCCACTGCTAATATTGTTAGCGCTTACTAGCTTAATATCTCTATTCAAAACAGCAATTCCCACCCGAATGTTACTCACGTTAGCGACCTTGATAACGCTGATGTATATCGTCGGGTTCAGCGCATCTCTGCTATTGATGGAGGCCAACCCCTTAGCTCGCATTTCTCTTAACGGTGGCTTTTGGTTGGCCTTTTTTTGGCTGGTATTGCTGATCACCGATGCCACTATTAAGCTGGCGCTCGGGCCGCTGTCTCGGCTAGCACTGGTGGCGCTGATTATGGGCTCCCTGTTGCTATTGTTGGCCAGTGGCCACTGGGACTCGCTCTCGTTATTGCAGGAATACCACAACCAAATCAACTTCTGGGATCAGGCAGTTCGCCACTTGCAGCTAGCACTCGGCAGCATTGTGCCCGCTGTGTTAATCGGTATTCCGCTGGGCGTGCGCTGTCATCGCTCGGCCCGCCTAAAAGCGGCGCTGTTTCCGGTGCTGAATATCTTGCAAACCATCCCCAGCCTAGCCATGTTTGGGCTGTTGATGATCCCGCTGAGTATGCTGGCCACCGGCTACCCGATATTGGCCGAGCTCGGCATTCGTGGTATAGGCGCAGCCCCTGCAGTTATCGCGCTGTTTTTTTATTCATTACTCCCTATCGTAAGTAATACCGCGCTCGGTTTCGATCAAATTGATGCTAGCGTGCGCGACGCCGCCACCGGCATGGGCATGAGCCATAACCAGCGATTATGGCAGCTGGAATTTCCGTTGGCGTTGCCGGTTATTTTGACGGGGTTGCGAGTAGTGGTGACCATGAATATCGGCCTAGTGGCAGTAGCAGCGCTGGTCGGTGGCGGTGGCTTTGGTACTTATATCTTTCAGGGCTTGGGCCAAACCGCCACCGACTTAGTGCTATTAGGTGCAGTACCAACACTTATTTTGGCCTTTTTATTTGCCATGGTGATCGATACTCTAATAGCCCTGCAACGAGGCAACAAAGCATGATCGAAGTGAAAGCACTCAGCAAACAGTTTGGCGCACAAGTTGCCGTCAATAACCTTTCGTTCAAAGTAGATAGCGGCCAGTTCTGCGTATTAGTAGGAACATCCGGTTGTGGTAAGTCGACCATGCTACGCATGCTTAACCGACTGATAGAACCCAGCCAAGGGCAAATTTTGATCAAGGGCAAAGATGTCACTACACAGTCGCCAGAACAATTGCGCCGACGCATCGGCTACGTCATCCAGGGCATGGGCTTATTTCCCCATCGCACCGTTCAGCAAAACATTGCCACCGTACCTAAGCTGTTAGGCTGGAAAAAGCCAGAGATTGATGCTCGTGTAACCGAGTTGCTGACCTTATTCAAGTTAGATGCTGCTACCTTTGCCAGTAAATACCCTCATCAACTATCGGGCGGTGAACAACAAAGAGTAGGCGTGGCGCGAGCGCTGGCCGCCAAACCAGAACTACTGCTGATGGACGAGCCTTTTGGTGCCCTAGATCCGCTCACCCGAGAGCTGCTACAAGATGAATTATTAAAGGTACAGCAACTACTAGGGATCACCATTATTATGGTGACCCACGATCTAGAAGAAGCCATAAAAATGGCCGATGTGATTGCAGTAATGGATAAAGGCACATTACTGCAGCTAGACACGCCAGAAGCACTGTTGCGCAACCCTAAAGCTGGTTTTGTACAAGAGCTTGTCGGCGGCAGTGAGCGACCACTACGCTTGTTGAGCACCAAACAGGTCAGCCAGATCATGACAGCGCCAATAGCACAGGCAACTCACCCGCTGCCCTGTATTCATGCCGAGGCCAGCTTACGCGAAGCCATGGCATTACTGATTTGGGAGCAAGTAGAGCAGCTGCAGGTAGTCAATGTAGCAGGCCAAACCGTAGGCCAGGTTTCTCTGCATGACTTGTTACAACAAGGTGCACGAGTATGAAAATACCGGCCGTGCGTACTTGGTTAGGCCTAGGGTTGCCCATGCTGCTATTGCTGATAATGACCATCAATATAGAATGGCTGGCTCCTTTGTTTAATTACTTTGTCGACGAGCGCACGCCCGCCATTTATAGCCGCGACAGCGTCTTTAATTTATTGCTTTGGCATCTGGCTGCCGTATTTATTGCTATCTCCGCCGCCACTCTGGTCGCCCTATTCGCCGGAATTTGGGTGACTCGCACCAGTGGCAGAGAATTTTTACCGCTGGCGCGTGCCATCGCTAATTTAGGCCAGACTTTCCCTCCCGTTGCCGTACTCGCACTAGCGGTACCGGCGCTGGGCTTTGGTTTAACTCCCACCTTAGTGGCGTTGTTCCTCTACGGTATGCTGCCTATTTATGAAAATACCGTCACCGGTTTGCAGCAGGTACCCGAACGGGTATGTGAGGCGGCTCGCGGCATGGGCATGAGTCCACACCAACGATTATGGTCAATTGAGCTGCCACTGGCATTGCCGGTGATAGTGGCAGGCATTCGTATTTCATTAGTGATCAGCATAGGTACTGCCACCATAGGATCGACGGTGGCGGCGAAGGGATTTGGTGAGGTGATCATTGCCGGCCTGCTCACCGACAATATGGCCTTCGTACTGCAAGGCGGCATTATGGTGGCGCTGATGGCCATTATTACCGATTCACTATTACAGCACTTAGAGCGGCGGCTATCGCCAGCGGTAAGCCGTAAGCTTTAAGCGATCAGCAAAGACCAAAAAGCGGTGTTTATCTGACAGCTTACGGCTTCAAGCTTACAGCTGCCCGAAGGGCTCGTTAATGAATGGGCCTTTGGAGTATTGCTAGCAAGGCCTCGGCGGTGGCGGTGGATGACGCGGGGTTTTGCCCGGTTACCAACAAGTCATCCACTTCAACGTGGGGCTGCCAGTCGTCTGCTTTGTGATAATCACCGCCATTGGCTTTCAGCATATCTTCAACCAAAAACGGCACCACGTCAGTTAACCCAACTGCGGCTTCTTCGCTGTTACTAAAACCCGTCACCCGTTTGCCATTCACCACCGGCTGCCCATCAGGTCCTTTTACATCACGCAATACACCCGGCGCATGACACACCAAGCCTACCGGTTTATGAGCCGCAAACATGCCTTCAATAAGACGAATAGAGTCAGGGTTATCGACCAAATCCCATAACGGACCGTGCCCACCGGGATAAAAGATGGCATCAAATTCAGCAACAATAAAATCTTTTACCTCATGGGTACAAGCCAGCTGCGCCTTGGCTGCGGCATCAGCAAATAAACGCTCGGTGGCTAGGGTTAATGCCTCGGGCTCCACACTATTAGGATCAATTGGCGGCATATCACCCTGCGTGGTGGCCAGCATAATATCCGCGCCAGCATCTTTAAATACATAATAAGCTGCTGCAAACTCTTCAAGCCAAAGCCCAGTTTTCTTGCCACTATTACCCAACTGCTCATGTGAGGTCATCACCATTAATATTTCCATTTGGGTTCCTTAAAAGAAAGTAGACGCACTTATCAGCCTAGCTGATTATCTAAGAAGAAAACAAGCTGACCGTTTTACGCCATACGCCGTCAGCCAAAAAAAGGACAGCCTACATGTGTTGGCTGTCCTGTTAGTAGGTTATCAGTAGCTGACCGCTTACGGCTGACAGCTGTCCTGTTAGTAGATTATCAGTAGCTGACCGCTTATAGCTTACGGCTTACAACTGCCCAAAGGGCTAGGGTTTGGCTAAGCCTAAGTGACCACGCAGTGTGTTGGTCTCGTACTCAGTTCGAAATAAGCCGCGGCGTTGTAGTTCAGGGACCACTTGTTCAACGAAGTCTTCAATGCTGTAGGGCAGTGATGGTGGCATCAGATTAAAACCATCGGCCCCTTCGTTATTAAACCAGTGCTCCATTTTATCGGCTATTTGCGCAGGTGTGCCCACCATGGTGCAATGACCCCCCCCCGCGGCTAAGCGCCCCAATAGTTCTCGTACCGTGGGCTGTTCAGTTTCTATTATGCGCAAAATAGTACTATAACGGCCTTTAGGTCCGGTAAATTCCGACAAAGGTGGCAACTCTGGCATGGGCGCATCAAGGTCCCAGTTGGAGCAGTCTTGTTCAATAAACAAACCGAGCTGGCGCAACGAGGCCTCCACGGGCAGCATTTCATCTAGTTCACGCTGCTTAGCTTTGGCTTCTTGCTCGGTGGCCGCCACATAGGTCACCAAACCTGGCATGATGGGCACATCAACTTCTCGCCCTGCTTCTTGCACGCGACGCTTAATATCTCGGTAATATTCTTGTGCCGCTGGCAAGTCGTAGGCGACCGCATAAATAGCTTCGGCACGGCGCGATGCTAACTCTCGCCCTTGTTCAGAAGCGCCAGCTTGAAATAATACCGGATGCCCTTGGGGTGGGCGTGGCACATTCAGTGGGCCATCCACTAAAAAAAACTCACCAT
The DNA here is from genome assembly GCF_017498065.1 of Oceanisphaera pacifica. Lineage (GTDB taxonomy): Bacteria > Pseudomonadota > Gammaproteobacteria > Enterobacterales > Aeromonadaceae > Oceanimonas > Oceanimonas pacifica. The sequence continues at coordinate 41,041 of NZ_JAGDFX010000014.1, read as the reverse complement.
CATGGTGAATTGGCTGTACTTTATCAGGGTCGGCATAGTAGCCGGCACGGTCAAGCCTTAGGGCATCTTCAGCCCAAGAGTCCCACAGCTTAAGTGCGGCATCAACAAACTCATCGGCACGACGGTAGCGGTCGGCATGTACCGGCATTGCTTGATAGTTATGGTTACGCGCTTCCATATCAAACATAGATGTCACTACGTTCCAGCCCATGCGGCCGCCCGATATATGATCCAATGACGCCATCATACGAGCAGCGTGAAACGGGGTATAAAAGGTGCTAGAAACCGTACTGATCAGGCCGATGTTGCTTGTCGCGCGGCTCATGGCTGCCATGGCCGTTAACGGCTCTAAGAAAAAAGTGCCGCCATCTGCCACATTTACAGCCGCTTGGCCATCGGCAAAAAACACCGCATCAAATTTACCGCGCTCGGCAATTTGCGCTAACTCTTCGTAATAGCGAATATCCCCTAAACGCTCTACCGATGAGTTGGGATGACGCCAAGCGCCCTTATGATGACCACACCCCATAATAAAGAGATTAAGGTGCATCATGCGTTGCTTATTATTAGCAGTTGTCATTAGTTTTTCACCAAGCCGCCGTCTACCACCAAGTTTTGACCCGTGACCGAGCGTGACCAAGGTGAGGCAAAGAAAAGACAAGCATCAGCAAACTCAGCCGGTGTGGTTACACGGCGCAGCGGTGTGGCGGAAGCTATATAATCAAACACCTCTTCTGGGGTTGCCGCTGAGGCATCGGTCGTACGCAGTAAACCACCCGATACCATATTAACCGTTACTTGATCTGGGCCTACGTCTTGAGAGAGGGTGCGAGTAAGCGAAAGTAATGCGGCTTTCGCAGCTGTGTAATCGTGATATGGCACTACCGGGTTTTGAAATAAGTTAGTACCTACGTTAACAATACGACCAAAACCGGCTTCGCGCATGCCGGGCAAAGCGGCTTGTGTGGTATTCAGTGCGCCTTTTACTATGCCTTCAAACTGCTGCTGTACATTGTTCCAGCTAAGCTGATCGGCGTTTTCACGAGCATCACCATTAAAAGAAAATGCTGGCAGTGCATTATTGATAACTGTGGTGATGGGCTGCCCAAAGTGCGCTTTGGCCTTAGCAAATAAGGCTTGTACCGCGTCTGCATCGGTGACATCGGCCTGTAGCGCCAGCGCTTGTTCTGGGTAGTCGGCAGCCAATTGATTGGCTGCTTGCTCACTGGTTAAGTAGTTAATGACCACTTTGGCACCTTCGCGCAAAAAGGCGCGTACTAAGTGCTCACCTAAACCGCGGGCACCACCGGTGACTAATACTAACTGTTGGGGAAATGTTTGCGTTGCTTGTTGCATGGTTTTCAACCTCTAAGAGTCAGAGGCGAAGGTATGGGCAATCATTGCCGCGAGCCAAAAGGCAGACATCCCTTCGCCAGTATGAACTGGATCAGGTTCGACGGGTGTTATCTCAGCCAGGCATATTTGCTACCAGACACCCCGTGTCACTCGCTAGACCATAACATAACCCTACACAGAGCTGAAAGCCGTAAGCTGTCAGTCGAAAGATACATCAAAACATAACCCCTCCCCTACGAAAAGCCAGAGCCACCCTTTGTTCATTGCGAGGAGCGACGCGGCAATCCATCTAACAAGCAGCCCGAGCCGTACGCTTTACGCTCAGCGCTTTACGAAAAAACAAAACCGCAGTTTTTCTTTAACGTAACGCGGTCAGCGTTAGATGTAGCGCTTTCTTTTGAAATGGATTGCCGCGCTACGCTCGCAAAGACGAAATAAGGACGCATAACAATATAGTGCAAAGCCTTGACGTCCAACAGAGTATCTACGGGGATCTTTCAGCCATAATCGATCAGCTGTCAGTTAAATAAAAATACAACCTCGTCCTTAGGGAAGCCGCAAGCTCGTTATCAGCTGCACAAATGGTGTCTATTCTTTAACTGAAAGCTGACGGCTGATCGCTTAAAGCTCCAGAGAGTTTGGTTAATACCGGTAAGCCGTGGATAATGGAGTATGGATGTAATGGAGAACCCAACGCAATGAGCACCGCAACCACCTTAACCATAACCCGCCCAGATGACTGGCACTTACACTTGCGAGATGGCGAGCAACTTAAAGATACCGTTCGTGATGCCAGCCGTTACTTAGGTCGCGCACTTATCATGCCCAACCTACTGCCACCTGCCACCACTACAGAGCTGGCGCTGGATTACTACAACAAAATAACCGCCGTACGCCCACAAGGCAGTCAGTTTGAGCCATTAATGAGCTTATACTTAACGGATAAAACCGACCCCGAAGAAATTCGCCGCGCCAAAGCATCAGGTAAAATAGTTGCCTGTAAACTGTATCCTGCAGGAGCCACTACTAACTCAGACTCGGGTGTAACTGACGTAAAAAATATTTACTCGGTACTGGAAGTGATGCAAGAGACCGGCATTCTATTGTTAGTACATGGTGAAGTGACCGATGCCAACATCGATATTTTTGATCGCGAAAAAGTATTCCTCGATACCGTGCTGCCAGATGTAGTGCGTGACTTCCCGAACTTAAAAATTGTACTTGAGCACATCACTACAGAGCATGCCGTCAACTTTGTTGAACAAGCGGGTGATAATATTGCGGCCACCATTACCACTCACCACTTGATGTTTAACCGTAACCACATGTTGGTGGGTGGCATTCGCCCGCATTATTACTGCTTGCCCATATTAAAGCGCAACACACATCAGCAAGCTTTAGTACGCGCCGCCACCAGTGGTAATAAGAAGTTCTTTATGGGAACTGACTCAGCACCGCATTTTCAGCAAAATAAAGAAACCGCTTGTGGTTGTGCTGGCGCCTACACTTCTCACGCCGCCGTTGAGCTGTATGCCGAAGTGTTTGAAGAAGCTGGCGCACTGGATAAGTTAGAAGCCTTTACCAGCCACAATGGCCCCGACTTCTACGGCCAACCCCGCAACCAAGACACTATTACCTTAGTGAAAGAGTCTTGGAGTGTACCCGACACTTTGCCTTTAGGCGGCAATAAACTGGTACCCATTCGCGCCGGTGAAAGTATTAGCTGGATGGTGAAATAATCGGCTGTAATGAGTGAGGCGTAAGGGGTAAAGCGAACAAGCAAACACTTAACTTAAGCGCCTAGCTAGACAAAAAGCCTCAAACCTATGGTTTGGGGCTTTTTTGTGGAACAACATAAAGCCGAAATGCGAGAGCAAGCGTTCGCCGATAAAAAGGGCCAATACTCTTCATTAAAATAAGTGACCCCGACGAAAAGCCAGAGCGACGTCCTTTGGTCATTGCGAGGAGTGCAACGACGCGGCAATCCATCTAACAAGCAGCCGTACGCTTTACACTGAGAGCCTGACGAAAAAAAACAAAATCGTAGTTTTTCTTTAACGTATGGCGTACAGCGTTAGATGTAGCGCTTTCTTTCGAAATGGATTGCCGCGCTACGCTCGCAAAGACGAAATAAGGGCCGCATAACAATGTAGCGCAAAACCTTGACGTCCAACAGAGTATCTACAGGATTCGGATCTTTGCCCTAGATTTTACCAATAAGGCTCCCTTCAGATCTGATCACTATCTTTTCGTGCTCTTCCGTGATTCTCATAACAAAGAAGCGTTGCAGAAGTAGTCTCGGTGTTGGTTTTTCTCTTAGCTTGGTGCTATCTCGTCCCCTTCACGCCCACTCTTCACTTTTTTAGATATTTGACAAGCATCATATTTATTCTTACTCTCTGGAATATTCCTAGGGGGGCCTAAGGTGTTGTAAATAGCATCGAACTTGGCTGAGATTCCGCTATTTGCAGCGGTAACCCTTCGAACCTGATCCGGGTAATGCCGGCGAAGGGAAGGAAATGACTGATCCTCACTCTCCCCTGCGCGGCTTATTATTACTCGGCATACTATCGCCCATATAACCGTCAATGACTGACAGTAATCATGATGCTTGCCTACTTTAGGCAAAGGGAGAACACATGCTAAGTATGACTGAAGCCATTCTCTGGCTCTGCTTTTTTGCCGCTTTTTTTGCCATTCCCGGCCTCTATTATGCGCGCCACCAACAAGATAACCTTGAAAGCTTTATTGTGGCGCGTAATAGCCAAGGTGGGCTGGCGACTATGTTAACCTTACTCGCCACCTCATTAGGCACCTGGATTTTATTTGGCCCTGCTGAAGCCGCAACTTGGGGAGGAATTGGCGCCGTCACCGGTTATGCTCTGGGCTCTTTAGCCCCTCGCTTTATGATGATCCCCTTAGGTAAGCGCCTGCGTGAACTGATCCCAGAAGGTCACACGCTGACGGAGTTTGTACTGCACCGTTACGGTAAAACTATGTATTTATTCGTGATGGTAATCATGATGTTTTATATGTTCATCTCACTAACGGCGGGCTTAACGGCGATTGCCAAAATGGTAGAGTTGCTTGCTCCTGTGCCTTTATGGATAACGGCCAGCATAGTAATGGTAGCCACCCTGCTCTATACCTTATACGGCGGCTTACGCGTCACTATTTTTACCGATCGCGTACAAATGCTGGTGATACTGCCCTTTTTGCTACTACTGATTATGTTTGGCTGGCAAGCCATTGGCGGCATTGCACCCACTGTTAGTGGGCTAAAAGAAAAAGCTCCCCAACTGCTTAACCCTTTTGATATGTCTGGTTTTAAATCGGGTCTTACCTTCTTTATTGCCGTGGTACTCACAGGGCTATTTTACCAAGGAACCTGGCAGCGTATTTTTGCTGCTCAAGACAATAAAGCCATTCGTAACGGTTTTATTGTGAGCGGTTTAGTCAGCTTTGTATTTATCTTTATTATGGGCTTGTTTGGTTTGGCCTTTGTTGGGTTAGAGCTACCCGGCAGTGGCTCAGTCGCTTTGTTTAACGTCTTGCTATCTAATGTTCCGCTTTGGTTTGCAATTGGCCTGCTACCTTTTGGTCTAGCACTTATTATGAGTAGTGCCGACTCAACCATCAGTGGTATTTCCAGCATGATGGTGGTGGATTTGCGCCGTATGTTACCCACATTTAGTGCGAACCGATTGCTGGGCTTATCGCGCTGGCTAATTGTCTTACTCTCTATTCCGGTGCTATTAGTCGCCTCACAAGGCTTTAGTGTGCTGTATTTATTCTTGTTAGCCGACCTACTCTGCTGTGCAGCAGCCTTCCCTGTGTTCTTTGGCTTTTACAGTGCTCGCTACCAAAGCTATAACGCCGTGTTGAGTACTGCAGCTGGTTTGGTAGCAGGTTTGTGGCTGTTCCCTGCACCAGGAGCTGAAATTAACTACCTACTTGAGTCTTTCTTATTAGCAAGCTTAGTACCGGTACTGGTTTCTATTTTGCTACTACTCATACCGACTCAGCAGTTATTTGATTTCTCAATTTTACGCCAACGTATTCGTAGCTTTGAAAACTAATCGCTCATAAATAACACATAAAGCCGACCGCTAGGTCGGCTTTTTTAATCGATAAATGCGGCACTTCAGCCGATAAGCAGGCAGACGTTAGCCACGCAAACTGCTACACTCGCGACCCCTTGAGTGCGCGATATTACAGCGTTCACTCTAAGCCTATTTTTTATTTTATTACCGACCTATCACTGAAGGTAAGGCGCGACGGCGTCATTTGGAGACACCATGAAAATTATGATCAGAGGCCTATCTCGCCTCACCACAGAACAACAAATATTGGCGCTGCTGGCTCCTTATGGCCTAGTGCACTATTTTCATTTAATAATGGATCCTAACACCAACAATTCCAAAGGCTTTGGCTTTGCCTTTATGCCAAACCCTGCACAAGCTAAAGCGGCCATCAAAAATCTGAACGGCATTGAAGTAGACGGACAAAAAATTCGTGTTAAAAAAGCAGAAGAAAAGCCGAATATAGCAGCCGATAACATAAGCGAGACTAAAAAAAATGACTAATAACGATATCTTACGTCGCATTCGCTACTCTCTTAATCTTAAAGATCACGAGTCTCTGGCCCTGTTTGATTTAGGTGGCATCACCATAAACGAAGCTGATTTTTTAGCATTACTGGCTAAAGAAGAAGATGACAATTACCACAGCTGTAGCAACGAGCAGCTATTAGGCTTTTTAGATGGTTTGATCCTAAAAAATCGTGGCCCACGTGAAGGTGGCCCCGCACCTAAAGCTGATACCTCTGCCGAACCGATTAATAATCAGGTATTTAAAAAGCTACGAGTAGCACTTGAGCTAAAAGAAGAAGATATTCTTGGCCTGCTCTCTTTAGCCGGTTTTGAAATTAGAAAGCCTGAGTTAACCTCATTATTTCGCAAAGTCGGCCACAAACATTATCAAGCTTGTGGTGACCAATTTCTGCGTAACTTCTTACAAGGGTTGGCACTACAACGCAATCAAAGCGCTGAGTAGTCTACACTGTTAACGCAACAAAAAGGCCGAGCATTATGCTCGGCCTTTTTTATTTAGCTTGGTGCTATTATAACCTTACTCTCTAAAGCTGGTTGCAGTTAAAGGGACAGTTCTTCCCTCTGCGGAGCTTTTTTCAGCCAAGTTAATAATATTCAGCCCATCGAGTGCGTCTTGCATACTAACCGGTGGTGGCGCTTCGCCACGGATAGCTTGTGCCGTTGCCTGATAGAAATAACGATAACCACCAATTTCAGACTCAATCACTTGTGCATCATCATCAGAATAGAAAATACCGTAATCATCCACCGCCTCTTTAGCTAAGAAAGGAGAATCCGGTACTATGCCATTTTGTAAACGCTCTTCTTGAGGATCAAACCCGCGCTTAATATAACAACCTAACTCGCCTTGTAGCTTGAAGCGCAAGGTAGGCCCAGGGTGGTAAGGACTAGAGTGAAGTACCACTTCTTTATCACGATAATGCAGCTGCACATGGAAATAATCCGTCACCTCAGATCCCGGCCGCATAGACAAACAACGCGCCGTTACCGATTGCGGTTTACCAAATAGCACTAATACTTGGTCAACAAGATGCCCGCCTAAGTCAAACCACACACCGGCACCCACACCTGGCTGCTCTGCTCTAACTCTGGGGCGAAAGCGATCAAAGTGAGATTCAAAACCATGAATAGGCCCTAGAGTTTCTGCTTTTAATAACGCTTGTAGTGTTACAAAGTCACTATCCCAACGGCGATTATGAAACGGGATCAAGCAACGTTTTTGGCCTTCAGCTAAGCGCATTAGCTCGGCACCTTGGTGTAGTTGGGTGACGGTTGGGTTTTCCATTACCACATGCAAGCCCATATTTAATGCCTTGCGCCCCAATTCATAATGCACTTCGTTAGGGGCTGTAATCACCACTAAATCAGCATTTGCTTCAGCCAGCATCTGATCAACATCAGTATAAACTTTCACTTCTGGCCATTCTTGAGCCACTTTTTCTGGTTTAGAAGTGCTAATAGCCACCAGCTCAAAATCTGGCAGGCTGTCTATAAATGGCAAATGGAAAATACTCGCGGACTGCCCATAGCCAACAATGGCGGTTTTAATCATGATCAACCTCGTTAAAGTAGTGCTTTATATCCAAATAGCGAGACCGGATATGTTCAATTAACATTTTAGTTCTACGGGGTGGTTGACGACTGTATGGGTAAACAGCATAAATACCCAATACTTTACCTACCTGATAGGGTAAAACTTCCACCAAAGTACCTGCCTGCAAATCAGGGTATACCAAACAACGAGGTACATAAGCAAGACCATGTCCTGCTAGTGCTGCTTTTCGTAAGGCTGCAGCATTATCAGTGGAGAAGCTTCCATTCACCCGCAAAGGATAAACTGTATCGTTTCGCGTAAATAACCAATCTCGAGCGCCACTTTCCTGATAGCTGTAAATAAGACAGTTATGTTTTAATAAGTCTTCAGGCTGCATAGGCATCCCATGACAACTAATATATTTAGGTGCTGCACATATGACCCAACGGGACTCCAATATATGACGCGCTACCAAGTTCGAGTCCTCCAAGTGTCCAGTTCTGATCACCAAGTCATACCCCTCATTAACTGGGTCAACAAAGCGATTATCTAACGACATATCAACGGAGATATCCGGATGTAGCTCACAAAACTCAGCAATCGCTTCAGCCAATACTAACTCACCAGAAATAGTGGGTACGGATATTTTAATGTGGCCTTGTAAAGACTGATTAAAGTCGATAACAGAGTCAAACGCCTCCCTTGATGTTTGAGCGATAACTTGTGCTTGTTGATACAAAACTTGGCCAGCCTTACTCAAGCTCAAGCGCCTTGTAGTACGGTAAATAAGCGTAGCTCCTAGCTCTCTCTCTAACCGAGCAATACGCTTACTCACTACAGAGTTAGTTAGCTCATTTACTTCAGCAGCCTTGCTGAACGACCCCAGCTCAATAACTTGAGCGAATAACACTAAATCATCAACTTTCGGCATTTATTCATCCACTTTTGGAAATAGTGATTTTCTTTACCTCTATATATCCACAAAAAACAACTATTTATGGTTACATGCTGTTAACACTTACTGTGCTCATGCATTACTACTGTCAGATGTAACTCATTGTTAGCAATATCTTACCAAGGAAGGAACACTTTATGCTTAATAACTCTCTGCTAGCACTATTGGCTTTTACGCCTATTTTGCTCGCTGCTGTTTTACTAGTAGGTCTACAATGGCCGGCTAAACGAGCTATGCCTTTGGCATTTATCTTAACTGCCCTAGTAGCTCTATTCGCTTGGGATATGACAGTGACACGAGTAATAGCTTCTAGTTTACAAGGGCTCGTCGTTTCTATCTCTTTACTGTGGATTATTTTTGGTGCCATATTACTACTCAATACTTTAAAGCACACAGGAGCAATTACCAGTATACGTAACGGCTTCACTGCTATATCTCCTGATAGACGTGTGCAGGCCATTATTGTAGCTTGGTGTTTCGGGTGTTTTATAGAGGGTGCTTCTGGGTTTGGCACACCAGCAGCTGTGGCTGCTCCGTTAATGGTTGCGTTGGGCTTCCCTGCTCTCGCGGCTGTACTAATGGGTATGATGATTCAAAGTACACCCGTTTCTTTTGGTGCGGTAGGAACTCCGATAGTTGTAGGGGTCACATCTGGTGTTGATAGTAACGCTATTGGTAATACCTTATCTGAAAATGGCTCAAGCTGGGAGGCCTACCTACAAACAGTAACCAGCTATGTGTCTGTGACTCACGCTATTATTGGTATTTTAATGCCGCTGTTCATGTCTATGATGCTAACACGGTTCTTCGGTAAAAATAAAAGCTGGAAAGAAGGGGTTAATATACTTCCCTTCGCCGTTTTTGCAGGCTTAGCATTTACTATCCCTTACGCTATTACAGGTATCTTTTTAGGCCCAGAGTTTCCCTCTTTAATAGGTGGATTAGTTTCACTAGCGATTGTTGTACCAGCAGCACGTAAGGGGTTCTTAACTCCTAAAACCGTCTTTGACTTCCCAGATGATAAAGCTTGGCCTAAAGAGTGGTTGGGGTCGCTCGTAATTAATACCGATGATCTAAAGAAAAAGCCAGTCAACTTAGCGTTAGCTTGGCTTCCTTATCTACTACTACCCATTTTACTCGTTATCAGTAGAACAAATGATACTGTCAAAGGGTGGTTGACTAGCTGGAGCATGGCTTTTAACAATATTTTAGGTGAGGCAGGTGTAAGTGCAAGTATCCAACCTTTGTACTTACCTGGTGGTATCCTGATAATGGTCTCTTTGGTCGCTGTATTAATACAAACTCGCTCACTCAAAGATATAGTGCCAGCAATAAGTGAGTCATCTCGAACTCTGATCGGTGCAGGGTTTGTATTGATGTTTACGGTCCCCATGGTTCGTATTTTTATTAACTCAGGTATTAATGAAGCCGACATTGTGAGTATGCCAGTGATGACCGCTAGAGTCGCGGCGGACTTAGTAGGAGACTTTTTCCCGGCGATTAGTGGTGTTATCGGTGCATTAGGAGCCTTTATTGCTGGATCAAATACTGTGTCCAATATGATGTTCTCTCAGTTTCAGTTTGAAGTAGCGCAAACACTAAGCGTGTCCACCGCCATGATGGTGGCGCTACAAGCAGTCGGTGCTGCAGCAGGTAACATGATTGCCATTCATAATGTGGTTGCAGCCTCTGCAACGGTCGGGCTTCTAGGAAGAGAAGGTATCACTCTACGTAAAACTGCATTACCTACCCTATATTATTTAGTATTTATGGCCATTATTGGAATGATTGCTATTTACTGGCTAGGAATATCTGACCCTTTATTTAACCTATCCTAAAACCTTTCCATGAGAGCAAAAAGCGAGGAGCATGGTTATGGTCCTCGCTTTTTATTAACTAACTGAAACTATGCTACTGAAAAGGACAACTCAATGTCATCAGTCATTCGTATCTATCCGGCCAAACCAAAAAAGGTATATTTATATGCCACCTGTTTAATTGATATGTTTTCTCCACAAAGTGGATTAGATGCCATTAAACTGCTGGAGATGACGGGCGTCGAGATTATTTATATCCCCAAACAAACATGCTGCGGCCAGCCTGCCTATTCTTCAGGTTATGAAGACGACGCCAAGACTATTGCTCTCAGCCAAATGGCACTGTTCCCCGAGCCTTGGCCAATAGTCGTTCTCTCCGGCTCATGCGGCGGCATGATGCACCACCACTATCGTCGATTATTTGCTGGCAGCGAGCATGAGCAGCAAGCCAACCTGTTCAGTGAGCGTGTATTCGAATTAACTGAATTTTTGGTACAAGTATGCCGCATCAAGCTTGATGACCAAGGCGCAGCAACTTCGGTGGTATTACACACCTCATGTGCCGCTCGCCGAGAGATGAATGTTCATACCACTGGTCGTCAGTTACTAAGCCAACTGGGTCAAGTAGAGCTACGTGAACAATCTTATGAAAGTGAGTGTTGTGGCTTTGGTGGTACTTTTTCGGTGAGGCACCCAGCCATCAGCGAAGCCATGGTACAAGATAAAACCCAACACCTGACTGAGACTAATGCAAGTCAATTAATTAGTGCTGACTGGGGCTGCTTACTCAATATCAATGGTGCATTGGAGTATCAGGGTAAAGAGCTACAAGGCACCCATTTAGCCACATTTATATTGAGCCGCGTGGAGGGAACGAATGCACAATAAGCCACAATTATTTCATCCGCAAGCAGAAGCCGCACTCGCCGATCCTGAGCTGCGTGCTAACTTTCGCGGTGCAATGGATTATCTAAGAGATAAACGCCAAAGTGCTTTTGATGATCCCCATGAAGAAAGTGCCATCCGTGATCGAGCAGAAGTTATTCGCCAGCGCTGCCTAAGTAAGTTGCCAACTTTATTAGAACAACTAGAAACCAAATGTATTGCTAACGGTATTCGCGTGCACTGGGCCGAAAATGCTGAACAGGCTAACGCCCTCTTTGCTGACATTATTCAGTCTCATGGCGGTACTATGGCCGTGAAAGGCAAGTCTATGGTGAGCGAAGAAATTGAACTCAATCACGCTATGAAAAAAGAGGGGATCGACTGTTTAGAAAGCGATATGGGTGAGTACATCATCCAACTTGATAACGAGACACCCTCTCACATAATTATGCCTGCCATCCATAAGAATAAAGAGCAGGTAGCCGACATCTTTAATGAACACGTTCCTGGCTTTAAACATACACTGGATGTAGATTTCTTAATTCAAACAGGCCGCAATGTATTACGTGAAAAATTTCGCACGGCTGATATCGGCATATCAGGTGTTAACTTTGCAGTGGCCGAAACAGGTACCTTGTGTTTAGTTGAAAACGAAGGCAATGGCCGTATGTGTACTACAGTACCCGATGTGCATATTGCGATTACGGGTATTGAAAAAGTAGTGGAGTTTTTAGCTGATGTGCCCCCGCTATATAGTGCGCTGACTCGCTCGGCAACCGGCCAAACCATTACCACCTACTTCAATATGATCAGTGGCCCACGTAAGAGCGATGAGCTGGACGGCCCCCAAGAGGTGCATTTGGTGCTGCTTGATAATGGCCGCAGCCAAGCGTTCGCCGACGAAGAAATGCGTAAGACGCTACAGTGCATTCGTTGCGGTGCCTGCATGAACCACTGCCCAGTTTATACTCGAGTTGGCGGCCATGCTTATGGCACCGTTTACCCAGGCCCCATCGGTCAAATTATTTCGCCCCACCTAATAGGGTTAGAGGCCACACAAGACTTGCCCACCGCTTCTAGCCTATGTGGCGCCTGCGGTGAAGTCTGTCCTGTGCGGATCCCGATCCCAGAGATGCTGTTGAGACTACGTCGCGAAGCCAAACAAGAGCCCCGGCCAGATGTGCTGGAATTGCGAGGCCAAGGTGCCGCCAAAAATAACTTGGAAGCCTTTGCTTGGCGCAGCTTTGGACTGTTTGCCAGTCATCCTTCCTTATATAAAATGAGTAGTTGGTTTGCTACTCGCTTGCGTGGTTTTATTCCTCGCAAACTAGGCCCATGGACTCGTTGTCGAACCGCACCCAAGCCCGCCGCTAACACCTTGCGCGAGCTAATGGCTAAAAGGAATAAATAATGTCGACTGCCCGCAATGCTATTCTTAATCGACTTCGTCAAGCTGAAGTTCAGCCATTACCGGTCAATGATCCTGATTATCCTATTTGGGACATCACCGACCAAGATACCATGCTCACCAAACTGGTTGACTTGCTACAGCAAAATCATGCCAACGTATATACGCTGAAATATGCAGAGTTAATCACCACACTACAAAGCCAATTCGACAAGCTGGGACTTAAGCGTATTGCTACCGGTACTGGCGGAGAGTTTCATGCTGAAATAACTCAAGCCTTAGCAGGCCATACAGAACAAGTGCCTTTTGATAAACCATTAGAACAATGGAAAGACCAGCTATTTAACCAAATAGATGCCGGCATTACTGAGTGTCACGGCGCAATAGCCGCTACGGGTACCTTAGTCGTTTGGCCAACAATTATACAGCCCCGAACGCTGTCTTTAGTACCTCCTTGCCATATTGCTATTCTTAAGGCTTCAACGCTGCATACGAATTTCCCGCTAATGATGCAAGAACAAGGCTGGGCTAAAAGTATGCCTACCAACCTACTACTAATATCTGGCCCTTCTAAAACGGCCGATATTCAACAAACGTTAGCCTATGGTGCTCATGGGCCGAAGCAACTGGTGGTGCTTATTTTGGAGGATATTTAATGGTGTCTCGTTATGCTTTATTAAAGAAAGCATTGACTAACTTATTACCTATCGAGCAGATCATCACGGATACTGCGCTATGTTTAGCCTTGGGAACCGATGCCAGCTTTTATCGTATGCTCCCCAAGATAGTATTACGCTTAAAGAACACTCAAGAAGTGATAGATGTCGTCACCCTGTGTAATCAACATCATATTCACTGTACCTTTCGCGCTGCAGGGACCAGTTTATCGGGGCAAGCGATTTCAGACTCTGTACTCATCACCTTAACCGATGATTGGCGCGGCTACGAAATAGGTGATCAGGGCAATACTATCACCTTGCAACCGGGTGTTATTGGTGCTGATGCGAATAAATACCTCGCTCCTTTTGGCCGAAAAATAGGACCGGATCCTGCATCTATTAACAGTTGTAAGGTAGGGGGCATTGCAGCTAACAACGCCTCTGGTATGTGTTGTGGTACGGCTCAGAATTCTTATCGTACGCTAGCTGGCTTAAGTTTGGTATTAGCCGATGGTACTTATCTTGATACCCGAGACGAGTTAAGCAAAGCGGCATTTGCTAAGCAACAACCACAGTTACTGGCGGGGCTTGAGCAATTACATAATACGGTACTTAATAACCCAGCTTTAAGTGAGCGGATCCACCATAAATATCGGCTAAAAAATACCACAGGTTATAGCCTCAACGCCCTGCTCGATTTTACTGATCCCTTTGATATGCTCGCCCATTTAATGATTGGCTCCGAAGGCACCTTGGGGTTTATTAATGATATTACTTATCACACAGTTTCTGACCCTGCTTTTAAAGCCTCTTGTCTGCTGGTGTATCCCGATATAGAAACCACTTGTTTGGCCGTCACCGAACTGGCTAACACTCAGGTAGCGGCAGTGGAACTGATGGATGGCCGAGCATTGCGTTCTATTGCTGATAACCCAGGTATGCCTGATTTTATTAAGCAGTTAGATTTAGAGGCTGCCGCCTTATTGATAGAGGTACGGAGCGAAACCGAAGCGCAATTACTGCAAAGCTGCGCTCACGCCATGACCACCATCGAGCGCTTTTCTCGCCTGAATCAAGTTGCTTTTACTCAAGATAAAACCTTATGCGCAAACCTATGGGCAATGCGTAAAGGTATGTTTCCTGCGGTGGGAGCTGTGCGTGAAACTGGCACCACTGTGGTTATCGAAGATGTAGCGTTTCACGTGGAACATCTTGCAGCTGCGGTGCGTAAACTCAACCAGTTATTTGAACAGTTTGGTTATACCGAAGCCATCATCTTTGGCCATGCTTTAGCTGGTAATCTGCATTTTGTATTTACTCAGGGCTTTGATAGTGAGAGCGAACGCCAACGCTACGGTGACTTTATGGCGGCGGTAACTCAGTTGGTTGCCGTTGAATATCAAGGATCACTCAAAGCCGAACATGGTACTGGCCGTAATATGGCGCCCTTTGTTGAGCTTGAATGGGGAAAAGATGGCTACCAGCTAGTACAACAAATAAAAGCCTTGTTTGATCCACAAGGCATTCTTAACCCAGGCGTTATTGTTAATGCAGACTCTAAGGCTCACCTGCAACATTTAAAGCCGCTACCACCTGCAGAACCTCTCGTTGATAAGTGCATTGAATGTGGCTTTTGTGAAGCCGTTTGCCCTTCTCGAAACTTAAGCTTAACGCCTCGCCAGCGCATTGTGCTGTACCGAGAGCTACAACGCCGCCAGGCAAACCATGAAATAATAGATGATAACTTACAGCAGATATTTGAATATCAAGGAGTTGATACTTGTGCCGCCACCGGCTTGTGTGAGCAGCGCTGCCCGGTCGGCATCAACACTGGCGACTTAGTTCGTAAACTACGTACGGCGCGTTATCAGAAATTTCAGCCTATTGCTCGTTGGACTGCCGCACACTTTACGGGTACCACTCAAGCCGTAGCCATAGGTTTGAATACTGCGAATAGCATTAGTAAAGTGGTCGGTAACCAAGCCATGGCTCGCTTCAATAGCAGTTTACGCTATGTTAGCCGTAACAAACTTCCTATGTGGTTTCCTGAACTACCGGCAGCAAACTCAGCTCAGTCATCAGTAGCAACTCAGCTGAGCCAGCAGCCGAAGAAGCTATCGACAGCTAAAAAAGTGGTGTACTTCCCCTCTTGCGCCAGCCGGACCTTAGCGCAATCGAAGCAGGCTACCGACAGCCGCTCTTTAACAGAAGTAACACTGTCGGTACTCGCCAAGGCAGGCTTTGAGGTGATCATACCCTCGCAGCTTCATAGCCTGTGCTGTGGTATGCCTTATCAAAGCAAGGGGTTGTTTGATGTAGCAGATAACAAGGTACAAGAGTTAGAACAAGCATTATGGCAAGCTTCTGAACAAGGTCACTGGCCAATACTCATGGATACCAGCCCCTGCGCTAAACAAAGTGTAGATAGCTTCAATAAAAGCCGCGTTGAGCAAAAGGAAGGTAGCCAGAAGTTGACTGTCTATGAACCGATTACTTTCGTACTTGAATACGCATTAGAGCACTTACCGCTGACTCCTATTAATGAGACGGTGATGCTACACATTACTTGTAGCAGCCAACGCATGGGCTTAGCCGATAAGATGTTAGCCTTGGCTAAACGCTGCGCTACTGAGGTGATTGTGCCCGAGCACATCAGCTGCTGCGGTTTTGCTGGTGATAAAGGCTTTACCCTACCCGAGCTCAACGCCTCGGCACTGGCTACCTTAAAGCAGCAAATACCCAAAGGTTGCACTCGAGGCATTAGCAACAGTCGTACCTGTGAACTGGGCTTAAGTCACCACAGTGGCATTAACTATGAGTCTATTCTGTATTTAGTAGATGAAGCAGCGGCTGCGCCGTGAAGAGTAAGGGGTAATGTGTGAGGCGTAAACCATAAGACTTGAAATAAAAATTGGCAACGAAATCCACTAAACCCACGAAAAAGTTAACATGAGATAAAGTCGAAAAGTGACTAAGAACTTGATTTTGGTAAGTTCAAAGGCTTGTCAGACTTGATCACTACGGTTTCGCGGGTTTCGTTGCAAAAGATCTTAGATCTAATCTCGTTCCCTTCACTCTTTACCTCTCACCCTTCACCGTATTTTAAGAACCACATCTGTTAATGGTACGCAGCAGCAGGTTAATACTAAGCCAGCTTCACGCTCGGCTGCTGATAATGCAGGTGCTGCTGGCTGGTCGACGTTACCACTCACTCGCTGTTGCTTACAACTACCACAAATACCAGCTCGGCAAGACCAAGGTAAGGTGATGCCATGTTGCTCAGCTTGGGTCAGGAGATCTTGTTGGTTATTACCAGTGAAGCGCTGCTCTCCCACTTGAATAGCAACGGCTTGTGTTTCACGTGAAACACTCTCACTTTGTCGATGAGCAAAATATTCTTGCCGCAAACGATTTACTGGCAGACCGAGTGCCAGCAACCAACTGCGGGTTTGTTCCATAAAGCCAGCTGGACCACAGAGATAAGTTTGTCGTTCTTGCAGCCGATTAATAGCGGCTAACTGCCCTAAGGTCAGTCGACCGCCCTCGCCTTTTTCGTCTTGCGTAATAATAAACTGCACTTGTAGGCCAGCATGCAGCTTCGTTAATTGCTGTAGCTCTTCTATTGCAGGCATATCTGCCTCTGTGCGACAAACATGAATAAACAGCACATCATCTAACAAAGACTGATCGGCTAATGCGCGCACCATGGAAAGCATAGGAGTGATACCAGAACCTGCCGATAGCAATAAGTACCGCTTGGCTGATTGCAGCATAAAGTCACCCGCTGGAGCATGAGCCAATAAGGTGCAACCTAGCTGAAAATGCTCAGCCAACCAAGAAGATACTATGCCATTAGCTTGGTGCTTCACACTAATGGCATAACGGTTAGCTCGAGTCGGGCTCGAGCTTAGAGTGTAATAACGAATATAACGAATGCCTTTTATATCTACCGCTATGGGTAAATGCTGCCCTGCCTGATAAGTTGCAAGTGGCTTGTCATCGGCTGCCGCTAGCCAATAGGTTTCTATATCCGGGGTGAGGGACTCGCGGGCAACACAGGTTAATAAACGACGTTTAGGCGCAGTATCGGGATAAATGGGTGCACTGGTATATTCTAATACTTTAAGCTTATCGCCTTGCTTGATACGCCCTTTATTTAGCGGAATTAAGTTTTGCCCAAAATAGACTTCTCCATCACTACCACGCCTATAATTTACTAAGGTCGCTAATGGCTCTTTAAGCGCATTAAAATGTTCGGTGCCAGCTTCTATGGTTGTCATCACACAACGGCTACAGGGTTTGGCGACTAAGAATTCAACCTCACCAATGCGAACTCGCCGCCAACCGTCTTCGGCAAACGCTCGCGTATCGGCAACCACTATATTAGTGCGAAACTGAGACATCAGCAGCTTAGCATCGGCTCTTGCATTCAGATCATGCAAAGAGGCTTCAGATATCAGTAACAAGGGATAACCATCAGCAAAACTAACAGCGGTATTAATCGGCTCACGGTAACGCTGAGAGTGCTCTCCTAACCAAAGTAATTGTAATGGCTCACCTAATATCTGGCTAAACCAAGCATCATACTCTGGGTGTGTACTAAGTGCTGTAAAATGATCATCCCAAACTTGGGCGCTAACGGCTTGTTGTAAAAAGGCGTTATGACGTACAGCTAAGCAGTGATCACCATATTGTAAATTTAACCCGCCGGCGACAGTCTGTACCTGAATGCGTTGCAAGCGCGGATGAGTACGGGCACTAATAAAGTGACCGTTTGGCTTAGCCAGCATAAAGCGACGATCACCTACTATTCCCTCTTGGGTAACAAAAGCTTCATTGGCAGATAAAGCAGCGGCCGATTTAAGTGGGTAGATATTTAACTGTGTGACCACCGCCATATTATTTTCTTCCTTTTGATAATTAAATATTTACAAGTTCAACGCACAAGGTAAGGTCTACCTACTAAGAGAAGCTATAAGCCTTACGCTGTAGGCCATACGTTAAAGACTAACACCGTCTTTCTTTACAGATAGCATACGGCGTAAAGCGCAACTCGAAAAGCTTCACCTCTTTCTCAACCTAATAGGAATCATAATGACAATTGAACGCGAACAAGTAGCTCAACGCATGAGCCGTATAGTGAAACATAATGGCATTATCTATTTATGTGGCCAAGTGCCAAAAGATGCGAGCAAAGGTATAACTGAGCAAACTGCCAGTATGCTCGAGAAAGTAGACGAACTTTTGTTAGAAGCTGGCTCAAGCCGTGAGCATATGCTGTCGGCGATGATTTTTGTAAAAACCATGAAAGACTTTGCCGCAATGAATGCCGTATGGGACGCTTGGGTACCCGAAGGCCACGCCCCTGCCCGCACTTGTGTAGAAGGCGCCATGGCACGAGAAGAAGTATTAGTAGAAATAGCCGTCATCGCAGCCGAGAAAGCTAGAAGCTAGAAGCTAGAAGCTAGAAAAGAATCATATTTAAATCGGCTAGAACTGAAAATAAAAAGCCCCAAGCTGTAAGGCTCGGGGCTTCTGGTCTTTTTATTTGTCTTCTAGCTTATGGCTTCCGGCTTTTAAACCACGCCCTGCTCTATCATGGCATCGGCTACTTTACGGAATCCCGCAATGTTAGCACCCAATACTAGATTGTTAGGTTCGCCAAATTCTGCAGCCGTTTCACTGGCATTCAGATAAATGTTCTTCATGATCACTTTTAGCTTCTCGTCTACTTCCTCAAAGCTCCAGCGTTGCATGCTGGCATTTTGCGCCATTTCTAACTGACTTGTGGCAACCCCACCCGCATTCGCGGCTTTACCAGGACCATAGTGAATATTAGCAGCCAAGAAAACTTCTATCGCTTCTTGAGTAGAAGGCATATTTGCCCCCTCAGATACGCCAATACAGCCATTAGCGACCAATGCTTTGGCATCAGCTTCATTGAGTTCATTTTGTGTCGCACATGGGAAGGCTAACTGAGCGCCCGTTAAGTGCCATACTGCATTACTATCGGCTGGATAATCCGCTTTAGCAATAAACTTAGCGTCAGGATGAGCGTCTAAATACTCATTTAAGCGTACTTGACGTACTTCTTTTAGCTCTTTCAATGTATCAAGATTAATACCTGACTCGTGATAAATAGTGCCACTTGAGTCTGAGCAGCTCACAGGTATAGCGCCAAGTTGATACAACTTCTCTATGGTATAGATAGCCACGTTACCTGCGCCCGATACCAAGCAACGCTTACCTGTAAGAGTATCGCCTTTGTCTTCTAGCATATACTGAGCAAAGTACACACAACCATAACCGGTTGCTTCTTTACGCGCTAAAGAGCCCCCCCATAACAAACTCTTACCAGTCAGTACTCCATCAAACTGGCCAGTTAAACGCTTGTATTGGCCAAACATATAACCAATTTCGCGTGCGCCAACACCAATATCACCCGCAGGCACATCAGTAGTAGGGCCTATATGGCGATAGAGTTCGTTAATAAAGGACTGGCAAAAACGCATGATTTCACCATCAGATTTACCTTTAGGGTCAAAGTTAGCACCGCCTTTACCGCCGCCAATAGGCAAACCAGTTAATGCGTTTTTAAAGATTTGTTCGAAACCAAGGAATTTGATGATGCTGGCGTTAACGCTGGGGTGGAAACGGAGGCCACCTTTGTAAGGACCAAGAGCGGAGTTAAATTCGATGCGATAACCCTTATTGACTTGGACCTTACCTTGATCGTCAACCCAAGGGACGCGGAACATAAGTTGGCGCTCTGGCTCAACAATACGTTCGATAATGGAGTTAAGCTGATATTGTTCGTTTGTCTCAAGGATGGGCTGTAACGATTCAAGCACCTCCTCTACAGCCTGGTAAAACTCAGCTTGCGCTGGGCTGGTCTTCTTGAGTTTGGTGATAGTGTTATGAATATACGTCACGATATCTTCCTTGTTATTTTTGTGCATTTTTCGTTGGGAAACGAATTGAGCCCCACTGCTATTGAAATATGGATCCGTTATCTGGTCAATATTTTATACAAAAAAAATAGAATATTTATGCATTAAAACCGCTGAAAACCCAATAATCCATGTATATAAAGACTAAAGTAGTCTTGCTACGCTTAGAGCCTTTCTGATTTTCGTCTTTATCTTACACCGACTAATGCTAAAAATGGTGCTAAAATGACCATTTTTTTTATCGAGGAATAACATGAGTCATTTTAGCCTTGTCGTAGGTTCAACATTAGGGTCGGCAGAAGATCTCGCCGAAGACATCGCCGAGATCTTACAAAATAGACATCATCAAACAGTTATTCACACTTCTCCCCAAGTTGATCACATCTTGATCAAGCCAGAACATTACCTAATACTGGTGTGTGCAACTCATGGCGCAGGTGATCTACCAGACAATATCCAGCCTTTACTCACGCAACTTATAGAGCAGCAACCTAATTTGGTAGGGCTGAGCTATTTAGCAGTGGGGTTAGGAGATTCTGCTTACGATACCTTTTGCCAAGCCATACATACATTGGATCAACAACTCAATCAGTTAGGAGCAACACGAGTCGGGGATCTGCTCACCATTGATGTTAGCCAAGCCGATCCTCCAGAAGTGATCGCTGAAAAATGGCTTGATCACTGGCTAACAACGCACTAGATCCCGTTTATTCTTTGTACTTAATGGATCTAATATCACCTGGATCCACTGCTCTAAAAAATTTCTTCCACTAAGTTATCAACAGATCATGCTTTAAAATTCCTTCTTATAAATCACCAACAGAAAACCACTATGTGCATAACAATGGTAAAAATCGGTGTTAAACCTATAGTTATCCTATTAATCAAATATTTTTCACCCAGTGCTTGTTGATAACTAATGGAGTTACCCACTAGTCTAATGGGATCTACCTAAAGGTTGTACACAATAAATGATCGCACTTAAGTTTATGATCTTTATGATCAAAAGCGAGTTACTAACAGAAACTTGGATCCTTAATAGTAGTCATAATAAAAGATCTCTTTAAAGATCTAAGATCTATTAAGGGCAATAAAGATCCTCTCGATCGCATTTCCATCCAGACGAGAAAACAGCTAAAATGATCCTTCTTTGAGATCCTTTCACAGCTTGTTTCAAGAGTATTAGTTATGCACTATGAAGAATCGTTTGATGTCATCGTTGTTGGTGGTGGACACGCCGGCACAGAAGCCGCTGCCGCTGCTGCACGCATGGGAGCAAACACCCTATTATTAACCCATAACATTGATACCTTGGGACAAATGTCATGTAATCCAGCCATTGGCGGCATTGGTAAAGGGCACTTAGTTAAAGAGATCGATGCGCTAGGTGGGATCATGGCCATGGCAGCTGATAACGCAGGGATCCAATTTAGAACCTTAAATGCGTCTAAAGGACCTGCCGTTAGAGCGACCCGAGCGCAAGCGGATCGCCAGTTGTATCGACAAGCAGTAAGAACTCGCTTAGAAAATCAACCTAACTTAAAGATCTTTCAACAAGCCTGTGATGACTTGATCTTAGAGGGTGATACCGTTGTTGGTGTGGTAACTCAAACCGGCCTTAAATTTCGTGCTAAAACCGTGGTGTTAACCGTAGGCACTTTTTTGAATGGCTTGATCCACATTGGTATGGATAATTACAAAGGCGGCCGAGCTGGCGATCCCCCTTCAACGGCATTAGCACAACGCTTACGCGAATTGCCATTACGCATAGATCGTTTAAAAACCGGCACCCCACCGCGCATTGATGCCAATAGTGTTGATTTTTCAGTGATGCAGCAGCAACCAGGCGATAATCCCACACCGGTATTTTCGTTTATTGGTAGTCGAGCTGATCAACCGCAGCAAATTCCCTGTTATATCACTCATACCAATGAAAAAACCCATGATGTGATCCGCCAAAACTTGGATCGTAGCCCTATGTACGGCGGTGTGATTGAGGGGGTCGGCCCACGTTATTGCCCATCGATCGAAGATAAGATCATGCGCTTTGCTGATAAAGCGTCACATCAGATCTTTGTTGAACCTGAAGGACTGACCAGTACTGAGCTATATCCCAATGGAATCTCTACCAGCCTCCCCTTCGATGTACAGCTCAAGATCGTGCGTTCAATAAAAGGCTTTGAACAAGCACATATTATGCGCCCAGGCTATGCGATCGAGTACGATTACTTTGATCCTAGAGATTTAAAAATTAATATGGAAAACAAGTGTTTACATAACTTGTTTTTTGCTGGACAAATTAACGGTACCACAGGCTACGAAGAAGCTGCGGCTCAGGGCTTATTAGCGGGTATTAATGCTACTCGCCGTGCGTTTGGCAAAGAAGAATGGTCAGCGCGCCGTGATCAAGCCTACCTAGGGGTGATGATGGATGACTTATCCACCTTAGGAACTAAAGAGCCTTATCGAATGTTTACCAGCCGTGCTGAGTACCGTTTATTATTGCGTGAAGATAACGCCGATCTTCGCTTAACGGAAGAAGGCCGCAAGCTTGGCGTGGTAGATGATCATCGTTGGGCACTGTTCTGTGATAAAATGGAACAAATCACCACAGAAACACAACGCTTACGTGATAACTGGGTCAGCCCTACTCATGTGGTCGCACCAGAGCTCAATAAGTTATTAAATAAGCCACTTATCAAAGAACATACCTTTGAGGAGTTGCTACGCCGCCCTGAATTAGATTATAAAACCTTAATGACGGTTGAAGGTATAGGGCCTGGTATTCAACATGAGAAAGCAGCCGAGCAGGTTGAGATCCAAGTAAAATATGCTGGTTATATCGAGCGCCAAAAAGGGGAAATTCAAAAACATTTACGTAACGAACATACTCGTTTACCGCTTGATTTGGATTATAACGAAGTGCCGGGCTTGTCCAATGAAGTGATTGCTAAGCTAAATCAAGCTAAGCCTGAAACGCTAGGTATGGCTTCTCGGATCCCTGGAGTAACACCAGCCGCTATTTCTATTTTGTTAGTTCACCTTAAAAAACGCGGCTTGCTGCGTAAGTCTGCTTAAGATATTGGCGTAGATGGAAAACATGAAAGCACAATTGAAAAGTACGTTAGACCGTTTACTGTCGCAGACAGAGTTATCAGTATCTGACCTACAGCGCGATCAGCTCGTTACTTTGGTAACCTTGCTTGATAAATGGAATAAAGCCTTTAATTTAACCTCGGTACGAGACCCAGACGCCATGGTGGGCCGCCATATTGTTGATAGTTTAGTGGTTGGCCCTTATTTGAGTGGCCGTCATTTTATTGATGTGGGCACAGGCCCAGGCTTGCCTGGCCTGCCGTTAGCGATTGCGAATCCCGATAAACAATTTGTGTTATTAGACAGTTTAGGTAAGCGTATTCGCTTTATTCGTATGGTGATCCATCAGCTAGGGTTGACGAATGTGATAGCGGTTGAAAGTCGGGTTGAAGCTTATCAGCCAGAGCAAAAATTTGATGGTGTACTAAGTCGAGCCTTTGCTTCGCTCGATGACATGGTAAGCTGGTGCGCGGATCTGCCAGCGTCTACAGGCCGGTTTTTGGCATTAAAAGGCCAATATCCAGAGCAAGAATTACAAACATTACCTGCACATCTGGTATTAGATAAGGTGCATTCTTTAGTGGTGCCAGAGCAAGACGGAGACCGCCACTTGGTGGTTATTAAATTAGCGAAATAGAGGTGTTCGGTGGGAAAAGTCATTGCCATTGCCAATCAGAAAGGGGGCGTGGGGAAAACCACAACCTGTATTAATTTGGCAGCCTCCATGGCTGCAACTAAGCGCAATGTTTTGGTAATCGACCTGGATCCTCAAGGAAATGCCACTATGGCCAGTGGCATTGATAAGTACCAAGTGCCTAATACCGCTTATGAATTATTAGTCGATGAAGTTCCTATCGAGCAAGTGGTGGAGCGTGAAACTAGTGGCGGCTATCACCTGATTGCCGGCAATGGCGATGTCACCGCTGCTGAAATTAAGTTAATGGAAGTCTTTGCGCGAGAAACCCGCTTACGCAGTGCCCTAGCTTCGGTACGGGATGAATACGACTACATTTTTATAGACTGCCCTCCTTCTCTTAATTTGTTAACCGTTAATGCCATGTCGGCGGCGGACTCTGTATTAGTGCCGATGCAGTGTGAGTACTTTGCACTTGAAGGCCTTACCGCTTTGGTGGATACCATAAGTAAATTGGCCGCCGTGGTGAATGCCGACTTAAAAATCGAAGGTATATTAAGAACGATGTACGATCATCGTAATCGGTTATCTAATGAGGTGTCCGATCAGCTTAAATCTTATTTTGGTGATAAGGTCTATCGCACTGTGATACCGCGTAATGTGCGCTTAGCCGAGGCTCCCAGCTTTGGTAAGCCAGCTATGTATTATGATAAGTCCTCTTTAGGTGCCAAAGCCTATCTCGCACTGGCTGGGGAAATCTTACGCCGAGAGGAATTGGCAACAGACTCTCATCTATCATCGGAAACATCAGCATGAATATGAAACGACGGGGCTTAGGTAAAGGACTTGATGCTTTACTGAGTACCAGTTCGGCCGCTAATCTGCGTCAACAACAGGCCGATACTCACTCACAACCAGACGCCAGTGGTGATTTAAAATCTTTGGCGCTCAATGAACTACAGCCTGGTAAATATCAGCCACGCCGTGATATGTCTCAGGTAGCGCTTGAGGAATTAGCCACTTCAATTCAACAGCAAGGGGTTATTCAGCCCATTGTGGTACGCCCATTGTCTGAGGGTGGTTATGAGATATTAGCCGGTGAGCGCCGCTGGCGAGCAGCACGCATTGCAGGATTAAGCCAAGTGCCCTGCCTAATTAAAGATGTTGCTGATCAAGAAGCGATGGCCATTGGTCTAATTGAAAACATTCAGCGAGAAGACTTAAATGTCATGGAAGAGGCGCGGGCTCTTTCACGACTCATTGACGAGTTTGGTTTTACGCATTTGTCGGTTGCTGAAGCTGTAGGTAAGAGCCGCAGCAGCGTGTCTAACCTCTTACGTTTGACCCAGCTCAATGACGATGTAAAACAATTAGTAGAACATGGTTCATTAGAGATGGGACACGCCCGTGCCTTATTGGCCATTACCGGTGAGCAACAAACAGAGTTAGCCCGTATTGTGGCCCAAAAAGGGTTGACGGTGCGCGCTACCGAAAAATTAGTGAAGCAGACTCTTTCACCAAAAAGTGTGCCCTTAGAAGAGCCAAGATCTTTGTTAATGAGTCAACTTGAGCAAGAGATAGGCACCAAGTTAGGTGCAAAAGTAGAAATAAAGTCGACTCAAAAAGATAAAGGCAAGCTGGTGATATCATATAACTCATTGAATGAGTTAGATAAAATAAGTCATTTTTTTGGGATTAGTGACCAAGAAGGTGAATAGTTGAGCTAGATTCTTAATGAGGTTTACCCGTAGTAAATACTCGGAAAAACCGTTGTTAACCTAAGAAAATAACAGGTTACTATAATTGCATTTACATCTGGCACGGGTATAATTTGACCTGATTTTTTGGGGCTTAACTGACAACACATGGCCAGCGAGTGATGTGTAGCCAATAGGCCCCTAACTGTATCAGGAGTTTTTGTGGAACAAATGAAGCCACACCTTAGCGACAAGCGAATGGCGCTGGTGATTTTGTCGAGACAATTACTCTTGGTAGTAGTGGTTAGCGCTTTGTTTTTTTATATGCAAGGCGAAGCTGCTGCTCGTTCCGCCCTCATTGGGGGTGGAATCTACTGGGTTCCCCAATGTCTATTTAGTATGCGAGTTCTGGCATTTAATGCTGAACAGGCTACACCCGATAGTATTTTGGCGGACTTTTACAGCGGAGCTGGGATTAAGTTTGGCAGTACTATCTTATTGTTTGTGATAGTGCTCAAGTTTATGGAAGTGCAAGTTGTGCCTCTATTTACTACTTACGCCCTCGCATTGCTGATGCAGTGGATTTTTTCGTTCACTCTCAACAACCGTTACTAGGAAAACACATGGCTGCAACAGGAGATGTCTTAACTTCCCAGGATTATATCTCACACCACCTGACACATTTACAGGTTGGTTCGGGATTCTGGACGTTAAATATCGATTCTTTGCTTGTTTCCGTTGTCCTGGGAATGCTGTTCTTGTGGTTATTCCATAAAGTTGCCACTCGTGCAACCAGTGGTGTACCCGGCAAGTTGCAATGTGCCGTTGAGTTGTTATTCGGCTTTATAGACCATTCAGTTAAAGACGTTTTTCATGCAAAAAGCAAGTTAATTGCCCCTTTGGCGTTAACTATCTTTGTGTGGGTGTTCTTAATGAACTTGATGGACCTATTACCGGTCGACTTAATACCTTATGGCGCACAATTGCTAGGTGTTCCTTACCTGAGGGTTGTTCCTTCCGCCGATGTTAACATCACCATGTCAATGGCGTTTGGTGTGTTCTTTTTGATTATTTACTTCAGTATCAAAGAGAAAGGCGTGTCTGGCTTTGTTAAAGAGCTAACACTACAACCAC
Source organism: Oceanisphaera pacifica (assembly GCF_017498065.1). Classification (GTDB taxonomy): domain Bacteria; phylum Pseudomonadota; class Gammaproteobacteria; order Enterobacterales; family Aeromonadaceae; genus Oceanimonas; species Oceanimonas pacifica. The sequence continues at coordinate 14,303 of NZ_JAGDFX010000014.1, read as the reverse complement.
TGAACCATTGGTCCATGATCCCTGTTAACTTGGTGCTTGAGACTGTATCACTGGTCGCAAAGCCTATTTCTCTAGGTTTACGACTGTTTGGTAACATGTATGCAGGTGAGATGATCTTCATCTTGATTGCAGGCCTGTTGCCGTGGTGGTCTCAATGGGCCCTTAATGTGCCTTGGGCGATTTTCCATATTTTGATAATCACCTTGCAGGCTTTTATCTTCATGATTTTGTCCGTTGTTTACTTATCAATGGCAGCTGAAGAACATTAATAACAAAAGATAACAATACTTTAACAAGCAGTCGTTTAAACCGCTAAATAATTGGAGAATAAAATGGAAATGCAACTGAACATGGAAATCGTCTACATCGCTGCCGCTGTGATGTTAGGTTTTGCCGCAATTGCCGCCTCTATCGGTATTTCTATGCTGGGTGGTAAGTTTATGGAAAGTGCTGCTCGCCAGCCTGACATGTTGCCAGCTCTGCGTACTAACTTCTTTATCGTAGTTGGTCTGGTTGATGCTATTCCTATGATTACTGTTGGTATGGCTCTGTATCTGATTTTCGCCGTTTAATGCCACGGTTTATCAATCAGTCTGTCAACTATTTTAAAGGAGAGTTGCGATGAATATGAACGCAACAATCCTCGGTCAAACGGTCGCCTTTATTGTCTTCGTTTGGTTTTGTATGAAGTTTGTATGGCCCCCAATTATGGGTGCCATTGATGCTCGCCAGAAAGAAATCGCCGATGGTTTATCGTCAGCGGAACGTGCTAAGAAAGATTTAGCACTGGCGCAAAATCATGCAACCGAACAGCTGAAAGAAGCCAAGCTTGAGTCTGCTCAAATTGTTGAGTTGGCTAATAAGCGTAAGGCCCAGATCGTCGAGGATGCTACACGCGAAGCGCAAGCTGAACGTGAAAAAATTCTGGCACAGGCCCAGGCTGAAGTTGAAGCCGAACGCAATCGTGTCAAAGAGGAACTGCGTAAGCAGGTTGCTACTCTTGCCCTAGTGGGTGCAGAGAAGATCCTTGAGCGTCAGATTGATGCCGCTGCTAACAGCGACATTGTAGAGAAAGTAGTAGCTGAACTGTAAGGGATATAGAGCTATGGATATGATTACCATTGCTCGCCCCTATGCCAAAGCAGCTTTCGATTTTGCCGTTGAGAAAAAAGCGGTTGATGAATGGTTAACTATGTTGGGCTTTGCTGCAGAAGTAACGCAAAACCCGCAAATAGATGATCTGATCAACAGCAATCTGAACGCGGAAAAGATGGCCGATATGTTTTTGGCTATCTGTGGCGAACAGCTCAATGAGCAAGGCCAGAACCTGATAAAGGCGATGGCCGTAAACGGACGCTTGAGTGCGTTGCCAGCAGTGGTTCAAGAATTTGCCGTTATGAAGGCTGAATTGGATCGAGTAGTAGAAGCCGATGTGGTGTCTGCAACTAAACTGACTAAGCAACAAATGGCCAAGATTCAAGCCTCACTACAAAAGCGTCTAGATCGCAAAGTGAAGCTGAATTGCAGTGTCAATAAAAAGCTAATGGCTGGCATTATTATTACTGCCGGTGATTTAGTTATTGACGGAAGTGTTCGGGGCAGGCTGTCCCGCTTGGCTGAAACGCTGCAATCTTGATTGGGGAATAGAGCATGCAACTGAATTCAACTGAAATTGCCGAGCTGATAAAACAGCGTATTGAGCAATTCAACGTTGTCAGTGAAGCACGAAATGAAGGTACTATCGTCTCTGTAAGTGACGGTATTATCCGTGTTCACGGCCTTGCTGATATCATGCAAGGTGAAATGATTGAACTGCCAGGCGGAAGCTACGCCTTGGCATTAAACTTAGAGCGCGACTCTGTTGGTGCCGTGGTTATGGGTCCGTATGCGGATCTGGCCGAGGGCATGAAAGTACGCTCAACAGGTCGTATCCTGGAGGTGCCAGTAGGCCGTAGTCTATTGGGTCGTGTGGTTAACACCTTGGGTGAGCCTATCGATGGTAAAGGTAGCATTGATGCCGATACTACCTCTCCAGTAGAAGTTATTGCACCAGGTGTAATCGACCGTCAATCGGTTGATGAGCCGCTGCAAACTGGTTATAAAGCCGTTGATGCCATGATCCCTGTTGGTCGTGGTCAGCGTGAGTTGATTATCGGTGACCGTCAGGTAGGTAAAACTGCACTGGCTGTTGACGCTATCATCAACCAAAAAGATTCAGGCGTTAAGTGTGTGTACGTGGCGATTGGCCAAAAAGCGTCCACCATTTCTAACGTTGTACGTAAGCTTGAAGAGCATGGCGCTCTAGAAAACACCATTGTAGTTGTAGCTTCGGCTTCAGAGTCTGCTGCACTGCAGTACTTAGCACCTTACTCAGGTTGCGCTATGGGTGAGTTCTTCCGTGACCGTGGCGAAGATGCACTGATTGTATACGATGACTTGTCTAAGCAAGCCGTTGCTTACCGTCAAATCTCTTTGCTGTTACGTCGTCCGCCAGGTCGTGAAGCTTACCCAGGTGACGTTTTCTACTTGCACTCCCGTTTGCTAGAGCGTGCCTCTCGCGTATCGGCTGACTATGTAGAAAAGTTCACTAACGGTGAAGTGAAAGGCAAAACCGGTTCTTTAACCGCGCTGCCAATCATTGAAACTCAAGCTGGTGACGTATCTGCGTTTGTACCAACTAACGTGATTTCTATCACTGATGGTCAGATTTTCTTGACCACTGAACTGTTCAACTCAGGCATTCGTCCAGCAGTTGATCCGGGTATTTCTGTTTCCCGTGTTGGTGGTGCTGCACAAACTAAGCTAATCAAGAAAGTGTCGGGTGGTATTCGTACTGCTTTGGCTCAGTACCGTGAATTAGCCGCCTTTGCTCAGTTCTCTTCAGACCTAGATGCTGCTACTCGTAAGCAGTTGGATCACGGTCAGAAAGTAACCGAGTTAATGAAGCAACCACAATATCGTCCTATGTCTGTTGCAGAACAGGGCTTGGTATTGTTTGCTGCTGAAAACGGTTATTTGGACGATGTTGAGCTGCAAAGCATCACTACGTTCGAAGCTGCCTTGCTCGCTTATGCCAGTTCAGAACATGCTGCCACTATGGCAGAGATCAACGAGAAAGCCGACTACAACAAAGATGTTGTAGCTCAGCTGACTGCGTTGCTGGATAGCTTTAAAGCTACTCAGTCCTGGTAACCATGTGGCAGCGTTTGCTGCCACCTGAATTGGAGAAGCGACATGGCCGGCGCAAAAGAAATACGTAGCAAGATCGGGAGTGTTAAAAACACTCAAAAGATCACCAGCGCTATGGAGATGGTGGCCGCCTCGAAGATGCGCAGAGCGCAAGAACGAATGGACCACAGCCGACCATACGCTGAAACCATACGCAAGGTGATCGGTAACGTCGCGCAAGGGAACTTGGAATACAAGCACCCCTACATGGAAGACCGTGAGGTTAAGCGCGTTGGGTTTATTATTATCTCAACCGATAGAGGCCTGTGTGGTGGCTTGAACACTAACCTGTTCAAACAAGCACTCACCGACATGAAAGCATGGTCAGACCAAGGCGTAGATATTGATTTAGGCCTAATTGGTAGCAAAGCGGTCAGCTTTTTTAAGCGCTATGGCGGCAAAGTTATCGCTCAAAAAAGCGGCTTGGGTGATAATCCCTCGCTAGCAGAGTTGATAGGCTCAGTTACCGTGATGCTTGAGGCATATAATACGGGTGAGATAGATAAACTGTACTTGGTGTACAACAAGTATGAAAACACCATGGTACAGGCACCCACGATCGATCAACTGTTACCCTTACCCGCAGCGGAAGAACACGTTGCCACCCACAGCTGGGATTACCTCTATGAGCCTGATCCTAAGTCTTTATTAGACAAGCTGTTGGTACGCTTTGTGGAAGCACAGGTGTATCAAGGTGTGGTAGAAAACCTCGCCAGTGAGCAGGCTGCACGTATGGTGGCAATGAAGGCCGCCACCGACAATGCCGGTGACATGATAGACGAATTGCAATTGGTGTATAACAAAGCCCGTCAGGCAGCGATTACCCAAGAGCTAAGTGAGATTGTGGCAGGGGCCGGTGCCGTATAAGGCAAGGGTATTCAAAGGTTTAGAGGATTCGACATGAGTAAGGGTATCATAGTCCAAATCATCGGTGCCGTAGTAGACGTAGAGTTCCCGCAAGATGCGGTTCCTCGCGTATACGAAGCACTGAAGATTACGACTGAAGGCCAAGGCCAGGGCTTAGTCCTGGAAGTGCAGCAGCAAGTTGGCGGTGGCATAGTTCGCTGTATCGTTATGGGTTCTTCCGACGGCTTGCGCCGTGGTTTAGAAATCGAGCGCACCAATGATCCAATTAAAGTACCGGTTGGTACTCAAACACTGGGTCGTATTATGGACGTGCTGGGTAACCCCATTGATGAAAAAGGTCCTATCGGTGAAGAAGACCGTTGGTCAATCCACCGTGCAGCACCTAGCTACGAAGAGCAGTCAAATAGCTCTGAGTTGTTAGAAACCGGCATCAAGGTTATTGACCTTGTTTGTCCGTTTGCTAAAGGTGGTAAGGTTGGTCTGTTCGGTGGTGCCGGTGTTGGTAAAACCGTAAACATGATGGAGCTTATCCGTAACATCGCTATCGAACACAGTGGTTATTCTGTATTCGCTGGTGTGGGTGAGCGTACTCGTGAAGGTAACGACTTCTATCACGAAATGACTGACTCTAACGTTATCGATAAAGTATCGTTAGTTTACGGCCAAATGAACGAGCCACCAGGAAACCGTTTACGTGTAGCACTAACCGGCTTAACCATGGCGGAAAAATTCCGTGATGAAGGTCGTGACGTACTCTTCTTCGTAGATAACATCTATCGTTATACCTTGGCGGGTACTGAAGTATCTGCACTGCTGGGCCGTATGCCATCTGCAGTAGGTTATCAGCCAACACTGGCTGAAGAGATGGGTGTTCTGCAAGAGCGTATTACCTCAACTAAGACGGGTTCTATTACGTCAGTACAAGCGGTATACGTACCTGCGGATGACTTAACGGATCCATCACCAGCAACCACGTTTGCTCACTTAGATGCAACCGTAGTACTGAGCCGTCAAATTGCTGCTTTGGGTATCTATCCAGCGGTTGATCCACTGGATTCAACCAGCCGTCAGCTAGACCCTCAAGTGGTAGGTGAAGAGCACTACACAGTGGCACGTGGCGTACAAACTGTACTGCAGCGTTATAAAGAACTAAAAGACATCATCGCCATCTTAGGTATGGATGAGTTGTCTGAAGATGATAAGCAAACAGTATCTCGCGCACGTAAAATCGAGCGTTACTTATCTCAGCCGTTCTTTGTGGCCGAAGTATTTACCGGTGCACCAGGTAAGTATGTATCACTGAAAGACACCATTAGTGGTTTTAAAGGTATCTTAGACGGTGATTACGACTCGCTGCCAGAGCAGGCGTTCTACATGGTTGGTTCTATCGACGAAGCTGTCGAGAAAGCCAAGAAACTGTAAGCCGCGAAGGAGAACCTGATGAGCAATTTTCGCTTTCATCTCGATATTGTCAGTGCTGAGGAAGGTTTATTCTCTGGCATTGTACAAGCGGTGACTGTTTCCGGCTCTGAGGGTGAATTGGGGATCCGTTACGGACATGCCCCCTTGTTGACATCGATTCGTCCAGGCTTAGTGCAATATGTTACTGAGTCTGGTCAACAAGAAGTTCTGTATATTTCTGGTGGTATGCTAGAAGTGCAGAGCAGCAGTGTCAAAGTACTAGCCGACACCGCTATTCGCGCCGAAGATCTGGATAAAGCCAAGGCGGAAGAAGCCAAAAAAGCGGCAGAAGCCAAGTTGCATGATTCCTCTAAGGATGTGGATTATGCAGAAGCCTCTGCTGATTTGGCCCGAGCTGTGGCGCAGCTGCGTGTGTTGCAGTTGCTAAAAAGATAAGGTGCTATCATTTGCGCCTAAAAAAGCGACCCTAGGGTCGCTTTTTTTTTATAATTTAGTATAGGCTAAAGTGTGAAGTGTAAAGGGCGCAGAGGGAGACACTACTGATAAGCCTTCCCTTTTACTCTTCACCCTTAACGCCTCACATAAAATATTAACGGGAAAAATAATGACAATACAGGCTGTTATCTTGGCAGCGGGTAAAGGCACCCGCATGCGCTCTGCTTTACCTAAAGTGCTGCACCCGGTCGCCCATCGTCCTATGGTTAGCCATGTGATTGCTGCAGCAAAAGACTGTGCTGTTGATGGTATTCATCTGGTGTATGGCCATGGGGCTGAGCAGCTTAAAGCCCGCATTACTGACGCCGACTTAAATTGGGTACACCAAGCTGAACAATTGGGTACGGGTCATGCGGTTGCAGTGGCGCTGCCTGAGATTAATGATGCCGATGATGTATTAGTGCTTTACGGTGATACGCCCTTATTACAACCCGACACCCTTAAAGCATTACTCGCAGCCAAACCTGCGGGTGGTGTTGGGTTATTAACGGTAAAGCTTGATAACCCCAATGGTTATGGCCGTATAGTGCGGGAAAATGGCAAAGTAGTTGGCATTGTCGAGCAAAAAGATGCCGATGCCGAACAACTGTTAATTAACGAAGTTAACACCGGCGTGTTAGTGGCTGAGGCTGGGCTATTAAAGCGCTGGCTGAGTGCGTTAAATAATAATAACGCCCAGGGTGAATATTATCTTACCGATATTTTTGCCATGGCTCATAAAGACGGTTGTGATATTGCGACCGTACACCCAGCTTCTAGCGCCGAAGTAGAAGGGGCTAACGATCGCGTACAATTAGCGGGTTTAGAACGCGCTTATCAAAAAATGCAGGCTGAGCGTTTAATGCGTGAGGGCGTGACCTTGTTAGATCCGGCACGTTTTGATTTGCGCGGCATGCTTAGCGTCGGCGAAGAAGTCACCATAGATGTAAACGTGATTATTGAGGGTAAAGTGACCTTGGGTAACCGCGTGCACATTGGCGCCGGTGCCATTCTTAAAGACTGCGTGATCGGCGATGACGCCATCATCAAGCCTTACTCTATTATTGAACAAGCAGAGTTGGGACAAGCAAGCTCTGCTGGTCCCTTTGCCCGATTACGCCCGGGCGCAATATTAGGTGAAGATGCCCATGTGGGTAACTTTGTTGAAATCAAAAAGGCTCGTTTAGGCAAAGGCTCTAAGGCCGGTCATTTAAGTTATTTAGGTGATGCCGAAATTGGTGCTGGCGTGAATATTGGTGCCGGTACTATTACCTGTAACTACGATGGCGTAAATAAGTTTCAAACCATTATCGAAGACGGCGTATTCGTCGGATCCGATACTCAGCTGGTTGCCCCAGTACGCATTGGTAAAAACGCCACTTTAGGTGCGGGATCTACCGTCAGCAAAGACGTCGCCGCAGCTGAGTTGGTGATCACTCGCGTCCCTCAGCGCCATATTAAAGACTGGCCAAGACCGACTAAGATCAAGCCGTAAGCTTTACGCGGTAAGAGAAACATAAACAAACGCGGCTGTGAATTTCACAGCCGCGTTTTTAGTTTATAACGCCGTCCTTTGTAGGCTGTTTATTTTTATACCCTCATCTTGGATCTGCCACGGTTTTTCTTGATTTATAACCTTTCGATTTGCTACTATTTGGTTTCGATTCGTAACTTAAATCTTAAATGTCGAAACCTCACCTACATATCGGCAAGCTTAATACTCAACAGCGCCGTCATACCATCATCACACTGCTGCATGAGCAAGGTGAAGTCACGGTAGATAAGTTGGCTCAGCACTTTGCTACCTCTGATGTCACCATTCGCAAAGATTTAACTGCCCTAGAAAAAAGCGGCCTATTATTACGGCGTTATGGTGGAGCCGTGCCAGTGCCCAGTGAAATGGTGGCCGAGCGGGTTAGTGAGCCCGCCTCTTTACAAAAACAAGCATTAGCGAAAGCTGCCGCTGCGCGTATTCGTGATCATAACCGCATTATTATCGACAGTGGCAGCACCACAGCTGCCTTGTTGGGCGAGCTGGGTAACAAGCATGGCTTGGTTGTGATGACGAACTCATTGGCAGTAGCCAATGCCTTACGTGAACTAGAGCCTGAGCCGACGCTACTGATGACAGGCGGTACTTGGGATGCCTCTTCTGACTCTTTTCAAGGTCAAGTCGCCGAGCAAGTATTACGCTCTTACGACTTCGATCAATTATTTATTGGTGCCGACAGCTTAGATCTAGAGCGTGGCACCACTACTTTTAATGAACTGACTGGGCTGTCACGCGTGATGGCTGAGGTTGCTCGCGAAGTGGTAGTGATGGTGGAGTCAGAAAAAATTGGTCGTAAAATTCCTAACCTTGAGTTGCCATGGGAATCGATTGATACCTTAGTGACCGATAGCGGTATTAGCGCACAACAAGAGCAAGCGTTAAAGAATAAGAATATTAACTTGGTAATAACGGCTAAAGTTTAAGGAATTATATATGTGCGGAATTGTAGGGGCGGTAGCCCAGCGTGATGTAGCAGAAATTCTAGTGGAAGGGTTACGTCGTCTTGAGTATCGAGGTTACGACTCAGCAGGGGTAGCGATTGCTGAGGCACCGGGTCAGCTAGGCCGTTTACGCCGTGTAGGTAAGGTTCAGGCTTTGGCGCAAGCTCTTGATGCTCAGCCATTAAATGGCGGGACCGGTATAGCCCATACCCGTTGGGCGACCCACGGTGAGCCTTCTCAGCGTAATGCTCATCCCCATGTGTCAGGTGACATAGTAGTGGTGCATAACGGCATTATTGAAAACCATGAACAACTACGCGCTAACCTGCAAGATAAAGGCTACACCTTTAGCTCAGATACCGATACCGAAGTGATTGCTCACTTAGTGCATTATCACAGGCAGCAATGCAACTCACTGTTATCAGCATTACAAACCACGGTAAAAGAACTACAGGGGGCGTACGGTACTGTATTAATGGACGTGCGTGATCCTTCCCGCTTGGTAGTCGCACGCTCAGGCTCCCCTTTGGTGATAGGGTTAGGTCTTGGGGAGAATTTTATTGCCTCGGATCAGTTAGCGCTATTACCGGTAACTCGCCGCTTCTTATTTTTAGAAGAGGGCGATGTGGCAGAAGTAACCCGACGCGAAATTAATATTTTTGATACCCATGGGCATGCTGTGCAGCGTGAAGAATTAGAGTCTAATGTTACCCATGATGCGGGCGATAAAGGCGAGTATCGCCACCATATGTTAAAAGAAATATATGAGCAGCCTAAAGCTATCACCGATACATTAGAGGGCAGAGTCACAGATAATGCTGTTGTTGTAGAGTCATTTGGTAATGACGCTCGAAATATTTTCGAACATGTTGAACATATTCAGTTGATCGCCTGTGGCACCTCGTATCATGCCGGCATGGTAGCGCGTTATTGGTTTGAAGCCTTGGCTGGAATAGCGTGTGATATTGAAATTGCCTCAGAGTTTCGTTATCGCAAGTCGGTAGTACGGCCCAATAGTTTGCTTATTACCTTATCGCAAAGTGGCGAAACAGCCGATACTCTTGCCGCATTGCGACTGGCTAAAGAGCTGGGCTTTATGAGTAGCCTAGCCATTTGCAATGTACCAAGTTCATCTTTGGTGCGTGAGTCTGATTTGGCCTTTATGACTCGCGCTGGCGCCGAAATTGGTGTGGCATCAACTAAAGCCTTTACCACTCAGTTGGCCGGGTTATTGATGTTGGTGATTGCGCTGGGCCGCTGCCGTAATACGATGACAGCAGCCACTGAAAGCGAGTTGATTAAAGACCTGCGTGCTTTACCAGGACATATTGTTGATACGCTCGCCTTGGCAGATGATATTGAAGTATTGGCAGAAGACTTTGCCGATAAGTATCACAGTTTATTTCTTGGACGCGGTGAGCAATATCCAATAGCTATGGAAGGGGCGCTAAAGCTTAAAGAAATTTCGTATATTCATGCCGAAGCTTATGCCGCAGGTGAGCTTAAACATGGGCCATTAGCGCTAATTGACGCCGATATGCCGATTATTGTGGTGGCCCCCAATAATGACTTATTAGAAAAGCTCAAGTCTAACGTAGAAGAGGTTCGAGCCCGAGGTGGGCAGCTTTATGTGTTTGCTGATGAGCAAGCAGCTTTTAAAGGAGATGCCAGTATGCGTGTGATGCAAGTAGGCCATGTTAGCGACGCCATTGCTCCTATTGTCTATACGATACCATTACAGTTACTCTCTTATTATGTTGCCTTAATTAAAGGTACCGATGTTGATCAGCCGAGAAACCTAGCCAAATCAGTGACTGTTGAATAAAAGCAAAGCACAGCAAAAGGTTAAGATAAGGTTAGAATAGTTATTTTGCATTTTTATTGATACTACTCTGACCTTTTATCTGATACATAAGTACACCAGAAATTAAGGTAAGCAATAAAACAGTGGCTAATAATATATAGTAGATAGTGTTTTGTTGTTGCAATTTAGATGCACTCTTATCTGTCATTAGTAGTAAAGATAGCTCACTAGGCTCCCCATTAATTATCAGCGCTTGCTTACTAAAGTAATGGCCGTGCACCACCCCAATTTTTTTATTGGAAGAAAGGGCATGTTTCATTACAGCGTCACTGATTTTGGTGTTAGTTAAGGTGGGGCCAATGGGACTTTCTTTTAGTGTTAGTTGAAAGTTAGTGTTTTTTATTCCCGCACTTAATAAACCTAATAAAGACAAGTTATCATTCAGTATTAAACCACCAAATAAGCTGCCCGTTACTTGTCCTGTTTCACTCGATAGTATTGGATAGCGCTGTATCAACGCAATTAATGGTGAAGGAGAAGGGTTAAGCTCTACACTTGACCATTTATTGTAATAAGGTGTGTTAGTGATAAGGGGCTTTAAACTGTGCTCTAGTAAGTAAAGAGGAGAGTTCATATTAGTCCAATACTTATTTTGCTTTGTTAAAATAAGAAGGTCCAAATACTCACCATAATTATGATTTAACGTATTCTGCAGTTGTTCTTTTGCTGCCACTCTGTCATCTTGTAGTAATATACTTGCTAGCTCAGAGTTTTCAGTAGTACTGGATAGCAGGCTATCAAGTCCGCTTAAGTAACTGTCGAGGCGACTTTGTGAGCGATCATTGATCTCCTGTAACTGATGTTGAATACTATTACTCATTATAGTTGAAGCTTGCTGATACATGATCACCAGCAGAATCGTTATCATAAGTAACAGTAATGGCAGTAGTATATTAAGAAAGCGCTTTAATAAGTACTTTTCTTTTATACTAAGGTTTGGAGTAACGGAAAGCATAATCTTTCAAGCGCTCCAGTTTTTCGGTAGAGATATGTTTATCAACAATAACAAAGTCTCCGCTGTAAACTTGAGGAATTAATTCAGCTTTATTCTCCTGATCTAAGCGGATAGCCTCTGCTATAGCGACACCATTGTCATCATTCATGCGCATGACGGTTAAATCTAACTGTCCGTTAACAATAGCTTCAAGTTCAGCACTACCACCTCCCCATCCATTAAGAGTAATATGCTGATCTCTTTTTAATTCTTTTAATGCATCCATAGCTCCTAACGCAATATCGGTAGTGCAAGCATAAATAAGGTCAATATTTGGGTTTTTTTCTAATGTATATTTTACAGCAAGCTTTGATTTATCTCTATTTACATCAGTATAAAAAGCTTGGCGCATAACAAAGCCAGGCTGATCAGCCGTTAACTTAATAAATTCATCACCTCTTGATTCACTGATATACCCATGAGTACCATATAACATGAGATAATTGGATTTTTTATCTAGCATATGGTTAATCGCATCCGTTAACAAGCGTGTCCCTTCTCTGTGATCAAACCCTACATAAAAGAAAGGTTGTTGGTTACCCGTATTTTTTAATGGAGTCGTGACATTCATTAAGATTAACTTTGGACTGTTACGAGTAATAACCTTATCGATTAACACTCTATGTCTTAAGGAGTTGAGCGTTAAAATAAGATAGTCTAAATCACTATTTAATGCTTCTGCTAATTGTCGCTCTTGTTCTCGATAACTAGTGGAAGGGAGCGATGAGTAACTGATTAGCTGAAAGGGTAAGCCAATTTCTTGTAACCTCAGAATAAGGCTTTGCTTATTGCGTAACCAATAGTCCGAAACCTGAAGATCAGGTACTATCATACCCACCTGAATCTTTTTTTTTGTAGTTAACCCCCAAGGCTTAGCTGGCTCTCTAACTCGCTTTGAAAAAGATTCAAGTAATGATTGTTGTTGGGGGTAAGCCTTTAGGTACTCCTGAAAAGACCAATAGTTAGGTTGTGTAGCCCACGCCAAAGTTGATACTGCAGAGTACATCAGCAGAAAAGTGAGCAATAATCCTCTTGTTAGCATATAGGTATAGCCGCTAGATAATGAAGTAATAGTTACGTTATAAGATTACAATAACACCTTTCTACTTATAGTGCTTTACCATAACTAAACTCGTACAATAAAGGTGGCGCTATCACAATTACATCGCAAATATAGTGATATACTGGTCTGCTGTGTACATATTTCATTCTACTCTTTCTTGGTGAGCGGCATAATGACTGTTTTTGAAAGCCTGTTAGTACTGTTGTTGCTAGTGGCGATTAGTTCGTTTTTTTCAGTATCAGAAATCGCGCTGGCTGCGGCGCGAAAGATAAAGTTAAGGCTGCTAGCCAATGACGGTGATCCCAATGCTGAAAAGGTGCTGCTACTACAAGAGCAGCCGGGTAACTTCTTTACTGTAGTACAAATAGGTTTGAACGCAGTCGCTATACTGGGTGGGATATTAGGGGAGGCGGCATTTACGCCTTTTATTACTGAGTTGCTATATGCGGTTTTTGAGGGAGTTTGGGTAGAAAAAGCGGCTTTTTTCATGTCCTTTTTTGTGGTCACTTCGTTATTTATTTTATTTGCAGATCTTATGCCTAAGCGCTTAGCCATGATAGCACCAGAGCGAATAGCGGTGTCGGTAGTAAGGCCTATGGTCTTTTTTATCCTAGTGCTAAAGCCACTAGTGTGGTTTTTTAATGGCCTGGCTAATGTCTTTTTTCGTTTGTTTAAAGTTCCCACCCTGCGAGAAGATGAAATTACGCCAGAAGACATTATTGCCATGATGGATGCAGGGGCTCAAGCGGGGGTACTGCAAGAGAAAGAGCACCACTTGATTGAAAATGTCTTTGATATGGAGTCACGCACCGTGACCTCGGCCATGACAGGGCGAGAATGTCTTATCTATTTTAGCTTAGAAGAAAGTCAAGACAGCATTAAAGATAAGATAGCGCAACACCCCCATGCTAAGTTCTTAGTGTGTGAAGACAGCTTAGATAAAGTTGTGGGTTATGTAGACTCAAGAGACATATTAATGCAGGTATTGCACCAGCAACCTATCACCCTACAAAAGGAAGGCGTCATACGTACGCCCTTGATCATTCCAGATACTTTATCTATGTATGAAGTCTTAGAGCATTTTAAGAGTGCAGGTGAAGACTTTGCCATCATCATGAATGAATACGCGCTTGTAGTTGGCATTATTACGCTTAAAGATGTTATGAGCATTGTGATGGGGGAGCTAGTGCAATCTCAAGAAGAGCATATAGTATCGCGCGATACTAACTCTTGGTTGGTCGAAGGCTCGACGCCCTTAGAAGATGTGATGCGGGTACTGGACATTGGTTGCTTCCCAAGTGATGAGAACTACGAAACCATTGCCGGCTTTATGATGTACATGCTGCGTAAGATCCCAAAACGCACAGACTTTGTATTGCACGCAGGTTATAAATTTGAAGTGGTAGATATAGATAACTATAAAATAGACCAGCTATTAGTAACCAGAATGGGTGTTGAGCCTGCTGTAGAAGATAATATGAGTTAAAAATAAGCATCTTGATGTAGCTTTGTACACTTAATGAGTAAATCGCATTTTTTTAGTAAAAAACACTTGCGTCAAATCTCTGCTTCCCTATAATGCGCATCCACTGACACGGGGCAACACGCTCACGGTCACAAGGGTTTGCAGACAACGAAATAAAGTTTGAAACAAACGCTTGACGAACAATACGGAATGCGTAGAATACGCATCCCTGACCTGAACAAGGTCAAACGCTCTTTAACAATTTATCAAGCAAACTGTGTGGGCACTCGCAGAGCGTTGAGAACAAAAAAATATTGTTTTTCAATGTCTTGTGAAGTGCAACTAGAAATAGCAGTACATCAGTAATTCATTGAGCTAGAACTTTTAATTGAAGAGTTTGATCATGGCTCAGATTGAACGCTGGCGGCAGGCC
>NZ_JAGDFX010000013.1 GCF_017498065.1 Oceanisphaera pacifica | reverse complement strand
AATTATGAAGACATCATGAGCAGCGTCTGCGAGGCCTGGAACACCTTTATTGAAAGTGCCGAACGCGTGACACAAATGTGCTCCAGAGAGTGGATAAATCTGACCAGTTAATTTTACAGAATGGTATTAGTATACGTTAAAAATAAAAAATAACGCTGAATACAAACTAAAACACCGGATCAATAGATCCGGTGTTTTAGTTCTTACCGCATATAACGTACGACCTACAACTTAAAGCGCTGGGCGCTGCAACTATTTAGGTCTTACACTGCCTTTTAAACCCGTTAATTGCTCTAATGCACCTAGCTGTCTCTCTAACCGAGCTTTATTGTCTGGCCCTATCCACACGCGATTAATGTCACCTTCACGTGGTACGGCTGGGGTAGTATGGACAGAATAACCTGCAGCCTGCAATTTTTTTACTAATGCATTCACGTTAGCGGCATTGCGAAATGCGCCTAGCTGCACAATATGATCGCCCGCTTGTGTTGTCGCAGGTGCCACCGGTTTAACCGGTGCAACTTTGGCTACCGTATTAGGCACAGGTTTCGGAGCCGGCTTCGGCTTTGCTGCCGGTTTGGGTTCTGTTTTAGGCGCAGCCGCTGTAGGGGCCACTGGCGGTGCTTCTTTAGCCTGCTCTATACTCCATGACTGCGGCTCTTCGGTTGCCTGAGCAACAGCTTGGTCTTGCGCTGAAGCAGCAGGCGCCTTCGCCACAGGACGGACAGGCTCAAGATTGGGGCGCAGAGGTATAGTCACCGCCTCATCGGGTGGTCGCTGTTGCTTACCGTTTAATACATCAGGCAAAAAGATAACGCCCAGCGCCACCAAAATGACAGTACCTACTAATCGATGCTGAAACTGTGTCGCCAAAGTGCTCTCCTATTTATTACCTGTCATATTATTTACCGATAAGATTTAGCTGCCGTTAAACTGATGGCTATTGTTGCGCCTCAGTATGGCAGGCCAACACATCGGCCACGGTAAAAAATGAACCAAATGCAATCACTACATCCTGCTCTGTGGCGTTGGCTTGCGCCGCTGCCAATGCGTCGCTTACTGAGTTAAAACAGTCCCCGGGTTGCCACTGAGCAAGCTCATTAGCCGTTGCACCTCGAGGGCCGGATAAGCTGGCCAAATACCAGTCATCAATCAAAGGTTGTAAGGGCGCTAAGCTTGCTGGTATGTCTTTGTCTTTCAACATACCTACCACAGCTAAACAGCGACCTTGGCCTTTAATGCGCGGTATACGGCTGGCTAAATACGTAGCAGACTCGGGGTTATGTGCCACGTCAACCCATAACTGAGGTTGTAGCTGTTGCAAACGCCCCGTGAGTTGCGCACGCGTTAAGCCTTCTTTAATGGCATGAATATTGGGCATAAAAGGCGACAGCGCAAGCGTTGCCAATGCCGTCGCTGCATTCATTACCGGTAGCGAGGGCTGCGGTAAACAATCGAGCTGGAGGCCAAATCCGCTAAACGACCAATGTGGACTATCTTCTAAAGACGCCTCAGCCTGCTGCCATACATAGTCGCGCCCAGTACAATATAAGGGCGTACCAAGTTGTTCAGCATAAGCCAATAAGCGTGCTGGCGGATGAGGATCACCACACACGGCGGGTTTAGCGTGGCGAAAAATACCGGCTTTTTCAAAGCCGACACTGTCTCTGTCTGAGCCTAACCAGTCGGTATGATCAAGCGCTATGGTGGTTACTATGCTTTGATCTGACGCCACCACATTGGTGGCATCTAATCGCCCCCCTAAACCAACCTCAAGTAAGACCACATCAGGGGCGGCGGCACGAAACAGCCATAACGCGGCCAAGGTCGTAAACTCAAAATAAGTTAAGGCGACATCAGGCTGATCACCTTGTGTTCGCGCCAACTCAACAGCGGAAAAAGCGGCACAAAAGTCTTCCGCAACCGGACTCTCCCCATTAATGCGAACCCGTTCACGGTAATCCACCAAATGCGGAGAGGAATACACACCTACACTTTGGCCACCGGCACGCAATAATGATTCAAGCAAAGCACAGGTAGTGCCTTTGCCATTAGTGCCTCCCACAATAATCACATAACTGGGCAAACTAAGTAAACCGAGACGCTCAGCGACTGTGGTCATACGCGATAAGCCCAGCTCAATATGTGCCATATTTAAGTTTTCTAGCACGATTAACCAGTCGGCTAATGAACGCTGTTGAGGATCGAGATTACTCATCATTACTCAGCAGCAGTACCAGATTCGCTCTCAGGCGTTGATTCTTGTGGCTCAGGCTTAGCGGTGATCACTTCATCTATGTTCATCAACTTACCGATAACACCGGCTAGTTTGTCGCGCATATCGCGGCGATCGATAATCATATCGATGGCACCGTGCTCAAGCAAAAACTCACTGCGCTGAAACCCTTCTGGCAGCTTTTCACGTACAGTTTGTTCAATAACACGTGGCCCCGCAAAACCAATGAGCGCTTTAGGCTCACCCACGTTCACATCACCTAACATGGCTAAACTGGCAGATACGCCACCCATAGTCGGATCGGTTAATACCGAAATGTAGGGTAAGCCTGCTTCAGATAAGCGGTTTAACGCAGCACTGGTTTTGGCCATTTGCATAAGCGAGAACAATGCCTCTTGCATGCGAGCACCACCAGACGCAGAAAAACAAATTAAGGCACGGTTTTCTTCAATACAGACGTTAACGGCTTCAATAAAACGTGCGCCAACTACAGAGGCCATAGAGCCGCCCATAAAAGAGAACTCAAAAGCGCATACCGCTACAGGGATCCCTTTAAGAGTACCTGTCATTGAAACAATGGCGTCTTTTTCGTTGCTGGTTTTTTGTGCCGCATTTAAGCGATCTTTATACTTTTTAGAGTCTCTAAACTTCAACACATCTTGTGGCTCTAATTCAGCACCCAGCTCAACACGATTGTCTTTATCAAGAAACTTATCTAAGCGTAACCGTGCTCCTACTCGCATATGATGATCACATTTGGGGCACACATCTAAATTACGGTCTAACTCGGCACGGTACAATACCTGTTCACAACTGGTACATTTACTCCATACGCCCTCAGGAATGCTGTGACGACGAACACCGATATTCTTATTTTTAGGAAGAATTTTCTCTAACCAGCTCATGGAAATCCTTAGCGTAATTGCATCGTTGTTGCAGCTGATATGCTGCGGGTTTCGCAAAATGATTGCATCGAAAACAAACTGACTGCCATATTGATCTGAGTACAGCCTATTGGGCTACGCTTTGATCATCTTGTTCGACAATATGACGAGCATTAAAGCATAGTTCAGCCTATTCGTTGATAAAAATTATGGGTTAACTCTCGTCATGCGTGCCACGTAAATTATCAGGCAGCCACAACGGGCCCGGAATAGTAGTAGGCAAACCAAAAGAGTCAGGATAATCGACGGTCACTAAATATAAACCGCCGGCCTTGGCCGTAGGGCCCGCCACTCGACGATCGCGAGCGGCAAGTACCTCTTTTACCCAACCTATGCTTTCTTCGCCAAGCCCCACTTTAATTAAGCTACCGGCAATGTTGCGCACCATATGATGCACAAAGGCATTCGCTTTTATGTCTAACACCACATAGTGACCATAGCGCTCTACATTTAAATGTAAAATATGGCGATGGGGGCTATGAGACTGACATTGCATAGCTCGAAATGAGGTAAAGTCATTATCCCCTAATAAGCATTGCCCTGCTTGGTGCATTTTTTCTGCATCAAGCTCGCCAACATAATGACTCACACCACTGGCATTAATCGCCGGGCGCATTTTATGATTAAATATAATGTAGCGATAGCGTCGAGCCGTGGCACTAAAGCGCGCATGAAAATCATCGCTGGTCTGCTTGGCCCAACGAATAGCAATATCGCTGGGTAAATTGGCATTCATGCCTAGCGTCCACGCACTGAGCTTGCGAACCGCGTCTGTGTCAAAGTGCACAACTTGACCGGTGCCATGCACACCGGCATCGGTGCGCCCTGCACACTGTACCGTAATTGATTGATTGGCAATATGTGATACGGCTTTTTCTATCTCAGCTTGTACGCTGGGCACTTCTCGTTGCCGTTGCCAGCCATAATACTGACTGCCGTCATACTCGATGCCAAGAGCAATGCGCATAAATTAATTCCACGGGGCGAATAAAGACGGCAATTATACTCGTTACCGCACTAAATTAAAGAACCGGCCTCATAATGAGGCCGGCGTTAAGGTAATGTGTTGATCTCAACGTATCACTCAGGACAAGTTAACCCCGTTTATCAAGCCGCTGTAATAGTTTACTCGCATCACGCTGCTGAGCTTTATTACCTTGTTCAAGCGCTTCATTAAGTAAATCGCGAGCACTGTCTATATCGTCTATCTCGATATAAGCGCGAGCTAAGTCAAGCTGGGCACCAATCCCGCCTTCATCGGCATCAATATCAACGTCATCTGCTTGACCAATAACATCAGCGTAATCATCTAGCTCTAGGTCGAGTTTACGCTCTCTTTCTGCGGTTACTCCGTCTGCAGCCTCCGCCTCAGCCATCAGTTGATCCACAGATACATAGTCGTCTTCAACATTTGTCTCATCAGCCAATAACTCATCAACAGCAGAGGTATCGGTCACACTGCTGGCAAGCGCTTCACTCTCATCCAATGCAGCAGCAGGAGCCCCATCGGCAAACAGACTATCGGCCAGCGTTTCGGCCGTGTCGGTATTACGGTTTATGTCATTATCGCGCTCGGCGTTGTCTGTTGCTGGCTCATTAGATAGTGATTCGGTGCTCGCCTGTGTCGCACTAGATTCTGCTGTTGCCGAGGAAACAACCGCGTCTTCTTGATCTTGCGTGTTATTATTCAGCGCACCTGCACTAGTTTCATCATCAAGATTTGCGTCATCCAGATTAACTTCATCATCATTATTAGTGTCTGACACAAGGCTCTCTGCCGCTTGCTCTGCTTGCGGCTCGCCAAATAAATCGTCCAAGTCATCATTTGACATACGCTCACCCTGATCATCTTGCGATAAGGCTTCATCATCAAATAATGCATCTTCACCAAGATCGAGATCAGCGCTATCTTTTTCGGTATCTGCAAATACGGGGGCTGTTTCGCCTGATGTTGGCTGATTTTCTTGCTCTTCTTGCAGTTGCTGTTCTTCTAAGAAACGGGCAAACGCATCTTCATCTACGCCAGGTTCAGACTCGTCTTCGGGCTCTAATTCAAGCTCATCAGACATGTCCGCTAACATGGGGTCAACATCATCCTCTGTACCAAACAAGTCATCAAAGTCATTAGTTTCTTCTTCCAGCATGGCGCTAGATTCTGATAACTCTTGTTCTTGTTCAGCCAAGTCTTTACGCTCTCTTTTACGCCACCATAACGTAAAGAGCGCCATCAATAACAGGGCTGGCAATATTAAGATTAATGCCAAGTTAATGGGGTTACTGAGCAAATCACTTAGCCACCCTTCTTTAGACTCTTTTGCGCTTCCTGGCACAGTTGCATCAGCGCTATTAGAGGTGCTGCGTGTATTTTTTAATGCTTCAACCTCAGCCGTCAACTGCGTCAATCGCTGGCGCAATGCTTGATTATTATTAGCAAGCTCAGTTAACTGCTCATTTGACATAGATACCTGCTCACGCAGCTCATCCATTAATTGCAGCTGTAACCTGTTCTGTGCCGCATTTTCTGCTTGCTCTGGTGTGCTAGGTGGGGCTTTGGGCGTATCTGGCGCGGCCTTAGGCTCACTTAAGCCCTGATTGCTCACCTCAGGTGGCGTGGCTGCCATGGGAGCAGACGGGGTAACCGGTTTAGCAGCTGGTTTGGGAGGCTCAACAACTGTCGTCTCTTGAGGGCGAGGCGCAGGCGGGGTGACTTTTTCAGCCGGCTGAGC
Source organism: Oceanisphaera pacifica (assembly GCF_017498065.1). Lineage (GTDB taxonomy): Bacteria > Pseudomonadota > Gammaproteobacteria > Enterobacterales > Aeromonadaceae > Oceanimonas > Oceanimonas pacifica. Next base: position 95,870 of record NZ_JAGDFX010000013.1, on the reverse strand, counting down.
GGGTTCATCAGTGGCTGGCTCAGCACTGGGCTCTGCAGGAGGCGCGATTGGAGCCGCAGGCTTAGGAGTAGCAGGCTTAGGAGTAGCAGCACGAGACACCTGACGCGCCCCTTGGCGACTTAACTGGCGAAACTCTCTTTCAGCTTCCTCTGCAGTGCGCTGTGTCGCTTGGGTTTGGGTGGGCAAACGTAATTGAGCGCCGCGTTGTAAGTGGTTGATATTACCACGTACAAAGGCCTGAGAATTAAGGTGGTATAACGCCACCATGGTCTGTTGCACTGTGGTGGGTGCAGTGGTGTTACGTGCCGCAATCGCCCACAAGGTATCTGTGCTACGAATGGGCCCATAACGCCCAGGGCTTATTACCGGTGTTCTTGTGGATGAAGGCTGACGAGTTTGGGGGGTATTTTGCCCGCTAGCCTGCGTGGTATTTTGTGCAGGGGAGTCTACACGCCTTGAATCTGACGATTCAGGGCCACGCAGTTCAATATAAAAATCATCCTGCGCGGCAGCTATACCCGCACAACCTAGCCATAAAGCCAAACCAACACCAAGATAGGGTCTGAGTCGTTTTATCACGTTTTTTATATCCTTTTCCTGACGTTGTGCCGAGCTGCTGTACCGACCTATAACACGGCTTATATTCATGCTTGCCATATAGTTAAGCAGTATAGAAAAAAACAGCGCCAGCCAATAGAAACCTAGCCTGCGTTGTTAGCTGCAAGCATTACTATATCAACAATATGGCATTAAACTTTACCGCTGGGCGCTAAACCCCAGCCCGTGTAATGTATTTTGCACGTCTATTTGTGTGCTTTCCACTGCTAATGAACCTAACTCTCTTCGCTGAGGATATTGTTTACGTAACTGATCAAAGAAACCATGTTGACCCAGTGCAGCACGAAATGCACGGTCATCAGCTTTAATATCGTAAATTAAGCGCACTAAACGCGTGCATAAATCTTGGTCGTATTCACCGGCACATGTTATATGCGTTATTGGCGGTGTTGGCAATAACTGCTCAACACTATTCATTACCTCTTGGCCATATTGCGTTTTTAATGCTTGATATAACGCAAACGTGCCCCGCGCCTTACCTTCTAGGCTATAGCCTGCAATGTGTGGCGTTGCTAGCAGCGTATGCTTAACCAATGGCGCTAATACCTCAGGTTCATGCTCCCAAACATCCATTACCAGGGTTAATGGGTTGGCGCCTTGTTGGCGTAGCAATAAAGCATTATTGTCCCATACCTCACCGCGGCACGCATTAATCAACACTTGATCACCGTGCAGCTGATGAATAACCTCTTCATCTAATAAGTGCCAAGTTGGGTGTGCACCGTCACGCGTGATAGGCACATGAAAACTAATAATATCTGCTGTTAGTGCTTGAGCAAGCTCGACAAAACCTGTCGGACTCTGTTGTGCTTTAAAAGGGTCGCATAATAGTACTTCCATGCCCAGTGCATGGGCGCGCTCAGCCACTTGTGAGCCTGTGTTGCCCACCCCCACAACCGCAATGGTTTTCTCTTTGAGTAGCCAGCCCTTATGTTCAGCAACCGTCAGTAACGCTGCTAATACATAATCACCTACCGCCACTTTATTGCAGCCTGGGGCACTAGCAAAGGTAATATTGCGCTGAGCAAGCAATTCGGTATCTATGTGATCACAGCCAATGGTGGCGGTGCCTACAAAGCGCAAGCTATCGGCTTTCGTTAATAACGCCTCGTTCACCTGAGTAATAGAGCGAACTAATAATACCTCAACTCCTTTTAACTGCTCGGGGGTGATGTCTCGGCCTGCACAGGTAGTAACCTCTGCCCAATCGCCAAATAAGGTTTGCACATAAGGCATATTCTCATCGGCTAGCAACTTCATTGGCAACTACCTCCTTAATAAGGTTTTATTATTCAAATTTCACTCAAAGAAGTGATCACTGTCTGGCAAGGTTGCCACATAAAATACACAATAAGCCACTTATTATACCTTTTGTTTAATTAAGCTCTAGCTAGCATTCACCGCTTGCTTTGTTACACTTCTTGCTTGCCCCCACTATTCCACGATAAAACACACTTTTTGGCCAAACCATTAATGATACTTCGACCGCTGTGCACGCTACTCTTGTTATTGATTCTACCTGTTACTATTGCAAGTTTAGGTTACCAATGGCATTGGAACTGGTTTCCCCTGCTTGATTTAAATGAAATCCCAGCTTTATTGGCATATAGCCTAACGCTCACTATTAGTAAGTTAGGCATTGCCCTGACATTAATAGCGTTAAGTTTACTCACACTATTGCGTTGGCGCCGTCGCTCGGGGCAATTAGTGGTATTTTTCTTTTGTTTAATGGGGGCGCTTGGGAGTGCATTTATTACCAAGAGCATTGCCAAAGAATATTTTAAAGAGCCGCGCCCGTATGTTGTTTGGTTAGCAGAAAAAGGTCGACTCGCCGACAGCGCTGATTTTTATGCCCAGCTGCCGTTGATACGCGAGCGTTGGGTGGCCGATGGCGTAAAAGATATGTCTGATCAGCAGGTACCCAGTTGGCTAAAGCGCCACTGGCAAGATGAAGTAAGCTATTCTTTTCCTTCTGGTCACTCTATTGCCGCCATGACCATGGCCAGCTTTTATTGCCTGTTATTGCTGTATAGGCAACGTTCACCTTGGTTAGTCGGTGGCTTGGCGGTATGGGCGGTCGCCGTATGTTATTCACGGCTATTATTAGGCTTACACTGGCCTGCCGATATTTTGGCAAGCAGTGTATTAGGGGTGTTTTTCGGTACCTTAGGCGCTTGGACATTTATCTATTGGGATAAGCAAGCGCTAGATAGTAGCGAGCCGTAAAAACATGAGTGGTATAGGGATTAGGGATTAGGGATTAGGGATTAGGGATTAGGGATTAGGGATTAGGGAATGGTAACTTACAATCCCTAATCACCAGCTTTATCATTCCCTATTCACCAGTCCCTATTCACCAACTTCTAGCGCTTTTTATTTACCAAAATAACGTACAAAGGGCGCAGGGTCGCGTTCAGGAAGTTGGCGTACGGCTACTTGCGCTGTGCCTAAATATAAGAAACCAACAATTTGATCCGTTTCTGCCAAGCTCAGTGCTTGATGTACACCGCGATCAAATGAAAACCAACCGGTACGCCAAATGCCATTAAAGCCAAGCGCTAACGACGCCATTTGCATGGCCATTAATGCGCAACCCGCCGATAACTCTTGCTCTAAACGCGGCACTTTATTGTGCTCTTTTACTTTGGCTACCACCGCAATGACCATGGGGGCACGTAAGGGAGCATTACGCGCTTTCTCAATAGTCTCTTCAGCCTCGCCTTTGGCTTGAGTCGCGTTTGCTAAAATATCGCCCAACAAGGTGCGCTGCTCACCTTCAAATACAATAAACTCCCACGGCGTTAACGCACCGTGATCCGGGGCACGCAAACCCGCTTTAAAAATGGTGTCTAGCTGCTCACCCGCCGGTGCAGGCTCAATTAAACGCGGGTTAGAGTGGCGATTTAATAGCAGTTCTAATGCATCCATGTGTATACCTTTTATTATTAAGCCAAATCAATAAGAGTCATACCATAACATAAGCCCTGCAAAGCCATAAGCGGTCGGTGTAAGCACTATATTGTCAACGCCAGCTCCATACCTTGGCGGATAGCGCGCTTCGCATCCAACTCTGCGGCCACATCGGCCCCTCCAATTAAATGCACTTTTTTCGTTCCTTGTTTTATTAATGCCGTTTGCAAGGTGCGGTTTGGCTGTTGTCCCGCACAAATAATCACATGATCAACCGCTAAGCACTGCTCTTTTCCATCGCGCTTTATATGCAAGCCCGCATCATCAATATGCAGGTAACGCACTCCAGCCCACATCTCTACCCCGTGTTGTCGCAGACTGGCTCTGTGGATCCAGCCGGTGGTTTTACCTAATTTTTTACCAGGTTTCTCGGTTTTACGTTGTAATAACCACACCTCACGTTTAGCCGTAACCGCTTGCGGGTCTTGTAAACCGCCTGCGGTTTGATAGTCACGGTCAACGCCCCACTGTGCTAACCATTGCTCTGTGCTGGGAGCTGCATTAGCCACCAAAAACTCCGCCACATCAAAACCAATGCCGCCGGCACCAATAATGGCCACTTTCTCTCCAACGGGGGCATGATGCGCCAATACATCAAGATAACTGAGCACTTTAGAATGCGTTATGCCTTTAATATCGGGCATGCGTGGGGTAATACCGCAGGCTAATATCACCTCGTTAAAGCCCTTTAATTGCGGGGCTGTGACTGGGGTATTAAGTTGTACTTCTACCCCAGCCTGTAATAAACGATGATGAAAATAGCGCAAGGTTTGGGCAAACTCTTCTTTACCTGGTATTTGTTTGGCGTAATTAAATTGTCCACCTATGGTGGCGGCAGCCTCAAATAACACCACCTTATGCCCACGCTCGGCGGCTTGGCAGGCAAAGCTCAATCCCGCCATGCCCGCCCCTACCACGGCTAATCGCTTGGTGCGCTTGCTTTGTGTTACCACCAACTCAGTTTCGTAACAGGCTCTGGGATTGACTAAACAAGAGGCGCGCTGTCGTTTAAACACATGATCTAAGCAAGCTTGATTACACGCAATGCAGGTGTTTATTTGCTCAGCCTGCCCCGCTGCCGCCTTGTTGACAAAATCAGCATCCGCTAAAAATGGCCGCGCCATGCACACTAAGTCTGCTTGTTCCGATGCCAATATTTGCTCGGCAATCTCGGGGCTATTAATACGGTTGGTGGCCACTACCGGCACAGTGAGTGCTTGGCGAACTTGGTGAGTCACCCAACTAAAGGCCGCTGCCGGCACCTGGGTAGAAATGGTCGGTATCCGTGCTTCATGCCAGCCAATGCCGGTATTCATAATAGTCACGCCTGCCTGCTCTAATGCTTGACCTAAGGCAATCACCTCATCGAGGGTGGAGCCTTGCTCGACTAAGTCCAACATAGAAAGTCGAAAAATAATAATAAACGACTCCCCCACCCCAGCCCGTACCGCTTTTACTATCTCTAATGCCAAGCGTTGGCGCTGTGTGCTATCGCCGCCCCACTCATCGTCTCTTAGGTTGGTTCTGGCACAAATAAATTGGTTAATTAGATAGCCTTCTGAGCCCATAATTTCTACGCCGTCGTATCCCGCCTGTTGCGCCAATTTAGCCGTATGTGCAAAATCATGGATGCAGTTACGGATCTGACGCTGGCTCATAGCATGAGGCGTAAAAGGACTAATAGGCGCCGCTTTAGCAGAAGGGGCGTGCGCAAAGGGGTGAAATGCATAACGACCGGCATGCAATATTTGCAGGGCTATTTTTCCTCCTTCATTATGCACAGCTTGGGTTAATAAACGATGCCGTGGTAGCTGCCAAAAATAGCTCAGCTGCGCCGCCATAGGGAGTAACCGCCCTCTAAGATTGGGGGCAATACCACCGGTAATAATTAAGCCAACCCCACCACGGGCTCGCTCGGCATAAAAAGCCGCCAACTTTGCAAAGCCGCCCCGCTCTTCTTCTAAGCCGGTATGCATAGAGCCCATGATCACACGGTTTTTAAGCCTTGTTATACCTAAATCAAGAGGAGCTAATAAATGGGGGTAGTCACTCATTATACTGACACCTATGGCAGCAAGGGGAAGAGTATCAGGCTAGTGCATCGGCGCTATATATTCAAACAATCGTTTAAATACCTTTTAATTTGGCATTGTATTAATAGTGTCGTCATAATGGCGCTATTCAATAATCATTTCATTTAAGGCAAAACTATGTGGTCTGCTATTAAGTGGGTGTTTCGTACTCTGGCCAGAGTGCTTAACGCCATTCGTCTATTCATTACCGCCCTTTTCTTATTAGGTATTATTGCGTTCGCAGTCTTACTATTCAGCGGCGAAGATGAAGCCACTATCCTCCCCGAAAAAGCCGCCCTAACACTGGAAATAGCCGGCCCCATACTTGAACAAGCCGCCATAACCAGCCCAAAGCAATTAGCAGAAAAATGGTTTTCTGGTGACAATACGCCCGCCCCCATGACATTGAGTCAAATAAAAGAGGCGCTCAATAACGCCCGCCACGACGATCGTATTGAGGCCTTGGTATTGCAGTTACACAATATGAGTGAGTCGAGCATCACTAAACTGGACGAAGTGGGTGGCGCTATCGAACAGTTTAAAACCTCTGGCAAGCCGGTGTATGCCATAGGCGATAATTACAGCCAAGGGCAATATTACTTAGCGGCTCACGCCGATGAAATATTACTGAACCCTGCGGGTGCCGTTACCCTTCAAGGCTTGGGAGTCTATCGCCTGCATTATAAGGCAGCCTTTGAGCGCTTTAATATTACCCCTCATGTCTTTAGAGTCGGCACCTATAAATCTTTTGTTGAGCCCTATTTACGCAATGATATGTCGGAAGAAAGCCGCCAAGATACGCAGTTATGGTTAGGGCAACTCTGGCAGCATTATCAAAATAATGTGGCGACCTTAAGAGATATTCCAAGCGATCATATTAGCCCCAGCAAAGCGCAACTTCTGCAGCGTTTTGCCGCTGTTAATGGCAATCCTGCACAATATGCACTCGAACAAGGTTTGGTTGACCGCTTAGCCAATCGCTATCAAATGCAAGCTGCTATTGCTGAGCTGGTAGGCTGGAATAGCCAAACCAAGCAGTATATGAGTATTGATACTTCGACTTACTTAAACCACACCCCAAGCACCACTAAGTCGGCCCCAGCCGTTGGGTTAATCACCGCCAGCGGCGCCATTATGACCGCAGATACGGCAACGCCAAACAGTATGAATGATGCGCATATTAGCAAACTGATTGAACAAGCCAGACATGATGACAATATTCAATCTTTGGTACTGCGTGTAGACAGCCCAGGGGGCAGTGCTTTTGCCGCCGAGCAAATTCGTAATAGCCTGTTGCGCTTTAAAGAAAGCGGCAAGCCACTTGTGGTGTCTATGGGCAGCACAGCCGCGTCTGGTGGTTATTGGATAGCCGCCGATGCCGATAAAATTTATGCCGCTCCCACAACGTTAACCGGATCGATTGGGGTATTTGGCTTATTTTTAACCTTTGAAGATGCGTTGAAAAAGCTTGGGCTTAATACCGATGGCGTAGGTACCACAGATTTTGTGGGCGCAGGCCTGACCACCGGATTACCCGATCATGCCAAGCAAATGATCCAAATGAGCGTTGAGAATATCTATCAGCAATTTGTCACGCTAGTGGCACAAGGGCGAGACATGAGCCCAGAACAAGTTGAACAGGTGGCGCAAGGGCATGTTTGGACCGGGGAAATGGCCAAAGAACTGGGCTTAGTCGATGAGCTAGGTAACTTAGATGATGCCCTAGCAGCGGCAGCAGAGCTGGCCAACTTAGGCGAGTTTAGTGTAAAAGAAGTGACACTGCCGATGTCGGCTAAAGAAAAGCTGTTGGCCCAATTTATGGGCGATTCCAATGTGCTCTCTCACTGGATAACAACAGTGCTACCAACAGCCTTGCGCCCTGCAGCAGAGCAAATCCAACAAGAAGCCAATACATTAAGTCAGTTTAATGATGTTCATGGCCAATATGTATTATGTGTGCCCTGTCAGGCGTTTTAAGTCGATAAAAGATGGGCCTTAGGTGAAAAAGTATCAGTCCGCGGGCCCAATATTGAGGCAAGATGAATGACGAAAAAGAAAATATATATCGCCTATACCGGCGGGACTATTGGTATGCAAAAATCAGATAACGGCTATGTGCCTGTAGCCGGCTTTGTCGGTAAACGCTTAGCCAATATGCCTGAGTTTCATGATCCCGAGATGCCGGATTTTCATCTTAATGAATATAGCCCTTTAATCGACTCGGCCAATATGACCCCCGCCGACTGGCAGCGTATTGCCAATGATATTCAGGCCAATTACGCCCATTATGACGGCTTTGTAGTATTGCACGGCACCGATACCATGGCGTTTACCGCCTCGGCCTTATCGTTTATGTTAGAGGACTTAGACAAGCCGGTCATTATTACTGGCTCGCAAATTCCACTCACCGAGCTCAGATCTGATGGCCGCCCTAACCTATTAAATGCTCTCTATGTGGCAGCGCATTACCCTATCAATGAGGTGAGTTTATTTTTTCACAATCGCCTCTATCGGGGAAATCGCGCCAGCAAAGAGCATGCCGATGGTTTTGAAGCCTTCGACTCACCTAACTTTCCGCCGCTATTAAATGCCGGTATTGATATTCGGGTTTATGCAGGCAAACTCGGCCGCCCTAGCGGCAAACCACTCATGGTTAGCCCCATTATTCCCCAGCCCATTGGTATGATCACCTTGTACCCGGGCATTAGCTTAAGCGTGATTGCTCATTTGTTGCAGCAACCCATAAAGGCATTATTAATTTCATCCTATGGGGTCGGTAATGCGCCACAAACTCCCGACTTATTAAGCGTACTGGCGAATGCCTCAGCACGGGGCGTGGTGATTGTTAACTTAACACAATGCCAGCGTGGCAGTGTGAATATGGAAGGGTATGCGCCTGGCCAAGCGTTAGCTGCCACTGGCGTTATTTCAGGATTTGATATGACACCAGAAGCCGCACTCACCAAACTGCATTATTTGCTTAGCAAAGGCTTATCACCGCAACAGGTGCGCGAACGTATGGGACAAAACTTGCGGGGTGAATTAACCCGAGCCTCAGATTAACTCATACCTACTCAAGTAAGTGCACCCTTTGGTCATTGCGAGGAGTGCAACGACGCGGCAATCCATGAACTAAAAGCTGTCAGCGATCAGTCAAAGACAAACTGACCACCTTTTGTAAGGTCCAATTCATTGGAGCAAACTGACAGCTGAAAGCTTACCGCTGATAGCTGCTATTTGCCGTCATTGCGAGGAGTGCAACGACGCGGCAATCCACTTTACAGACGGCCATACGCTTTACGCTGACCGCGGTACGAACAAACAAAACCGATTTTACCTTTAGCGTAAGGCGGTCAGCGTTAGACGTATAGCCTTGGTTTAGAATGGGTATAACACAAGATAGAAGCGAGAAGCGGGGATAGAGATAAGAGTAAGCAGCGAGCACCTAGTTGGCGCTCGCTGCTACAGGCATATTAAGACAAGATGTCTGCCAGTTGCTGGCTGATTACTTCTACCGATTGCGTGCCATCAACTTTATGATGCTCAGTCGCACTCTGTGCAGCAGCGGCTTGGTAGTAGTTGATTAAGGGGGCAGTTTGCTCGTGGTAAATACCTAAACGCTTACGCACTGTGCTTTCTTCATCATCGGCACGAATAGCTAAGTCTTCACCGGTCACATCATCTTTGCCTTCCACTTTCGGTGGGTTATAAATAAGGTGATAGGTACGACCCGAGCCAGGGTGCACACGACGCCCGCTCATACGCTTAACAATTTCTTCGTCGGGTACGGCAAATTCCAATACATAATCCACATGAACACCGGCATCTTTCATGGCATCGGCTTGAGGAATGGTGCGTGGAAAGCCATCAAGTAAAAAACCATTAACACAATCATCTTGGCTAATGCGCTCTTTGACTAAGCCAATGATCAGATCATCAGACACCAGCTGCCCTTGATCCATGACTTCTTTGGCCTGCAAACCAAGCGGAGTGCCGGCTTTAATGGCCGCTCGCAGCATGTCACCCGTGGAGATTTGTGGTATCCCGAACTTCTCCATAATAAACTGAGCTTGCGTTCCTTTGCCCGCGCCGGGAGCTCCCAACAAAACGATGCGCATAACAGCGTCCTCTTTTCTTGATTAATATATTGATAATTTGAGCTTAATTGTGTCACGACACCGCCATGGGGACAAGCAGCAAAAACAAACAACCCGGCACTGGGCCGGGTTGTTTTAGCTTATCCACTAACTTAAGTGTTGATTAGTTCAACAATAAGCGGTTCATACGAGCAACAAAAGCGGCAGGGTCTTTTAGGCCACCTTGCTCGGCTAATTGGGCTTGCTCTAATAACAACTGAGACCACTCATTAAAGTCATCGCCTTCAGCCAAGGTATCGAGCTTTTTCACCAGTGTATGCTCAGGGTTCAGCTCTAGAATATACTTTTGCTCTGGCACAGGTTGACCTGCTGAGCGCATCAGTTTAATCATCTGCGTGCTCATATCGTGCTCATCGGCCACCACACAAGAGGGCGTATTGGTTAAACGGTGGGTTAAACGCACTTCTTTTACGTCGTCGCTTAATGCCGTTTTAACACGCTCTAATAAAGGAGCCAGGGCTTCATTGGCTTCTTCTTGTGCTTTTTTGGTTTCTTCGTCGTCCAGCTCGCCTAAATCCAGCTCACCTTTAGTGACCGACACAAATTGCTTGTCTTTAAACTCATTCAGGTGGCTCATTAGCCATTCGTCAACACGCTCCCACATCAGCAAGACTTCAATGCCCTTCTTGCGGAAAATTTCAAGGTGCGGGCTGTGGTTAGCCGCGGCATAGCTGTCGGCGGTAATGTAGTAAATTTTATCTTGGCCTTCTTTCATACGCTCAAGATAGTTTTCTAACGACACCGTTTGTGCATCGCTGTCATTATGGGTACTGGCAAAACGCAATAGACCGGCAATTTGCTCACGATTACCATAATCTTCAGCAGGGCCCTCTTTTAGTACATTACCAAACTCGTTCCAAAAGCCGAGGTATTGCTCGTCGTCATTTTTTGCCATTTTATCTAGCATAGACAACACACGCTTGCTGCAGGCTTTGCGCAGCTGGCTGGTAATTTTATTGTCTTGCAGAATTTCACGCGATACGTTCAGCGGCAGATCGTTTGAGTCGAGCACACCTTTCACAAAACGTAAGTATGTTGGCATAAACTGTTCGGCGTCATCCATCACAAATACGCGCTGTACATACAGTTTTAAACCGTGGCTTTGCTCGCGGTTATACATATCAAACGGGGCTTTGGCCGGCACATACAAGAGGCTAGTGTACTCTTGATTGCCTTCTACCTTGTTATGGCTCCAGGTTAATGCGTCTTGATAATCATGAGAAATATGCTTATAGAACTCTTGATATTCTTCATCACTAATATCACCTTTAGCGCGTGTCCACAGGGCGGTGGCTTTGTTCACTTGCTCCCACTCGCCTTCGGTTGCCTCGGCTGTTACATTACCGTCTTCATCGGTTTGCTCAGGTTCGCCCTGCTTCCACATTTCAACGGCCACACTAATGTGATCTGAGTATTTGCCGATAATGCTGCGCAAGCGCCAGTCATCTAAAAACTCTTGTTCACTGTCGCGCAGGTGCAAAATAATGTCGGTACCGCGACCTGGCTTATTAATTTCGGCTACGGTAAAGCTGCCATCGCCGTCAGACTCCCACTGCACACCTTGATCAGCAGGCTGACCTGCCGCACGGCTTAATACGGTAACTTTGTCGGCTACAATAAAGGCCGAGTAAAAGCCCACACCAAACTGACCGATTAACTGCGAGTCTTTGGCTTGATCGCCCGTTAGCTCACCAAAGAAAGATTTAGTTCCTGACTTAGCAATAGTACCTAAGTGCTCGACTACTTCATCTCGGGTCATGCCAATACCATTATCAGAAATGGTTAGCGTTTTATTCTCAGCATCTAAAATAAGGCGAACCCGTAAGTCACCCTCATTTTCATAGAGCTCACTGTTAGACAGAGCTTTAAAGCGTAACTTATCCGCGGCATCGGCAGCGTTAGATACCAATTCGCGTAAAAAAACTTCTTTGTTTGAATACAGGCTGTGCGCCATTAAATTCAGCAGTTGTTTAACTTCGGTTTGAAAACCGTGGGTTTCAGTATGTACAGCTTCTGACATTACTCTGTTCCTTTACTCAGTTTAACCATTAACTAAAAGATGGGGATGACAGGTAAAATTTCAAGGGGGAAATGAAAAGTAAAATGCTGAGCGCCCAGCTAAAAATTAACCTACAGCGCCGAGTCTTAAACTCGGCGCTGTACAAATAACCCAAACCGGGGCTTTTCTTTAATGCAAGGCATACAGCGTTAAAGGTACGGCTTTCTTTTCGCTTGGCGCTGAAATATTAATAATAGCTTTTTCCTGCTTCTGCTAAACGACGTAGCGGCTCGCAGGGTGCGAAGCGCTCGCCGTATTTGCGACTGTACTCTTGCATTTTGTCAATCACAGTGGGTATGCCTAACTGGTGCATATAAAAGAAAGGGCCACCGGCAAAGGGCGGAAAGCCAATGCCAAATACTGCGCCTACATCTCCGTCTCGCGCAGAGTTTACCACTCCCTCATCAAGGGCAATGGCCGCTTCGTTTAACATCAGTAATACACAGCGCTCGGCTAAATCCTGAGCAGGCAGCTGGCTTTGTGCCTTAATATTTAGCAGTTTATAAAGGCTTTCATCCACGGGTTTGGCTTTGTTACTGCGCTTTTTCTCATTGTAGCGATAAAAGCCGCGGCCATTTTTCTTACCATGGCGATCATCATCCAATAAGGTAGAAAAGACATCGGGGGCTTTAAAACGCTCACCTAATTCTTGCGTTAAAATAGGCGAGATTTTCGCCGCCACATCAATGCCTACTTCATCCAGCAAAGTCATGGGGCCGACCGGAAAACCATAATCCACCAAGGCGTTATCAATCACCTCTATCGGCTCGCCTTCAAGTAAGAGTCGTGCTGCCTCATTAAGATACGGCGCTAAAATACGGTTAACATAAAAACCGGCGCTGTCTTTTACCACAATCGGGGTTTTACCCTGTGCTCGTGCCAATTTAAGCGCACTCGCCACCGCTGTGGCGCTAGTATCAGCATGAGGAATGATTTCTGCCAACGGCATTTTATCTACCGGGCTAAAATAATGTAGGCCGAGTATCTGCTCTGGCCGTGCCGCGCCCTCGGCAATTTGGTGAATGGGTAACGAGGAGGTATTAGTGGCAAACACCGTATGCGAAGGACAATGGGCTTCAACTTCGGCCACCATATTTCGCTTCACTTCTATATCTTCAAATACCGCCTCAACCACCATATCTACCCGTTCAAAGCCGCTGTAATTGAGGGTGCCGGTAATGCGGCTTAGCTGTTGCTTCATTTCAGTGTCACGCAAGTGGCGTTTGCGCACTTTTGTGGCCAGCAAGCCGTGAGCATTGGCCATGGCTTGGTTAATACCTTTATGGGAAATATCTTTTATGCGCACCGGCAGTTGAGCTTTAGTGGCACTAACAAAGGCAATACCGCCGCCCATTAAGCCGCCCCCTAATACCCCAATATGCTCTAAGGTTGCCGGGCTTGCGCCTTGCCACTGGGTTTCTTTTTTCATTTCGGTGGTGGCAAAAAACAGCTGACGTAAGGCGCCCGACTCTGGGCTCATCACCAGCTCGCCAAAGGCTCGGGCTTCGGCCGCCAGCCCTTGCTTTATACCCTGTTCAAATCCCACTTTAACCACATCCAGTAATTTTTTCGGCGCAGGGTAATTACCCCGTGTTTTGGCGGTCACCGTACTCAGCGCTTTATCAAATACTAACTTTCTGCCCAGTGGGTTGTCTTCTAATGCCCGAGTACTTAAAGCGCGTTTCGCAGACGAGCTTGGTTTGCCCTTGCGCGCCATGGCCACGGCGGTATCCAGCAAAATACTGGCGGGCACCATATCGTCAACCAAACCGGCTTTTAGCGCTTGCTTGGCCCGCAGTTGCTTACCGGTTAACATCATATCTAGCGACTTAGTTAAGCCCACCAGCTTGGGTAAGCGCTGGGTACCACCAGAGCCCGGAATTAACCCTAATTGCACCTCGGGTAAACCTAGGCGAGTTTTTGCATCATCACTGCACACTCGGCCATGACACGCCATGGCTAATTCAAGCCCGCCACCTAAACAAGGGCCATGAATAGCAGCAATTAAGGGCAGTTCAAGCTCACCGAGCTGATTAAAGATATCTTGCCCCGCTTTAGATAAGGCTTCGGCTTGCTCGGCACGGGTGCAGGCCGCCAGCATATTTACATCGGCGCCGGCAATAAATGAGTCAGGCTTGCCTGAACATACCACTAAACCGGTTAAGGCTTTGTTGGCCTTAATATCGGCCAGCAAGCTGTTAATTTCTTCCACAAAACTGTCGCGCAGCGTATTCATGCGCTCACCCGGCACGTCCATGGTAATAATGCCAATTCCATCTTGCTCATCTAGCCTAAATGCAGAGCCCTGTGGCTGCTCAGTTGGCGTGCTTTGTATGACATCTTTCATTATTGTGCCCCCTCCAATACCATGGCCACTCCTAACCCACCTGCCGCACAGGCGGTGGTGAGCGCCAAGCCGCCACCACGGCGATTAAGCTCGGTCAGGGTTTGGGTGATCATGCGTGCTCCCGTCGCCGCAAACGGATGGCCATAAGCCAGTGATCCGCCTAACACATTAAATTTCTTCATATCAATTTCCCCTATCGCCTGCTCGCGATTGAGTTTTTGCTTGGCAAACTCGGTACTGGCAAATAGCTTAATATTGGCCAAGGTTTGCGCTGCAAACGCTTCATGCATATCAATTAAATCCATGTCTGCCAGCGTGCACCCAGCTTTATCGAGTGCCAGCGGTGTGGCATAAGTCGGCCCCAGCAGCATGTCTTCTGCTACATCAATGGCGGCATAGGCATAACTGCGTAAATAGCCCAGCGGTTGTAGCCCTAATGCTTTGGCGCGGCTTTCGGTCATCATAAGTATTGCCGCTGCGCCATCGGTTAGTGGGGTACTGGTGGCGGCGGTCACTGTGCCGTGGCGCTTATCAAAGGCCGGTTTTAGCTTGCTGTAATCAGCAAGATTTGACTCGGTGCGAATATTATTGTCTTGCTCAAAGGCGGCCTTAAAAGGCGGCGTATAAGTGGCCATCACTTGTTCGCTTAAGCGCTCTTGTTGCCATGCCTCGCTGGCTAATTGATGAGAGCGATGCGCCAGCTCATCTTGCGCTTGTCGACTAATGCCATGGCTTTTAGCCATTTGCTCCGCCGTCTGCCCCATAGTCAGCCCGGTTGAATATTCGGCGACTGCAGGAGGCACAGGGGCGAAGTCTTTAGGTCGTAATCGACGCAAAATAGCCAACTTGGTGCGCCACGTTTTAGCCTTACTTAAATCTAATAATGCTTCGGCTAAGCGCTTTGATACCCCTATTGGCAAAACAGATGACGAGTCTGCGCCGCCGGCAATGCCCACCTCTACCTGCCCTGCTAACATTGACTCTGCCAAGCTAGACACGGCTTGAAAACTGGTGGCACAGGCGCGCGTCACACTGTATGCATCTGTGTGTACGGGCAGTGAACTGGCCAAAACTATTTCTCGAGCAATATTAGGCGCTTTGGGCATTTGCACCACTTGACCAAACACCAGTTGCTGCACCTCATCGGCCGCCATGGGCGTGCGCGCCAGCAATTCGTTAACCACAATAGTGCCAAGCTCTAGGGCAGGAATACCGCGAAATGCACTCGATTGGCGAGCAAAGGGGGTTCTGAGTCCCGACACAATGGCGATGCGATCGCCCTTGGCCGTTGTTAGTGGATTAGTTGGCAACATGTATACTCCTTTATAAGGTATGAGTCGCACTTGGCAAATGGGCATTAACCAGCCACACAGACACAAGAGGTCTGACCTCGCAACATCCTAGCAAATAATTAACAAGGATCAAACATAGCCGCTTGGTAAGCGGTAAGCCGTCAGCTGTCAGCTGTCAGCTGTCAGTTAAAAGCAAACAGCATTCCACGTTATAAAGCCTGAGTGATTGCGCCGTTTTTTTGTGCGCCAGTACTAATAAATGACTAAAACCCATCATTTATAGTGCTTATTTGGTCATTCTTTCTTCTCAATTGTTCGCTTATTATGCAGTTAAGTCATATGGTTAGAGTTATCGAGAGTTATTCGATTTTATGCGGTAAGATTCGCCTCGATTTACTATCGAGCTGATTGGCTCTTATCTTACTTTTACTCCATGGAAGCGAACGCGCTGTTCGACACAACAGGAAACGCTATGACCATCGAACTCCCCATATTAATCACCTTTGTTGGTTATCTTATTATTACCATGTTAATTGGTGTCATTGCTTATAGAGCCACTAGCTCGTTAAGTGACTATATCCTAGGTGGCCGCCGCTTAGGCCCTGGGGTGGCTGCACTTAGTGTGGGCGCCTCAGACATGAGTGGTTGGCTATTGCTGGGCTTGCCTGGCGCCGTTTACCTTTATGGTATTAGTCAGGCTTGGATTGGCATTGGCTTAGTAATAGGTGCTTGGCTTAACTGGTTGTTTGTTGCTAAACGCTTGCGTGTCTATACCGAGCAGGCAAACGACTCTTTAACCCTACCCGACTTTCTAGAAAATCGACTGGCTGATCGATCAGGCTTAATTCGCGTGATTTCGGCATTCACCATTTTGGTGTTTTTTGCCTTTTATACCGCTTCAGGTTTGGTGGCCGGTGCCATCTTATTTGAAAAGGTATTTGCCCTGCCCTATTTGACCGCCCTATTAATTGGTGGTGGCGTGATCATGCTATATACCTTTGCCGGTGGTTTTTTAGCCGTCTCTTGGACCGACTTTTTTCAAGGTATTTTAATGCTATTAGCATTAATTGTGGTGCCTTGGGTGGTAATGAATGAACTTGGCGGCATAAACGAAACCCTAGCGACGCTAGATAATATGAGCGCGGACAAGCTGGATTTCTTCCATGATTTCTCACTGATCAGCGGTTTAAGTTTGCTGGCCTGGGGGCTTGGCTATTTTGGTCAACCCCATATATTGGCGCGCTTTATGGCTATTGACTCTCCTAAGTCAGTGCCGCTATCGCGTCGTATTGCCATGAGCTGGATGATTTTGTCGCTAATTGGCTCAGTAGGTGTGGGTTTAGCAGGGGCGGTATACTTTGCGGATGCGCCACTAGAAAATTCTGAGACCGTATTTTTAGCGCTCGCTAATGCGGTGTTTAACCCTTGGGTGGCGGGCTTACTGATTGCCGCTATTATGTCGGCCATTATGAGCACTATCGACTCACAGCTGTTAGTTTGTTCTTCGGCCATTACTGAAGACTTTTATAAACGCTGGTTGCGCCCTCATGCTCCCGAAAATGAGTTAGTCTGGGTAGGCCGCTTTGCGGTGGTGTTGGTGGCAATTTGCTCTATGGTGATTGCCCTTAACCCTGAGTCGTCGGTATTAGACTTAGTTAGCTATGCATGGGCAGGCTTTGGCGGTGCTTTTGGTCCTGTGATTATTATTGCACTCTCCTGGTCTCGTCTTACGCGCAACGGCGCCTTAAGCGGCATCGTACTGGGGGCACTGACTGTTATAGGCTGGAAACAGCTCTCTGGTGGCCCTTTTGGCATTTTCGATCTTTACGAAATCGTACCAGGTTTTGTGATTTGTACCCTAGCCTGCATCGTGATTAGCCGTTTAGGTACTCCACCAAGTAAAGAAGTGGTATTAGGTTTTAGAAGAATGGAGTCTGAGCTCTAATATTTGATCTTGCTCACACTACGAATTAAAACGCTTGTTTAGTTAAACAAGCGTTTTACTTTTATGTAACATTTAAATATGCTGCCTGTGAGTAAGATTTCATCATTTATTCATGCGCAGCTGTATGGCGCACCACCAACACTAAACTGATGAGAGAGTCTTTCATGAGCCAAAAAACATTGAAGTTATCCTTACTTGCCGCATCCATTGCTTTAGCGGCAGGTCAAGTTCACTCGGCGGCGTTTCAGCTAGCAGAGCAAAACGCTACCGGTCTAGGACGGGCCTACTCGGGTGAAGGCGCAATTGGTGACAACGCCTCTGTATTGGGTCGAAACCCCGCAGCCATGACCTTATTTGATAGTTCTGCCATGTCGGTGGGTGCCGTGCATGTTAATCCCGACATTGATGTAGAAGGTAAAGGGCCGACAGCTCAAGTGGGTCAAGCTGCAGGCTTGCCTACTCATTCAGAAGATATTGGCGACAGTGCCGTGGTGCCCTTCTTTTATTATGTGCAACCCCTAAATGAACAGTGGACTGCCGGCTTTGGCGCCTTTACTAACTATGGGTTATCCACTAGCTATCAAAATAATCATTATGCAGGGGATGTTGCCGGTGGTACTTCTTTAGAAACCATTAACCTTAACCCCAGCATTGCCTTTAAAGCCAATGAGCATATTTCTATTGGTGCCGGCTTTAACGCCGTGTATGCCGATGCTGAAATTATTCGCCATACCGGTATATCATCTGCTGGCATTCCAATGTCTTCTCCGACAACAGAAGCAGTGAACTTAAAAGGGGATGATTGGGGTTATGGCTGGAACTTAGGCTTATTACTAGAAGCTAATGATAATAACCGCTGGGCCTTAACCTATCGTTCTGAGGTCGACTTAACATTAGAAGGGGATTTTTCTAGTACTTTAAGAGGCATTAAATCCCCAGGCAGCGTAGATTTAACACTACCCGCAATTGCAGAAGCTTCAGGCTTTCACCAAATACAGTCTGATTGGGCCCTGCATTACGGCATTATGTGGACAGAGTGGAGTAGCTTTAAAGAGCTAAAAGCTGTCAGCCCCCAAGGCGTAGAGCTATTTCAAAAAGACGAGGGCTTTGATAATAGCTGGCGCATTAGTGCCGGTGCCACCCACCAGCTTAACGATCAATGGACGCTACGTGGCGGTATTGCCTATGACCAATCGCCAGTACCCGAAGATGCGCGCTCTATCTCTATTCCTGATGTAGACCGCACTTGGTATACCTTGGGCGCCACTTATACTTATAACCAAAACTTAAGCTTTGATGCCGCCTTTGCCTTTTTAGACGGTGAGAAAGTTTCTGTGGTAGAAGAAAGCGCGATAAACCCAGCTATGGATTATGAATTTGAATCTGGCGGTGATGCTTACTTATTGGGTTTACAAATGAACTACGCTTTTTAACCTTAACTACTTTCATTTACACTTATTTAAGCGCCCTATTGGGCGCTTTTTTGTTTGCTTTGTTTATCGAAAGACAATGCTGTATATTTGCCACGTTATTGTTTTTGTTGGGATCATTATGCGCTGTTTTGTAGCTAGACAAGCTATTTTAGATGGTCGAGGTAACCCCTTTGGCTATGAACTGCTATTTCGTACTAGCCTAGAAAATCGTTTTCCTGAGGTGGGTGCTGAGGTTGCTACGCGCCGCTTAATGGCCGAACAATTTTTGAGCCAAAAAATTGAAGATTTAGTGGGGCAAGCACTGTGCTTTGTTAATTTCCCTGACTCACTGCTTCGAGAAGGCATGCAAGACAGCTTTGCACAGCAGCAGTTAGTAATTGAGATCTTAGAAGATGCGACCCCTGATGATGCATTATTAGACAGCATTAAGTTTCTAAAACGCTCAGGCTTTAAAACAGCCCTAGATGATCATGTGCCTCATCAAGAATGGGAGAAGTTTTTTCCTTATATCGACTTTATTAAGTTGGATTTGCGTCAGTTTTCAATAGCTCAATGTGCCGCTTTTATCAAAACGTATCGGCGTTACTCACATATTCAATTTATTGCCGAAAAAGTAGAAACTCAGCAAGAATATACTGATGCCAAGGCGGTAGGGTTTGATCTTTTTCAGGGCTATTACTTTCAACAGCCGCAGGTGATTAGTCGACGAATTCTAACCACAGATGAAATGACCGGCTTTGAACTTTTAGCTGCGGTAAATGAGCCAGAGCTTGACTACGATAAACTAGCCGAACTCTTTAGCCGAGATTTATCACTGTCTTACTACCTGTTGCGCCATGTTAATAGCTTGCATAGTGGTTATAAGCAAAAAAGCATCGATAATTTACGCAATGCCATTGTTTTTTTAGGACATCAACAGCTGAGGCGTTTTACCGCCTTAATGATGACAGCTTATATCAGCAAAAATAAAAACATTGAACTATATCGACTATCGATGATCCGAGCAAAATGGTGTGAGCTATTAGCCGAGAAAGTGTGCCCTCATTTGCAAGATGATGCATTTATTTGCGGGCTATTCTCACTACTAGATGCCTTATTAGAAAGACCCATTGCCGATATATTGCCACATTTATCGGTGACTGAACCGGTACAGCAAGCACTGCTAGAGCAAAAGGGACAATTAGGTTTTTTAATGGGTATGATGCAAGATCAAGAACAGGCTAACTGGTTTACTCTAGAGCAACGGTTAAAGTTTGCTAATTTAAACCAGCATGACAGTAGTCAGTTTTATGAAGAAGCCATACAGTGGAGTAACAGACTCGCTAATAGGCATAATACTTAATTTTCGTATAATGGGGTTCTCGCAAGAACCCCATGTAAACGCCTCTCAAGCATAATGTGAGCTTAAACTTTCACCTTATTTTTATGGCCTGATATTTGTATAATGCGCCATACTGCTAACACGACGATAAACCCACCTGTAGCCGCAGCCAACCCCATAGCAACTGACGCTGTATAACCTAGCGCTAAATAGCCAATAATACTGACCACAGCAATGGATAACGCATAAGGTAATTGTGTGATCACATGGTCAATATGGTGACAAGAAGCACCGGTAGACGACAAAATGGTCGTATCAGAAATGGGCGAACAATGATCGCCAAATACTGCCCCTGCCATTACCGCAGACATACCCGGCAATAACAGCTGGGCATCAATCGCCACTGTCATATCGGCGGCTATCGGCAGCATAATACCGAACGTGCCCCAGCTGGTGCCCGTTGCAAATGCCATCACACCAGCTAATAAAAACAAAATGGCCGGTAGCATAAACAATGGAATGTTTTGCTGCACCAAAGAAGCCAGATACTGACCCGTTTTTAATTCACCAATTAAACCGGCTAACGTCCAAGCAAACAACAAGATATAAATAGCCGGTAGCATGCCTTTTACACCCACTAATACTGTCTGCATCCAGGCTGACAGGCTGACGCCCTGCCTTACCATGGCATAAATACAAACCAGCAAGCCTGCAACACCTCCCAATACTAAAGAGCGGCCCACGTCGGTATTTTCTAGCGCGGCTAATACACTAAAGGGAGTTTGAGCATTATCTAGCGCCTGTGCGCCCGTTAATAGCAATGCCAGCACAGTTACCAAGGTAAGCGTGCCTATTGCCAGCAGTAGCTCACTCATGCGCCCTAACTGGTCGCTGGTATCGCTCACTCCAGGCGGTGCGCCTTTACTTTCGTCAAACAGCTGCCCTTGCAGCGCCTGTTGCTCATGGCGTGCCATGGCGCCTAAATCCCAGCCACCTTTAATCACAAACAGCACCATTAACAGGGTAAAAATAGCATAAAAGTTCATGCTCCCCATTAACATAAAGGCGCCTAACGCACTCTGTCCTGTTAAGCTGTGACTGGCCAAAATCCCACCGATTAAAGCAATAATATACGCCCCCCACGAAGAGATGGGCATAAGTACACAAACCGGTGCTGCTGTTGAGTCAAGTAGATAGGCAAGCTTGGCACGGGAAATGTTAAAGCGGTCGGTAACCGGTCGGCAAATAGTACCCACCGATAAGCTATGAAAGTAATCGTCAATAAAAAATAAAAACACTAACAGCCCAGTCATCACCTTTGCTTGGCGCCGATTTTTAATCCTGCTCTGTGCCCATTCAGCAAAGGCCAAGGTGGCTCCTACTCGACTTAGCATACTGATAATACAACCAAGCAAGAGGAGAAATAACAAAATATTTACATTCCACTCATTAATTGTGTTATCAGCCCAAAAAAGCTCTGTAACTTGGTGACCAAGATGAAAAACAGCGGCAAAAGGATTAAATTGTTGCAGCAACAAAACAGCAAGTAGAATCCCTAGCCCTAAAGATAATAAGACTCGGCGGGTAGTAATGGCCAATAGAATGGCAAGTATCGGAGGCAGTAAAGACCAGTAACTTTGAATAAAAGGCTGTAGTTCCACGTCGGCACCAAAATTAAAAATTGTCAATATAATGAGTAGGAGGCCGATATAAAGATCGTCTGCTCTTCCCCAGCTATAGCGCACCATGAATAGTATATCACGACAGTATCAGCCCTTTCGGTACCGATCCCAATGGTGTTACCTGATATAGAGATACCGGACAAATAACACTACTTCGGCATCACTTCCTTTCGTTCAGCACAAAGGTATCATTGCTGGCTGACTTACTGATAAGTGACGCACCTCTACGCAGGCAAGGCGGACGATTTTACTGCCAACAGCACAAAAATCAATACTTTTAACTTGCTAACTCTACCGATAGGTCTATTGCCTACCAGCTTAAAAGTAGAAGTATAAACCAAGTCCAAGATACTAGCCGTTTACCGTTCATAACTCACTCCACATATCTTAACTCTATTGAGTCTCTTTTTAATATGGGCAACAGATAACAAGATTAATTAACAGTCACCCACTTCTAATTAGCAATAAGCTTTTGCAAAATGCAAAGCCATATTGGTGAGTTTTCCTCGTTATTCACTGTATTTATTCGCTACAATAAATAATTGAGTAATTAACTTGCTAGATTTAATATGAAGATGTAGATTTAGAGAATAATAAAATATATAACTTAGGTGAATGCAATGACTGACTTTTTGAAAACACTATTAAACATTCGTAGCTTACGTGCTGCAACCCGTGACTTAACGCTTGATCAAATGGAAGAAGCGCTAGCAAAACTGTCTTCTGTTATTGAAGAACAACGAGAAACTAAAGCCGCCGAACAAGCAGCAGCTCAAGAGCGCGATCGCAAGCTTAAAGAATACATGGACCAAATGGCTGCAGACGGAATTGATATTAGCGATTTGATAGAATTAGCAGAGCCAACCAAAAAGGTAAGTAAGCCACGCGCTAAGCGCCCTGCTAAGTACGAATTTTACGACGAGAACAATGAATATAAAACATGGACTGGCCAAGGCCGTAAGCCTACCCCCATCAAGAAAGCAATTGATGCTGGTACTAAAACGCTAGAAGATTTCTTAATTAAACAGTAAATAATATACTGACAATTAAACAAAAACAGAGCCGCTTGGCTCTGTTTTTGTTTATGTTTTACATATAGCTAAAGAAGTAGACTTTTTTAAACAGGACCTTTTCACTTGCTCGCTTGTTAAGAAGACTCAGGCTGTAATAACTCATATAAGGGTAAATCAACGCCATTAAGCTTTAACTCATACACTAAAGCTAGCTCTTCCCCTAAGTTACCCTTTGGCCAGCCTTTACGTTCAAACCAGCATAAGTAGGCCATGGGTAATTTAAGCAGTGGTCGCCCACTATACTTACCAAATGGCATCGGCTTGCTAATGATAGTTAACAGCTTTGCAGCGGCTTTACTCACATCCGCCTCCTTTGATTAACGGATAAGTACACCCTTATATTATTGTTGTACAGCATAGTATTAAGCTAATACATGCAACCATTAATAATAAACATATTAAGTTATCGTTATCTGTTAGATACCAACAATTAGGATCTGCATCAAGCTAACACAAAGCCATAACACTTAAGGGACGCGTTTATCGCCCTAATATTATTGCCGTCACGACTTCCTAATCAGCTGTTTCTGAGCCCATTTTGTTTAACATATTGCGCTGGCTTTAAAGTGCTGTGTACCTAAAAACAAAAACACCGAGTCAACCCATTCGATGTTTTTCGATGCATCAAGATATCGCTTAGTTGGCGTTAATTAGCCTAAGAGTTAAGGCTGTGATTAATCTCAGCAAGTGTTTGAGCTGGATTGCTCGCTTGTGTGATAGGACGACCAATCACCAAGTAGTCACTGCCTGCAGTTAATGCCTGCTCTGGCGTCATAATGCGTCTTTGGTCGCCCGCATCTGTACCTGCTGGTCGAATGCCAGGCGTAATGAGTTTAAAGTCTTTACCCAACTCTGCTTTTAATAAGCTCGCCTCTTGTGCCGAACATACCACACCATCTAGGCCGGCATCTCGAGTAAGGCGCGCTAAGGCCAACACTTGCTCTGCTGGTGAGCGAGAGACGCCTATTTGCAGTAACTCATCGCCTGTCATGCTAGTGAGTACGGTCACAGCTATCAGTAAGGGCGCTTGGTCGCCATAAGGCACCAATGCTTCTCGTGCTGCTGTCATCATGCGTGAGCCACCACTGGCATGCACATTCACCATCCATACTCCTAGCTCAGCAGCGGCGGCAACGGCTTTCGCCACAGTGTTGGGAATATCATGAAATTTAAGATCCAAAAACACATCAAACCCAGCGTTCACTAAGGTTCGTACAAACTCAGGGCCAAACAGTGTAAACATCTCTTTGCCCACTTTTAAGCGACAAAGCGTGGGGTCTAATTGCTGAATAAGCGCCATGGCTTGCTGCTTATCAGCAAAATCAAGCGCGACCAGAATTTTAGGATCAGGTGAAGTTTGCATACCAAGTTACCTTTTTATTTTTAATCTGTTTTTCCACAAAATACGCGAACAAATAAAGCTGCGCCCAAAGCGGTGTTTCTCTTTGACTGATAGCTGATAGCTTAAAGCTGTGTTTATTCCCCATCTAAACCGCGTAATGGACGAATGCAGCCCCATTGTTTACAAGAAGGACATTGCCAAAATTGAGTTTTAACCGAAAAACCACATTGGCTACATTTATGACTGGGCTTTTGTTTCATTTGCTCAGACACCAAAGAGCCCAGCATATTCAAACTATCTCGTGCTCGGCCCTGCTCTGCATTAGCCGTATGATAAGTCATGAGTCGATGAAAACCTTTCATGGTGGGGTGGCGCTGCAATTGCGATAACACCAGTTGCTCGGCAGCTAACACACCTTGGCTATCAGCCACATAATCAGCCAACATCAGTACCGCACTTGCGCCAGCATCTTCTGCTACCCATAAATGTAAATGGCGAACGAGTTCAGCTTCATCATCTAATTGCTGGTAGCAATATTGTATATCTGCTAATACTTCGCCAATAAAGTCCGCATCTTGCTGGGTGACGTCAAGTAGACTGGTTAGTGCCTGCTTCCATTGCTGCTGAGCCATAAATAGCGACCCTAAGCGAATGTTGGCCCGCACACAGCCAGCATCGGTTTTAAGTGCTTTTTTAAATTGCACCATGGCGCCTTTAATATCTTGCTCTCGCCAATGCTGTTCAGCTAACTCACAATAGAAATGCCCCATTGGGATCAGGGCTTTCATGCCTTGACGTTTTTTTAGTCGGGCTGCCATATCGATAGCTTTTTCCCAATCTTTTAGCTGTTGGTAGATAAGCAATAATTGACTGAGTGCTTCTTCTTCATAGTCGGGGTCACTTTTTAGCTCAATCAGAATATGTTCGGCCCTGTCTAATAACCCCGCCGTTAAAAAATCGCGCGCAAGCTCCAACATAGCCAAGTGGCGTTGTTCTAATAATAAATTAGGTCGCGCAACCAAATTTTGATGAATACGAATCGCGCGATCCACTTCGCCTCGAGAACGAAATAAATTACCGAGCGCAAGGTGGGTTTCAATGGTTTCGCTGTCTACTTGCAACAATTGAATAAAGAGATCAACCGCTTTGTCTGGCTCGTCAGACAGCAAAAAGTTTAACCCGGCAACGTATTGCCGGGAGAAATGAGTGGATTTATTTTGAACGTCTTGCCGAACTCCTCTGCGCCCCATATACCAGCCATAGGCCGCAGCAACCGGAAGCAGCAGAAATAATAATTCCAGCATAAGGCTTATTAATCCTTAATAGGTAAGGCCCTAAGCTCTTCTAGCTCTCTGTGTTGACGTTCAACTTTTTTTCGCAGCCCAGTGTTTTTCATTCTTAGGCGCAACAGTACAACACCGAATACCAACCAGCCCACAACAAAACCGGCTACAAAAATCACCGCCAATAATGATGAAAGACGATAATCGCCCTGAGCTAACAGGTAATTAACATGCACTAACTGATCGTTTTGTATGCCCAGTGTTAAACCGACGGCAAATAAAATAATCAGAATAATTAGGCCAATAATTATCTTCACCTTATCCTCTCAACTTACTGATTTTGAGTATCAGTATTATCGCGGAAAATAAACGTTCTCGCTAGTCGCGCTGCCATAAAAAGAGATATAGCACTCACAGTTATACTAGGCTGAGTTAACGCGTTCGCGTAATTCTTTACCGGGTTTAAAGTGCGGTACGTATTTACCGGTTAATGCGACTTTTTCACCGGTTTTAGGGTTACGCCCTTGACGAGGTGCACGATAGTGTAATGAAAAACTACCAAAACCTCTAATTTCAATGCGGTCACCGGTTTCTAAGGTCGCCGACATTTGCTCAAGTATTCCCTTAACTGCCTCTTCTACTTCTTTAGCAGATAAATGGCTGTATTGTTCTGATAGTTTCTCAATAAGATCGGATTTAGTCATCATTCCTCCTGATAGACAAGCAACAAAAAGGGGGCACTAAGGCCCCCTTTTACAGTCCGATAGGCTTATTCGCCTTTGGCTGCCTTAAAGGCTTCGGCCATTGCACTTAGACCAACATCTTCTGGCTGCTGTTGGTTAAGGTTATCTAGAACCACTTTATCTTCAGCTTCGTCTTTCGCACGGATAGACAAGCTTAAAGTACGGTTCTTACGATCAACACCCATGAAGCGTGCTTCGATTTCTTCACCTACTGTTAATACAGTAGATGCGTCTTCGATGCGGTCACGAGAGATATCAGCAACGCGTACATAACCTTCTACGCCTTCTGCCATCTCTACTACTGCGCCTTTGGCATCAACAGCTGTGATAGTACCTTTAACAATAGCACCTTTCTTGATATCAGCTAAGTAAGCATTGAACGGATCTTCGTCAATTTGCTTAACGCCTAAGCTGATGCGCTCGCGCTCTGGGTCAACTTGCAGTACAACTGCATCAATTTCGTCGCCTTTCTTGAATTCACGAACTGCTTCTTCGCCGCCGTTCCAAGAAATGTCAGACAAGTGAACCAGACCGTCGATGCCGCCGTCTAGACCGATAAAGATACCGAAGTCAGTGATTGACTTGATCTTACCAGAAACACGGTCGCCCTTGTTGTGGGTTTCCGCAAACAGCTGCCATGGGTTAGCTTTACACTGCTTAAGACCCAGAGAAATACGACGACGCTCTTCGTCGATATCCAATACCATTACGTCTACGTTGTCACCAACAGAAACCACTTTAGATGGGTGGATGTTCTTGTTAGTCCAATCCATTTCAGACACGTGTACCAGACCTTCAACGCCTTCTTCGATTTCTACGAAGCAACCGTAGTCAGTTAGGTTGGTTACACGGCCAGATAAGCGCGTGCTTTCTGGGTAACGGCTAGCGATTTCTACCCATGGATCTTCGCCTAACTGCTTCAGGCCTAGAGATACACGAGTACGCTCACGGTCATACTTCAGTACTTTAACGTTGATTTCGTCGCCTACGTTAACGATTTCACTTGGGTGCTTAACACGCTTCCAAGCCATATCGGTAATGTGTAGCAGGCCATCTACGCCGCCCAAGTCTACGAAAGCACCGTAGTCGGTCAGGTTCTTAACGATACCTTTAACTTCTTGACCTTCTTGCAGATTCTCAAGCAACTGCTCGCGCTCTGCACTGTTTTCAGTTTCAATAACAGCACGACGAGAAACCACAACGTTATTACGCTTTTGGTCTAGCTTGATAACTTTAAACTCAAGCTCTTTCCCTTCTAGGTGCAAGGTGTCACGTACTGGACGTACGTCAACCAGCGAACCAGGTAGGAAAGCACGGATGGTGTTTACTTCAACAGTAAAGCCGCCTTTCACCTTGCCGTTGATCACACCGATAACGGTTTCTTGATCTTCGTAGGCTTTTTCTAGCTGCAACCAAGATTCATGGCGCTTCGCTTTTTCGCGGGAAAGCAGAGTCTCACCGAAACCGTCTTCTACAGCGTCTAGTGCAACGTCTACAACGTCACCAACGCTGACTTCCATTTCGCCTTGCGCGTTTTTAAACTGCTCGGCAGGAATGGCAGATTCAGACTTCAGGCCTGCGTCAACCAGAACGATACCGTTCTGAATAGCAACAACAGTACCTTTAACTATGGAACCCGGACGGGTTTCTAGTTCTTTCAGAGACTCTTCAAAGAGTTGAGCAAAAGATTCAATCATATTTAATGAATACGCTTTTTAAGTTGAACATCCATAGGGCAATCCAGCTCCGATGGGGTGATTAAAGTAAACCCACTTCATCCTTGACGCGGGCAGGCTCAAGCAATGTGCTTGACGTACAATAAATGATCTTATTTAACCGAATAGCTGATGGCTAGCCTGCGATACACGCCTGAGTATGACTTAACACTATATCTAGTACTTCTGTAATAGATAAATCAGTTGAATCAATCACTAACGCATCGTCTGCAGCTTTCAGTGGTGCAACGGTTCTATTACGATCCCGCTCATCACGCGCCTTAATTTCGCTTAAAAGACGGTCAAAACTAACATCAAAACCCTTATCTTGCAACTGAAGAAGACGTCGATTCGCCCTTTCCTCTGCGCTGGCATCTAAAAATATTTTCACCTGTGCATCAGGAAACACCACAGTGCCCATGTCTCGACCGTCTGCAATTAGCCCGGGTAAACCACGAAACGCCCGCTGGCGGCGCAATAACGCTTCGCGTACCCGCGGAAACGCCGCTATTTTACTGGCGGTATCGCCCATTTTTTCGGTGCGGATAGTGTGTGAAACATCCTCCCCTTCAAGAATGGTTTTTACATCGCCTTCTTGTATGGGAAATTGCACATCTAAATGCGCCGCTAACGGCACTAACGCCGCTTCATCATCTAGCGCAACATCATGATGCAAAGCAGCAAGGGCCAACACCCGATAAATAGCCCCAGAGTCCAGTAAATGCCATTCTAATTTTTCGGCAAGTAACTGACAAAGGGTTCCTTTACCTGCACCGCCTGGGCCATCCACAGTAATAACGGGCGCTTTTTCAGTCATGGCTCTCTCCAGTCAAACATTAAGTTGAGCAGCGATATCAATGACGTTTATGATCATTGGGCTGCTGCATGGCGCGCATTATACGCAACTTAACCGGCAAATATATCTCTTCGCCTTGTTTACACGCCAATAACTGCCATTTAATGCCCCTTATGTGCATTGTATCTATACCTGCAGCGCCATCCGCCTTACAATAGCCATTATTTTTTATTATTTGTAAACCAAAGAGGAACGCCATGAGCAGTGTTACCCGGATGGCACACTCAAAATTGCCAACCCCTTGGGGCACCTTTACCCTGATCGGATTTGAAGAAAAAGGGACAGGCAAGGATCATGCCGCACTGGTAATGGGTGCCATTGATGATGACTTACCCGTGTTAGGCCGAATTCACTCTGAATGTTTAACCGGTGATGCCTTATTTAGCCTGCGCTGCGACTGTGGCTTTCAGCTGCAAGCGGCCATGGAAAACATTGCAAATGAAGGCCGAGGCATTCTGCTTTATGTGCGCCAAGAAGGCCGCGGCATAGGTCTACTCAATAAAATTCAGGCTTATAACTTGCAAGACCAAGGTAAAGACACCGTAGAGGCAAACGTAGAGTTAGGCTTTGATGCTGATATGCGCGATTACACTATTTGCGCCGATATGCTGCGCGAGCTAGGTGTTAAACAGATGCGGTTAATGACCAACAACCCACGCAAAGTGGCCGCCATGACCGAATTTGGCATTGATGTAGTGGAGCGAGTGCCTTTAAAAGAGGGGCGCAACCCCTTTAACGAGCACTATCTAGACACCAAAGCCGGCAAACTTGGTCACATGTTTAAAGACGAATAACGAATAAAAAGGGTCGGAGTCATTTCTCCATAGAGAAAATGACTCCGACCCTTTTTTATAACATATCAACATCACTGCGCTTAATAATGGCGTAGCTAATGGCGGTAACCATAGCACCCGCGGCAATGGCGAGGGCATACCCACCTAGGGGGTGAATGGCATTAGGAATAAAAAACACAAATATGCCACCGTGAGGCGCTAATAACTTAGCTCCAAACACCATAGATAAGGCCCCCGTTATGGCTCCACCTAGCATGCAGCACGGGATCACCCGCAGTGGGTCTCGGGCAGCAAACGGAATGGCGCCCTCAGAAATAAAGCACAACCCCAGCACGCAAGCCGCTTTGCCTGCTTCTTGCTCTGCGGCATTAAATTTATGCCGCGCCACAAAGGTGGCCACTCCCATGCCCAGTGCAGGTACCATACCCGCAGCCATGGCCGCCGCCATAGGGCCGTAGGTTTGTGATGCTAATAACCCCACCGAGAAAGCATACGCGGCCTTGTTTACTGGCCCGCCCATATCAAAACACATCATGGCACCAATCAGCACCCCTAATAAAACGGCATTGGTAGATCCCATATTATTTAAAAACTCGGTCAGTGCATTCATCACCCAGGCCACGGGCGTACCCACCACATAAATCATAATTAAACCCGTGAATAAACTGGCGAATAAGGGGATAACTAAAATGGGTTTAAGCGCCGATAAACTGGTGGGCATGGGCACTTTTTGCGCCAGCCAGCGGGCACAGTAACCCGCTAAAAAACCACTGATAATACCGCCTAAAAAGCCGGCGCCTAGGGTACTGGCTAACATACCGCCAATCATACCTGGGGCAATACCCGGCCTATCGGCAATGGAATAGGCGATATAACCCGAGAGTACTGGGATCATTAACGCAAATGCAGAAGCGCCACCAATTTGCATTAAGGCGGCAGCAAGGGAGCCTTCTTGATCAGCGGCATTAATACCAAACACAAACGACAGCGCAATAATTAAGCCCCCTGCCACCACCATGGGTAACATAAAAGAGACCCCGGTTAATAAATGTTGATAAGGCCCCGTTTTCTCCTCAGAAGCAGCACTTGTTTGGCTCGCTTGATTGGCATTATGCACATTGGTTTCTGCCAATGCCTGTTTTAGTGTTTGCTCTGGCAGCTTAAGTGCCTGCCCCGTACTGGTACGATAAAGACGCTTGCCATTAAAGCGGCCGGTATTCACCTCTATATCGGCGGCCACTATTACCACATCAGCCTG
Source organism: Oceanisphaera pacifica (assembly GCF_017498065.1). Lineage (GTDB taxonomy): Bacteria > Pseudomonadota > Gammaproteobacteria > Enterobacterales > Aeromonadaceae > Oceanimonas > Oceanimonas pacifica. The sequence continues at coordinate 64,910 of NZ_JAGDFX010000013.1, read as the reverse complement.
TGCAATTTCACTCGCTGTTAGGGTATTTTGTGCCCCCACCGAGCCTTGGGTTTCAACTTTAACATTAATGCCTAACTGGGCGGCACTATCACTCAGCGCTTCTGCCGCCATAAAAGTGTGTGCCACTCCGGTAGGACAAGCAGTAATGGCGACGATATTATGAACGCTAGCTGGTTCACTCAAGCGGTCTTTGTTACTCGCAACATAGGGGGTGGCATTTTGCTGGGCGACAGTGAGCCACTCATCAGGATCGGCAAGCGCCGGTGCAATGGCACTGCAATAAACCGCTTTATTCACAAAGCGCGATAAATTCAACTCAATATCACAAGCAACCACCACTAAGTCAGCACTCGCAATTTCAGCGTCAGTCACGGTATTGTTTGCACTTAAGGGGCTGTGACATTCCACACTGGCATGCCAGCCTCTTTGCAAGGCCGCATGTTTGAGTAATTGGGCAGCTAAATAACTGGTGGTCGTACCATTAGGGCACGCCGTTATAATGATCATCTTCATTACACTCTCCTTGCTGCTCGCTCGGTAATAGTGATCGCCGCTTGATAATCCGCATATTGCTGGCTGCTGTAAATGCCCACGCCAACTTGGGTAACGGCCAGCAGTGATAAGGCGGTGGCGCGGCGTAAAATCGACTCAGGATCAAAGAAGCTGGTGTCTGAGTGAACCAAGCCGACACTTAAGCCTGCAACTAAACTATCTCCAGCGCCAACGGTACTCACCACATCAACCTTAGGTACTTGGGCATGCCAACACTGGGTGGGCGTAAACCAATACACTCCCTGTGCGCCCATTGACACCACCACATGGGCAATGCCTTGCTGTTGTAATTGCCCCGCCGCCGCCATAATGTCGGGTTCATGACTTAAGGTTCGCCCCATCAAGGTGCTCAGCTCATCAATGTTGGGTTTAATTAAGCTGGGCCGCGCTTTAATGCCGGCTTCTAGGGCGGCATGGCTGCTGTCTAATATCACCGCTTTATTATGTTGGCGTCCCCAAGCAATAAGCGCGCTAAACTGCGCCAATGACACCCCTGGCGGCACACTGCCAGAGATCACTAATACCTCCACCTCATCCACGAGTGCGTTTAGCTGCAAACACAGCTTTGACCACGCCGCTTTGGTGACAGCAAGCCCTGGGGTATTAATATCGGTAACACTGCCATCACCCTCACTAATTTTGGTATTAATACGGGTATTGCCCGCCAGCCGCAGACAGTGATCCCTTATACCTTGCTCACTAAATAGCTGGGTGAAAGGGGCGGCGTTATCACGCCCTAAAAAACCGGTGACAATGGGCGTATGGCCGAGGTCACTCAGTACCCGCGCCACATTAATGCCCTTACCTGCTGGGCCAAGGTGCTGGTTGGTCGCAATATTCACCTGATTTTTTTGCAAGCTGGGGATGGTCACACTTAAATCCAGTGCGGGGTTAAGGGTGACAGTGACTATGCTCATCAGCCTGGCTCCTTATCTGGTGCAATGCCTTTTTCAGCTTGGCTCATTAACCGTCGAACACCGGCCGCATCGTCGGCAACTAACGCCTGCTGGGCTAACCACTGGCAGTGCGCAAAAGATAATTGTCGTATTTGTGATTTTACTAACGGCAAACGCGCTAAGCTCACCGATAACTCATCTACGCCTAGCCCCAATAAAATCGGCACAGCTTGGGCATCGGCCGCCAGCTCGCCACACACCCCCACCCATTTACCTTGCTGGTGTGCGGCCTCCACTGTCATTTTTATCAGTTGTAACACACTCGGATGTAACCCATCACCCAGGTAGGCCAACTCACCATTACCCCTGTCTACGGCCATGGTATATTGCGTAAGATCGTTGGTACCAATACTAAAAAAGTCGACTTCTTGCGCAAACACTGGGGCACACAGCGCCGCTGCTGGCACTTCTATCATTATGCCCAGCTCAACTTGCGTCGCGTTAAGCTCGGCTTGTATCTCATTAACCCTGTCTTTTGCCCAGCGCCACTCGGCAATATCAGTGATCATAGGGAACATAATGCGCACCGGCCGGTTATTGGCCGCCATTAATAAGGCGCGAATTTGCGTTTTGAGCAGCGCCGGATGCTGTTGGCATAACCGAATACCGCGCACCCCTAAAAAGGGGTTATCTTCTTTAGGGCTTGACCAGTAAGGCAGGGGTTTATCGCCGCCCACATCTAAGGTGCGCGCCAATAAAGGCCGCCCTTTTAGTGCATCAAATAATGGGCGATATAAGGCGGTTTGGCTAGCAAGATCCGGTGCACTGCGCCGCGACATAAACACAAACTCGGTACGTAACAGCCCAACACCATCGCCACCGGATGCCAGCACTTGCGACGCGTCTTTTATACCACCTAAGTTAGCTGCCACGTCAATGCGGTGCTTATCTTGGGTGATAGCGGCTAGGTCTCGCTCCTCCCACGCCCGCGCTGCTGCTTGCTTAGCTTGGCGTTGTTGCGCTTGGGCTTGCTGGCGTATTGATGCATCGGGGGCGATGGTTAAACAGCCCCGATTGCCATCTAAAATAGCATGAGTCGCGTTTTTAATTGTCATTACAGCGCCATTAACACCCGCTAAGGCCGGAATGCCTAAGGCAGCGGCTAAAATAGCACTATGAGATGCCGCCCCTCCACTTACTGTTACAATGCCTAATACCTGTTGTGGGTCTAGATTAACCAACTGCGAGGGGCCAATTTCTTGAGCGACCCAAATATAAGGATGCTCAGGAGGGATACTGGCGGGACTGTCACATAAAATAGCCATCACACGGCGCCCCACATCACGAATATCGGCGGCGCGCTCTGCTAATAAGGCGTCTTTGTTATTGGCTTGGCGAGTGGCGGCTAAATTAATTTCGCTCCACCAAGCCGCGGGGGCGGATTGGCCTTGGCTAATACGACAATTCACCCCAAAGCTTAATGCGGGATCCGCTAATAGCTCTTGGTGCATCGCTATAATGTCACTCGCCTGAGGGTCGTGGCTGTGGGCCTGTGCCTTGCTTAAGTCATGGCAAGCTTGCTCAATGGCCGCGGCTAACGCGGCTTTTTCTGTCACTGTATCTTCCCCTTGTTGGGGATAGTCAAATTGCACAGCTACATCAACAAACACTGGCCCAATGGCCACGCCTGCGGCGGCGGCTACCCCAGTTAACTCAGTGTTTGGCTCCAGCGTTATCGGCTTAGTTTGAGCCTCATCTTGCGACTGTATTTCATGAGTTGCTTGTTCAGGGGCGAGTACATCTTCGACTAAGTCTTCACCCAATGCCTCTCCCAGCCCCTCTTTAACGCCATTCACCAGTGCAGATACCGCCGCTTCACTATCTGCCCCTGAGGCCGAAAATAACAGCTGGTGCCCGCGCTTTGCGCCTAAACTTATCATTTGCATTAAGCTTTTTGCCGACATCCACTGGCCGTCACCTTCAAGGTTGCGCACCTGTACTTCGGCCTCAAATTGCTTAGCAATCTGTACTAATATGGCCCCAGGGCGGGCATGGATACCGTGGGTATTACGCACCACGGCAATCTGCTCAGTACTATGACGCTGTTGCGCATAAGCCGCAGGCCCTGCCTCTAAGGCGTCAAGTAAGGCGGTGGCTGAGTGTAAAGCCGCCAGTGCAGCTCCTTGCTTGACCGCTAACCAAGCCAGTAATTGATCCAGTAAAGCCTTATGGCCCACCCCTTTCACAAATAACACTAACACCCCACGCACCGCAGGCGTTTGCATAAGCAATGGGCTATGCACATTAGCCGTAACTAAGGCGGCTTGGCTCGGCCCATGACAGGCATTGGTTTGACTTAGCCACCATCCCTGCCCAATATGAATGGGCGCGGCCTGCCTTAACTGGGCTTGCTCTTGTGTGCTGCAAGACACTAACTCTAAGGCGTGATCAGTCAGCTGCAATAAGGTTTCTGCATCCAGCTCGGTCGCGATGTGCACAAGAGGTAACCCCACCTCTTTAGGTTCAGCAGGGTCTTGTAGTAGCGCCAGCACCTGCTCAGGCTCGGTGATCGCCATCACGCGTTTTTGTAGGTTATCTTGAGAGAGGGTTTTAGCCAGCTGTTTAAGTAAATCGAGGTGTTCGTCTGAGCGGGCAGCAATGCCTAATACTAGATAGGCTTTTTCGCCGTCTCCCCACTCCACCCCTTGTGGCAGGTGCAACACTTTAATGCCGGTATTTTGAATCAGGTGTCGGCATGCTTGCGTGCCATGGGGGATGGCAATACCTTGGCCCAGATAAGTCGCGGCTTTTGCTTCTCTAGCCATCATGCCGGCTTGGTAGCCAGAAGCCACATGGCCATCTTCTTCTAGCCAGTGGGCTAGCGCGTGAATAACGGCGTTTTTATCAGCTAACTCGACACCCACTTTAATATCGTTAATCGATAATGCCAGCATGAAATCCATCCCTTGCTTATAGCTTAATAACATCAAACACTAAGCTAAAAGCACGCTAAAAACATCACAGTTTAGGTATTCTGCTGGCATCCTCACACAAACTGTCTGTTTGCAGCCTAATACATCAAGGTTGTATTTCTTGGCCGTCCCATGCAAATAGCCGACCTGAGTCTTGATGAGATAAGTTATCTAACACCATGAGTAAGTCTTGCGCCGCTTGGGCTGGGGTGTGTAATTGCCCCGCGGCCAAACTCGACCGAAAAGGAGAAGACAGCTCTGTCGCCACTGTACCTGGGTGCAGTCCAACTATGCTGGCATGAGGAAAACAGCGCTGCCATTCAATGCTCACCGTTTTTATCGCCATATTAAGGGCAGCTTTGCTCACGCGATAGCTATACCAGCCACCGGCTCTATTATCGCTAATACTGCCCACCCGCGCCGATAAGGCAGCAAACTGTAATGGTGTAGTGCGCGTTAGGCGTTGCGATAATAATTGTGCCATCGCCAAAGTCGGCCAAGTATTAATACGCAGGCTATTATTAAAGGCGGCCTCACTAAGCTGCTCAATACGCTTTTCTGGCTGTTGCTCACCTTGGTGTAGCATGCCGAGGGTGTTAATCACTCGAGCTGGCAAAGGGTAATCGGCAATGGCCTTGGCTAACGCGTCTTGATCGGTATTATCGACGGCCAACCAGTCAACCTCAGCTAACTGGGGGTTAGTACGACTTAAAACTAGTACCTGACTCCCTCGTGCCACACAAGCTTGAGCCAACGCCGCCCCTATGCCACCGCCACCCATTATCCAATATTGCATGACTCACCTCGCTTGCTTAATTTAGGCCGTTAGTATGTCATCAATCCAGTGGGTTAATTGCTGCTGATGGGTTAAAAAATGTGAACCAGAGGTAAAGGGTGCGCGCACGCAAATCGACTTATCTTGATATTCAAAGCCCAGCTGCCAGGCATGTAAATAGCCTCTATCTGACAAGGCTCCCCCATAGCGCGTATCACCTAATATGGGACAAGCTTGGCTTTTTAATGCCACCCTAAGTTGGTGGGTTTTGCCGGTTAGCGGTGCCAATAAAAAGCCCCGCAAGGGCTTTGGGTATGAATTGGGTTCTACAGATGTGGGCGAAGGATCTGCCAATAAACAACTATGAAAACGCGTAATGGCGGGATTGGTTAGTCGGCGAGATAACTTCCAGCTGCCTCCTCGTGCTTTTTCCATATCCCCTTTAACCAGCCCCTGCTTTTTAGTGGGTTTATTAGCAGATAGCGCAACGTAATACTTTTGTGTTTTGCGCTCAGCAAATTGGCGGCTGAGTTCACGATTCGCATCGCGATGACGGGCTAGCAATAATACACCCGTGGTCATTTTATCCAGCCGATGTACCGGATACAGCACTTCTCCTCGCAGCTCACTGAGTAGGCGCACTAGACCCGGTTGATCTCCTTCTTGGTGCATGCCAATGCCAGCGGGCTTATTAATGACCAAATAGTCGGGGTCGGTGCGCAATATATCCATCGCTAAGTCTCTAAGCAGGTTTGGTTTTTTAGAAAGCAAAAAGCCCGCTACGAGTAAACGCAGCGGGCTTTTTGTAAAATGGCGGAGGAGCAGGGATTTGAACCCTGGATGGGCTATAAACCCATGCCGGTTTTCAAGACCGGTGCATTCAACCACTCTGCCACCCCTCCGAACGGGATGAATAATACCTAAGTTAACCGGCCCTTGTAAACGGATAAATCACTATTTTTGTTCAAACGCATATTTTATGCGCACATTGCTGCTAACTCCAGCAATATGCGCTTTCATTGATAGAGCAATCATCACACAACACTCGACAATTCGGCCATTTTATGCCCAAATAGGTGTATTGATTTGCCAATATATTCGGTCAAGTAATGACAACACGGCATTCGCCTTGTTAACTCATACTTAACCCCGTAAAGAAGAAGCTTAAGGAGCTTTGAACATGCGATACCAAAACTCGATTCCACGCACACAAACCAGTGAGCTGGCCACTAATAAGGTATTACGTAATACCTATATGTTGTTAGCCATGACATTAATAGCCGCCTCTTTGGGTGCGGGTGTTAGTGCCATGATGGGGCTGCCTCGTCCTGGCTTAATTATTACTTTAGTCGGCTTTTATGGCCTGATGTTTTTAACCGAAAAAAATCGTGATAGCGGCTTAGGCTTAGTCTTTATTTTCGCCTTTACTGCCTTCACCGGCTACACCATTGGCCCTATTATTAATCACTACCTAAGCTCTGCCAGCGGTACCGAAACCGTGATGCTCGCCTTAGGCGGTACTGCGCTCACTTTCTTATCCTTATCCGCTTATGTACTAACCACCAAAAAAGACATGTCTTTTTTAGGTGGCATGATGATGGCCGGTTTTGTGATTTTACTGGTGGGTGTGGTTGCCAATTTGTTCTTTCACATTCCCGCCCTTAGCCAAGCGCTGAGTGCACTGTTTATCTTGTTCTCCTCTGGCGCAATTTTAATGCAAACCAGTGCCATTATTCATGGCGGTGAGCGCAACTATATTTCAGCCACTATTACCTTGTATGTGTCTATCTTCAATATCTTTTTAAGCCTACTCAGCTTGTTAGGCTTAAGCCGCGACTAAGTTGCAGCTCACTTACAAAAAGCCCCTTGATGGGGCTTTTTTTATGCCTATACGCTATTAATACATGCAGAACGCGCTAAGCTAGTTGCTCAGGTTCTTTGCACTGACAACTTGATTCGTTTAACTTTATAGTGAGCCATTAAATGCCATCAGCGATTACTGCCCCTGCTCTTGTGTCTTGGCTAAGGCGACTGTTTACCAACAGTCATTTCTTTTTTGCCATTAAAGTCTTGTTGGCTATGGCAAGTGTATTGCTGCCCGGTTGGTGGTTAGATCACACCCCCGCAGCAGTCACGCTCACCTTAGGTATAATGGCGGGTGCATTGAGCGAAGTCGATCAAGACCCCAAAGGTCGCCTGCGCCATCTATTATTAAGCTTAGTGTGCTTTTTTATTGCCATTTGTTTGGTCACCCTAACCATTGACACCCCCTTGCTGTTTGGTCCCTTATTGGTAATTAGTGCCTTAGTTTTAATTTTAATGGCCGCTTGGGGGCCAACGGCCGGCACCTTGGGGTTTGGGATATTATTAATCTCTTTATATGCCATGCAAGGCCACCCCGACAGCCCCAGCTTCTGGTACCAACCCCTGTTATTAACCTTAGGGGCGGCTTGGTATGGCCTGTTGTCTTGGTTGGTATTATTAATTTGGCCTTATAAACAAGTACATGAGCAATTAGCGCAGTGCTATTTTTCACTGTCACGTTACTTATTAGAAAAGTCGCGCTTTTTTGATAGCCCCGATCAACAGCATCAACACTTGCGCCATCAACTCGCGCAGTTAAATATTCAGCTGGTGAGTGCGCTAGAAAACACCAAGCAAATGCTTAATCGGCGTATTCAAGGCCAGGCAGGTCACGCACAGCAAGACGAGCTGGGCCGATTACTGGCTTTGTACTTATTGGTACAAGACATGCACGAACGGGCCACCTCTAGCCATTACTCGTACCAAGCGCTTAATCAAGATCTGAAACAACTAGATATATTAAAAGGTTATCAAACGCTACTGGTTGGGCTGGGGGAGTCTTGTTATAAACTGGGTTATGCCATTTTAACCCATAATGCTTACCAACATCCTAAGCGCCTCACTTGGGAGTTAAGTGCGCTGGAAGATCAGCTTAATTACAGTCACTTACAACAAGACTATCCTCCCCATTTATTAAGTCCGCTTAAGTATTTAGGCCGCAATATGGCACGCCTACATCAGGGGTTAGTACGCGCCGAGTCTTTAACACAGCGCCAACCCTTACCCGAAGCCATTACCGTTGAGCTTGCAAAACCTAAGCGCCAGCCTTTTTGGCCTAAACTAAAGGCGCTGTTTCATCCTGACTCTTTATTATTTCGCCACAGCACCCGCTTGTGCTTATGTTTTGCGCTAGGTTATAGCTTAATTGCCTATTTTGAATTTGAGCGCGGTTATTGGATATTACTCACTATCTTATTTGTATGTCAGCCAAGCTTTAGTGCTACCCGCAAGCGGCTTGTGCAGCGCATATTAGGCACTCTAGGTGGCATTTTGGCCGCCGTGCCGCTGTTGTATTTTTTTCCCTCTATTGGCGCCCAATTAATGATCTTGCTATTGGGGGCTTTTATCTTCTTTACCCAAATAAAGGTGTATTACAGTTGGGCTGTCGGCTTTGTGACCTTATTTGTGCTGTTGGCCTTTAATTTACAAGGTGGTGCCAGTGAGTTGATTTGGCTACCGCGCTTATTTGATACCTTAATTGGCTGCGCATTGGCTTTTGTTGCTGTCTGGTTTATTTGGCCAGACTGGCAGCGCCGCTATTTACCTCGGTTAATGGCCGATGCCATGGAGGCCAACGCCGGCTATTTAGCCGCCATTACCCAGCAATTTACTGAGGGACGAAATGACAACCTTGATTATCGCCTTTCACGCAAACAGGCGCACTTAGCCGATAACCAGCTGGCTTTGGCATGGCAAAATATTCGGGTTGAACCTGTACCTAAATACTGGCTTAACTTATGTTTTGATATTGCCTATCGTAATCATGCTCTGTTGTCTTATCTGTCAACCTTGGGTGCTCATCGCGCGCAAAGTCGCTTATTACAACAAGCACATGGCCCTAAAATTGTGCAACTGGTAAACCAGCTGAATGTCGCGGCAAAGGCATTGCGCAATGAGCACACTCAGCCTGTTTCTTCGCCTGTTCTTAATATTGCAGCAACAAACCGTGCAGCAGCTCATGACTTTGATAAGCAGGGCAACTCCCAGGATGACTGGCTAATCCTCAATCAACAGCTATTAAGTCATATTACCTTGCTGGTCAATGATCTATACCAACTGGCTCAAGGCTTTCAGCAACAAGACGCCATAACAGATGCAGACACCCACGAACTTCAGTAATATCGACGGTTATTGATAATAACAGTATTGAAAGGACAAATTATGTTTGAGTTTGAGGGGCGCGCGATTGCAACCGATACTCAGGGGTACCTTAAAAACCACCAAGATTGGCAGCCAGAGATGGTTGAAATATTAGCCGAACAAGAAGGCATAGCGCTGAGCGAAGAGCATTGGGAAGTGGTGCAGTTTGTACGAGACTTTTACCTCAAATATAACACTTCACCGGCCATGCGCGCCTTAGTTAAGGCCATGGCCAAAGAGCTGGGTAACGAAAAAGGCAACAGCCGCTATTTATATCGACTGTTCCCTAAAGGTCCTGCCAAACAAGCCACTAAGCTTGCTGGATTACCCAAACCCGTGAAGTGCTTGTAAGAAAGCGATAAGAGAGCTGTAAGCCGTAAGCTTTAAGCGGTCAGCTAAAGACTTCAAGCTTCCCGCCGGCTTACTCTTGCTCGGGCTTTGGGTATTTGGCGGCGGTTTCTTCAACTAATGGCTTTAGCTCACCCTGTTGAAACATTTCCATAATAATGTCGCAGCCACCCACTAGCTCACCGTCAACCCACAGTTGAGGAAAGGTCGGCCAATCTGCGTATTTTGGCAGCTCAGAACGAATTTCTGGGCTTTGCAAAATATCAACGTAGGCAAAAGGTTGGCCACAGCCCATTAGCGCTTGTACCGCTTGAGCAGAAAAGCCACAGCTTGGAAATTTAGGCGACCCTTTCATGTAAAGCAAAATCGGGTTTTCACTGATTTGAGTTTTGATTTTTTCAACTGTATCCATAAATACCTCAATGATGGCTGCTGACAAGCAACAAAATAAATGCGTAATAGTAAATTATCCGCAGTATAAAACGGCAAGTCATCACAATGACAAGTTAATTCACTATTCTACTGTTTCGTGCAAGGGTCACAAGTATCGCCCCTCATTTTAGTCGCTGTTCACTTGTTTACGGCCATTAAAGTGACACTATTAATAACCTATCGCTTTATCCCTACAAAAGCTGATGTTGTTTAGCCCGCTTGCTAACTGCTACAATAGTGCCAGTAATTTAGCGTGATACGGGCATTTTGCTGTTACTCGTATCCGTTCTGGAGAAAGCAAATAGTAATGTCGAGACCAGCCTTAGGCTGGCACCATCAAAATGGAGATTATAATAATGGCTTTTGAACTTCCTGCTCTGCCTTACGCAAAAAATGCCCTGTTGCCTCATATTTCAGAGGAAACATTAGAGTATCACTATGGTAAGCACCACAACTCTTATGTAGTTAACCTGAACAATTTAGTACCAGGTACCGAGTTTGAAGGTAAATCTCTAGAAGACATCATTAAGACTTCTTCTGGCGGTATTTTCAATAACGCAGCACAAATCTGGAACCACACTTTCTACTGGAACTGCTTAGCCCCTAACGGTGGCGGTGAGCCAACAGGCGCATTAGCAGACGCAATTAACGCGGCTTTCGGCTCTTTTGCAGCTTTCCAAGAAGAGTTCACTAAGTCTTGTGTAACTAACTTTGGTTCTGGTTGGACTTGGTTAGTTAAGAAAGCAGACGGCACAGTGGCCATTGCTAACACTTCTAATGCTGGCTGCCCACTGACCGACGACGTAACCCCACTGCTAACCTGCGATGTGTGGGAGCATGCTTACTACATCGATTACCGTAACGTGCGTCCAGACTATGTTAAAGCGTTTTGGGCTCTGGTTAACTGGGAATTTGCGGCAGAAAACTTCGCTAAGTAATCTCAGTAATTTGATAAAACCCCGGCTAGCCGGGGTTTTTTTATGTCTACCCTTCGAAGAGCCATACGGCGCACAACAATAGCATAAGACGGGCCTTAACATGGCTTACCGCTGCCTAAGGGCTGTGCTAGGATAATAGCAGCGCTGTGACTGACTTAGGCATAATAATGAATATATTAGAAAAAATAACCCAGCAACTGGATGACTTTAGTAAGTCAGAAAAAAAAGTAGCCGATGCGATTATGGCAGCCCCACAAACCGCTATTCACTCAAGTATTGCCGCCTTAGCCAAAATAGCCGACGTCAGTGAGCCTACGGTTAATCGTTTTTGTCGACGATTAGACACTAAAGGTTTCCCAGACTTTAAACTGCATTTAGCGCAAAGTTTAGCCAACACCACTACTTATGTGCACCGCCAGCTAGATGAAAATGATAGCCCTGAGTCTTATATCGCCAAAACCTTTGAATCGAGCATGGCCTGCCTAAGTCGTGCGCAAAACAGCCTAGATCCCCAGCAGGTGAATCGCGCGGTTAATATGCTAACTCAAGCTAAACAACTGTCGTTTTTTGGCTTAGGCGCCTCATCAGCTGTGGCTCATGATGCGACCAATAAGTTTTTTCGCTTTAGTTTGCCTGTACAATGTTTTGACGATCCCGTCATGATGCGCATGAGTGCGGCAAATAGCTCACCAGATCAAGTCTTTGTACTGATTTCTTATACCGGACGGACCAAAGCCTTAGTTGAAATCGCCCATCTCGCACGACAAAAAGGCGCACTCGTACTGGGGCTTACCGCCAAAGACTCTCCCCTAGCCAACGCCGCCAGCATGGTACTGTCTATGGATATTCCTAATGATGTCGACCTACACCTCCCCATGGCCTCAAGGTTGACTCAAATGGTACTTATTGATGTACTCGCGACTGGATTTATCTTACGCCGTGGTAACGTATTTATTGAAAATTTACAAAAAGTTAAAGAAGGGATAAAAAATTCCCAATTTGATAGCCCTTAATTTTGAGCAGTTTGTTGCTAAACAAGCGTCATTTTTGTGACCCAGTCTACACTTTTCTGTATTCTTACGTTATTATCGATAACAATTTATAAACTTAAGGTGCAGTTATTCACTGTGAGCAAGCGTATTACCGTTCATCAATCACACACTTGAGTTCGGGTGCTCATTGGAGAACTCACCACTTAATCAATATCAGCGTATTAAGACCAATGGCGTTAAGAGGTCGCGCTGATTGTATTTTTTATGTGATCTACCTCTACACTGGAGTCTCTCAATGTTAAGACGTACCAAGATAGTAACTACCCTAGGTCCGGCAACCGATCGCGACAATAATCTAGAAGGCATTATTAAAGCCGGCGCTAACGTAGTGCGTATGAACTTTTCTCACGGCACCCCCGAAGATCATATGAAACGTGCCAACGATGTACGCAGTATCGCTAAAAAACTAGGCGTGCATGTCGCTATTTTGGGTGACCTACAAGGTCCTAAAATTCGTGTATCTACCTTTAAAAATAACAAAATTGAATTAGCACTGGGCGATAAATTTGTATTAGATGCAGATCTAGGCTTGGGGGAAGGTGACGAGCAGCAAGTTGGTATCGACTATAAAGATTTGCCAAAAGACGTAAAAATTGGCGACATTTTATTACTGGATGACGGCCGCGTGCAGCTGCGCGTAGACGGCGTTGATGGCAACAAGGTATTAACCGAAGTCACGGTTGCCGGTCCTTTGTCTAACAACAAAGGCATTAACAAAAAAGGCGGTGGCTTGTCAGCTCCTGCGCTTACCGACAAAGACCGCGAAGACATTATTACAGCCGCAAAAATTGGGGTTGATTACCTTGCCGTGTCTTTCCCACGTACCGGCGAAGACATGAAAATTGCGCGTGAGTTAGCCCGTGCTGCTGGTAGCAACGCTAAGCTGGTTGCGAAGGTAGAGCGTGCTGAAGCCGTTGCAAGTGATGCCGCTATGGAAGATGTGATTTTAGCGTCTGACGTTGTTATGGTTGCCCGTGGTGACTTGGGTGTTGAAATTGGTGATTCTGAGCTAGTTGGCGTACAGAAAAAACTGATCCGGGCATCACGTCGCCTAAACCGCGTCGTTATTACTGCGACCCAAATGATGGAATCAATGATTTCAGCACCACTACCAACCCGTGCTGAAGTAATGGATGTGGCTAACGCCGTATTGGATGGTACCGATGCCGTTATGCTGTCTGCAGAAACTGCCGCCGGTGACTTCCCGATTGAAACCGTTAAAGCCATGGCAGAAGTATGCTCCGGTGCTGAAAAACACCCAAGCATCAATGTGTCTAATCACCGCATGAACTTCACCTTTACCTCGGTTGAAGAAACGGTGGCCATGTCGACCATGTATGCGGCAAACCACTTGCAGGGTGTAAAAGCCATTGTTGCCCTAACGCACTCAGGCACCACTCCGCTGCTGCTGTCACGCATCAGTTCTGGCCTGCCTATTTTCTCGCTATCTGGCGAAGATAAAACACTGGCGTGGAGCAACCTATACCGCGGCGTGACTCCTGTTTACTTTAAGCAAGATTCTAACTTAAGTAATTCAGAAGTAAGCCGTGATGCACTGGCTACCTTGAAAAAAGCCGGTTTTGTAAACAGTGGTGACTTGGTATTGCTAACCCATGGCGATTGCATGGAAGTGATTGGTAGCACCAACACTTGTAAGATTTTAACGGTTGAATAAACAACCCCGTTAAACAACAAGCCATAATAAAAAAGCCACCTTAGGTGGCTTTTTTGATCATACAGTACTGGATACCACCTTGCTTAGCACTCCGGCTAAAGTACACCTGGCTTAAAGCTATCAACGGCAATGGCTTGGCGTCGCAGTGTATCGGCATGCGCTAACTGACGTGCTTCATCGTCATTAATAATATGCTGTGCTTTACCCTGAGCCAGCAATTCACTAAAGGCTAACTTACGATCAATTGTGCCGTCTTTTTGTGCTTGATGGAGTTTTTTCTCACTATCTTGCACCGCAGCCATAGCCAAAAAGGCCGCTTCTACTTCCCCTAAGCCCGGCTTATCGGCTTCTGGTACATAACACAGCTGCGTTAAGCGCTCACGAATTGCTGAGCCTGGAGTCATTAATTGCTTACTTATTGCTTGCCCGTGTTTATCTAAGGGTTTTTTATAGCGATTACCCAACGGAAAAATCAGTGCTTTTAATGTTAAGGCTGCCCCTCTATTTGGGAAGTTGGCAAAAAAGCCATCTAGCGCTTCACCTATTAGATGCAAATTGCGGGTTAAGGCATAATGCACAAAAGGCAGTTCATCACTGGGTCGGCCATTATCTTCAAAAAACTTCAAGGTCGCACTGCCTAAGTAAAGGTGACTTAATACATCCCCTAAGCGAGCCGAAATCATTTCTTTACGCTTAAGATCTCCGCCTAATATCAACATAGATACATCTGCACATAAGGCTAATGCCTTACTCATACGGGCTAACTGGCGGTAATACACAGCGGTTTCGCCACTCACTGGTGAAGCATTAAAACGCGCACCGGTTAGCCCCTGCCACAGGGCACCAAACACGTTGCCAGTGGCAAAGCCAATATGTTTAAACAATAAGCGATCAAACTCCTGTAAGCCCGCTGCTTCATCTGGGTTAGCTGCCGACTCTAACTCTTTTAACACATAAGGGTGACAACGTGTGGCTCCTTGACCAAAAATCATTAAGTTGCGGGTGAGGATATTCGCGCCTTCTACGGTAATGGCCACCGGAATACCCATATAGTTATGGGCTAAATAGTTTTTAGGCCCCATTTGAATAGCCTTACCGGCATGCACATCCATGGCGTCATCCAGCGCGGTTCGGGCCATTTCAGTCATGTGATATTTTGAAATCGCGGTAATAATGGCAGGGCTTTCTTTTAAGTCTAATGCTTTCGCCGTAAGGCGACGGGTGGCTTCTAATTGATAAGTGAGGCCACCAATGCGTGCCAGCGCTTCTTGCACCCCTTCAAACTTACCAATGGATAAGCCAAATTGTTTACGCACATAAGCATAAGCACTGGTACTGCGTACCGATAAATGGCCGCTGGCGGTACCTAATGCCGGCAGCGATATGCCCCGCCCTGCCGATAAACACTCCACCAACATCCGCCAGCCACGGCCGGCATATTCAGGGCCACCAATAATCCAACTCAGTGGAATAAACACATCTTTACCGCAGGTAGTACCGTTTAAAAAGGCCAAGCCCATCGGAAAGTGCCGATCGCCGACTTTAACGCCGGTGTGCGAGGTGGGGATCAGCGCACAAGTAATACCCAAGCTTGGGTTGTCTCCCAGCAGTGCATCGGGGTCGAATAGCTTAAAGGCCAAGCCTAATACGGTGGCTCTGGGGGCCAGGGTAATGTAGCGTTTATCCCAATTAAGCCGAATACCGAGCACCTGTTCGCCCTCATATTCGCCCTGACATACTACGCCTGAATCCGGAATCGCGCCTGCATCTGAACCTGCCTCTGGGCCGGTAAGAGCAAAACAAGGAACTTCATCCCCTTTCGCTAAACCGGGCAACCAGCGGTCTTTTTGCGCTTGGGTACCATAGTGCATCAGCAACTCACCGGGCCCTAAAGAGTTAGGCACCATAACGGTAACAGCGGCGCTAACACTGCGTGACGCAATACGCGCCACTATGGTGGAGTTGGCATAAGCCGAAAAATCACGCCCACCGTATTCTTTGGGGATAATAAGAGAGAAAAAACCTTGTTGCTTAATGTAATCCCACACAGCTTCTGGGAGCTCACGATCATCGTTTACAATTTGATGGTCATCCAGCATTCCCAGTAGCGTTTCCACTTGGTTATCCAGAAAGTGCTGCTCTTCTTCGCTTAAGCGAGAAGGCCCATAAGACAGGAGTTTTGACCAGTCTGGCTTACCACTAAACAATTCACCGTCCCACCAGACTGAGCCCGCTTCCATGGCTTCGCGCTCTGTAACCGACAAGGGCGGCAAAATTTTCTTAAAAGTGGCAAAAGCCGGCTTGCTGATCCAATTTTTACGTAAACTCATGTTCCCACTCCTCATTAACCACTTGGGCTACTCAATAGGGTTGGCACCGACTCCGTTTGCAAGATACGGGATCATCTTGCGCACCAGTCCTTCAACATCAATGTCTTCATTAAAATCAGTTTTTGCAATATCACGCAGCGCTTCGCTAGACGCCATGGTGAACACCACTGTACCCAGCGTAAAATGCAGTCGCCAAAATACGTCTGCAGACGATAAGCTGGGCGCCGCTTTTTGAATGGCTTGAGTAAAGTGGCTGAGCACTTGGCCGTAATGATTGACGATAAACCAGCGCAAAAAGCCCTGATTATCAATATAACCTCGACCTAATAACTGCAAAAAAATCTCTGGCCCTTGGCGATGGATACTCGCCAGTTGCATCAGCGGTGCCACAAAGCAATCAAACACTTGGTGTAAGCTTATGTTAGGTTGTGCCAGCAATTGCAATAGTGCCGAGTCTGATGCAGGCATAAAGCTTGCTAGGTAACGATCCATCACGGCTTTAATTAGATCTTTCTTTGAACCAAAATGATAATTAACCGAGGCCAGATTAACGTCTGCATCACCGGTAATCTGGCGTAACGAGGTTTCGCTAAATCCCTGCTTTGCAAATAGCAGCTCTGCAGCATTCAGTATCTTTTGTTTGGTTTCTTTTTTAGCCACAGGCACCTCAAATAAAACAACTGTTTAAAATCTACGTTTCATACACCAAACTTGTCAAGCTAAATCACCAGCGCCATCGTAAGCTGAGACCTAAACACATTATTTTTTATAAAATTGTTATTTTGTTGGAACCTTTTGTCTTTTACTCACTCCTATGTAGTGCCACTGTAATAAAGCACTAAGTTAGCCCAGCCCTGCTGGGCATTTTTTTGCCTGAATGTAAGTAAGGGTAAAAGCCAAGTGATGAGTAGCGCTAAGCCATACAGTGTCAGTCCACAATCATATTAAAGAAACAATCAGTTTGCTTACTACAAAAGCCGAACAAAGGGGTGACTCCACCGACACGCTGCAAGCACATCCCTGTGACGCTCAACACATGACGTCCCTGTCATGTGATGGTCGGTGGAGTCACTCCCTTTATCCGGCCATCAGCCACTGAGTCGCCTGTTAGCAGTCTCACAGACAACGCTGAGCTTTATAAGAGGCGGTTGAGATCACCTCCCACGACCGTGAAATGCCATGGACGGCATTTCCCGAGCCCCCATGGATGGGTTTATGGCGTGTCGTGGGAGGTGACTCAGCTGCCTCTCTTATGCAGGTTTTCAATAGAACAAATATTTAGTGTATTTGGTATTAATCACTGCAAAATGGTTCTTGAACTGATAGCTTATCGCCGACAGCTGGACTTTTTCTGCCCCTACCTTGCAACAAGAGACACAGACATGGATTTAAGCCAAGCCCCTGCAGACGTAAAATTAGCCGTGGATTTAATTGAGTTATTAGAAGTGAACAACATAGAAGTGGAGACTGCCCTAAGCGCATTGGCCATGGTGACAGCAGACTTTAAGCGCAAGCAAGGTAATGCAGTAAAAAAGAATACAAGCAGTGAATAAAAAACACCGCCTAGTAAGGGCGGTGTGAATATTAAGGGAAAAGTGTTTTATCAGCGTTTAACGCTCATCTTCTAAGTAGGTATAACCTTCAAGCCCTGCATTTAGCTCTTGGCGCATCATAGTCCGCGCTTCATCATTTAAATGAGGTTGATTTAATAGCGTCTCGTACCGTGCATTAATCACAGAAGGGTCAATGTCTACATAACGCAACATATCGGCCACTGTACTGCCGCTTTTCACATCACTGACCACCACCTTACCATGGCTGTCTACCGACACCTCGGCGCTGTGGGTATCGCCAAATAGGTTATGCATATCACCTAAAATTTCTTGGTAAGCCCCCACTAAGAAAAAGCCCAAGTACTGGGGCTGACCCGAAATAAATTCAGGCATAGGCAGTGTGGTCTCTACTCCTTGACCGTCTACATATTGATCAATGGCACCATCAGAGTCACAAGTAATATCTAAAATAACAGCACGGCGCGTGGGCGCTCTGTCTAAGCCACTGAGCGGCAATACCGGAAATATTTGATCAATCCCCCAAGCATCAGGTAGCGATTGAAACAATGAAAAATTGACAAAGCATTTATCGGCTAGTTTTTCATTCAACTCATCAATAATAGGACGGTGTGAGCGGTTAGCCGGAGTCAGTTTAGACTTAATATTTAAGCAAATATTTAAGTGAATTTCTTCTGCCCATGCTCGCTCTTCTAACGTTAATAAGCCCATATTATATTGCTGATGTGCATCACTGAGCTCGGCCACCGTATCGTGATAAATTTCAAGCAAAGGGGGATCTTCTTGGCATAGACCTTGCCAAGTTTTCCAAATGTTATGCAGCAACAATGCCCCACCTTCAGCAGGTGCCTGAGCTTGCTGTGGTTTAGCTGATTCTATGCTGATCACATCAGAAATAAGCACCGCATGATGCGCTGTGATGGCGCGCCCAGATTCACTGATAATCAGTGGATGGGGCAAAGAAAATTCACGGCATACATCACCAATACCCCACACCACATTATTCGCATATTCACGTAAGTTATAGTTAGCCGAACACTCACTTTGTGAACGCGTTCCCTCGTAATCTACGCCAAGCCCGCCCCCTACATCTACAATGTTGACAGGCACCCCTAAACGGCGTAACTCACCATAGAAACGACCACATTCGCGTACACCTTTTTGAATATCTCGAATATTGGCAATTTGTGACCCAAGGTGAAAATGCAACAGCTGCAACCAGTGCAAACAGCCTGTATCACTGAGTTGTTTAATCAAGTTCAAAACATGAGCCGCACTTAGGCCAAACTTAGATTTTTCGCCACCGCTAGACTGCCATTTACCTGCACTTTGCGACGCTAAGCGCGCGCGCACACCCAGCCTAGGTTCAACATCAATACATTTGGCCTCTTCCATCACCATGGCCAGCTCAGAGAGCTTTTCAATCACGATATAGACTTGATGACCCAGTTTAGTGCCCAGTAATGCCAAGCGAATATATTCTTTATCTTTATAGCCATTGCACACAATCACCGACTCAGTTTCGTGACTGTGCGCCAGCACGGCCAATAACTCTGGCTTTGAGCCTGCTTCTAACCCCAAGCGAGGCTTGTCTTTATAGGCTTTGGTCACCGCATCTAGCACGCCACGCTGCTGATTTACCTTAATGGGGTAGACCGTTAGATAGTCACCTTCGTAACCATACTCGTCAATTGCTTCATTAAAAGCATTAAATAAAGCATCTATTCGACTTTTAATAATCTCAGGAAAGCGCAACAACACAGGCGCAGCATAACCGTCTGCTTTGAGTTGCTCTACAACATCAGACAACACAATTTTGGCTTCTGGGCGAGATTTATCGGGGGTGACAGTGACTTGGCCTTGTTCATCAAGATGAAAGAAGCCAGCTCCCCAGTAAGGTAGGTTATATATTTTTAGCGCGTCATTTGTGGACCATTCGGCCATATTCTTTGTCCCCTTTATAGGTAAGGGCCACAGAAAACCCACCTTTTAACAAAGAGTGGGAACATTTCATTATTTGCGCCTATTGGCGCATCGCATTTCAGCCGCGCGATTTTACACATAGCCATAACGGCTGACTAGCAGAAAAAGAGAATTTACACCCTTTATGGTGCATATTTTATTCACTCAATTATTTAGGTTCACTGTGGCCTAAATGTCGATCTGGCGCGATATGATCTCGCAACCGCTGCTTGATGGTTTTGGCTTCGGGAAAACCGTCATCAATAACACGACACCAGATTAATTGGCCGTCGACCATAATTTGAAATTGGCCCTTTTCGCCAGGGATCAAAGCCACTTCACCAACCTCATCATTAAAAGTAGACAGTATCTCTTGTGCCAACCACGCCGAACGCAATAACCAGCGGCACAAAGAACAATAACGAATTTCCACTCTGGGCTTAATGGTGTTTGGGATCGCCATTAGATTTCCTTACAGATCGAATACCGTTGAAAATACTGCGGGGCGCCATACGCCATAAATATAAATTCATCCCCTAGATACAAGGCACGGTTTGGTAGAAGTACCACTTAAAGGCACGATTCTAAAGACTTACGGCTTAAAGCTCCCCGCAGGGGGTCAGCGTACTACGCCACTTAAAAATTCGTGGCGCGTTTCGGCTCGGCTTTTAAAAATGCCGCCTAATGAAGTCGTAGTCGTACTACTGGTGGCGTCCATCACACCGCGCGCTTTTACGCAATAATGGGTGGCACTGATGCTAACCGCCACATCGTCAGACTCTAACAAGGTTTGCAAGGCGACTAATACTTGCTGCGTAAGACGCTCTTGTACTTGGGGGCGG
Organism: Oceanisphaera pacifica; assembly: GCF_017498065.1. Classification (GTDB taxonomy): domain Bacteria; phylum Pseudomonadota; class Gammaproteobacteria; order Enterobacterales; family Aeromonadaceae; genus Oceanimonas; species Oceanimonas pacifica. The sequence continues at coordinate 44,341 of NZ_JAGDFX010000013.1, read as the reverse complement.
CGAGCAAAAAATTGCACTATGCGGTTTATTTTTGATAAGCCAATCACTTTTGAGCGTGGAATATAGGCCACAGTGGCAGTGCCGTCTATGGTCACAAAGTGGTGTTCACAGGTGCTGGTGAGTGTGATGTCGCGCACTTGTACCATCTCATCGACTTTCATCTTATTGTCGATCAAGGTAATTTTAGGGAAATAGCTATAATCTAGGCCTGAGAAAATTTCACGCACATACATTTTAGCGATACGTTGTGGTGTTTCGGTTAAGCTGTCATCGGTTAAATCGAGCCCTAATACATCCATCATCTCGGTCATTAAACCGGTAATATGCGTTTGCTTTTCATCAAGCGTTAGGCTGTTGCCTTTCATTGGCGTTTCTAACCCACGGCTTTCAAGGGCAGAGCGGACTCGAATAGCGGCATCACTCAAAGCAGTCATTGTGGTTCCCATCGAAGAAATAGAAGAAGTAAGAGACAAAATATAATGGCTAGAATGGTAGTGCATTTACCGTCCATAGTGAATGCCAGATTAGAACAGCTTTACCAAGCAAGGTATTTCATCGGCTAATAATCATCCCCCTACTGGAGGAAGTACAATATGACAACATTTGATCCCTGCAACCAGCCCGGCTTGCGTCCTTACCTCGATGCCAAGCAAGATATGCTGAATCAGCTAGATAAAATCAACAAAAGCGAACTAGTCGGCTTAAATAAACTACTTAATCGGGTATTAGCCGACGATCTTCACTCTCCGATTGATGTCCCCTCTTTTGCTAACTCCGCCATGGACGGTTACGCCCTGCGCGCGGCAGACTTAACTGAAGGTGTAGGGCTGACACTGGTTGGCACCAGCTTAGCAGGCCACCCTTTTAATGGTCGAGTAGAAGCCGGTGAGTGTGCGCGCATTATGACGGGAGCCGCCCTGCCATTGGGTGCCGATACGGTGGTAATGCAAGAAAACTGTCGCTCTGAGCACAATATAGTTTACCCCAGTGGTACTGTAACCGAAGGGCAGAATGTGCGCTTGCCTGCTGAAGACATGGCACAAGGCGAACGGGTATTTTCAGCTGGCACACGCATTAATGCGCGCGTACTCGCCATCTTATCTTCTTTAGGGCTAGAGCAACTCTATGTACAACGTTCACTAACCGTGGCGGTATTATCAACGGGGGACGAGCTAAAAACTCCTGGCCAATTATTAGGGCCAGGGGATATTTATGACTCCAACCGCATTGGTGTAAGCGCCATGCTGCAACGCCTTGGCGTAACAGTGCGCGATTATGGCATTATTAAAGATGATCCTGACGCCATCCGCCAAACCTTAACCCAAGCTTCCCAAGAGTCAGACGCCATTATTACTTCTGGCGGCGTGTCTGTGGGCGATGCCGACTACATTAAGCAAATTTTGGATGAAATTGGTCAAATAGGCTTTTGGAAATTAGCCATTAAGCCCGGTAAACCTTTTGCTTTTGGTCATATCAACGACTGCCCTTTTTTTGGTCTGCCCGGTAACCCGGTGTCTGCCGCTGTTACCTTTCATCTATTGGTACGCCCGGCTCTTGCTAAACTCATGGGTGAGCCAGTCCCCTCTCCCATTACCTTGCAGGCCACAGCCTTAATGCCCTTTAAGAAAAGTGCTGGGCGTATGGACTTTCAGCGAGGCTGGGTGAGTACTCAAGCCGATGGCAGCTTAGGGGTTGTGGCTGCAGGAACTCAAAGTTCTGGTGTCTTTAGTGCCATGGCCCAAGCTAACTGTTTGCTGCACCTAGAACAAGAGCGCACTAATGTCGCCAAGGGCGAACAAGTCACCCTAGAGCTGATTGACGGTTTATATTGGTAAAAGCGAACATTGACAAGCGAGCCCGTCAAGTAAACCTTGACTGGCTCGCAATGGGTGAGAATTAATGAAGGCGATTTACTGTAACACCAGACTCAGGTAAGGCCGTTAATATTGGCCGACGCGCCTGTACATAATCAATAAAGGCTTGGGCATCGGCATTACAGCTCACGCCAGGCAGCTGACAGTCTAGCGCTTGTTTTTGATAATGAACTTCTATAGCACCCTGCTCATTTTTGCTTAACCGCGATACCAAAAATGCAGTAAGCTCATCTTGTACATAAGCCAGATCGATTCTATCTGTCTCTGCTTGCTGCGCCTCAAATAGGGTATGCCAACCATCATTACCGGATGCATGATAGCCTGTGAGCACGACCTGATAACGCGCATCTGGGATAATACGTTGCCATTCACCTTGATGTAAATATTCTATGTTAGCAAGATAACCATGACCACGGCGAGTTTCATTAAAGGTGTATCGCAAGCCACTCACATAGGGGAACTGACCGGCATGAGTATCATCACCAATCGCACCATTAATGGTTTCTAACAGTAACCCCGCCACCTCTCGACCGGTAAGAGAGACCAAACTCACCGCATTCACAAAAGGTAAGATATCCAACCCTACATGACCTGCTTTTAACTCTCCGGCTTCAATGTTGTTACGCACAGCCCCCGCAGCCACTAAAGCAAAATCAACTTCACGCCCACTTACTCCACGCACTTCGGGAGTATTAGCCCAATATAATTGACTCGCCGCCACCAAGGGTGCAACTTGAGAGCCTTGATTGGCAACAGGCACCCGCACATGTTGCAACGACGAGGGCACATGGCCAATCACAGCACCGTAGGTCTGAAGCAGCTCTGGGCGATAGGTTTCATCAATGTAAGTCCGTAAACCTGGGTCTTCATCAACGAGGGCAACATTGGGCTGTTTGGCCAGAAAACCGGTAATGCGCTCTTGCTCTGTATCCGTTAGCCGGTGTTTATCTGCCCGACGAACATCATTATAAAAGACCTTATCTACCAATAAGGTATTGGTGCCTTTACAATCTGTGACTTGCCCATCTAAGGTAAAGTTAACCGTCAACTCACCCATCGCCTGAGCAAATTTACCGGCTTGCACGACACAGCTAATACCTAAACCATCAGGGTTAGTGAATTGTTGCGCGTAGGGGGCATTTTTTTCCCAGCCAAGCTGACTAAAGTCACCCAATAATGAATGCGAGTGTCCACCTACAATCACATCTATACCATTTACCTGTTCGGCCAACTGTTGATCTTTATCTAACCCCAAGTGCGTTAGGGCAATAATGTGTTTAACTCCCTGCTCGGTGAGGGTATCTACTGTTTGCTGGGCACTGACGAGCTCTTGTTTAAATTGCGCCTGGCCAATGTTAGGCGCAATATTAGCCATGTCCTCTAACACCAAGCCCATAATTGCCACTACCGGATATTTACCGGCATCTTCTACGCTGTTAACACGCTTTTTTTTATCGCCTTTAAATGCATACAAGACGTAGGGAGTTAAATTTTCAACTGCTTGTAAATCGCTATCTTGACTCACATCTAAGTTAGCCGCGACAATCGGAAAGGTCACACCGTCTATGAAATCACTTAAGCGTTGATTATTAAGATCAAATTCATGATTTCCTAATACCATGGCATCTAATGGCAGTTGATTTAACAGATCCACATTCATGGCGCCTTCATTCAACTTAAAGTAACCACTGCCCTGCCAAGCATCCCCTGCATGTAATAATAAAAAAGGCTGTTCTGTTTGTGCCGCCTGCTGGTGAAGTTGATTAGCATAAGACAATAAACGAGGATGGCCCCCCACACGGGTATACACAGTTTTGTTATTCAGCGTCAGTTGCACGTCACTGGGGTCAAAGTGTGAGTGCGTGTCATTAATATGTGCCACAGTAAGACTAAAAGGTTGGTCGGGTTGAGAGCTAGCACAACCGGCCAGCGCTAGGGTCAATAAACCAGCTATGAGGGGTTTGTTCATGTAACTGTAAGCTCCAATAAGATGTCAAATGGGGATAAGGTTGCTGCTAAAAATCTCAACACACTGGCGCAATCACAATAACAACAAAAAAAGAATAAATTTGTTACCACACTAAGCACAACGGCGTTGTTACTTAGCCTTGCTCTTATATAGTCAGGTTATCATGCTAGCGATTTTTCCATAATAAAACGGGTAAACTCTAAATCGCCTTTCACTATCAGCTCTTTCTCAATGAGCTGATAACCACGCTGTTCAAAGATGGGCCGTGATAATACACTGGCATCGGTACGCAAACATGTTACTCCACGACGCCGAGTTTCTTGTTCAATGTCTTCACATAAACGCCCAGCAATCCCTCGGCCTGCGTGATCACCTAACACATAAAGCAGCGCTAAGTGATCGTCAGGATACAAGGTGGCAAAGGCAACGGGTATTTGGTTACAAGCCATCACTCGGGTGTACCCTGTTAACACCAATGTTTTAAAGTCAGCCGCGTATAAATACGGAAAAGCGGCCCAATACTCTACCTGCTCACTGCTATAACCCCGACGTCCTTGCTGCATCACAGCATCATGATAGATAAGCTCAAGGCTGCTCAAGTCAGTGTCTTTAAAATCTCTAATCAGATACATAACCGCTCCGATCGAATACCTGTGATACGAGTTAATATCATATCTCGCACTCTGTTTTGGTTCACCACCCATTAATAATGGCACCACTGCCAACACCCTAGACAACAAATGAAGCAAATGCTTCTCTATTAGGTCTCAATATTCAATATATTACCCAAAGTGAGCCGACAGGTGCTTGCGTTTGTGATCATAGCAAAGCTGAGTGACACTATCTGCTAATAGACTATGATTTTTATCAATTTATTATTTATTATACAGCCTGTCTATCAGAGGAAAATAACCCTTTTCCCCTTTCATTTTTACTCCCATCGGATATGCTGCTATACAGGCCTACATTATGCTATTAACTAACGAGATCTCATGTTTAAACGACACTCTTTAAGTGCACTTATATTGGGTACAGCGTTAACAGGCTGTGCCAGTCATGCCACCACGGCTTCTGCTACTCCCACCACAAACACCACTACAGCCGCAGAAACGAACACATCAACCAAGCAAGCCTCCACTCAGCCGGTTGAGCAGGCCGACTTTAATGCGTGGCGTACGGATTTTCGTGCAAAAGCCTTAGCCAAGGGCATCAAACCGGCTGTGTTTGATCGTGCCTTTAAAGACGTGACCGTGAGTAAAAAGGTTATAAAGTTAGATGGTAATCAGGCTGAATTTACGCGACAAATTTGGGAGTACCTAGATACCGCCACCTCAGCGGCGCGCGTCAGTACCGGTCGTGAAAAAGCTAAACAGCTGGCCAGCACACTCAGCGCCATAGAAGCCCGCTATCAGGTAGATGCCAGTGTGATTTTGTCGGTGTGGGGCATGGAAACCAACTATGGCTCTTACCGTGGCAACACCAGCACTATTGCAGGTTTAGCAACCTTAGCGTTTGAAGGCCGACGCCGTGCCTTTGCCGAAAAGCAATTAATTGCCGCGCTTTCTATACTGCAATCGGGTGATGTGACTCCTGAGCGCATGCGCGGCTCTTGGGCAGGCGCCATGGGACATACCCAGTTTATGCCCACCAGTTATTTAGAATACGCTCAAGACTTTACCGGTGACGGTAAACGCGATATTTGGTCGGATGATCCTAGCGATGCGCTGGCTTCAACTGCCGCTTATTTAAAGCGCTTTGGCTGGCAACATAATGCGCCTTGGGGCGTAGAGGTGAGCTTACCAAAGGATTTTGACTATACCCAAGCTGACCAAAGCAACCGTCAACCGGTTAGCGAGTGGCAACAACAAGGCGTAACAACAATAACGGGGCAGCCATTACCTGATTATGGCAAAGCCGCTATTTTAGTGCCTGCGGGTGCTCATGGCCCTACCTTTGCCATTTTTAAGAACTTCTATGTGATCCGCCGTTATAACAACGCAACCTCTTATGCCATGGCCGTAGGACATCTAGCTGAAAAAATAGCCGGTGGTGGTGAATTCGTCGCCAAATGGCCAAGAGAAGAACGTGCCTTAAGCCGCAGCGAAAAACTAGAGTTACAGCGTGCACTTACAGCCAAAGGCTTTAGTACTAAAGGTGCCGATGGGGTAATTGGACCTAACACCATTAAAGCCATTCGCGCTTATCAACAATCACGCGCACAAGTCGCCGACGGCTACGCCAGCGCCTCTTTGCTAGAACAGCTGAAATAATAAAGGTCCTTCGGACAGCGTTCAGCCGTCAGCTATAAGCTGTCAGATAAACCAAAGACTAAACAAGCGCCCCTACGATTGATGAAATGCGGTGTTTTATGTAGGGGCGAATTTATTCGCACAAAAACCATGGGGCGGTTTAAAGTTCAACACAAAGCCCTAACGTCCAAAAGAGCATCTACGTTAGGGGTAGCTTGGCGCAATAATAAAAAGGGTCGGGGTCATTTATCAACAGACAACCCTAAGCGTTCAATCTAAACCGAGCCCACTATAAATAAAACTATTTAAAAACAGCAACTTGAAAACTATTAGTGTTTAACTCCGTCTTCAACTTCAACTAAATGACTCCGATCCCTTTTAGGCTTTGTGCTTTTTTTTGACAGCTTATGGCTGACGGCTCACCGCTATCTCTTAGTGCTATATACTGAATCGTTAGCTCTCATAACAAAATAGATTATAGCTCAGTCGAATCTACTGATAACATTGCATATTAACCACATAAATTACTGTTTACGGAGTAACCATGCTGCTGGTGTTATTTAATCTAGCTGTGTTTTTATTATTAATGCTACTGCTGGGTAAACTGGCCCGCAGCGGGCAATCTCTTTCGCGTCAAGTATTGACCGGCTTAGTGTTTGGTGTCGCCGCCGGCTTTATTATGCAGGCTTTGTATGATGCCGCCACCATTACCGACACCCTAGAGTGGGTCAATATGGTGGGCTCAGGCTATGTGCGTTTATTAAAAATGATCGTCATTCCCTTGGTACTGGTCTCTATTTTGGGTGCTGTGGCCCGCCTGCATAATGCGACCTCTTTGGGTAAAATTAGCTTGTTAACGCTGGGCGTCTTGCTGTTTACCACTGCTATTTCTGCATTAGTCGGTGTTTTTGTCACGCAAGCCTTTGGTTTAAGTGCCGCTGATTTAGTACAAGGGGCCCGTGAGTTGGCGCGTGCCGAGCATTTAGAATCACAAGTGGGCAATGTGGCTGATCTTTCTGTGCCTCAGTTAGTGGTGTCGTTTATTCCTAGCAATCCCTTTGCTGATATGACTGGCGCCAGTGCGACCTCTGTGATTGGTGTGGTGGTATTTGCCACTTTCTTAGGGTTAGCCACGCTGACCTTATTAAAAGATGAGCCCGAATTAGGCCGCCGTGTGATTGGGGGTATTGAGGCGCTACAAGCATTAATTATGCGTCTAGTGCGCTTGGTGATGAAGCTAACACCCTATGGGGTGATGGCATTAATGACCAAGGTGATTGCCGGCTCTAACTTACAAGATGTCATCAGCTTAGGCGGCTTTTTAATTGCCTCTTATTTAGCGATTGCCATTATGTTTGTGATCCACGGTGTCTTGCTCACCTTGGTGGGTGTAAATGCAAAACGCTTTTTCACTAAAGTGTGGCCAGTATTAGCCTTTGCGTTTACCAGCCGCTCCAGTGCAGCCACTATTCCACTTAACGTGCAGGCACAAACCAATAAGTTAGGGGTACCGGATACTATCGCCAACTTCTCGGCCTCCTTTGGCGCCACTATTGGTCAAAACGGTTGTGCGGGTATTTATCCAGCCATGTTGGCTGTGATGATAGCCCCAACCATGGGCATTGATGTACTGGACCCACTGTGGCTTGCTACTCTGGTGGGCGTGATCACCCTCGCCTCTTTTGGTGTGGCTGGTGTGGGCGGCGGTGCTACTTTTGCTGCTTTAATCGTATTACCTATTATGGGTATGCCAGTGGCATTAGCCGCCTTGCTCATCTCCATTGAGCCGTTAATTGATATGGCGCGCACCGCATTAAACGTGAATGGCTCCATGACTGCCGGTACCATTTCGAGCAAGTTACTGGGTCAAACCGACCAAGCTGTATTTGCAAAAGATGAAGAAGCAGGCTCAACAGCTAATGCAAGCTTGTAAGTAAGCGATAAAAATCAGCCCCACGCCTGTTAGGCTTGGGGCTTTTTTTATCTCTTTTTCTGGCTTAGTGCTGTCGGCTTTGCTCTCACATCTCGCTAAAGTTTGATATCATTTGCGCCATTAGGTTATGCATAACCCCATGACCACACCTTTTTGATTAATACGGCGCATATGAAGTTAATAATGCGCTGGAGGAAGTTATGTCGCAATTTGTTGTATGTGCTCTTTATAAGTTCGTTACCCTAGATAACCACCAAGCGCTGCGCGAGCCATTACAATCTATGATGGAGTCGGTACAAATTCGTGGCACCCTGCTACTGGCCAATGAAGGCATTAATGGCACAGTGGCGGGCTCTCGGGACGCCATTGAACAATTGAAAGCTTGGTTTGCTAACGACGCCCGTTTTAGCGGTATTGATTACAAAGAGTCACTTAGCGAAGAGCAACCTTTTTATCGCACCAAAGTAAAACTTAAAAAAGAGATTGTTACCTTAGGCGTTGAAGGGATTGACCCTAAACGCGTGGTCGGCACCTATGTGTCCCCTCAAGACTGGAACGCGCTGATTTCCGACCCCGAGGTGGTGGTGGTCGATACCCGTAACGATTACGAAGTGGGTATTGGTACCTTTAAAGGTGCCCTTAATCCAAATACCGACAGCTTTCGCGAGTTTCCCGAATACGTTAAAAACAACCTTGATGCCAATAAGCACAAAAAAGTGGCGATGTTTTGTACTGGCGGTATTCGCTGCGAAAAAAGCACCGCTTACTTAAAAGAGCAAGGTTTTGACGAGGTCTATCACCTGCATGGCGGCGTATTAAAGTACTTAGAAGAAGTGCCCGCTGAAGAATCACTGTGGGAGGGCGAATGCTTTGTATTTGATAATCGCGTTACCGTAGATCATCAACTGCAGCCTGGCCAATACCAACTGTGCTCGGCTTGCCGCGCGCCTTTGTCACCCGCAGAATTACAACATGCCCATTATCAACATGGCGTGAGCTGCCCACACTGTTATGACAAGCAAACGCCTGAGCAAAAGCGCCGTTACGCCGAGCGTGAGCGCCAGCTACAGTTAGCCCAAGCGCGCGGCGAAGCACACATTGGTAGCGACGCCGTGGCTGCTGCAGTCCAACGCCGCGCTGAAAAACTGGCGCGCAAAAAACAACAACAGGATAAAACACAGCGGTAAGCTTTAAGCCGTCAGCTCTCAGAAAGTGAACAAGACTAACCCTAACCAAAAACACCCTAACAATACAGGGTGTTTTTCTTTAGCTGACGGCTTATCGCTTCGTGGAACGAACTCATGCTCTGGATCCCTTTTACTTTATTTGCCGCCTTTATGCAGGCGTGGCGTAATGCATTTCAAAAACAGCTTAGCCAAGATTTAGGCGCTACTAGCGTTACTTTGGCGCGCTTTATTCTAGCCGGCCCCATAGCAGCACTTTATTTATGGGGTTTGTATTACTGGCAACCGAGCCAACCGCTGCCGCACTTTACTGATTCACACACGAGCTATGTATTTACTGCTTATATTGTGGGAGCCGCATTATGCCAAATTGCGGCCACCGCTTTAATGGTGCGACTCTTTCAGTTACGTAATTATGCGGTCGGTGTCGGGCTTGCCAAAAGTGAAGCCATTTGGGCAGCCATATTAGGGGTGGCATTTTTTGGTACGCTGCTTTCCCCCCTAGGGTGGATGGGGGTGGTGATTGGTAGCCTAGCCGTGGGCTTATTAAGTGGCATGCGCCAAGTAACCGGCCAAGTCTCCCCCAAAACTCTACTACTGGGTGTGGCCAGTGGGTTAAGCTTTGCGCTCACCTCGTTATGGGTACGTGAAGCCAGTTTATTACTTGAACTCGACTTTCCTTTTTCGGCCGCTTGGGTACTCTTGTTAGTGATCAGCCTGCAAACCCTATTATTAGTGAGTTGGCTAGGTATACGTGATCCCGCCAGCTTAACCGGCTTAATTAAGCGCCCAGCTCTTACCGCATTAGTCAGTCTAACCAGTTGTTTAGGCTCTATTGGTTGGTTTAGCGCCATGAGCTTAGAAAGCGTGGCCTTAGTAAAAACTTTAGGCCAAGTAGAGGTGCTGTTTACGCTGCTAATTTCTACGTATTATTTTAAAGTAACCCTCGCTCGCCAAGATAAGTGGGGGCTGGCCTTAATTGTTATCGCAGCACTGTGTGTGATGTGGGCATAAAGACAGCTGTAAGCTTTAGGCGGTAAGCTGTCAGAAAACAAAAAGCTGGATTGCCGCGTCGTTACACTCCTCGCAATGACGAAAGGATAGCTCCGGCTTTTCGTAAATACTCTGTTGGACGTCTAGACTTTGCGTTAAATTTTAAGCCGTGCCATGGTTGTTGTGCAAACAAGCTCGCCCCAACAAAAAGATTGTAACTCATTGGATATCTAACTACCTTGGCGCTAGCTAGGAGGGTTACCGTCAAAGGGGTAGCGTTTAAAGGTGAGTAGTTGTTTCACCCCTTCTAGCACTAATAAGCCCACCGCCAGCCAAATGGCGATATACGTGGGCCACTCTGCCGCTTTAATGGTTTCGCCTAACACCAAAGACACCACCACCAGCAATACCGGCTCCACATAGCTTAATAAGCCAAATAAACTAAAGGGCAGCTGACGACTGGCTAAAATATAACACACCAAGGCCAAAGCACTGACCATGCCAAGCCCTAACACCAATAACAAGAGGATAGGTCTTTCCCCAAAGGCGGCAAACGGGATATCTACTGATAACACAAACCAAGCGGCCACTGGGATCATTAACAGCATATCGCACCACAAGCCCCCTAAATGATCACACTTTAGTTGACGGCGCCACACAAAATAAGCCGGATAACCAAGGGCCACCACTAGGGTTTCCCACGACACTCCACCGGCATGCCACACCTCGTTTGCCACCCCAACGGCGGCAAAGGCAACCGCAGCCCACTGTAAACGCGTGGGCCTTTCCTGGTAAAAAAATCGGCCAATTAGCACTAGCACTAAGGGCATCATAAAATAGCCCAATGACACAGGTAACCCACGACCATTAATGGGCGCCCACATAAAAATCCACAGTTGCACGCCCAGCAAGGCCGCTGATAACGGCAGACCAAACCATAAGATAGGCCGCGCCTTAGCTTCGGCAAATAAGTCGGTAACCAGCTTCCAATCGCCACTATAAAGTAGAAAAAGCGCAACACAGGGCATGGTCAACAGCATGCGCCAGCCAAAGACCACTTCACCATTCAGTGGCTGCATTAAACTTGCATAATAATACAAGAACGCAAACAGCACAGACGCTAATACCGATAACGTAATACCTTTGGTCACCCTGCCCTCCTCTTATGTTCAACCTATGGTTATTTTGCCGAGAGCTTAACAGCTTTCAGCCTAATATTGAGCTGGATAATTAAATAAATATAGCAACTATGAGCTAACTTCAGCATTTAATCAGCACGGCCTACTTCAACACCCACATTTAACCTTATATTAATAATTCTACTCTTGCCGCCACATGCTAGTGACGATTGGTGAGATTGACAAAATATGACGGTAATATGTTGAGCTTCAGATAAAACAGATTACAACAATAGCTTTTCTTAGGTTGGGTTGCCTTCATGCGCATTATTTTATGGTGTTCAATATTATTACTCACCGGCTGTACGACTGCATACAGCCAGTCGTTAACGCTAGAGCCATTGTCGCGTTTCAATAAACAATTAGCAGAAACCTCTGGTCTCATCAGCTGGCAGCAAGGTTTTATCAGTCATAACGACAGCGGTCATCATGCAGCATTGTTTATACTCACTATAGATGGCGAGATCATCGATCAACGACCAGTTGCAGCGGATCATAATGACTGGGAAGACATTGCCGTACGCGGCAATACCGTCTACTTGGCTGATATAGGTAATAATCACGGCAGGCGGCGCGACCTTAGTATTTTACCATTGACGCTACATCAAAATGAACAAAGCCACTTTAAGCCACCACCGCATCAACATAACTTCGATGCCGAGGCGCTCACTTGGGTAGACGACGAATTATGGTTATTGACTAAGCGCTGGCTTGATCAAAAAACCACCCTATACAAAGTCCCTACCACTGCAAATACTCGCCCATTAAAAGCTTGGCAGCAACTCAACCCTAAAATGCTTGTAACCGGCGCCGAATTTGATAAACAGACGAGTACTTTACTGCTACTTGGTTATAGCCGTAGCTGGTGGCATCGTAAAGCTTGGGTTTGGCTTTACCCTGTAAAAAATGGCCGAGTACTTGAGCATCAGGGTAAGCGATTACAATTAAGCGAAAACGGTCAGTTTGAAGGCATTACCCTAGGCCAAGATGGGTTTATCTATGTTACCCGCGAAGGAAATAGCACTAATCTGTTTCGCAGTCATTTATCTTTAACAGATATATTAGAAGAGAAATAACGCAACAATTAGCTCAGCCAAAGCGCCAATTTAGCTTTCGACATTAAATTGCCATAAAAATACAACCCTACTGTCATCGACCTCACTTAGTATCAGCTTCGAACTTTAGCTTACTCCTGAGGATTAAAATCGATGAAGCGCACACTAAAAATATCCAGTCTGCTGGCGCTAAGTCTCAGCAGCTCTGCTGTACTTGCCAACGATATCGCAACATTAGAGCAAAAGGCCCGAGCCGAGGGCAAAATTTACAGCGTTGGTATGCCAGATAGCTGGGCGAACTGGAAAGACACTTGGCAGGACTTAAACGAGCACTACGGTCTTGAGCATCAAGACACTGACATGAGCTCGGCTCAAGAAATCGCTAAGTTTGCCGCAGAAAAAGAGCACGCCACTGCAGACATTGGCGACGTAGGTGCCGCTTTTGGCCCCATCGCCGTACGCCAAGGCGTCACTCAAGCCTATAAACCTACCACTTGGGAACAGATCCCCGATTGGGCCAAAGATGAAGACGGCCACTGGATGTTGGGTTACACCGGCACTATCGCCTTTATCGTTAATAACGAACTGATACACAAAGCTCCCACCTCGTGGCAAGACCTGCTAGATGGCAACTACCAAGTGACCGTTGGTGATGTAGGGGTGGCCGCACAAGCCAACAGCGCCATATTAGCTGCCGCATTTGCGCAAGGCGGCGATGAGTTCAATATCAAACCAGCACTAGATTTATTTTCCGAGCTTGCCAAGCAAGGCCGCCTGTCTCCCATAGACCCTAATATTGCTAACTTAGAAAAAGGCGAAGTGGAAATGGCCATCTTATGGGACTTCAACGCCCTTAGTTATCGCGATCAAATTGACCGCGACCGTTTTACCGTGGTTATTCCAAATGATGGTTCGCTGATTTCAGGCTATGCCACCATTATCAATAAATATGCTAAAAATCCAAACGCCGCCAAGCTGGCTCGGGAATATATCTTAAGTGATGCCGGACAAATTAATTTGGCTCGCGGTTATGCCCGCCCCATTCGCGATAATGTCACCCTGCCAGCAGAAGTACAAGCGCAACTACTACCCCAAGCGATGTACGAGGTCGCTCGCCCAATTTCCGACCATAAAGCTTGGGAGAAAAGCACCCGTACTTTATCTCGCCAGTGGCAGTCGGCCGTACTTATTCATCAACAGAGATAACGCATAATGAGCAAGGTCATATTAGTCATAATAGACGGACTGGCCTATGAAGTAGCCCAACAGTGTATGGGCTACTTACAGGGCTTGAACGAAGCGGAACAAGTCACCAGCTATAAAATGCAATGTGAGCTACCAGCGGTGTCTCGCCCCCTTTATGAATGCATTCTTACCGGCTCTCGGCCGGTAGACAGCGGTATATTAAATAATGACATGGCGCGCCTTAGCACGCAGCAAAGTGTGTTTTCACTGGCGAGATCGGCTGACCTCACCACGGCGGCAGCAGCCTATCATTGGGTCAGCGAGCTGTATAACCGCGCCCCTTACCAGCCAATACGAGATCGCTTTACTCAAGACTTAACATTACTCATACAGTACGGCTTATTTTATTCTCAAGATCACTACCCCGACTGTCACCTGCTACAAGACGCAGAGGTTCTCAGAACCCGGTTCAATCCGGATTTTTTGCTGATCCATCCCATGAATATCGATGATGCCGGCCACAAGTTCGGCTTAGATTCTCGTCAGTACCGCAACAGTGCTCGGCGTTTCGACCTGCTATTGGCTAATTATATGCCGCACTGGTTAGCCGAGGACTATCAAGTGTTAATCACCAGCGATCACGGCATGAACCAAGATCATAGCCATAGTGGCACCTTGCCTGAAGAGCGAGACATACCGTTGTTGGTCGCAGGATCCGCCTTTAGTCATGACCGTTATGCCCGCCCCAAACAAATAGAGCTATGTGGCACTATCGCCAGCCTGCTTGGGGTACCTCACGACAAACCTCTATGCAGTGAGTTATTAAAATGAATGAGTCTCTAGCCGTCAATATCTACCCAAATACCACTCCCCAAACCGATCCCCGTCTCCCCCAGACACGAGCATCCGCTCAGCAGCTTAATAATGCCGCGTCTGTGGTGGCCAAACCCGCAGCGTGGCGGCGCGGGCTCCCCTTATTGTGGCTACTGCCTTTTGTATTGCTGTTTGGCTTGTTTCAGTTAGCACCTATGTTCTGGGTGCTGATCAACGCCTTTCGGGCAGAAGGTCACTGGAGTTTGGCCAATATTAAAGAAATTATTGACTCACCCTTTTATATACAGTCATTTACTAACAGCATCGATTTGGCGCTGTGGTCCAGCCTGTTCGGTTTACTGATCGCGCTAGCGGGCTGTGCGGCACTACGCCAAGTACCGGGTAAGTTACAAGATATGGTGGTGGCCTTCACCACTATGGCCAGCAACTTTTCGGGAGTGCCGCTGGCGTTTGCCTTTATCGTGTTACTGGGCATGAACGGGGCCTTAACTTTACTGCTGCAAGAAGTCGGAATTGCCGATAGCTTTAATTTGTATTCTCGCAGTGGGCTTATTGTGCTTTATACCTACTTTCAAATTCCACTGGCCATGTTATTGCTCTACCCCGCATTCGGCGGCCTCAAAGAAGACTGGCGAGACGCCGCGGCGCTGCTCGGCGCTCGCCCTTGGCAATATTGGCTACGGGTCGTATTACCCGTGCTAACGCCGGCCTTACTAGGCACTTTTATTATATTGCTGGCCAATGCATTGGGCGCTTATGCCAGCACCTTTGCGCTGATGACCAGCAATTATAACTTAGTCACCATCCAGATTTCCGCCTTGGTTGCCGGTGATATTTTTCTTGAACCGCAGCTGGCCGCCGCCCTGTCATTATTGTTGATGGCGATACTGCTTATGGTAACTGCCATCAATCAGTGGATTATTAGCCGGAGCCGTTATGAATAAGTCACCCAAAGCGCCGCTGTTAGCTCGATTAACCGTCAACGGGCTATTGTGCCTACTGGCTGCCCCCATCATCATCACCTTGGTGTACTCCTTATCTGCACAATGGGGCGCGCATATTTTACCCAATGGCTTTACATTAGATTGGTATATCACGCTGTGGACCGACAGCCGATTTTTGGCCGCTTTCGCTCGTTCATTGCTGGTGTGTTTGGCCGCCTTGTTACTGAGTTTGCTATTGATACTGCCGACCTTGTTTGTGGTGTTCTATTATTTTCCGCGTCTAAAAGGGCTGATGAATCTATTAATCTTATTGCCTTTTGCGGTGCCGCCCGTGGTGTCATCGGTCGGCCTGCTACAATTGTATGCGGGAGGCCCTTTACCATTGATTGGCGGCCCTTGGATTTTAATTTTCTGCTATTTCACCATCAGCCTACCTTTTATGTACCGCGCACTGGCCAATAATCTGGACGCCATTCCCTTGTCGGACTTGATTGATGCGGCACACCTGCTAGGTGCCAGTACGGTGATGGCTTTTTTGCGGGTGGTATTACCTAACATCCGTAATGGCCTGCTGGCGGCGCTGTTCTTGTCTTTCTCGTTTTTATTCGGCGAGTTCGTATTTGCCAATATGTTGGTCGGCACCCGTTTTGAAACCCTGCAAGTCTATTTATATAGTCAGCGCACCAATAGTGGTCACTTTACCAGCGCCATGGTGATGTCTTATTTTCTCTTTATCGGCATCGCGACCTGGTTCGCCTTGCGTCTACAAACTCGGAGCCGCTAATGCACTACCTAGAAGTCACCAACCTAACCAAATCATTCACCGACACTCCCGTATTTACAGATATCCGTTTTGATATCAGTAAAGGAGAGTTTGTGACCCTGCTCGGCCCATCAGGTTGCGGCAAGTCGACACTGTTACGCAGTATTGCCGGATTAACCACCCCAGACAGCGGACAAATACGGGTTGCCGGCGAAGACATTACTTGGCTTAAGCCGCAAAAACGCGGCATCGGCATGGTTTTTCAAAGCTATGCGCTGTTTCCTAATCTGACGGTGGCCGATAATGTTGCCTTTGGGTTGAACATGAAACGAGTAAGTAAAAAAGATATCGCTCGCCGCGTAGATGAAGCTCTTGAGTTAGTTGGTTTAGAAGCTCGCACCCATTACCATCCCGCTAAGCTTTCCGGTGGTCAGCGCCAGCGTGTCGCTTTAGCACGAGCCTTGGTAGTACGACCTCGAATTCTGCTACTCGACGAACCTCTATCCGCCCTTGATGCCCCTATCCGTAAACGTTTGCGTGAACAAATACGAACAATACAGCAACAACTTAATTTAACGACTGTGTTTGTTACTCATGATCAAGAAGAAGCGCTTACTCTATCTGATAGAATATTTGTAATGAATCAAGGTCAGATAGTACAGGCTGATACTGCAGAAGTTGTCTATACTCGCCCCGCTACCGACTTTGTAGCTGGATTTATCGGCAATTATAATCTGCTCTCCCCCGCACAAGCTTATACACTACTAGGCCTAAACATTAACGCTAGACTGGCCGTGCGTCCCGAGTCCATTTATATTCGTGAGTGGGGTCGAGACTATGGCCCCACTATGACGGCACCGATACCGGCCAAGGTTATTGCTCATCAACTACTGGGCAATGTGATCCGCTACCGTATTGAGGCAGCGGGTTGCCTGCTAACCGTAGATAGATTAAATAGAGGTGCCGATACACTGTTATCGGTGGGCAGCCCGCTGGAACTGCTCTTTGACTGCACCGAACTAAAAGAGGTTGCCTGATGAAACTGGCTATTTTTGACCTAGATGAAACCCTAATTGCCGGTGACTCGGCCAGTTTATGGCTGGCGTTTATGGTGCGCCGTCAGCTGGCCAGTGCTGACATTCTGGTACAAGAAAAAAATCTGATGGACGCCTACTATCAGGGACAGATGGACATGAACGCCTATATGGCGCTCACTCTGGCCCCTCTGAATGGTTGGCAGACACAAGATCTCGCCCCGCTAGTAGAGGAGTTTTTGCAGCAAGACATACTGCCTATCGTCTACTCCAAAGCACGCAAACGGCTAAATTGGCATCAAGCTCAAGGCCATTGCGTGGTGATAGTATCTGCCACCGGCGAACACCTAGTTAACCCCATCGCTCGTGCGCTGGGGGTTGAGCATGCCATTGGCATTATGCTTGAATGTTGTGATGGAGTGTATAATGGCCGAACTCACGGCGTATACAGCTACCAAGAGGGTAAACTTATTCGACTGCAAAGCTGGCTAGATGAACAAGGGCTTATCCCCTCTTTAAGTTATGCTTATAGCGATTCACTCAATGATTTGCCTTTATTACAGTATGCTGACCAAGCTGCCGTAGTGAACGGTGACGCACACTTGCGTTTAATTGCCCAACAGCGGGGCTGGGAGCAGCTTAGCTGGTAAAACAATATAGCTTAATGTCATATTTTTTTCATACAGCAGTCATACACTGAGCACCATCGTTGTTACATGGTGTTCTCATGACTTGTTCGCTACCTAAAAACACTCTTATCACCCTACTGGAGCAGCACGCTTTACAGCCAGTATTTCAACCCATAGTCGATACGCGCCAGCATCGTTTATTGGGGCATGAATCCTTAATTAGAGGCCCTGTGGCACACCCATTGGAATTTCCTGGGGCGCTTTTTAATGAAGCCAAACAGACGGGCTTACTGTCTGAGTTGGATCTGCACTGTCGTCAACAGGCCATGCAAAGCTATTGCCAATTACAGATGACAGGACTGTTATTTATTAACGTCAACCCCAACCTGTTGCTCGACAAGCAGCACCCCAAGGGCTGTACTCAACGTATGGCGCAAGCACTGGGCATTCCTGCTAATAAAGTCGTTATTGAGCTATCAGAACAATACCCTATTTTAGATCCCGCCGGCCTAAAAATTGCCGTTGACCACTATCGTAGCTTGGGCTTTTTAATTGCCATTGACGACTTAGGCACGGGGTATTCCGGCCTTAAGCTGTGGTCAGAAGTCAAACCCGACTATGTAAAAATCGATCGCTACTTTATTCAAGACTTACACCAAGACCCGATTAAGCGCGAGTTTGTACAAAGCATTATTACCTTAGCACGCGGCATGCAGTCTCAGGTAATTGCCGAGGGCATTGAAACCGAGGACGAGCTGCAACAGCTACAACAAATGGGCGTTTATCTGTGCCAAGGCTATTACTTGGGCCGCCCCCAAGCCGCACCTTTGCTGCAAGCACCCCGTCTGGATACCCAACCGCCATCCCCCCTCGCCATTCGACAACAGGAAAGTGTGGCTACACTAGCTCGCACTGGGATCACGGTCGATATCGAGGATACCATACAGCAGGTGTTTGATATTTTATTAGCCAACGAGCGACTGCAATCGTTGCCCGTATTAGCACAGCACACACCGATTGGCATATTGCGACGAGCAAAAGTAATGGAGTTATTTTCAGGCTCTTATGGCCGATCACTCTATGCCAATAAAAGTGTTCGCCATGCCATGGATACGCCAGTAATAATGGACTGGCAAACGTCGTTAGAAGCTGCCAGTGGTTTGATTACCCTCGACGATGAAACCGAGCCTTTATCTCATTTTATTCTCACTCGCCAAAGCGACTATTACGGGCTCGCCTCGGTGCGCGGCTTACTGCGCAATATCACCGAACAACGTTTGCAGCATGCCCGCTATGCTAACCCGCTCACGCAGCTACCCGGCAACGTACCCATCTATAAAGCCATTGACGATGCGCTACAGCAACAGCGCGACTTTTACGTCGCTTATTTTGATCTTAACCACTTTAAACCCTATAACGATGTTTATGGCTATGCCCAAGGAGACAAAGTCATCCAATGGGTCGCCCAGCTGTTTCAAGAAGTGGTGGCCGGTGCCGAGCAATTTATTGGCCATGTGGGCGGCGATGACTTTGTGGCCGTGTTTGATGGCCACTGTCACTGGCGTGAATTGTGCGAGCTAATACTGGCGCGGTTTACCGACGGCATAGCGAACTTCTATCATATTGAGCACAGGCAAAGCCAAGGAATGGTGGCCTGTAACCGTAATGGTGAGCAGCAGTTTTTTCCTTTATTGGGGCTCGCTATCGGCGTAGTCGCTCCTGATAACCGCGGCTGTCACTCTCATCATGATGTGGCTATTTTAGCAGCGAATGCGAAGCATCAGGCTAAACAATTCCCTCATAGCCACTGTCTGCTTAGTACACAACGCGTGCCTTAGCTTTGATATTGCTCAAGTTTAATTGTATTAAAAATAGCCTGAATACCAACCAAATATTTATTTTGTGCTAATACTCTAAGGGGCAAGTCATTTTCTAATACCCAATTATATCGTTACTGAACCTCGTTAATTCAAAGGGACATGAACCATGATGAGTATCAACACAGTTAACAGTAATAAGACCACCTTCAGAAGAAATGCATTATTAGTTGCCGCAACTTTCGCCGTGGGCATAACGCAAGTACAAGCAGAAACCTTAGAAGCCGTGCACGAAAGAGGGGAATTAAAATGTGGGGTTAACGCAGGATTAGCAGGCTTTTCTCACCCCGATGAAAAAGGCGTGTGGCAAGGTCTGGATGTAGACTTATGTCGTGGCGTGGCGGCAGCCATTTTTAATGACCCAAGCAAGGTGCAATATATTCCGTTAAATGCCAAAGAGCGGTTAACCGCGCTCCAGTCAGGCGAGATTGACGTACTCTCGCGTAACACCACTTGGACTTCGAGCCGAGATACCGAGCTTGGGGTTAACTTTACTGGCATCAACTACTACGACGGTCAGGGTTTTCTAGTTAAAAAAACCTTAGGGGTAGCCAGTGCTAAAGAATTAGATGGTGCCGCCATTTGTATTCAATCTGGTACCACCACAGAGCTAAACGTGGCGGATTACTTTCGCAAAAATAATATTGAATATACCGCAGTGGTGTTTGATACCCCAGATCAAACTGTACAGGGCTTAGAAGCAGGCCGTTGTGACGTGCTCACCTCCGACTTGTCTCAACTTTATGCGTTACGTACCAAGATGTCGGATCCTGCCGGTGCCGTTGCCCTACCCGAAGTCATCTCAAAAGAGCCCCTAGGTCCTTCGGTGCGCCAAGGCGATGATCAGTGGTTTAACATAGTGAAATGGACGCACTTTGCCATGCTCAACGCCGAAGAGATGGGCATTACCAAAGCCAATATAGACAATATGAAAGGTAGCACTAGCCCTGATATGCGCCGCTTTTTAGGCGAAGATGGCAACTTTGGTAAAGGCATGGGACTTACCGCTGACTGGGCTTATCGTATTATTAAGCAAGTGGGCAACTACGGTGAAGTATTTGAAAAGAACGTAGGCCAAGATTCGCCGCTTAAAATAGAGCGTGGGCTTAATGCACTATGGACTGATGGTGGCTTGCAATATGCCCCTCCGGTTCGTTAATCGCGGCTGATTATTTATCTCGTTAATTGCAACGGTAAATTATCGATACCAACAGGGCCGCAATGGATGCGGCCCCTTTATGACTTTTTCGGGGGGCTGGGCTTATGTCCTTACCGAGCAAACAGGTTACTCATAAAACCACCTTTTGGCGTGATCCGGCTAAACGTGCTTTACTCTTTCAATTTTTACTCTTAGCCTTTGTCGCTTTAGTGCTGTGGTTTATTGTTAGCAATACGTTTTCTAATCTTGAAACCCGCGGTATTACCACCGGCTTTGATTTTTTAGATGATCCCGCCGGCTTTGCTATCGCACAATCCCTTATTCCTTATAGCGAAATTGATACTTATGGGCGCACCTTTGTGGTGGGACTGCTCAACACCCTATTGGTATCATTTTTAGGCATTATCGGTGCCACTATTTTAGGGTTTATTATTGGCGTATCTCGCCTATCCCCCAACTGGCTTATTGCACGCTTGGCATCGGCTTATGTTGAGCTATTTCGTAATATTCCCCTGCTACTGCAAATGTTTTTTTGGTATTTTGCCGTACTTCGTACCCTACCCAGCCCGCGTAATAGCATTAACATTAGCGATAGCGTTTTTTTAAATGTACGCGGCTTATATTTACCTGAACCGCTAGCCGGCCCCCAATTTTACTGGGTGGGCATCGCCTTGTTTATCGCTATTGGGCTCTCTATTGGCCTTATAAAATGGAATCGACGCCGCCAAGCGGCCACAGGTAAGCGATTTGCCGCAGGCTGGATCTCTGTGGGGCTTATCTTAATACTGCCAGTCATAACGTACCTGTTATTAGGCTCGCCGCTGGCGTGGAGCTTTCCTGAATTAACAGGCTTTAACTTTAGAGGCGGAATGACCATTATTCCGGAGTTATTGGCACTCTGGTTATCGCTCACCATTTATACTGCTGCCTTTATTGCTGAGATTGTTCGCTCGGGCATTCAAGCCGTGGCGCACGGCCAAACCGAAGCCGCCCACGCCTTAGGCATTAAAAACAGTTTAACACTACGATTAGTGGTGATCCCACAAGCAATGCGGGTCATTATTCCCCCTCTTACCAGTCAGTTTTTAAACCTGACTAAAAACTCCTCCTTGGCCACTGCCATTGGCTACCCCGACTTAGTCTCGGTGTTTGCCGGCACCACGCTCAATCAAACCGGCCAAGCAATAGAAGTGATCACCATTACCATGCTGGTGTACTTAGTGATAAGCCTGACCGTGTCTTTCTTTATGAATTGGTTTAACCGTCGAATGGCGTTAGTCGAACGATAAGCCACAAACGAAGTGGAGCTTTAATTATGTATAAAAATACCCTTACTCCACAGCGGGCCGCCCCCGTCGCCAGCAGTGGCATTATTGGCTGGCTAAGAGCCAACTTATTTTCGGGGCTATTTAGCAGTCTTTTTACCCTACTGGGTATTTATCTGCTGTATCTGTTGTTGGTCCCCATTATTAGCTGGGCGTTTACTAATGCCGATTGGCTGGGCACAAGTCGAGAGGCTTGCGTAAGTGATGGCGCTTGCTGGGTCTTTATCAGTCATCGTTTACAACAGTTTACCTATGGCTTTTACCCCAGTGATGAGATTTGGCGCATTAACCTCACCTTCTTGTTATTTGTGTTACAGCTGCTGTGGTTGGCTCTGCCTCGCTTACCGGCTAAACAATGGGTGGCACCGTTTTTAGTATTGATCTTCCCTGTTATTGCTTATGGCTTGTTATATGGCGGCTGGTTTGGCTTAGCTGTGGTGCCCACCCATAAATGGGGTGGGCTTACGCTCACTTTGATTATTGCCATTGTTGGTATTTTTGCCGCCTTACCTATCGGCACCTTATTGGCCTTGGGCCGGCAATCTAACATGCCGATAGTGCGTAGCTTGTCGGTGGTGTTTATCGAGTTTTGGCGTGGAGTGCCTTTGATCACAGTGTTATTTATGTCCTCGGTGATGCTGCCCTTATTTGTGCCAGAGCAACTCACGCTCGATAAGCTTATTCGTGCCATGATCGGCATTATCTTCTTTCAATCCGCCTACATTGCCGAGGTAGTACGCGGCGGCTTACAGGCCATCCCTAAAGGCCAAAGCGAAGCCGCTGAAGCGCTGGGGCTTAATTACAGCAAAACCATGTTACTGATTGTGCTACCTCAAGCACTAAAGATGATGATACCGGGCATAGTTAATACCTTTATCGCCTTATTTAAAGACACCAGCCTAGTACTCATTATTGGCCTCTTCGATTTACTGGCCATAGTACAGTCGGGTCTTGCTGACGCTAAGTGGTTAGGGTTTGCAACCGAAGGTTACGTATTTGCCGCTTTAGTCTATTGGGTATTTTGCTTTGCCATGTCTAAATACAGTCAGCATTTAGAGCACAAATTAAACACCGGGCACCGTCCAGGTTAGGTCTTTGGGCCTCTTTTAGGAGTGACATATTGATGAATACACAGAACCAAGAAGCCATGATCACCCTACAAGGTGTCAATAAGTGGTATGGCGATTTTCATGTATTACGCGATATTGACTTAACCGTGACCAAGGGCGAGCGTATCGTGATTTGTGGCCCGTCAGGATCAGGAAAATCCACCTTGATCCGTTGCATTAATCGCTTAGAAGAACATCAAAAAGGCGATATTTTAGTGCGTAATACCCCATTAACCAACGATGTAAAACACATTGAAATCATTCGCCGCGAAGTGGGTATGGTGTTTCAGCACTTTAATTTATTCCCCCATTTAACCGTGCTAGAAAACTGCACCTTGGCACAAATTTGGGTGCGTAAAACACCTAAAAAAGAAGCCGAAGCCATGGCCATGAAATTACTCACACGGGTTAAAATTCAAGACCAAGCTAAAAAATATCCCGGCCAACTATCGGGTGGCCAACAGCAGCGCGTGGCCATTGCCCGCAGCCTGTGTATGAATCCCGAGATTATGCTGTTTGATGAACCCACTTCGGCACTGGATCCTGAAATGATCAAAGAAGTGCTTGATGTCATGGTAGAGCTGGCCGAAGAAGGCATGACAATGTTGTGTGTAACCCACGAAATGGGCTTTGCTCGCACCGTGGCTGATCGGGTTATTTTTATGGATGAGGGACAAATTATAGAAGAAAACGATCCAGAAACCTTCTTTCATCACCCTGAGTCTGAACGCACTAAATTGTTTCTTAGCCAAATATTGGGGCACTAGCCAAATAACTTAAGCTCAGCTTTGCACACACTCCATAGCGGCACTCTCTATACTGGGCGCCGTTTTAACTGATTATTGCGATTTGCTAAGCAAGTCGTATTGATTTAGAATTTTCTAATTATATAAATATATAATTTTAATCATCATATTATGCATGGCGCTAGTTGATGTTATTCAATGGAAATGTGATAAGTAATGGAAGATAAAAACTCTCCTGCCCTGCGTGTTGGTGTGGACTTTCGTGGTACCGAAAACGCGACTCAGCCCGTTCTTAACCATATTTTGCCAGGCAAAAAACGTGCGCCGTTTTTACGCTACATTCGTATTAACTTGCCCAAAACCACCCGCTTACTCCTAATTGCTGTGATCGCCGTGATTGGGGCTGCTTCTGCCGCCGTCGCGTTATCAAATCACGTGCCCTTTTTATACGCGACTCACGCTTTGTGGGCTATTGCTGGGGCAGCCGCCCTGTATGTGGTGGTGGGGTTGCTCACTGCTGCTCGTATTTGGACATGGGGCTTGGTTATCGCCTTGTGCTCTTTGCTAGTCTACCTCGGCGGCCTATTAGGTAACGCCCCCTATGTTTGGAATGGCGCCAGTGTGGTTAACGCAGCAATCTGGAATATTACCCTGCTGGCCTCTTTTGCCTACCTAGTACTGTTTGCAGCCCTGCGCTACGGCATGATTGTTGCCGCCCCCGACAACCAAAATTTTCTAGACTGATAAGGGTTTATCAATGGATCTCGGTTTTCCATGGTGGCTTCGTGTGGAGCACTTTCTGAATATTATCTTTATTACCTTTCTGGTTCGCTCAGGCCTAGAGATTCTGGGAACCTACCCTAAACTTTATCGCTCGCAGCATACTGTGCCTGGTTCATCTTGGGCGCAGTTTACGGTACAAGATGAACCTAAACATAAATACTACACAGTGGGCGGCGAAGACAGCGACTACTCGCCCCGCATTTCACTGCCCGGGCGTCGCTCGCTTGGCCTTGGGCGTTATTGGCACTTTATAACCGTCACCGGCTTTGTTAGCTGTTGGGTAACCTATTTCATATTATTAATAGTAACCGGCCAGTGGCGGCGTTATGTGCCCACCAGCTTAGATACCTTTTCTCAGGCGGGTCACGATATGCTGGCCTACCTTGCTTTTACTATGCCCCATCCCGTAGAGGGCATGGTATTTAATGCCCTGCAGCAACTGTCTTACGGCTTTGTGATCTTAGTGCTCACGCCTTTGGTCATCTTAACCGGCGCCTTTCAGTCGCCAGCCATTGCCAACCACTTTTCGCGCATTACCCGCATGCTGGGTGGCCGCCAAGTGATCCGCAGCACGCATTTTTTATGCTTAGTGGGCTACGTCGCCTTTTTTGTCGTGCATGTATTCTTAGTCTTTATGCACGGCTACTTGCACGAAACATCAAAAATGGTGTTGGGGCACTCCAACAATCCCGTTTTGGGCGGCGTAATATTCAGTATTGGCCTCGCTTTTATTATTACCCTGCATATAGTGGCCACACGCTGGAGCTTAGCTGACGGCCGTGCGGTGGAAAAATTACACAACATGATTGTGCGGCCCTGGTCGAACTTGCTGTATAAGTTGCCGGCGCGCATGCACTACGATCGCTCAAATATAACAGGCCAAGACGTAGGGCTTGAGCACGCTACCCAAAACTTTCGTGGTAGCGGACGGCCCCCCGAAACTGACGAATATTTGGCCCTAATGGCCAACTGCTACGAAGACGACTATGTGCTTGAAATTGGTGGCTATGTTGAGCGCCCAATGACGCTGACCATTGGTGAGCTTCGGGAGCTTGCAGCCAACCACTCGCAAACCACGCTACACCACTGCGTGCAAGGCTTTACCTCTATCGGCCGCTGGCGCGGCATTGCCCTGTCAGACTTGTTGGATTTGGTGCAACCGCTGCCCGGTGCCACTGATGTGGTGTACACCAGTTTTCAGAATATGGGCCGCGATGATGTCTTGTATGAAGGCGGAACCTACTATGAGTCGACCCCTATGGTGGAAGCGCGCATGCCGCAAACGCTGATTGCCTTTGAGCTTAACGACGAAGGCGAGATCCCAGCAAAAAATGGTGGGCCGGTGCGGCTACGTTTAGAAACCTCCACAGGGTTTCGTAGCCTTAAATGGCTAGAACGTATCGAGGTAGTCAACCGCTACGACATTATTCTGGAAGGTCGCGGTGGCTTTTTTGAAGATACCGATTTCTTCGACCGCAACCAGTTGATTTAAGGCTTTTAAAATGACGTTGAAAAAAACACGCCCCCGCACCCAAGCCGAGCTAGATGCCTATATTGCCACCCGTAAAAGACCGGTGCGTAATACTTATGAAGGCATGTACCCACTGCACGAGGACATGGAGCTGACAGACGAACAGGTGCAGAGAGTGCAAGACTACCTGCAAGAGGTGAACTTTCACCTGCCTGGTGCTGCTTCTCATGAGTTTCTTGTGGTGAGGTGGGCGCGCTACACTGGGTTTCAGTTTTTACAAGAACCCCTAGAGGCCTATGCCATAGGCCTTAGGTGCACGCATCCGGGCATGGAAGACCAACATACCTTTATTCGTATGTCTTGGGGGCAGTTAATGGGCGACCCCGAGGCGATTCGTTTGCCGGTTAACGAGCCAGTACTGGCCAGTGATATGATGACCCTCGCCCGCTATCGCGATACCCGCACCGGCCCCTCTCGCACCGGTGTTAACGCCTATAGTGCCACGCCCGACGGTGCTGCACACAATAATGCAGTACCCGGCACCGACTTTGATTTAACGCTATTAAATGGCGCACTCGATGACGTGATTGAGCAGCACCAGACTGGCAAAGGTCGGGAAATAAATTCTTGGTGGAACCCAGCCCTTAACTGGGGCGTGGCGCTAGCTGGGCGCTATCCGCGACTAAAGTACTTTGAGTCTAAAGGACGCCTAGATAAACAAGCTTTAACAGGGTTACACGCTTTTGAAGATCGGGCATCACAGGCAGAAACCGCGTTGCAAGCACTTGGGTTAGCATTACCTAAAGCCGTAGCTGAGGCTGCACTAAAGCAAGCGGAAAAGGCAGAAAGCGGTAACTTTGTTCGGCGCCATCGTATCCATAATCCCCAATCGCTTACCGAGTCTGAGCGTAATAATTAAGCGCGGCATTAATACGGCGCTGGTCGCTAAAAATGCTACTATCTGCCCCCCATCAACGCAGTGTTACCCACAGTACCGCTTAACAGTCTGTTTGGGTCAGCTAAACAAGGACTCCACTGATGAAAAGCGATTTTACTGAAGGCTCTGTATCGCAGCAGCTACTGCATTTTTCTTTACCCATTCTTTTCAGCAACCTATTGCAAGCCTCACTCTTGCTGATTACAGGCTTATGGGTCGGTAATTTATTGGGAAGTGCAGCCTTCGCAGCTGTTATTGTGAGTACCAGCATTGTAGTGGTACTACTCGCCTTTGTGATGGGGGTAAATAACGCAACGCTAACGGTTTTTGCGCAGCTAAAAGGCGCAGGTAATGAGGCCGAAACCCGATCTTACCTGAGCGCTTTCACCATATTGTTAACTGGGCTATCGCTGGTCATTGGTCTTGGCGGCTATGTGCTGGCCGAGCCGCTGCTGGCATTGCTCAATACGCCAGCCTCAATTGCCGACACCGCACAGCAGTACCTGCAAGTTATGTTTATCGGCACCCTTTTTCTTACGGGCTACAACTTTATTGGCAGTTTGCTGCGTGCGTTTGGCGACAGCAGAACCCCTATGTACTTTGTACTTTTGGCAACCGTGCTAACGGCATTATTAAACCCTCTCTTTATTGCCGGGCTTAATATGGGAGTAGCGGGGGCAGCTTGGGCCATGATTTTGGCGCAAGGCTTCGCCTTTATATATAGCTTATACTATTTAGCTGGCCGTTCAGAAATAGGCTTGCCTGCATTCCAATTACAGTGGCCTAAATCGGCTGAAATTCGCACCATTTTACAGCTGGGCGTGCCATCGGGCATTCAGATGATTGTTATCTATGCCGGCATGACGGTTATTATGGCAATGGTCAACAACTTCGGCGAAGACGTAGTAGCAGGCTTTGGCGCCGCACAGCGCCTCGATAATATAATTCTACTGCCCGCCATTGCCTTAGGTGCCGCTGTAAATGCAATGGCGGCACAAAACATCGGCGCTAATCAGTGGCCGCGAGTAGGCCAGATTACTAAAGTCGGCATTATATATAACTTAGGCGCGATGGGAGCCTTTGCTTGCGTGCTGTTTATTTGGGCCGAGCCGTTAGTAACACTCTTTATCAGCGATCAGGGCAGCGTAGCCTTTGGCGTGTCGTACTTGCGCACTATAGCCTTGTTTTACCCTTTTATAGGTTTAAACTTTATTTTAAATGGAGTAGTACGCGGCGCAGGCGCTATGTTCCAGATCCTTGCGCTAAATATCATCTCTTTGTGGATACTAAGGGTACCACTGGCTTATTGGATGATCTCACTATACGGTGAAATTGGTATAGCCCTTGGCATCGGCATCAGCTTTTTGATCAGCAGCCTGTTTTCTATTGCGTATTATCGCTGGGGTGGTTGGCGAAGCAAGCAACTGTTTACCGATAGAGCTTGCCAGTAACAGGAGCTGGAAACCTAAGATGCTAGCCAATGTTAAATTGCTTGGGTAACTCGTGGTTTAGCCATCCTAGCCTCTTGAAAAGTTTAACCCTGAACACTTTAAGTATAGATGCTAGGCTGAAAAAATAACTAATTCCTATGTGTGGCCTGTTGGTTAAAGTTGGCTTTTGCTAGACAATAAACTTGCCATCTGAACTTTTGGCCACAACCACCTAGGCATGACTCTAGTTGAGCATCAACCCAACTGGCTAGCTATGGCGCTATCACCGAAACGATAACGCCCTAAGATTAAAAAGGTTTTGGGCAGTTTTTAAATCGCTATAACCAAGAAAACTACTTTAATACCTGACTTTCTGTGATTTAACGACGCAATCGATCCTGCTTAATCATATCTGCACACTTTTCCCCGATCATGATGGAGGGTGCATTCGTATTCCCAGAAACAATAACAGGCATAATGGAAGCGTCGGCGACTCTGAGCCCACTTATCCCATGAACCCTTAGTCTATTATCAACTACAGCCATTTCATCATCGCCCATTTTACAAGTGCTGGTCGGATGGTAAATAGTCTGACTATAACGACGAGCGGCATTCAGTAATTGCTCGTCTGTTTGATATTGGCGGCCAGGGACATACTCATCAATAATAACGGGCTTAAGTGCGTCAGCTTCAGCAATGCGTCGAGCAACCTTAATAGCATTCACTGCGACTCGTAAATCTTCTTCCGCAGAAAGATAATTAGCCTGAATTGAAGGATGCTCATGGGGATCACTACTACGAATCTTAATGCTACCACGACTATGGGGGCGTAATTGACACACTGAAGCAGTGAATGCAGAAAAAGGATGGACACCTTCCCCTGGCTTATCAGCGCTAAGCGGTTGCATGTGAAACTGAATGTCAGGTCGATCTAGTCCTTCCTCAGACTTGGTAAATATACATACTTGGCTGGCTGCAAGTGTCAAAGGGCCAGTTCTAGAAACCGCGTACTGGATACCTACACCTAGTTTTTTCAAGGGATTATTCACTTCATCATTCAGTGTTTTGCAACTAGTTTTGAATACCAAACGTATTTGTAGATGATCTTGTAAATTTTCTCCTACACCTGGTAACGAGTGCAAACAGTTTACACCTACTGATTTGAGATGCTCAGGTTCGCCAACACCTGAACATTGCAATATTTGAGGAGAGCCAATTGCTCCGGCACTAAGCACCACTTCTCGCCCTGCGTTAGCTCGTAAAGACTTACCTTTGTGTTCAAACTCGATGCCTGTCGCTTGTTTGCCGTCCAATATAATACGACGGGTATGAGCTCGTGTGAGTAAAGTAAGGTTGGGGCGCTCCAGCGCTGGGCGCAAGAATGCTTTAGCACTACTACAGCGTAAGCCTTTATAGGCGGTTTGCTGAAAGTACCCAACCCCTTCTTGCGTTTCACCATTCACGTCCGAATTAGCTGGAATGCCAATTTGTTGTGCAGCTTTGATAAAACGTTCAGCTATTTCCCTACGCAGCCGAAGATCAGATACCTTGAGTGGTCCGTCGACCCCATGATAGGGATTTTCACCTCGAGACTGGCATTCAGATTTCTTAAAATAAGGCAGAACATCTTCATAACTCCAACCGTCATTACCCATAGCAGCCCAGCCATCGTAGTCTTGGCGCTGACCCCGAATATATAGTAAGCCGTTAAGTGAACTAGACCCCCCTAATACCTTACCTCTAGGCCACTGTAATTGCCGATCATTAATCCCTTTGTCTGGATCGGTAACATAGCACCAATCTGTAGCAGGGTTATGCATGGTCTTAAAGTAGCCTACTGGCACATGTATCCAAGGATTCCAATCTTTTCCTCCTGCCTCTAGCAGTAACACTTTGATCTCTGGGTCTTCGGTTAGCCGATTGGCTAACACACAACCAGCAGAGCCTGCCCCTACAATAATATAGTCAAACTCACCAAAAACCTGCTCTTGATATAAAGACATAACCAACCCACAAAAGTGATAACAATAGTATCAAAATAATCACTTTGTTTTTTATATCAAGTTAAATTTGTACTTTTTGTTAGTTTTTTGTTTGTTTTTGGGTTTTCACCTTATGTTCTTTAAGTGTTTTTGATGACGTTATATAAGATAACCTCCATAACCCCAAGACAAAACCAAACTCAAGGCACTGATATATAAGCAGTTTAAATTTATTGATACTCTTTTTATTAAAAAAACGAAGTTATTAATTGACAGTACTTGTTACTGATCCATATAGTTACCCTTGTTAAGAAAATGTTAAGCCCTGTTGGATGTCATATTTAAGAAAAGGAATATCTCATGAAAATCACTTCGTTCATTTTGTCCTCATTGGCACTGACAATGTCAGTTAGTACAGCCGCTGTGGCTGATTACTCAGGCCCTAAAGTTAAGATGAAACTAGCGCACCCTGCTCCTCCTGGAAGCCATATCACTGCCGCTTACAAAAAGTTTTCCGAACTAGTTAATGATAAATCAGATGGTAAAATTAAAGTGCAATTGTTCCCAGGCTCAGTATTAGGCAGTGATAGAGTTATGATTGAAGGAGCTCAAAGAGGAACATTAGAAATTGGTGTAAGCTCAACTCCAAATCTGGCCAGCTTTACCTCTATTTACCAAGTTTTTGACCTACCTTATATCACTAGTCCTGAGCATCAGGAAAAACTGTATAAGTCACTAGATAAAGGAGGACCTCTAAATACCTATTTAGAAAAAGTCGCCAATGATATCGGTCTGCAGCCTATTATGTACGCAGAGTATGGTTATCGTAATTTTGTATCTAAAGATCGTCCATTAAATAAACCGAACTCTCTTTCTGGGCTAAAGGTAAGAACCACTGATTCACCTGTAGATGTTGCAGTAGTTAAGGCATTAGGCGCTAACCCTGCACCTATTTCCTGGGGTGAGGTTTACACTGCACTACAGCAGGGCACCATAGATGCAGAAGGTAATACTTTTGATCTTATGTATGGCGCAAAACATCATGAAAATATAAAATATGCTGTTACCTCAGCTCATAACTATGGCATGCAAGTGGCTATGGCTAATAAGAAGTGGTGGGATGGATTGCCCGATGAGACACAGCAGTTGATCGAAGAAGCTTCTCAAGAAGCGGTAACTTACCAACGTACTGTGGCCTATCCTGAAAATAAAAAAGAATCACGTCAAGGAATGATTGATGCTGGCGTTATTATTCATGAAGCTTCAGAAGATGAGTTGGCAGAATATCGAAAATTAACTAAACCGGTATTTGATGAGTTTTCCAATAAGCTCCCTGTTGAATTGATTCAGTTGATTCAAGACACTCAGAAATAATTTCAACTCTAGTGAACTATCTCTATAAATTAGCCAGGGAAAACGCATGAGTGAATGTAGAGCATACTTTCCAAGGGAAATATATCGCTACAAAAATAATTGGCTACTATTCTGCATCCAAAATTGTTACTTGGTTCAGCTCATGCGGTCGCCCTAATAAACTAGCGGAAGTGATTTACTCCCGCTATCGGGTATTATTTTAGAATATAAATCTGGAGTTACTGTATGGAAACTGCAAAGGTGTACAGGGAATTACCAAAAGAGAAAAAGCCATCCACCTTTAATCTATTTATTAAAAACTTTGAAAAACCATTTCTATTCATCGGTTTAATATCGATGATTATAATCATTAACTATCAAACATTCTTCAGATACTCTATTTCTGCTATGTTAAACATGACAGGCACTCCAGAGTTCGAACAAATGTTTGGCTTCTTGATAAATATAGAGGAATTTAGAAATGGCATTAAAAATGCTTCTGGCTGGGGAATCTGGAGTGAAGAACTAGCTCGCTATATATTTATCTGGATATCATACCTTGCAGTATCTCTATCAATTATTACAAGAAGTGGTATACGTGTTGATGTAATTCATAATAAACTATCCAAACGCTACCAAGATATACTCTGGGTAGTGATTGATAGCTGCACCCTAATATTAGTATTTTTATTTTCCTTTATGGGTTTTGGCTATGTAGAAATGCAGTGGATCATGCCACAGACAACACCGGCTTTGCAAATTGGTTACTATATTCCCTATTTAATTCTACCTATAGGGTTTGGCCTGATGACGTTACGCACACTACAATCCTTGTGGCGTCAGAGCAGAAGTATGCACATTCGTGATATATGTATAGGTCTAATCACCCCAGCTATTATTTTTGCTCCCGTATTACTATCTGATGAATGGAACGCGTCTCTATTATTGTTCGGTTATTTTATTTTATTTTTATTGATGGGGGTACCCATTGCTTTTTCGCTAGGTTTATCTGGATTAATGACAGTGCTAGGTGCCGGTACGCTACCGGTAGATTATCTAGCACAAATTGCTTTTTCTTCTATAGACTCCTTCCCTATCATGGCTATTCCGTTCTTTATAGCTGCAGGAGTATTTATGGGAGCGGGAGGCTTATCTTCACGGCTGCTCGCATTGGGGGATGAATTAGTTGGAGCTTTACCTGGCGGTATGGCGTTGACCAGTATTATGACCTGTATTTTCTTTGCTTCAATAAGTGGGTCAGGCCCTGCGACAGTAGCTGCAATTGGCTCTATTACTATTCCAGCGATGATAGCCCGAGGATATGATAAGTATTTTTCTGCTACCGTTGTTGCGTGTGCGGGGGCCATAGGGGTTATAATTCCACCAAGTAACCCTTTTGTTGTCTACGGGGTATCCGCTCAAGTATCAATTGGCAAGTTGTTTATCGCAGGTATTATTCCTGGTCTGATCATGGGGGTAGCACTGATGATTATCACTTATATTATCTCCAAGAAAAATGGCTGGTACGGTGAAGTACGTAAACGATCATTAGCAACTTTTATGGCGGCAGCTTGGCAGGCTAAATGGGCATTGATGGTGCCAGTTATTGTACTCGGCGGTATCTATGGCGGTATTATGACACCAACAGAAGCTGCTGCTGTTGCCGCCTTATATGGCTTACTCGTAGGACTGTTTATACATAAGGAATTAACCTTTAGCAATCTTTGGTTATCGACTCAAAGTGCTGCGAGCATTTCATCAATTATTATACTACTGATGGCCATGGCTACTATTTTTGGCAACATCATGACAATTGAACAAATACCTGAAGCAATTGCCGATCTAATTCTTTCGATAACCTCGAACAAGATCCTTATATTGCTAATGATAAACGTATTTTTACTATGGATTGGTGTTTTCATGGAAGCCTTGGCGGCTATTGTAATTTTAACTCCTATTCTACTGCCATTAGTGTTAGCTGTGGGCGTGAATCCAGTTCACTTTGGAGTAATGATGGTTATGAACCTAGCAATTGGTTTTATTACACCACCGGTAGGTGTTAACTTATTTGTGGCCAGTGGTATTGCCAACATCAGTATTAGCGGGCTTGCTAAAAGTGTTTGGACATACTTACTAATGATGATTGCTGTTTTATTACTTATAACTTACATACCAAGTATTTCATTACTATTGCTATGATATAACTCTCAATAAAGCAGAGTCTGATGGCTTTGCTTTTAGTATTTAAAAGCAATAGATATTAAGGAGGTTGCTGTGTCTTTAAGTACTCGTAGTATCATTAAAGCCTGTAAAATAACCGTAGAGGAAATTATAAAAGAAGATGGTCAGGCTGTATGCTTAGCTGTAGTGGATAGTAGTGGAGCATTATTTTATTTCTATAGAATGGATAATGCGGCAGAACGACTGATCAATATTGCAATAGGAAAAGCTTATACATCGGCTAGAATGGGAGTGACAACGGCTATATTCAGAGTTCGATTGATCAATGAAAACCTATCTACTTTTGACTTTATGGATAGCAATTTTACCTCACTTCCAAGGGGTATACCGCTATTTAATGAGAAAAATCTGATTGGTGGAGTTGGTGTTAGTGGTCGAGACTTCGAAGGAGATATATTACTTTGTAAGCAGTTCTCAGAACGTATTCAGAGCGTCCTATGATAAACTGTGCAAACATTGATTCAGGAGACATTATGAGTACACCAGCTAGTACAACCAACTCAAGTTTGCTCCGTGCTTTTGCTTTAATCGAAGAAATAGTCAAAAGAGACGGGGCAACCACGGTGGCAGATTTATGTCTACGCCTAGATGTCCCTAAGCCGACAGCTCATCGCATTATCAGCCAATTGGAAAAAGAGAATTTACTACAGAAAGAACCAGGGGGGCGTCATTTAACTCCTGGCCCACGTTTGAGGACAATGGCTTTAAACGTACTAGCTCAACGTAGTGTAGGGGCCCCCCGTCGAGCCATACTTCAACGGCTCGCCGAGGAGTTGGGAGAAACTTGTAATATTACTTTATTAGATGGCCATGAGCTCGTTTATTTCGAACGAGTTGAAACTAACTGGCCGGTAAGAATACAGTTACCTTCTGGTTCACGCATGCCTTTGCACTGTACTGCGAGTGGTAAGCTATTTTTGGCGCTGATGCCGTTACATCGCCGCAAAGCACTACTTGCTAACTTATCATTAGACTCCCACACAGCTAATAGTATTACTGATCGCGTTTTACTAGAGCAAGAAATGGGGAAAATTATTGAAAATACATTAAGTACTGATAACGAGGAGCTTATTGAAGGCATGGCCGCAATTGCTGTTCCTATTTACGATGACGTAGGGCAAGTTCGTGCCACCTTGGCCGTGCATGCACCAACAATACGTAAACCTCTGGCTAGTCTTATGGACTATGCCCCCCTGCTGCGCCGTACTGCTGCTCAATTACAAGCTGTTCTGGATTTATAGCAAGGTGGGAGCATACTCTGTTGGTAATTTAACCAAAAAATAATTGAGCCCGGTAATCGTCGTTCCAACTTGCCCGTTTCAGCTTGTTGTGCTGACTCGGGGAGCCGCACTGACTTTGCTTGAGAATGTGCATGATAAACCGCCGGAACAAGGCTATATTTTCGACAGCACCTTCCGTGGCAATCCGTGAGGCATCTTCGTTAAACACCACATCCAGAATGTAGTGTTGGCTGTTCTCGATACGCCAGTGCTGACAAATATTGTGCCCCAGCAGCTTGTGTTTAGGCGACAGTGAACTGACATAGTAAGAAGTATCCACTGTCCCTTTACCATTAATGGTACGGTGGCATTCAATGGCGATGATACTCCGAATAGTCGGCCATTTTTCTGCCAGTCCCTCAGGAAGTTTCGCTTTAATTGAAAGACATAGCGCTCTTCCTTACGGCCATGACTGGCTTCTTTGTGTTCGACAACGATCTTCTCTTTACCAGCATCGAAAACAGCCTGGAACTGAGATTGGACCGCTTCGCGCAGCTTGCGTTGATTATGTTTTACCTGCACCACCACATGCGCTTTCTTGTCCTGAATCTGCTCCAGTGTTTCCCGCTGACCGTGCAGAGCATCAAGCGTGACCACAGAACCTTTGAGGTTGAGGACTTCCAGCATTTCTCGGACGGTGGCGATTTCTCCCTTCTTTGAAGGCGTCGCTTTTTGGCTTAACACCAAGCCATTTTCGGTATCGTAAGCAGTCACCAGCTGCACCGTTTTAGAGGCATTTTTTCAATATGAGCCACGTAGCACTTTGCCATCAAAAGCAATGATAGGTTTGCCATGATGGGTTCGGTGCTCATAAACCTAAAAACCTAAAATGCCACCCAATGTTAAATTGTTTCACTAAGACTCATGTTGAGCCAACAACCTAGACTTTTGGCAGTGATTAGCAAAATTGTATGGGATGAAAAACTAAAATAGAGCTGATTGCTACTATTTGATGTGATCCGCTAGTAATTTGCTTCGTTTAAGCGGTGTTCAGGCAACACTTGTGCACTCCTGTTGGAGTGTAAGTATTTATCTATGTTGATTGAAGCTAAGTGCTCAGCTTGACCAGTGTTGGCAACTTTTAAGGTGCGCGCGCCGCTGCATACCTAAGTGTTTGCAGTAACGCGTTAAGTCTTCAAGCGACCCAACCGGTCCCGTAAACAGATACTTAAACTCTTCGGTTATTTTTAACCAGTTTTCTAGCGAAATATTCAATCTGTTCAGTATGTTGGCGGTGCTGTCTGCAATGGCACCTCGTTTATCATTACGTAATATTTTGCCCATATCGTCCACGAGGGTGATGTAGTCTTTTACGTCAAACAGTAAGCCTTTGGGCAACTCTTTGCGGTCATTACCCACAAAGGGCAGTAGACGCTTCGGTTGTGCTCCCTGTTTTGCAGCATCAATACGTCGCTTAATGCTGGTGTGCTTAGACGTTTCTGGGGTGGTAGCCATTTGTGCGCGAATGGGGTTTAAATCGACGTAAGTCATACAGGCCAGCACCGCGGCTTCATCGAGTAAGGCTTGAGATTTAAAGCGCCCTTCCCAGAACCTTCCCAGAAGCGTCCCGTGCAGTTATCTTCTTTATTCGCTTGGCGAGCTATTGGCTCGTTTAAGGCGCGCATAAACCAGCTGATGTCTATCAGTCGACGTCGATACTCGGCAACCCTCTCGTTAAGTGTGTCGATCTCATAAGCCTTAACGACCTCACCGTTCGCAAAACGTTGGGTGAGCGGTGTGCCTTTAAACAGCTTATGCCATTGATTTACCAAATCAATATCTCGCCAATTCATTGCTGTTTCTGCATCAATACGTAGCACCACATGCACATGATTAGACATAACTGCATAAGCGGTAATATCTATAGCAAACGCCTGCGTCAAAAACAGTAATCGCTTCTCTAACCATTGTCGACGGTGTTCAAACGTGCGACCAGAAACCTCATCCACACCACACAAAAATGCCCTTCTCACCGTGCGACTTACGCAATGATAAAAGGGCGTATCTTGTAAACTCACTTGGGCAACCCGTGGTTTAGCCATCCTAGCCTCCTAAAAAGTTCAACCCTGAACATTTTAAGTATAGGTATTAGGCTAAAAAACAACCAATTTCTATGGGTGGCCTGTTAGTTGTCGACTTTGTAAACTCACTTGGGCAACTCGTGGTTTAGTTATCCTAGCCTCCTAAAAAGTTCAACCCTGAACATGTTAAGTATAGGTGCTAAGCTGAAAAACAACCAATGTCTATGGGTGGCCTGTTAGTTCGATGGTAACGATAACCCGTTCTCAGAGTCCATATTCCGAACATTAAAGTATTGTCCCGCATGGCCAGTCAAGGGCTTCACCTCATTGACTGCGGTGCGTGAATGGATGCTCGCGTTTGAACATGGATATAACGAACAGCATCTGCACAGCGGTATTAACTTCGTCACGCCAGCAGATAGGCATCGTGGCGATGACGCCGAACGCCTTGCGCAAAGGCAGCAAGTTTACGAAGCAGCCAAGCGACAGCATCCTCGGCGCTGGTCGGGTAATACCCGAAACTGGGAAGTGACGGGAGCTGTCTCGCTCAATCCCTGTAAACTCGAGGAAATGGAGCGAAAAAAAATGGCTGCTTAGACAGTCTTATTTGGACAACTGGGTTGAAAGTCACCGGTATCCAAAAAGGACGTGTCTAGTGCCGGAAGTAGCGAGTTAGACTTTAATTGATCAATCACGAAGCTTTCATAAACGTCTTGAGAGTTAATTCTCTTCTGGGCCTCAAAATATATATTTTTTGCTTTTTTATTCACATTGCCGAGCTCGCCTAGCTTTTTGACAATATCATCGAATAGCGCGATATACGTCAAGACGATGCAGGCTCTATAGGCGTTGGCCATGTAGCATGACATCGCTTCTTTCATGTAATCTTTTACCTGGTCATCCTCTACGCTGTTAACCAGCTCTTCCATGTCATGTAAATGCGGCATATCTATAGAGACTCCTCATAGCTTTGCATAACGCCTTGCTCACCGGTAAATTAGGAGCGAAGCGAGTAATTTATCCGCGTGCAGCAACTTGTTATGCACTGATATGAGCTGCCAATTCATCACGATCCTCTTTAGGGATTATGTTAAGAAACATTAAGTCATAGAGGGCCAGACCAATACCTTGCACCCTTACGATACTAGGATTTACGTCAGTAAGCCCAGGTGTGTGCTGACCTTCGCAAATAATGAGCCCAGAATTTTCCATAGAGAATATCTCTTGGATGACAACAACCTGCTTGAAAGTAAGTTGTACATTCCTAAAGTTCCCTTTTTTAAGGCTGTACTCCTCTTTATTACTTAATATGCTCAGCAAGCACAGCTGACCATAGGTAAGTTGGTTGGCAATGCTAATAAGTCTATTTGCTTGATGTTTATCAACATCCTCACGGAAGCTTATATTTGCAAAAAGATACCCTAGATATATTGATTTCTTTTCTTCATGTGAATTCTTTGCTGCAAGCAAGCACCCCTCAAAGACTTCTTCAGCACTACTTCTTTCGCCATCAAAGAAATCATCATCCCTTACTTTTTTCCCAAGATCTTGAAATAGTTTTATGTGAGAAATTGCTGTCTGCGCAGTTGCCCCAACCCTAGCTTGTTCGCGATCAGACAAAATACGATTTGCTACCTCAGATAAAGCGTGCTCTACAGCAACACCAATACTTCCTGCTGCTGCCGCAAGCAATGGCCCACCGGCCATAAAGCCAACTCCAGCGCCTATGGAGGCACCTGTAATACCAGAGCCCTTTTTAATGATTGCTAAAATTTTCTCTTTATCCATAAATAACACTCACATTGACTGCATAACGCCATTGTTCAGCGGTGCCCTTGTAGCGCAGCGAAAAGGGCATCCGGTGGAGGGCCGTCAGGCCCGTAACGAACTGGAACTACTGGTTATGAAGAGACTGCATCTCCTCCTGTATAAACTTTGCCGACCTTACCGGAAACGTTTGAACCAACATCATTACTGCAATGGCAAAGAAAAAAGCCCCTAAGCCTACAAACATGAAAAACTGAACGATGCTGATTTCGTCGATTTGAGCAGGAACTATGAGAGTTAATAGCCCCAAAAGCGCCAAAATGCATCCAAAAACTAAGTTGAACCAGAACCCCAATCGGTCAAACAACGTCAGTTTTACCTTCAGCTGCGAATCCTTATATTCGAGATGCGTCAGCGCTCTCTTGAAGTGAAAAAAGCCGAGGTTTCCTTCTGTTTTCTTGTGCAGGCTAATAATTGCTTCTCTGAACTCCTTTTCTAGTCGCAGCCCGGTAGCTATTTTGAAGTGCTCTGTAGCAAGCTCCTCTTTCAAGTGCTCTTTCGTAAGGCCATCTACATGCTCGCAACCAAGCGCCTCGGATATCTTCAAAATTCTGGCGCGCTTTCTCTCCTCTAGGTAATCCGCAATTTTCTTGTAGTTAAAAATAATAGCTACAACAACTATTATCACTGAAACCAATATGTTGCCTTCTTCAACACTTGAGACAATACGGTCTAAAAATCCGAGATCCATGCTTACTACCTTTCTCCTTCATAACGCCGCCAACACAGGCGAGCGTTAGCGAGTCCAGCCAGCTTGCTGGCGTTTGTGATTGGCCTTGTTATGAGTTTTTGATGGCACTATAAAACTCTGCCTGTCCATCCGGAAGAGTCGATATGAAAAAACTCCGCCTCTCGGGCGACGTCGTTACGCTTCATGGACTCAAGATTCTCGCCACAATACGGACAATGTGAGATACCGATAATGGTCTGCCATATCCAGGGCAAGATTACGAAAGCCCTTGCCCTGCAAGGAGTCGCGATAGGTATTCATTATTTCGGCCTGCTCGTTTTTGCTTTCGCTTAATGCCGGCTTTGAAACTCGTGTCCGCGCTAAGTAAGTTCAGCGCAATATGTCGTATCGCAGCAAAGTTTTCTCCTGCTTGTTCACGCCTGATCCGGCATTCATCCTCACGCATGCCAACATCTAATCGCCAGTGCAGCTGCGATTCTATAGACCAATGAGTTCGGCTAGCTTCTAATAACTCTTTTGATGTTAACTGAGCGGAGCTAATGTAATAGCGAAGCGTAATGCCTGTCGCAGGTTGGCCTTTCTCTTGCCGTATGGTGGCAACAATGCCTATTGTTTTAAGCTCTGGCCACTCAAAGGCAATATCACCGAGTACCGACAGGTCGTCATTGACCAAGCATAACCTTGTTTCTACCCGACCATGCCCTTGCTCTTTTGTACTATAGGTATCGCCGTCTTCACGTTGGAGCATCTCGAGTTTAAAGTAGTTATCAAACGCAGCTTCTAGGCTTGGTTGGTTGCTTTTAACCGACAGTAGATAGTCTGCCTCTTTACTTACAACCTTCCTAGCAATGGCTTTCTGGCAACCCATAGCATCGATGGTAATCAAACACCCTCGGATGTTTAGCAGCTCTAACAACTCAGGAATAGCGGTGATCTCATTACTTTTTTCAGCTGTTTTAACTTGTCCTAATACGACCTTATTAGCAGCACTAAACGCACTCACCATATGGATGATACCGTTCCTGCGATCTTTGCTATAAGTGCCGCGCAGGCTCTTGCCATCGATAGCAATCACTTCACCTTCGGTCGCTATATGGCAATCTCTCATCCACGCAGCAAAGCTCTTTTGTAGCTGCTTCGCTGAGATCATGCTCATCACACGAGCAATCGTATCGTGCACGGGAATACCGTTCTCAAAATCTCCGTATTGTTGCAGCCACTCTAAATGGTCAACGCCAAAGTCCTCTATTTCTTCCCAACCTTCAGCGCCGCCAATCACCGCAACAATGACAAGAAACAGGATATCCGACAGCTTATGCTCTACTTTCCACTGCTGGCGAGGGTCATTAATAATAGTCAGATAGTCCAAAAGGTTGAGTCCATTCATGGCGAGAATTCCCATTGAAAAGACAGTATATGATCACAGGCAACATTGATCGTCAAAGCGATCATATAAATAAACTGTTTTTCTTTAATAAAGGCGCAATTTAAGGTACAAAGTGACTGTTATATTCAAAATCACACCTCGCTGTAAGCCTTGCTACATAAGGGTTTTTCATGATCTTGCCCTGCTGCCATATCGAATCGCCGACTTCATCAAGATAATGATTCTTTTCAAGGTCAGACTCACTTGCACTTCTCTGGATGACTAAACACCACTCCCACACTTCACTGTCTAAGAATTCATCCGAACGATAAACGTAAATATCGTTACTCGGAATTAATTGGCATCTATGTTCGTACTCCAAAGACTCCACTCTATACCTCTACATCGTTGTGGCTCATAACGCCGCCATAAGAGGCGGGAAATGCTTGGCTAAAATCAGCGACGGAGGAGCGTAAGCCAAGCGTTTTACGTCCTTTTGATGGCCTTGTTAGCACTCTCTATTTGAACAGTTGCTTAATATCTATTTGTGTGAACTTAGATAGGTTCAACCACCCTATCAACCTGCCAACAGCAGTAAGTTGGAAATGGCCTATATGTAATTTTGTAATTAGATCTTGAAGTTCGCTAAAGCTATTTAAACCATTCTTGTTAGAATACTCAATTATCTGCTCGGCATTTTTTCCTTTAAGTTCGGGTATATCCTTGATAAATGACGGAGTGACACCAACGTGGGTTATTCCTCTAGCAACGATTGCCCCTGATACAGAAATATATTGAAGGTCACTTTGAGTAACTTGGGAACATTTAGAAATATGAGACAAAGTTTGACCTACTATATGATTAATAGTCTGTAGGTTTGGTGCAGTTAATGCAGCTTCATTAACCAAAACTTCCAAGCTTAGATAGCTTACATGCTTAGGAGATAAGTTCGGTAATATCCGCCTAGCTTCAGCAGCTATTAATTCTATTAACTCAGGACAGTCTTTGGACATCATTGTGCAAAATAGTTCACACAACAAACCCACATTACTTTTTTCCCCTTTCCTCGCAACGTCAATGGCCATAGCTTGCATTTCATATTGCATTGCTGGCTCTTCAAATTTTCGAGGATCAATCTGGTCTTTATGCTTTATAAATGACTTTTGCAATTCATCTAGCATTGCTTCTATTCGTTGATCTGCTGTTTCTTTAGCCGCTTGTTGTATTCTAGGGAAGTTTAATTCGAACAGATCTAAGAAAATCGCACGTAACTCTTGGTAAGGGGTAATAGTCACATTGCCACCGGCTTGAATAGCCGTGGAATTCTCACCTACATCTTGTTTTTGTTTTTCAAACACTATTCTTTGCCCCCAATATTCCCTTTCATATTGCCACCAACCTGTATGGCTGCACTTCCATCGCCGACTTTCATTTTCTGATTCGTAGCTTTGCTGTAGCCTTGTTTATAACCAATAAACCAGAAAATAATGCTAGATCCTAATCCAGAAAATATCCATTCGTAATTATTTTGAAGAAACTCAACCATGATGGTTACTCCTTGAGTGCTAACGCCGCCAACACAGGCGAGCGTTAGCGAGTCCAGCCAGCTTGCTGGCGGTTGTGATTGGCCTTGTTATGTGGCTGTTTAAATAGATTTTATAATCTCACTAATTTTTCTTGCTCTCGCTTGAGAATATCAATACTTACTTTTGCTATTAAACATGATGAATCATTTTTCTCAAATACTGAAAACACTTGAATCAGTATAGCTAGGCACTGACCTGGGCTAAAATGCTCTTCAGGGAACTTGTAATACCCAACATCTGCGCTCTTGTTGTGAACCCAATGGCGACGAACTTTATTTAATGCATCGAGTTGCAGGAATAAATTGCTTTCTGCGACATTACGTTGATTTAAATACGTCTCTGCAATATAGGCATATCTGTTCACAGGAGAAGACTGTTTTTCAGCTTTTGATTTTGACTCTTTCTCTAAAATATAATCGTAATAGAAAGCTTCGAGAACCATTGCTGTAAAAGTTTGCGATATTAACCATCTACTGTCCCAGTTAGGGCAATCACGATTTATTGTTTCAGGTGGTATATTTTTATGTTTATTTTTTTGCACCAAATACTTGAAGTCACTAGCCCAACCATTAGCTTGTAAAATGACTACTTTCAGTAGTTCACCAATACCACCAGATCTTACTTGTACAACCTGTCCGTTCACATCTCTTAGCATTATGACTCCAAATACTTATTGCCACTTGCCGATGCCTGCCACATAACAGCTAATTCAACGACAAATGACATCTATGCAAAGTGCGCTTATTTTACGAAGCTCAAATGCCATTTTTAAAATATCCTTTATTATCAGTAACCTAAAGCACGACAAACACGGAACTTCGAAAAACAAGCGTCAAGTGTCGCTTTTTACGCACAATAACTGTTCGCTTATCTCTTTTT
Source organism: Oceanisphaera pacifica (assembly GCF_017498065.1). Taxonomy (GTDB): domain Bacteria; phylum Pseudomonadota; class Gammaproteobacteria; order Enterobacterales; family Aeromonadaceae; genus Oceanimonas; species Oceanimonas pacifica. The sequence continues at coordinate 454 of NZ_JAGDFX010000013.1, read as the reverse complement.
ACTTACACCAACTATTCCATATTTTTCAGTGACTTGTAAGCTTTAGAAAGTAAATAGTGCGGAGTTTTACGACAATTGTCGTATAGCTCCGCTTTCATCAAGGTGCAATTACCGCAGCAGGCAACTAATACCCCCTTAGGGGAGCTGTAAGCCGTCAGCTTTAAGCGATCAGATAAAACCAATAGCCGAGTGTCACATGGATGAGGGTTAAGCGAGTTGGCGCAGAGAAGTAGACAACTAAGACCCAAGCTTACGGCTTTCCGTGTTCTTACGTGGGTTCAGTTGCAAATAGTTTATCTCTTTGGCCTAGCTTGCCGCTCCGGCAGGCAGGGCAAGAGCATGAAGGAAACTCTTACATTTCAATCACTTTTGAAAGATACTGTTCGTTCAATGCTGCTTTTAAACGCTTTTTCTTAATGCTTAATTTAAGACTCGTTTCTTGCCGAAGTAAATT
>NZ_JAGDFX010000012.1 GCF_017498065.1 Oceanisphaera pacifica | reverse complement strand
AATTATGAAGACATCATGAGCAGCGTCTGCGAGGCCTGGAACACCTTTATTGAAAGTGCCGAACGCGTGACACAAATGTGCTCCAGAGAGTGGATAAATCTGACCAGTTAATTTTACAGAATGGTATAAATATTTGTTCTATTGAAAATCTGCATAAAAGAGGAAACTGAGCTACCTCCCACGACACGCCACTGGGCTAGCCATCTTTGCTGGGTATGGCTGCGAATATTCACTGGATATTCGTTCCATTACCCAATAAAGATACACGCCAGCAAGCTGGCCCATACGGGCTCGGGAAGTGCCGTCCATGGCATTTCACGGTCATGGGAGCCGATCTCAGTCGCCTCTTATTGAGCTCTGCGTTGTCAATGAGGCCGCTAATAGGCGACTCAGTGGCTGATGGCCGGATAAAGGGAGTGACTCCACCGACCATCACATGACAGGGATGTCATGTGTTGAGCGTTACAGGGAGGTACTTGCAGCGTGTCGGTGGCGTTACCCCTTTGTTTGGCTTTTACAGGAAGTACAAACTGACTACTTAATTAGTACGATTGGTATAAATTTGACTCGGCTCACAATTTTTACTGTAATGGCTGCTCATTTTTAAAGAGAAGGAAGTTAGGATGCCGATTCTTAATATCGCGTTAATTGAAGGGCGCAGTAAAGAACAAAAAGAAGCGTTAATTAAAGAAGTAACGGATGCTTGTGTAAAAGCATTAGAAGTAAAGCCTGAAACAGTACGCATTTTGCTACAAGACATTGCTACTCAAGACTTTGGGGTAGCTGGTGAGTCGGTACAAGCTAAGCGTGAACGTTCAGCCTAACGATTTTATCATTGGCAGGGTGACTACCCTGCCGGTGGTATACTAGCCAGTTACCCCGCATCCCACCTCAAGCTCCTCTCTTCGCTGTCAATGCTATTAGGCTTTTCTCTGGCCTAAGCGTAAACTAAGCAAAATATTTATCGTTATTTATTCTCTGGCTTAACAGATGCAGAATTTATTGATTATTGCGTTAGGTGGCGCCTTAGGAGCCGTATTACGTTTTGGCATTACCGATATTATGGCGCGTGCGCTGGGTCGTACTTTTCCTTATGGCACACTCACGGTCAATGTACTGGGCTCTTTAATCATGGGGTCTGTATTTGTATTAGTACAGCAGCAAGTTTTGCATGAAAATAGTTGGCGACCTTTCTTAATGGTCGGCATGTTAGGGGCGCTGACGACTTTTTCGTCTTTCTCACTCGATAGTTTACTACTCCTTGAGCAAGGTCAATGGCTTAAGGCGATGTTGAATGTGTGCCTTAATGTCGTTTGCTGTATCATGGTGACCTACTTAGGTATGCAGTTAACGGCCAACATATTGGCGTCTCGTTAATTTAGGTTGCATATTTGCGCTACACTCACTTACTTTGACTTTATAGGTGCTCCCAGCATGTCAGAACAAGATAAGTCGACCACTCACTTTGGTTACAAAACAGTAGAAGCCAACGAGAAAGAGCAGATGGTTGCCGGCGTATTTCATTCGGTAGCAGCTAAATATGATTTGATGAATGATCTGATGTCGTTTGGTGTTCATCGCTTATGGAAGCGCTTTACCATTGATTGCTCCGGTGTTCGTAAGGGCCAGAAGGTGTTGGATTTGGCGGGCGGAACCGGTGATTTAACCGCTAAGTTTTCGCGTGTAGTGGGTGAAACTGGTCAAGTTGTCTTAGCTGATATCAACGATTCTATGCTAAAGGTAGGGCGCGATAAATTAAGGAACAAAGGCTTAGGGTGTAATATCTCTTATGTGCAAGCCAATGCGGAAGCTTTGCCCTTTCCTGATAACCATTTCGATTTAATTACTATTGCTTTTGGTTTACGCAACGTAACCAATAAAGATAAAGCGCTGGCTTCTATGCAGCGAGTGCTTAAACCTGGCGGTCGTTTATTAGTACTGGAATTTTCTAAGCCACAGCACGAAGTTATGAATAAGCTTTATGATTTTTATTCATTTAACGTATTGCCTAAAGTAGGCAGCCTAGTGGCAAAAGACAGCGACAGCTATCAATATTTGGCTGAGTCTATCCGTATGCACCCTGATCAAGAAACGTTAAAAGGCATGATGGAAGAAGCCGGTCTTGAACAAGTAGAGTACTTTAACCTCACCGATGGCATAGTGGCATTGCACCGCGGGTTTAAGTTCTGATGAAAGCACTGTTACACCCTTTGGTTAATGGCACCCTTGAACTGGCATTTAATCGCTTTATTCAGCAAGATGCTGAGCGACTAAAAAAAATGGCGCCCCTGCAAGGCAAAGTATTACAGCTAACGGTTACTGGCATCGTCAGTGTGTACATGGTCTTTGCTGATGATCAGCTGGTGCTGCTACAAAAATATGAAGGCAGTGCAGATAGTCACCTAAGTTTGTCACTAAATGCGCTAGGTTTGCTAAAAGACAAGAGTCTCTTGATGCAATACATACGTGATGGACGCATCGACCTGCAAGGTGATCCCATGCCTTGGCAAGACTTTTCTGCCTTAGTGAAAGATCCCAGTATTGATATTGAAGGTTGGTTGGCCACTTATACGGGAGACATTGCCGCACATTTATTGTGCCGTCATGCAGGCGAGCTAACAGCGGCGATTACGCAAAGAGGCATTAGCTTGCGCAATCAACTGAGCGATTATGCGCTAGAAGAAGCACGCTTGGCCGTTGGCCCTTTAGAGCTTGCTGACTTTAATGATGACGTAGGTGAGCTATATAACCAGGTGTCGCAGTTAGAGGTGCGCTTAGCGACGCTAATAGATAAAGTGAGACATTCATGAAGAAGTGGCGCGAATTAGTTCGGCTCTATCAGATTGGTAAAACCCTGTTCGACTACGGATTGGATGAGCTTGTTCCTGCGCGATTACAAATATGGCCGGCACGAATTGCGCGAAAAAGCTTATTTTGGTTGAAAAATCGCCACCCTAACTTATCCCGTGGTGAACGTATTCGGTTAGCATTGGAAGAGCTGGGCCCGGTATTTATTAAATTTGGTCAAATGCTATCGACACGCCGTGATTTATTGCCTCCTGATATCGCCGAAGAACTGGCGATGTTACAAGATAGAGTACCGCCTTTTGATGGTCGTTTAGCGCGCGAACAAATAGAAGCCAGTTTAGGCGCCCCAATTAATGAGCTCTTTGATAATTTTGATGAAAAACCGCTAGCCTCAGCCTCCATTGCCCAAGTACATACCGCTCGCTTGCATACGGGTGAAGAAGTGGTGGTTAAGGTGATCAGACCCAGCATTTATACCGTTATCGATGCAGATGTGAGCTTAATGAGTTCGGTGGCAGGTTTAGTGGCGCGTTTAGTACCAGAGCGCAGCAGCCGCTTTCGCCCAGTTGAAGTGGTTGAGGAATATCGTAAAACCTTATTTGATGAGCTAAACCTGTTGCGCGAAGGGGCGAATGCCATTCAATTGCGTCGTAACTTCGAGGGCTCAGGTACTTTGTATGTGCCTGAAATATACTCAAGTTACTGCCGTGAAAATGTGTTGGTTATGGAGCGCATTTACGGCATTCCAGTGTCGGATATTGCCGCATTAGAGGCGAACGGCACCAATATGAAGCTGCTAGCTGAACGTGGCGTTGAAGTGTTTTTTACTCAAGTATTTCGCGACAGCTTTTTTCACGCAGATATGCACCCGGGCAATATTTTCGTTTCTTATGAGCACCCAGAGGATCCTCAGTGGATTGGCATCGACTGCGGTATTGTGGGGACGCTAAATAAGGATGATAAACGCTATTTAGCAGAAAACTTCTTGGCGTTTTTTAATCGTGATTACCGCAAAGTTGCCGAGTTACATGTGGAATCTGGTTGGGTTCCTGCCGAAACCAAAATAGAAGAGTTTGAGTCAGCTATTCGTACCGTATTAGAGCCCATATTCGAAAAGCCGCTGTCAGAGATTTCATTTGGTCATGTGCTGCTTAATCTCTTTAGTACGGCACGCCGTTTTAATATGGCGGTACAGCCACAGTTGGTGCTATTACAAAAAACCTTGTTGTATGTGGAAGGCGTTGGACGTCAGTTGTATCCGCAGCTAGATTTATGGCAAACAGCTAAGCCCTTCTTAGAAGAGTGGATGCAGCGTCAAGTAGGTTACAAAGCCGTGATTAATGCGGTAAAAGAAAAAGCGCCGTATTGGGCAGAAAAACTACCTGAATTGCCTGAGTTAGTGTATGACGCTTTACGTCAAGCCAAAATGCAGCAGGGGCAAATGCAGGGGTTGTATCAAGAATTTGCACAGCATAATAAGCGTCAAGGAAAAGGACGTTTTTTATTAGCCATAGGGGCGTCATTGTTGTTAGCCAGTACCTTATTGCTCGGAATGGATAAAACCGAGTTAGCCATGTCTGGTCTAGTACTCACTTTGGTTGTATGGTTGTTTGGCTGGCAAAAAATAGCGCATTAATTTGATCTAACAGCAAAGCATTGGCATTAAGCTAAGATATTATACCGTTTTATATTATTGCAGAGGAAGAAACGACTATGGGTGGAATCAGTGTTTGGCAGCTACTTATTGTAGTGTTAATTGTTGTACTCTTGTTTGGAACCAAAAAGCTGCGCGGCCTGGGTGGAGACTTAGGCTCTGCGGTAAAGGGCTTTAAAAAAGCCATGAGTGATGATGAGAAAGACGGGGATAAGGATCAGCAAGATGCTGACTTTAAACAAGAGTCCTTATCTGCCAAAAAAGAGCAGTCAGAGACGGTTAACCCTGAGCATCAGGAAAAAACCAAAGATAACGATCGAGTGTAGTCATGTTTGATATCGGTTTCTGGGAGCTTGTGGTGATCGCTGTGATTGGACTATTGGTATTAGGGCCAGAGCGCCTACCGGTAGCGATCAGAACCGTCTCTCGATTTTTTAAAACGGTCAAAAGTACGGCCAATGCAGTCAAAACTGAGCTTGCTCAGGAATTGCGGCTAGATGAATTGCACCAAGACTTAAAAAAAGCCGAGCAGCTTGATATGAAAAAATTAAGCCCCGAGCTACAAGAGTCTATGGAGCAGCTAAAGGATGCCGCTGATTCTGTGACCCGCCCTTATGAGAAAAAGGCGGCGTCTACACAGATCAGCGAACCCACATCTTCCTCTAATTCAGAGCAGGATAAGTCTTAAATGAACAAAACACATCAGCCGCTGATCAGTCATCTGGTAGAGCTGCGCAGTCGTTTATTACGCGCATTTGCTGCTATTTTACTGGTGTTTTTGGCGTTAGTTTACTTTGCCAATGACATTTACAGCATATTAGCCGAGCCTTTGCTACGACAGTTGCCAGAAGGCACAAGTATGATTGCCACGGGCGTTGCGACCCCGTTTTTAACCCCCATGAAGCTCACCCTGATAGTGTCACTGTTTTTAGCTATCCCTTATGTGCTTTATCAAGTGTGGGCGTTTATTGCACCCGGTTTATATAAGCACGAAAAAAAGCTGATCTCACCTCTGGTGTTTTCCAGTGCCTTGCTATTTTATGCGGGTGCTGCGTTTGCTTACTTTGTGGTGTTTCCGCTAGCGTTTGCGTTTTTTACCAAAATGGCACCAGAGGGCGTGACCATTGCCACTGACATTGCCAGCTACCTCGATTTTGTATTGGGGCTGTTTGTGGCTTTTGGTATTGCCTTTGAAATACCCATTGCCACCATTTTGTTATGTTGGACCGGTGTCACTACTCCTAAAGACTTAGCCAGTAAACGCGCTTACGTGATTGTAGTGGTGTTTGTGGTGGGGATGTTGCTAACCCCGCCCGATATTATTTCTCAAACACTGCTCGCGATTCCCATGTGGTTACTGTTTGAGTTAGGGGTGTTTTTTGCTCGCTTTTATACACGAAAAACAGACGATGAAAGTGATGAAGCAGAGCAGGACGCATCATGATTGATATTGGCGTAAACCTGACTAATAACCAATTTGATCAAGACCGAGACCAAGCCATAGTGCGAGCGAAAGCTGCGGGTGTAACAGGCTTGATCTTAACCGGTACCAGTCTAGCTGAAAGCCAAGCGGTGGCTGATTATGCTGCCACTGAGCCCGGTTTTTGCTATGCCACTGCGGGTGTGCATCCTCATGATGCCAAAACCTTTAATGAACAGAGTATGGCGGAGCTTCGCAAGCTCGCACAGCGTCCTGAGGTAGTGGCAATAGGCGAGTGCGGCCTTGATTTTAACCGCGACTTTTCACCACGACCGCAGCAAGAAGCAGCCTTTGAAGCACAACTCGCTCTGGCCGCTGAGCTACAGTTGCCAGTCTTTATGCATTGCCGTGATGCCCATCAGCGCTTTATGGATATTCTTAAGCCTTGGCGCGCTAAATTGCCGGCGGCAGTCTTGCATTGCTTTACAGGCAGTGAGGTTGAGTTACGCGATTGTTTAGCCCTTGAATTACATATTGGTATTACCGGGTGGATTTGCGATGAACGTCGTGGAAAAGTCTTGCAAAGCATTGTTTCTTTGATCCCTAGTGATCGCTTAATGATAGAAACCGATAGCCCCTATTTATTACCTCGTGATCTGACGGCTAAGCCAAAAAGTCGTCGTAACGAGCCTGCTTATTTACCTCATATAGCCGAGCGCGTTGCCGCCCATCGTGGGGACAATCCCGATCAGTTAATGGCTGAAACGACCGCGACCAGTCGCGCCTTTTTCCGTATTTAGTTTTTGCTAGGAGCAGTTATGACTCAACAAATATTTGGTGGTTTCCCTTCACGCCGCCTGCGCCGTACCCGTAAGCATGATTTTAGCCGTCGCATGGTACGCGAGAATACGCTAACGGTGGACGATCTTATTTACCCGGTGTTTGTATTACCGGGTGTAGGGCGCCGTCAGGCTGTTGAGTCTATGCCAGGCATTGAGCGTTTATCCATTGATTTACTGCTAGAAGAAGCCGCTGAGTTGGTGAAACTTGGGGTGCCGTTAATTGCATTATTCCCTGTGGTGGATGCCAGCCAAAAGACCTTGATGGCGGAAGAGGCTTACAACCCTGAGGGGTTAGCACAAGAAGCAGTGCGCGCGCTTAAAGAAAACTTCCCTGAGCTAGGTGTCATGACAGATGTGGCGCTCGACCCTTTTACTGTACATGGTCAAGACGGCATCTTAGACGATGATGGTTATGTGCTGAATGACATTACCACTGAAGTGCTGGTGAAGCAGGCATTAAGCCACGCTCAAGCGGGTGCCGACATTGTTGCACCATCAGATATGATGGATGGCCGTATTGGCGCAATTCGCGAGGCGCTAGAAGACGCAGGCTTTATTAACACCCAAATTATGGCCTACTCGGCTAAATATGCCTCTAATTACTACGGCCCATTCCGCGATGCAGTGGGCTCTGCAGGTAACTTAAAAGGGGCGAATAAAGCCACTTACCAAATGGATCCGGCCAACAGTGATGAAGCGCTACAAGAGGTGGCCTTGGATATTGAAGAGGGAGCCGACAGTGTCATGGTGAAGCCCGGTATGCCGTACTTAGATGTGGTGCGCCGTGTTAAAGATCAGTTTGGTGTGCCGACTTTTGCCTATCAGGTGAGTGGTGAATACGCTATGCACATGGCAGCTTTTCAAAACGGTTGGTTAAAAGAGCGCGAAACTGTCATGGAGTCGTTAATGTGCTTTAAGCGCGCCGGTGCCGATGGCATTTTGACTTACTTCGCCAAACGGGTAGCTATTTGGCTTAAAGAAGAGCAAATGGCTAAATACGCTGATAAGTAACTATCAAAACCCGTTGTACGCCTTACGCTGTACGTATAGCGTAAGGCGTACCGCTTGGTTAGCCTTCTGCAATCACTAACGGCCAGCCCATTTCGGTTTGGCGTTGGGCTTCTTGTTGTAATTCACTGGCGCGTAAATGGTGAGTTTGGCGCCAATGAGCGGGAAGGGTGAGGGTGAGTTGCTGGCCTTGTGCAGAAATCTTAAAATCAGGCACTGTGCCTTGGGTGCGACGTAGGCATAAAATAATTGCTAAGCGTAATAACCGCGCTAGTAAAATTGCCTGATCAGCTGCAATCGCACTTTGTTTAGTAAGAGGCTCAAGCTGAAAATCCCCCCGCTGATTGAGTAACAAGGCGCCCAACAGCTGTTGTTGTGGGTGGGTAAAACCGGGTAAATCGATATGATGAATAATATAGGCGGCATGCTCAGGGGCACGCTTATATTCAATCCACAACCCTAACTCATATAACATACAAGCCCAAGCCAACATCGGCTTGGCGCTTACATCCAATGCTTGATTGTTAGCGACTTGCGCTAAAGCGTTCAGCGCGGTATTACGCACGCGCTCGGCTTGCTCTCTGTCTAGCTGATAGCGCTCAATTAAGCTGTTTGCCGTACGCTCACGGGCATCGCACTCTTGGCGATCACTTAATAACATGCCATACATTAATCCCTCGCGCAGGGCACCACCGGCCAACACCATATCGTTGATGGCGAGTAGATCAAATAACGCAATAAGGATTGCTAAACCCGATGGAAACACATGGCTGCGCTCAAGGGTTAACCCTGGCAAAGTAAGCTGATTAATATGCTGACAAGCAATGGCGTCTTGTTTAAGTTGCAGCAGCTTTTTGAGGGTGATTTGTTCATCTTGCCCCTGGCTTATCATGATCTCTTGAATCGCCTGTATAGTGCCAGAAGCACCAATGCAGGTTTGCCAACCGAGTGCGAGATACGCTGCGGCCACAGGCGTTAACACTTCACGTGCTGCGGCTATGGCGTTATCGAAGTTAGCGTCATTCAGTTGCTCATCACTAAAATAACGAGATAACCAAGTCACACACCCCATATTCAAGCTATTTAACAGCTGAGCTGATACACCTTCACCCACCACTAACTCTGTGCTGGCGCCACCAATATCAATCACTAACCGTCGGCCGGTGCCAGAAGAGGTCCAAGCTACGCCCTCATAAATAAGTCCGGCCTCTTGCTCGCCCGAAATAATGCGCACTGGGTGTCCCAGAATAGCCTCAGCCTTAGCTAAAAACACATCAATATTGCGAGCCAGACGTAAGGTGGCGGTGCCCACAATGCGAATATGATCGGCAGGAATATCCTGCAATTGTTCGGCGAACAATTGCAGGCAGTCCCAGCCCCGTTGTAACGAGGCGTCATCTAGGTTGCCATCCGCTTGTAAGCCAGCGGCAAGGCGCACCTTGCGCTTTACTTTCGCTAAGGTGCGACAAGCACCAGCCACCTCGTCTACCACCAGCATATGAAAGCTGTTTGAGCCCAAATCGACAGCGGCATAGAGGGCGGCATTATTCATTTGTTACTCCGTTAACGTTACGAACGCCGCCGGTAAGGGGCGGATCCTGAGCGGCCTTGTGCACCGGGTTTGCGATGGCTGTGCGCTCTGTGATGATGAATACGCTTGGGTGGCGTGACATCGTCTAATAGATTATTACGATCGTAATTACTCACTGCAATAGAGTGCTCAATATAAGCCTCTATTGCCGGTAAGTTAAATACATACTCTTCACAGGCAAAGCTAATAGAGTAGCCGCTAGCACCGGCCCGACCAGTACGGCCAATACGGTGTACATAGTCTTCTGCATCATCGGGTAAGTCGTAGTTAAATACATGACTAACATCAGGAATATGTAAGCCGCGCGCGGCTACATCCGTGGCCACTAAAATATCGAGTGAGCCTTGGGTAAAGTCATCTAAAATGGCGCTGCGTTTGCGCTGAGGCACATCACCGGTTAGCAAGCCGACACGATGACCATCGGCGGCAAGCCAAGCATGCACTTTTTCGCAACTGTGTTTGGTATTCGCAAATACGATGGCTTTATCTGGCCATTCATTTTCCATTAAGGTGAGCAATAATAAGAGCTTATCTTCTTGTGCAGGATAAAACAGCTCTTCTTTGATGCTAACGCCAGTTTTACGTTCAGGTTCAACTTCAACGTGCTCTGGGCTATTCATATGCTCATAGGCCAGCTCCTGCACCCGCAGTGATAGCGTGGCAGAAAATAGCATATTAATGCGTTGAGCAGCCGGCGGCATACGACGAAATAAAAACCGAATATCTTTAATAAAGCCTAAATCAAACATGCGATCAGCTTCATCTAGCACCACTACTTGAATGGCGCCCATGTCGATCACTTGTTTCTTTAAAAAATCGATAATACGGCCAGTGGTGCCTATTAAAATATCGACACCTGCATCTAATACGGCAGTTTGTTCTTCGTAACCTTCACCGCCATAGGCCAGGCCTAACTTTAAGCCGGTGCTGGCGCTGGTGGTGTCGGCATCATTATAAATTTGTACCGCCAGCTCTCGGGTTGGCGCCATTATGATGGCTCTAGGCTGGTTAAGTTTTCGTGACTCAGGGGCCGGAGTGGTTAATAGGTGATTAAAAGTGGCGGCTAAAAAAGCAATGGTTTTGCCGGTACCGGTTTGGGCTTGCCCTGCGATATCTTTGCCAGCAATTAAATGGGGTAACGACAACGCCTGTATTGGCGTGCAGTTGCGGAATCCTTTTGCATCTAAACCGGCTACAACCTGCGGCTGTAAACCCAGTTCGGCAAACGTGGTATCAGTTAAGTGTGTTTTGCTCATAACGTTCAGAATATCAGGTTAGGCTTGCAATAATAAACAGGATCATTTGAAATAGGGCAACTAAATTACCTCAACTTGCGTGTTGAGACAGAAAATAACGGATTGGAGTTGGAGATGAGTGATAAAATTATTCAGCTGACCGATGCCAGCTTCGAAGCTGACGTGGTTAAAGCAAGCGCCCCTGTACTGGTTGATTTTTGGGCTGAGTGGTGTGGTCCTTGTAAAATGATTGCGCCTATTCTGGCTGAAGTGGCTGATGAATATGCAGGTAAAGTGACTGTGGGCAAACTGAATATCGATGAAAATGCTGAAACACCACCTAAGTTTGGTATTCGTGGTATTCCGACTCTGTTACTGTTTAAAAATGGTGAAGTAGCGGCAACTAAAGTAGGTGCGCTGTCTAAGAATCAGTTAAAAGAGTTTTTAGACGCCAATCTGTAATGCTAAAAAGAGGTGCGCAACGCGCCTCTTTTTGTTTTTGCTAGACGTCACCATATTTTGATGCTAGTTTATTGCTCGTTTGCTAACCTACATTTGTGCCAATTAGTGGCCCTGCAATTTTAAGTCTCAACTCCAGCAGACTTTTTCCTCCTATTTTACATATCCTGGTTGATAGAAACCCACCACTATGAATCTGACTGAACTTAAGAATACCCCTGTTTCTGAGCTGGTTAAGCTCGGAGAAAAAATGGGCTTAGAGAACCTAGCTCGTTTACGTAAACAAGACATTATTTTCGCAATCCTTAAGGCTCATGCTAAAGGTGGCGCTGATATTTTCGGCAACGGTGTGCTGGAGATATTACAAGATGGTTTTGGTTTTTTACGTAGCGCCGACTCTTCGTACCTAGCTGGGCCCGACGATATTTACGTCTCGCCAAGCCAAATTCGACGCTTTAACTTGCGTACCGGCGACACCTTAGCCGGCAAAATTCGCCCACCTAAAGACGGTGAACGTTATTTTGCCCTGCTAAAAATCAACGAAGTTAACTTTGATCGCCCTGAAAATGCCCGCAGTAAAATTCTCTTTGAAAACCTGACCCCTCTACATGCCGACGAGCGCATGAAAATGGAGCGCGGTAATGGTTCTACAGAAGATATTACCGCCCGAGTACTCGACTTAGCCTCGCCGATTGGTAAAGGGCAACGTGGCTTAATTGTGGCACCGCCTAAAGCCGGTAAAACCATGCTGCTGCAAAATATTGCACAAAGCATCGCTTACAATCACCCCGAGTGCGTATTAATCGTGTTATTGATTGATGAGCGCCCAGAAGAAGTCACCGAAATGCAGCGCATGGTTAAAGGCGAGGTTATTGCCTCTACCTTTGATGAGCCAGCCCAGCGCCACGTACAGGTGGCCGACATGGTAATAGAAAAAGCCAAGCGTCTGGTTGAGCATAAAAAAGACGTGATTATTTTACTGGATTCTATTACCCGTTTAGCGCGTGCCTACAACACAGTTGTGCCTTCTTCTGGCAAGGTGCTTACCGGTGGTGTAGATGCGAATGCTTTGCACAGACCGAAGCGCTTCTTTGGTGCGGCTCGTAATGTAGAAGAGGGTGGCAGCTTGACTATTATTGCCACCGCCTTGGTAGAAACCGGCTCTAAAATGGATGATGTTATCTACGAAGAGTTTAAGGGTACCGGTAATATGGAGTTGCACTTGTCGCGTAAAATTGCCGAGAAGCGTATTTATCCTGCTATCGACATTACTCGCTCAGGCACCCGCCGTGAAGAGCTGCTTACCACGGCAGATGAGCTACAAAAAATGTGGATCTTACGCAAAATTGTGCACCCTATGGGCGAAAGCGACAGCATTGAATTTTTGATCGATAAATTGGCGATGACCAAAACTAACGACGAATTCTTTGATGCCATGAAACGTCAACAAAAGTAAGTATCCCCTTTATAAAACCGCGGCGCGCCCGCGGTTTTTTTATTGGTCAATACAAGCTAAGACGAAACGGGGTATACTCGAAATATTAGTCGTTGCTCTTGGAATAAACCTATGAAATATAAGGATTTGCGTGATTTTATTGCGCAACTTGAAGCTCAGGGCGAACTCAAGCGTATTCAGCATGAAATTGACCCCTATCTAGAAATGACCGAAATTTGTGATCGCACGCTAAAAGCGGGCGGTCCGGCACTGCTATTTGAAAACCCCAAAGGGTTTGATATGCCTGTGCTAGGCAACTTATTTGGCACCCCTAAACGTGTGGCCATGGGCATGGGCCAACAAGACGTGGATGCGTTGCGTGAAGTTGGGCGCTGGTTATCCTATTTAAAAGAGCCAGAGCCGCCCAAAGGCTTGAAAGAGCTAATGGAAAAGCTGCCTATTTTTAAGCAAGTGCTGAACATGCCCACCAAGCGGCTAAAAAAAGCACCTTGCCAAGAAGTGGTATTAGAAGGCGAGCAGGTAGATCTTACTCAGTTGCCAATTCAACATTGCTGGCCGGGTGATGCAGCCCCCTTGATCACTTGGGGACTGACCATTACGCGTGGCCCGCATAAAAAACGACAAAATCTCGGCATTTATCGCCAACAGTTGCTGGGCAAAAATAAAGTCATTATGCGCTGGCTGAGCCACAGAGGCGGTGCACTCGATTTTCGAGAGTGGCAAGAAGCCAACCCCGGAAAACCGTATCCAGTAGCGGTGGCGTTAGGGGCGGATCCGGCGACCATATTAGGTGCGGTAACACCGGTACCCGATACCTTATCGGAGTATGCCTTTGCGGGCTTATTGCGAGGCAGCCGTACCGAAGTGGTGCAATGCATTGGTAGCGATTTAGAAGTGCCGGCCAGTGCCGAAATTGTACTAGAAGGCTATATTTATCCCGATGAAATGGCACCTGAGGGCCCTTATGGTGATCACACCGGTTATTACAACGAGATAGATGAGTTTCCGGTATTAACCGTGGAGCGCATTACCCGTCGTAGTGATGCTATTTATCACTCAACCTATACTGGGCGGCCACCGGATGAGCCGGCGATTTTGGGCGTGGCACTTAATGAAGTCTTTGTCCCTATCTTGCAAAAGCAATTTCCCGAGATTGTTGATTTTTACCTGCCGCCCGAAGGCTGTTCATATCGGATGGCGGTGGTCACCATTAAAAAGCAATATCCCGGACATGCCAAGCGAGTGATGCTGGGTGTATGGTCATTTTTACGCCAGTTTATGTACACTAAGTTTGTCATTGTGTGTGACGATGACATTAATGCGCGCGACTGGAATGATGTGATCTGGGCCATTACTACCCGCATGGATCCAGCGCGAGATACCACCTTAATCGAACATACCCCTATCGATTACTTAGACTTTGCATCACCTGTATCGGGCCTTGGCTCTAAAATGGGCATGGATGCCACTAATAAGTGGCCGGGTGAAACCGACAGAGAGTGGGGCACTCCCATAGTGATGCCTGATGAAGTGATCAGCAAAGTTGATGGCTTATGGGAGCAGCTGGGCATTTTAGACACTCAGCATCAGCGCTAATACCCTTAAAGGGAGTTAAATCTAACTTGAATACAGGTTAGTCTAAAGAACAGTCAATATTAAATGAGCACTCAATAGAATAAACTCAAAGGATAGTCATGCAGAACGTAACATGTAGTGTGCAAGCCCTCGAAGAAATGGCCGATACCCTCTGGTATGTACGATTAAAGCCAGAAGTGCCGGTGGATTTTCTTCCGGGTCAGTATTTATTGGTAGTGATGGCAGAAGACGATAAACGCCCCTTTTCTATTGCCAATACCATGAATGATGAAGGCATTGTTGAGCTGCACATAGGGGCAACACCAGACAATACCTATGCCATGCAAGTGTTAAAACGCATGCAAGATCTCGGTGAAATTGAAGTACAGCTGCCAGCTGGTAAAGCGCACTTGCGTGAAGACGCTCACCGCCCTGTTATTTTAATGGCAGGTGGCACAGGGTTTGCGTATACCCGCTCTATTTTAAAGCAGCTAATTGCAGATGACTTCAAGCAGCCAATATTTTTATATTGGGGCGTGCGTCATACCGAGCATTTATATGCCGATCAAGAAATGAACGCTTGGGCGCAAGAGCATGAAACACTCACCTATATTCCCGTAGTACAAACCGGCGGTGACGATTGGCAAGGGCGTACTGGCTTGGTACACGAAGCCATTATGGAAGATTTTGTAAGCTTGTCTGATTATGACGTTTATATTGCCGGACGCTTTGAAATGGCGGGTGTTGCGCGTGAAGCCTTTAAAGAAAAAGGCATAGAGCCCGAGCAGCTGTTTGGTGATGCGTACGAGTTTATTTAAGTAAATCTAAGAATAGCGCAATAAAATAGGGAAGCTGGCTTCCCTATTTTTATGCCTGCTGCGTGTCAGCAGGCGGTGGCTGAGTGAGCGACGCCACATCGAGCGCGGCAATGGCATCCATGGCCAGCTCAAACCGACCTTGCTGGCATAACCCTAATAAGCCGCCTTCTTCGTAGGCCGCATATGCGGCTTGCAAACAGGCCTGTTGTACTTGCTTGGCCAGTAATACCGAAGAATTATTGATCATAATCCCGTGGCTGTTCTAATTTAGCTTGAGTGTCACCATTTAGCTGTTGCTCTAGCTTTGCCAAGGTTGCTTCCATTGCATTAAGCTTTTCACGGGTGCGCAGCAATACCTTAGTTTGCACATCAAACTCTTCTCGCGTCACCATATCTAACTTGCCCAATTGCGACTGTAATACGGTACGAAAGCGCTTTTCTGCTTCTTCCCCCATATTTTTAATGCTACTGGGCAGGCTGTTTTGGATCTGTTTTGCGATGTCTTCTAACTTTTTAGGGTCTAACATTATCGTCTCCTTAGGCTATGGTGGCATTCTAGCCTTAAATGACCCACCACGTCAGCCTTTAAGGCAGCTTTAAGCCGTAAGCTGTCAGCCGTAAGCTAGAAGCAAAAGACTAAAGATTTCTTCGCCACGGAACCCACGGAATTCACAGAAAAATTAAGGTGGGTTAAGAGTAAAAAATTTTGGGGTATGATTGATAATATAACGTCGATATTTGCCTTGTCCGTGCTTTCTGTGTATTCCGTGGCTAAATGTTTTTTTCTGATAGCTGACAGCTGACAGCTATGTTTAAACCGGTTCGAGTGCGGTTTGTTGGAAGGCTTGAATAAAGGGATCATCTAAACGCTTTTTCAATAAGCACACCCCCACTTCAATTGACCTAAGTGCCGGAGTGGGGGATAACACCCGAACCTTATCTCCCATAGGGCTGTGATCAATCACGGCTTTAGGCACCACACCAATACCAAACCCAAGTGCGACCATGCCAATAATGGCCTCGTTACCTGCCACTTCTGCATAAATATTGGGGTTAATTCCTTTCGCTTTAAACCACTGGCTGGCACGCTTTCGGGCTACCCCTTGCTCAGATAAAATCACCGGCAATGTCCGCCAGTCTAATGGTCGTTGCTCTAATAGCTCGCTTACCGGCCCAGCTAATGTGGGGGCAATAAATACCATGGGCACAGTTTGTAAGTTAATAAAGTGCACTTTAGCGGGCAGGGCATCGGGGCGTGCTGCAATGGCGAGCTCACTTTCATCACTTAATATCTTTTCGATAGCTAATGCCGGATCGCCGGTTTCTAAGCGAATTTCTAACCGCGGATAACGGCTGCGAAAACGGTCTAAAATACCGGGCAGTAAAAAGTAGCTGGCGGTAACCGAGCAATAGACACGCAACCGACCTTGCAGATTATTCTCACCGTGCTTGAGCTCTTGTTTAAGATGCTGCCAGTCACTTAGCCAGTTTTGGGCAAATAATTGCAAGCGAGCGCCTGCCGGTGTGAGTACCACAGTGCGGTTATCACGCACTAACAGCTCACAACCAGTATCTTGCTCTAAGCGCTGAATGGCGCGGCTTAAAGTAGAAGGGCTCACCGCCATGGCATCGGCGGTGTGGCCAAAGTGTAAACTCTGGCTTAAATGTACAAACAATTCCAGATGACGAAAATCCACGGCCCTTTCCTAAAAAATGAAAATATTTCTGCCACGGAACCCACGGAAGAACACGGAACAATCAAGCTAAGATAAAACCGAAAAAGGATCTTATTAGTAAAACCTAAGCTATAAGGTCAGCGATTTTTAACCTAGCTGTATTTCAGATTTGCTCACTATTTTTCAGTGGGTTCCGTGTTCTTCCGTTGCAGAATCGCTTTAGGTTTAGGCGTTTGAACTTATCTTGTCCGCTTTACCCTTCACGTTGCGGAAGATGCAACACTCTATTTCGAATATATCATTTTAAGCAATGACAAGCTTAAGGTATAGTAATCTTGTCGTCATCGCAGCTTTAAGTGCAGCGGTGCAGGAATTTATATTAAATGGATTAATAGGAAGATCATTCATGGCTAACAATTACTTTAATACCCTGACGTTGCGCGAGCAGTTAGAGCAGCTGGGCAAGTGTCGTTTTATGAACCGCAACGAATTTACCGACGGCTGTGATTTTCTAAAAGGAAAAAAAGTTGTCATCGTAGGTTGTGGCGCACAGGGTTTAAACCAAGGTTTGAACATGCGTGATTCAGGCCTAGATGTGGCTTATGCATTACGTGACGAAGCCATTGCTGAAAAGCGTGCATCATTCAAGCAAGCGACTGAAAACGGCTTTAAAGTAGGTACTTACAAAGAGCTGATCCCCACCGCCGACTTGGTAATGAACCTGACGCCAGACAAGCAGCACACCTCTGCCGTTAACGCTGTTATGCCGTTAATGAAAGAAGGCGCGGCATTAGGTTATTCTCATGGCTTCAACATTGTTGAAGAAGGCATGGAAATTCGTAAAGACATTACAGTAGTCATGGTTGCGCCTAAGTGCCCAGGTACTGAAGTACGTGAAGAATATAAGCGTGGCTTTGGTGTTCCTACCCTGATTGCCGTACACCCAGTAAACGACGCTAAAGGCGAAGGCTTAGCCATTGCTAAAGCTTGGGCTTCTGCTACCGGCGGCGACCGTGCTGGTGTATTAGAGTCTTCTTTTGTTGCTGAAGTTAAGTCTGACTTAATGGGCGAGCAAACCATTCTGTGTGGCATGCTGCAAGCGGGCGCGATTTTAGCCCACGACAAAATGCTGGCCGACGGTATCGACGCCGGTTACGCAGGCAAGCTTATTCAATTCGGTTGGGAAACCATCACCGAAGCATTGAAGCAAGGCGGCATCACCAACATGATGGACCGTTTGTCTAACCCTGCAAAAATTAAAGCCTTCGATCTGTCTGAAGAACTGAAAGAGCTGATGCGTCCCCTGTTCAACAAGCACATGGATGACATCATTCAAGGCAACTTCTCTGCCGGCATGATGGCTGACTGGGCGAACGACGACAAAGACCTGTTAACTTGGCGTGAAGAAACTGCCGACACTAGCTTCGAGCAGTATCCTGCCACTGACGTTGCCATTGACGAGCAAGAATACTTCGACCACGGCATTTTGTTAGTTGCCATGGTTAAAGCCGGTGTTGAGTTGGCGTTTGAAGCCATGACCGCATCTGGCATCATTGATGAGTCTGCATACTATGAGTCACTGCACGAGTTGCCACTGATTGCCAACACAGTTGCCCGTAAGCGTCTGTACGAAATGAACGTAGTTATCTCTGACACTGCAGAGTACGGTAACTACCTGTTCGCTAACGCCGCCGTGCCATTGTTGCGCGAGAAGTTTATGCCAAGCATTAGCACAAACGTAATTGGTAAAGGCTTCGAAGTTGAAACTAACTCAGTAGACAACCGTCGTCTAATTGAAGTGAACGAAGCGATTCGTAACCACCCAGTTGAAATCATCGGTAAGACCTTGCGTTCTTACATGACCGACATGCAAAACATCGCCGTTGGTGGTTAATTTCCGCTTTAACTAGCGTGAGATAAAAAAGGGAGCTTCGGCTCCCTTTTTGTTTTTTTAAATAAGCCCATTTGCAACGGAATCCGCTGAACCCACGGAAAAATAAAGATCAGATCTGAAAGAACCAAAACTATCTAAATTGTAAGGGCTAAGCACCAGAGCTGTTAGAGAGCAGCTCTTACCATTGATAGGATCTTGTTACTCGTCGATCTTATTTCAGATTAATTTTTCCGTGTAGTCCGCGTTCTTCCGTTGCAGATAGGCTCTGGTCTTAGCTCTTAATCATGGTGTGGTACACCAGACTTCCCCATTCCCCATTCCCTAATCACTAATCCCCATTCCCTGATATACTAACCGCACATTTAGGGGAGTAAATAATGAGTTTTGAGCAGCGTTTTGGGGGCATTGCCCGATTATACGGTAATACAGCCTTGGCCCACTTTAGCCAAGCCCATGTGTGTGTGATCGGTATTGGCGGAGTAGGATCTTGGGCGGCAGAAGCGCTGGCGCGATCAGGCATTGGTGCCATTACCTTGATCGATATGGATGATATTTGTATCACCAATACCAACCGCCAGATCCACGCGCTCTGCAACCAGATCGGCCAAGAGAAAACCCAAGCCATGGCGGATCGGATCAAGCTTATTAACCCCGACTGCAAAGTGACGATCGTCGATGACTTTATCAGCAGCAATAATCAGGCGGAGTATTTACTGCAAGATTTCGATTATGTGCTAGATGCCATCGACTCAGTTAAAGCCAAGGTGGCCTTGCTGGCCTTTTGTAAGCGCAATAAGATCCCGGTGATTACCGCAGGTGGTGCAGGCGGGCAAACCGATCCCAGTCAGATCATGATCCGCGATCTGAGCAAAACCATTCAAGATCCGCTAGCCGCTAAAGTACGGGGTGATCTGCGTCGTTTTCATCATTTTAGTAAAAATCCTAAACGCAAATTTGGCATCGATTGCGTATTTTCTACCGAGCAGCCTAAATACCCAGATGGCGACGGCGGCATTTGTAATGCCAAGCCAGATCTCGATGGCACTATGAAAATGGATTGTGCCTCCGGCTTTGGTGCTATCACCCACATCACCGCCACCTTCGGCTTCTTTATGGTCAGCCGAGTACTTTCAAAGCTTGCTGCGCAAGCGGTTGAAAGTAAGCTGTAAGCGATCAGCTTTAAGCTGTCAGCGTGGACTGACAGCTGACAGCTTACGGCTGACAGCTTTGTTTTATAGCGCTAACCACAGCTCTTAAGCCGTTGCCGCGTGAGGGGCTTAAATGATTAAGCAGCTGTAACTCAGCGAAATAGGCTTCCATATCAAATGCTTGGATCTCTGGCGCTGTCTTATTATTCAGCGCCGCTAGCACCACTGCCATTAATCCTTTAACAATGCGCGCATCCGAATCGCCGTGCAGTTGCCAATGTTCTGTATCATCCATTGTTGCCACCAACCAAGCTTGGCTTTCACAGCCGTGAATGGCATTAGCCTCGGTTTTATCGGCATCTGCCAATGGCGGTAACTGTTTTGCCAATTTGATCAGCGCTTTATAACGGGCTTCCCAGCCGTTTGCGGCGACAAATAATCCGCGAATATCAGTGTCGGTAATGGTATGGCCAAATGGTTGCATTAAAAAAACTCCCGTGCTTTATCTATGCCGGTCAATAAGGCGGTAATGTCGTGAGGCGTATTATAAAAGGCAATGGACGCACGAAGGGTGCCCTGTGGTAAACCTAGCGCTTGCATCAATGGCATGGCGCAATGGTGGCCAGTACGCACCGCTATACCTTGCATATCCAATAAGGTGGCCATATCTTGCGGGTGCACATCATCCATAATAAAAGACACAGCCCCCGCTTGTGGGCGGCCAATAATATGCACCTCGGGCAGGGCACTTAAGCCTGCCACTAATTGCTGCATTAACTGATGCTCGTGTGCCGCAACAGCGTTGCGATCTAGGCCTGAGATATAGTCGATTGCTGCGCCTAAGCCAATAGCACCGGCAATATTTGGGGTGCCCGCTTCAAACTTAAAAGGCAGTTCGCTAAAGGTGGTTTGCGCAAAGCTGACGTGTTTTATCATCTCGCCCCCGGTTTGCCAGGGCGGCATTTTTTCTAATAATTCTCGCTTGCCATATAAAACGCCGATACCGGTGGGGCCAAACATCTTATGACCCGAGAATACATAAAAATCACAATCTAGCGCCTGTACATCTACCGGCAAATGGCCCACCGCCTGGGCGCCATCAATCAGCGTGATAGCATCCACAGCTTTGGCCATGGTAATGAGTTCTTTAATCGGGTTGATCACCCCCAGCGCATTAGATACCTGACTGACTGCCAGCAGTTTAGTGCGCTCGCTAAATAAATCAGCGGCGGCTGCTAGATCTAATTCGGCATGTTCTGTTAATGGGATCACCTTAATGCTGGCGCCAGTGGCGGCCGCCACTTGTTGCCAAGGTACGATATTGGCGTGATGCTCCATGGTCGACAGCAAAATTTCATCACCGGCTTTAAGGTGGGGCATACCAAAGCTATAGGCCACTAAGTTAATGGCTTCGGTGGCGCCGCGGGTCCAAATGACTTGTTTGGAATCTGGCGCATTAATAAAGGTCGCCACCTTAGTACGCGCATCTTCAAATTCTTGGGTGGCTTGACCACTTAAGGCATGAGCAGCACGATGCACATTGGCATTTTGGTGTTGGTAATAATGCTGAAGCGCATCCAGCACGCTTTGCGGCTTTTGTGTAGTGGCAGCGTTATCTAAATACACCAGCGGCTGGCCATTCACAGTTTGGGCCAAAATAGGAAAGTCGAGTCTAAGTTTGTCTATATCGAGTGGCATCATCAATTCAGGTAAATAAGCGACAGGTAAGATCATGTGCGGTTAAGCAACAAGAGTAAAGCATAAACATAGCTATGCGCCATACGCTATACGCCGACCGCTGTACGAAAAATAAAAACCGTATTTTTGTTTAACGTAAGGCGTACCGCGTTGGTTTACACGGCTGATAGCTTGGTTCAATAAATTGGACCCTACAAAACTCCAAACACTTGTTTAGCTCTGATCTTTTGTAGGGTCGATTTCAATCGACCAAAAACTATAGTGCGGCCTAAAGAGGTCGCTATTTTCGGTGTGGTTTGTCTTTAACTGATAGCTGACGGCTGATGGCTTAAAGCTGTCCGAAGAAGGGCTTTCGCCTTTCCCCTAAGGTCGTCAACCGTTAGAATAGCGCTTTTGTTTTACTGTCGGAGTGCCTTATGAAACTCAATCCAGCCCAAGACCAAGCCGTGCACTTTATTGGCGGCCCTTGCCTAGTGCTGGCGGGCGCCGGCAGTGGTAAAACCCGGGTTATTACCAATAAAATCGCCTATTTAGTGCGAAAATGTGACTATAAAGCACGAAACATCGCCGCCGTTACTTTTACCAATAAAGCGGCGCGCGAGATGAAAGAGCGGGTGCTGCAAACCCTAAGCAAGAGTGAAGCCCGTGGGTTAATGGTATCGACTTTTCACAGTCTTGGGCTAGATATTATTCGGCGCGAGCATAAAACGCTGAACTTAAAAGCCGGCTTTACCTTGTTTGACGATCAAGATCAGCTGGCGCTATTAAAAGATCTTACCGAGCAAGAGTTAGACGGTGATAAAGAGGCGCTGAGTCGTTTAGTCAGCACTATTTCTAACTGGAAAAACGACTTGGTATTGCCCACCCGTGCCGCACGCATTGCCCAAGATCCCGAGCAAGTACTGTTTGCCGAGTGTTACGCTCGCTATCAGCGGCAAATGAAAGCTTATAATGCGCTGGATTTTGATGACTTAATCTTAATGCCCACCTTATTACTTAAAACCAACGATGAAGTGCGCCAGTTTTGGCAAAATAAAATTCGTTATCTGTTGGTGGATGAGTATCAAGATACTAACGCCAGCCAATATGAACTGGTGAAACTGATAGCCGGAGAGCGAGCACGCTTTACCGTGGTCGGAGATGACGATCAGTCCATTTACTCGTGGCGCGGCGCAAGACCGCAAAACTTGGTGTTGCTAAAAGACGATTACCCGCAACTTAAAGTCATTATGCTAGAGCAGAACTATCGCTCTCGCGGGCAAATATTGCAGTGCGCCAATATTTTGATTGCCAATAACCCCCACGATTTTGAAAAGAAGCTGTTTTCTGACATGGCTTATGAAGCTCCGGTGCGGGTGTTATTTGCTAAAAACGAAGAGCACGAAGCAGAGCGAGTAGTGGCCGAAATTATGGGCCATAAGTTTATGAATGGCGCTAAGTTTGGCCAATATGCCATTCTTTATCGGGGCAATCATCAATCCCGCTTGCTAGAAAAACAGCTGATGACCAACCGTATACCGTATAAAATTAGTGGCGGCACGTCGTTTTTCTCGCGCACCGAAGTTAAAGACATGATGGCGTATTTACGCTTGCTGGTTAACCCTGACGATGACAACGCTTTTTTGCGAGTGGTAAATACCCCACGTCGCGAAATAGGGCCTACTAGCCTCGAAAAGCTAGGAACCTATGCCAATAGTCGAGGAAAAAGTCTGTTTGCTGCCAGTTTTGAGATTGGCTTAGAGCAAACCTTAGATGGCCGAGGCTTAATGGCGGTGCGGGCCTTTTGTAATTGGTTGGTGCGCCGTGGCGAAGAGGCAGCCCGGGGTGGGGCGCAAGACGCAGTACGCGACATGATCAAAGATATTAACTACGAAGAGTGGTTATATGAAAGCTCCCCCAGCCCCCGCGCCGCTGAAATGCGCATGCAAAATGTGTCAACTATTTTCAAGTGGGTCAGCCAAATGCTGGAAGGTTCAGAGCTAGAAGATGCCATGACCTTACCCGAAGTGGTTATTCGCTTAACATTACGCGATATGATGGAGCGCGGTGAAGACGAAGATGATGGCGAACAAGTGCAACTAATGACATTGCACTCGTCAAAGGGTTTGGAGTTTCCTTATGTGTTTATGGTAGGCATGGAAGAGGGTTTATTGCCGCACCAAAGCAGCATAGATGAAGATAATATTGAAGAAGAGCGCCGCCTTGCTTATGTGGGCATTACTCGTGCTCAGCAAGCGCTTACCTTTACGCTGTGTCGCGAACGTCGCCAATATGGCGAGCAAATACGGCCAGAACCGAGTCGTTTTTTACTGGAATTACCACAACAAGAGTTAGACTGGGAACATAACCGCAAGCCCCCCAGTGAAACCGAACGCATGGAAAAAGGCCAAGCGAGTGTGGCAAACCTCAGGGCTATGTTTAAGAAGTAAGCCCTTCGGGCAGCGGTAAGTCGTCAGCTATAAGTGGTCAGTTAAAGGGCGAATGAAAAACAAAAAAGCCGCAGTAAGCGGCTTTTTTAATCGTAACGCATCGCTTAATGCTTAGATGGCATCCAGCATGTAGTCCACGGCGGCAATGACTTCTTCATCTGAACAGTCAACACAGGCACCACGAGCAGGCATTGCATTAAAGCCCTCTAGCGCATGCTTTACTAAGGTGTCGTGGCCTTTAGCGACATGAGAAGCCCATTGCTCGGCATTCCCTTTAATAGGCGCACCAGCGGCTCCGGTACCATGACACGCAGAACAAGATGCAGTGTACACGGCCTCACCAGAGCGCGGGCCGGCTGGCTCGTCATTGCTCTTAGCTGTACCTGAATCAATAATGCCTTCGAGATCGGCTGCGGTATAAACGTTTCCTACCGGCTTGGTACGCTCACTAATCGCTTCTGGCGACATTTCGTTGGCGGCATAAGCCATACCACTTAACGCGGCGGCGGCAGCACCGGCCAGCAATAGGTTCTTTAACAGGCTCACCTTTTTTATTCTCCCAGTTGGCTTATTTATATCATTTTTGCTAAACCAGCAGAGTATAACGCAACTATCACGGTCATTAAACGATCAGTGCAGGCCTTAGGCGACTTTCGGTGATTTTTATCTGTACGAGAAACCTGTCTCTTTACTCAGCCATGCGATTGTTTATGCTAAAATTAATGGATTTTGATATAAAAGCAGCAACACCATATAGCCCAGTAGCTAATGACAACGGATGATCATCAAATGCAAAATGTTTCTGAAAATGGACAAGATGAAAAGCTACCTTCTGAAAAGCAAGCGCTCTCTGTGCTTCAAGAAGATCAAATTGATCGTATTGTTACCTTATGGAAATCAGCTCGGCCCGATCTAGCGCTAAACAGTACCGAAGTGATTGGACGCATTGTGCGCTTAGAATACTTTATTACGCGTCGAGTACTGCAGGATTTGGCTCACTACGATCTTAACGTGGGTGAGTTTGACGTATTAGCCGCCTTACGCCGTCATCCACCTAGTTTTCAGCTATCGCCTAATCAATTGCAAACCATGGTACTTATCTCATCCGGTGCGCTTACTAATCGCATTAACCGACTTGAAAGTCGAGGGCTGGTCAACCGAACGCAGGCAGAGCATGATCGCAGAGGTGTGATTGTGACCTTAACTGAGCAGGGATTTAAGGTAATAGAAGAAGCCGTTAAGCATCACCTAGCTGCGGAATCTGAATTGGCTAATACCTTGTCAGATGATGAACAGCGACAAATAGCGGCCTTGCTAAAGAAAATGTTGCTGGTAATAGAAGACTAAATATAGCGACCGAGCTTAACAGTAATGTTTAGCGGCCTAAAGGAACTAGGAGACAATAAATTTGATTACACTATATTACAGACCCGGTACTTGCTCGCTGGCTACCCATATTATGCTGGCATGGATGGAAGTTCCTTATGAGTTGCAATTGGCAGACACTCGAGATCCTGAGTTTATAAAAATTAACTACTTGGCTACCGTTCCTGTGCTGTTCACCGAAGAACTCGGAGCCTTGTATCAAAGTAGTGCCATTTTGCGTTATTTAGCTCGGTTACCTGCAGGTGAACATTTAGGGCCAGGCTCTGATCCTATTATGCAAAGTCAGTGCGACTATTGGTTAAGCTTTTTTAATGCTGATCTCTATCGTGCCTTTGCACCTTTTTTTAACCCAGAAAAATACACTACAGACACCAGCCTAGAGGCAAAAAAAGCCATTAAAGCCGCGGTGCCTGCTCAAGTTGCGCCTTTGCTAAAGCGCATGGATATTCATTTAGCCAGCCGCGATTACTACTTAGAAGATGAACGTGGCATTGTGGATGCTTGTGCCTTTGTTTACTGCTACTGGGCAACTAAGGTGCTTAAAAATGACCTAACCGATTACCCAAATGTTGCGCGACACTTTACGCAAATGAAGGCCGATCCTGTGGTGCAAAAAGTGATGGCCATTGAGGGATTAGCGTAATATTTTTTGAAGCTTAAAAGGAAAAGCACGGCGGTTAAGAGCCGTGCTTTTTTAATAACCAATACTTAACTTTAATAACCAAAACTAGGCTGTGACAGGGTCTTGGGTTTTAAGAGCTCCACTGCGCACTAATTGATCGGTGACTTTATGCACGGCTTTTTCGGTGCGCTCGACTATGTCGTCTATATCGTCTTTGCTGACCACTAACGGGGGTGCAAAGCCCAAAATATCGCCGTGAGGCATGGCGCGGGCAATAAGGCCTTGCTCTAAGCAGGCGGCAGCAATCTGTGGGCCTACTTTTAATGTTGGATCAAAGCCTTGGCGCTGACGTTTGTTGCTAGAAAACTCCAAAGCGTGCATTAACCCCACACCCCGAGTGTCGCCAACTAACGGATGATCAGCAAAAGTTTGCTGCATACGTTGCTGAAGATACGCGCCTGTCACGCGGGCGTTGTCGGTTAAATTTTCTCGAGCAATAATATCTAAATTACATAAGGCTGCCGCGGCTCCCATAGGGTGGCCAGAGTAAGTGTAGCCGTGACCGATAGCGCCCCAAGCATCTGTGCCATCTTCTAGTACTTTCCAGACTTTATTGCCGACAATCACTCCAGATAAAGGCTGGTAAGCTGAAGTTAACCCTTTGGCAATGGTCATTAAATCAGGCTGCATATCGTAGTGTAAAGAGCCAAAATCGGATCCTAGCCGGCCAAAGCCACAGACGACTTCGTCGGCAATTAATAAAATATCGTATTTATTTAGCACCTGATTAATGGCAGCCCAATAGCCTTCGGGGGGTGGCACTATGCCGCCTGTACCCAGTACCGGCTCGCCTATCATGGCGGCTATGGTGTCTGGCCCTTCAGCCAAAATCATTTTTTCTAGCTCATTAGCGCAGTGCTGAGAAAATTCACCTTCACTCATATCGTGATCGGCTCTGTGATAATAAACAGGTGCGAGAGTGTGCTTTACCCGTGGCAAAGGTAAATCAAAATGAGCATGAAAGGTGTCTAACCCTGTTAGTGAGCCCGCAGCAATAGTCGAGCCGTGGTAGCCACGGTCTCGAGAGATAATTTTCTTTTTCTGTGGCAAGCCGCGCACATTGTTGTAGTACCAGACTAATTTCATTTGTGTTTCGTTGGCATCACTGCCCGACATGCCGTAATAGACTTTGCTCATGCCAGCGGGGGCCATTTTGATGATGCGCTCTGAAAGCTCTATCAGGGCCTCATTAGTGTGACCCACATAAGTGTGGTAGTAGGCCAGTTTTTTGGCCTGCTCGTATAAGGCTTCGGCCATTTCAAGACGGCCATAGCCAATGTTCACACAGTAGAGTCCTGCAAAGGCATCGATAAGCTCGATACCGGTGGAGTCGGTAATACGAATGCCTTGTGCACCGGTAATAATGCGTCCCTTTATCTCGCCACTGGAATATTGTTTAAGGTGAGTGGAGGCATGAAAGATGTTTTGCCGGTCCATTTCTAACCACTTTTGAGTATCTAATGTCATAACGCACTCCTTGTAGCCATAGCTCTTTAAAATACAAGACTGCTTGGCCACGGAATACACAGAAATACACGGACGTAGAGCAATAAAGTAAGTGCGAAATAGATACTTCTTTTATTAAGCTCTTACCAAGTAGAAATTTGTTTGTCTGTTAACTTGATTTTTCCGTGTTCTTCCGTGTATTCCGTGGCAAAAATAGCTTTTCTGGGGATAGTGTTAAATGTCGTCCCCTTTACTCTTCACCCTTCACCCATTGAGTCCGCCGAGGCAGTAGTATTTAATTTGGCTATACTCATCAAACCCATGGCGGCTGCCTTCGCGGCCGAGGCCAGATTGCTTAACGCCACCAAAGGGAATGCTGTGGCCGGTCATTTTGACTGAGTTAACTGAGACCATGCCAAATTCTAGCCCACTCAATAACTGCCAAATGGTGCGAATGTCGTGACCATATACATAGGCTGCAAGTCCATATTCAGTATTGTTCGCTTGAGCAATTAGGCTTGGGATATCCTCGTAAGCAAGTACGCCTGCTACAGGGCAAAAGTTTTCTTCGTAAAATACCTTCATCTGTGGCGTCACATCGGCCAACAAGGTGGGCATAAAAAAATTGCTGCCCGGAGCCTTGTCTTGGCTGCCTGCCACTAAACGTGCGCCTTTAGCAATGGCATCATCAACTAAGGCTTGGGCTTTATCGACCGCTTCGCGAAAGATAAGTGGGCCCATGGTTACGCTTTTATCAAAGCCATTTCCAACTTTAATGTGCGCCATTTCTTCGGCAAATGCGGTCAAAAATTCCTCGTAATACGCGTTAGGCACAAAAATACGATTGGCGGCTAAGCAGTCTTGGCCAGCCGTTTGAAACTTAGCGGCAACTGCCGCTTTGGCCGCAGCGGTAATGTCCATATCGGGCAGCACAATAAATGGTGCGTTACCGCCAAGCTCCATGGAGCACTTTTTAACTGTGTTGGCTGCTTGTTCCAGCAATATTTTGCCCACTCGAGTAGAGCCGGTAAACGATAAGGCGCGTACGTTTTCGGCCTGACAAAGCAGTTGACCAATTTGGCTGCCATCACCGGTAATGACGTTATAAACCCCAGCCGGAAAACCAGCACGTTCAGCGAGCTCTGCTAAGGCGAGTGCAGAGAAAGGGGTTTCACTGGCAGGCTTAATAAGCACGGTACAACCTACCGCTAATGCGGCGGCGGCTTTACGGGTGATCATGGCATGGGGAAAGTTCCATGGGGTGATCAGTGCCGCCACGCCTATGGGCTCACGCATTGTTGCCAGTTGGGCATTGGGAATATGGCTGGGTAGGGTGTCGCCATTGGCCCGGCGCGCTTCTTCGGCAAACCAGCGCACAAAAGAGGCCCCGTAATCCACCTCGCCACGGGCGTCGCTCAATGACTTGCCTTGCTCTAATACCATGAGTGTGGCGAGATCTTCTTTGTTTTCTAAAATTAAGTCGTGCCAGCGCATGAGCATATCGGCACGCTCATCGGGCAGGAGTGCTTTCCAAGGAGCAAAAGCAGACTCGGCCGCGGTAATGGCTTGATGTACTTGTAAAGGTTCAAGCTGAGTGCAGTGGCCAATCACGTCTTCGTTAGCAGGGTTGATAACGGCAATGTCTTGTTGGCCGTGCACCCACTTGCCATTGATATAGGCCAGCTCGCGTACTAAGCGCGGATCTTTTAAATACGGCATGATGGCGTCGGTGACTTTGCTGGTGATTATGGGTTGGAGTTGTAAGTTCATAAGCGCACCTCGTGTTGCTGGGCCTAAATCAATAAGCTGGGTGGTGGCAAGTCTGTGCTGACTTGCTATGCCTATGAGTGTACTGAGTTTGTTTTAGGTTACTTTTTGTTAGCAGGCTTAAAAATGTGTGTTTCTTCTGTTTGTTGATGATAAACAGTGGCTTTTTTCTGATGGTGGGTATGAAGGGGAGTGCTAAAAGAAAGCCGTCAGCTATCAGCGGTAAGCTGTCAGTCCACCAGCGTCTGTTTGTTGGCTTATGGCCGCTCTGCGGTCGGTTTGTTTTTTGTTTGTTTGTCTGATAGCTGACGGCTTAAAGCTGATCGCTGCCCGAAGGGCCTGGATTGCCGCGTCGTTTCACTCCTCGCAATGACCAAAGGGTGGCTCCGGCTTTTCGTAGGCGGTATTTTCTTTTAGCTTGGCGCTGTGTTTTAACTGACGGCTGACAGCTCACAGCTGGGGTCTTTCGTGTTTAATGGTTTTGGTGACTATGTAAGTAAAGTACTTATCAATGGCCAAGTCGGAGTCGAGCCAGCTATCAATTAAACGCTGATATTGATCAATACCATCACACAAAATGCGTAACACATAATCGACCCCGCCGCCGGTGGCGTAACAGTCGGCTACCTGCTCACAGTTTGCCATGGTTTGTTCGAAGTGCTTCATGGTGCTGGCGCTGTGGTTGTTTAAGCTAATTTCCACTAACACGGGCGTTTTAGGGCTCAGTAGCTGTGCGTTAATACGAGCGCCGTAGCCTTCGATGATACCGGCTTTCTCTAAGCGTTTTACGCGCTCCCAACACGGGCTTATCGATAAGTTAATGGCCTCGGCAAGGCCAGATTTAGTAATGCGCCCGTGTTGCTGCAATATTTGTAAAATATGTAAGTCGTACTTATCTAAACGCATAAAATGGCTGCTCCCTCTGCTTACGCTGACCGCCTTTTCTGTCACCCGTCAGTGATCACTCTTTAACAAACAGCTGTCTTGGATATTGGCTTAGGGTTTCTACTCCCGTTTTGGTGATCACTATGCTTTCTGTGGTTTCCATGCCCCAATCATCTAACCAAAGACCAGGCATAAAGTGAAAGGTCATGCCGGGCTTTAAAATCGTTTGGTCGGTATTACGCAAACTCATGGTGCGCTCACCCCAGTCAGGTGGATAACTTAAGCCAATAGAGTAACCACAGCGAGCCCCTTCTCGGTTAAAGCCGTATTTGGCTAAGGTGGAGTTAAGTGCATCGGCAATATCGGCACATCTATTACCCGGTTTGGCAGCGGCAAGGCCGGCTTCTAACCCAGCATTAAGTGCATCATCGGCACGTTTAAAGTTGTCTGTGGGTTGGCCCAGATAAATAGTGCGCGACAAAATACAGTGATAACGACGATGACAACCGGCCAGCTCTAAAAATGTGCCTTCATTAAGATTAATAGGGCGCTCGTCCCAAGTTAAATGAGGAGCGGAAGCATCTCTGCCAGAGGGGAGCATGGGCACAATGGCCGGGTAATCACCGTAGTGCCCGTCGTCCCCTAACATGGCGGTACGATAAATTTCGGCCACTAATTGGTTTTTGGGTAAGCCGGGCTCAATGATCTCTAGCGCTTTTTGATGCATATTTTCGACAATGCGCGCGGCAATGCGCATATAGCGTAATTCGGTTGCTGATTTTATAGAGCGGCACCAGTTGACCAAGGCGGTGGCGTCTACTAGCTCAGCATCAGGCAGGTTGTCGCGTAAAGAAAAATAGGCAGTAGGACTAAAATAATAATTGTCCATTTCCACCCCTATATTGCCATAAGCCCAGTCACGAGGCTTAAGCTCCTGGTTGGCTAGGTACTCCATAGCATGCAGCAAGGGGTTCATTACATAGTAATCGGGGTAGTAAGTAATATTTTCTGGTTGCAAGTAAACGGTGCGCTTAGCGCCGCTTGCATCCATGTGCCTGCCATACCAAAGCGGCTCTCCTGTTTGACCAACCACCACCACTTGTGGCGTATAAAACGACCAGCCGTCGTAACCTGTTAACCAGGCCATATTAGAGGGGTCGTGGACGATCAGCGTTTGAATATTGCGCCGTGCCATGGCGGCTCTTACTTTAGCTAAGCGCTGCCGATATTCTTTTAGAGTAAAGCTAGGTTGTGGTTTGTGCATATCATGCCTCACTTTATTGAAGGTTAGAGGCCAAACTCCAGCCACAAGCACAGGCTAGAGCGATGACAATAAGGGCAGTATAGACAAGGTGTTATCGCACTATATTAGCCACTGTAACTTGATTGTTTTTATAGGTCGCGCTTGGCTGTGAGTTGCTCGC
The DNA here is from genome assembly GCF_017498065.1 of Oceanisphaera pacifica. Classification (GTDB taxonomy): domain Bacteria; phylum Pseudomonadota; class Gammaproteobacteria; order Enterobacterales; family Aeromonadaceae; genus Oceanimonas; species Oceanimonas pacifica. Next base: position 77,934 of record NZ_JAGDFX010000012.1, on the reverse strand, counting down.
CAAGGCGTGGCCTAATGCTGATTAAGCCACCATGACTATTGTTGCGAAGTAAAGCAATAGCTGAGCTTTATAGTCGGTCACAAAATGTAAAAAAATATAGTGTTAATGGTATGGCTATCAAACTTAATGTTGGATCTTGCTCACTAAGTTTTGTGATCTATGTCACGGAGTGGTGGCCTGTGGCAGTTATTTGGTTGCTGAGCTGTTTTTTAAATGTAAAATTCTGAAAAATATTTATTTGGTAGTTGTCATTGCTGTTTTAGTGCATTTAGCAACAGTATTGTTTTGCCTTACTAAGGAATACACCATGCAAGGTTCTCTCTCTACTCGCATCTTTGTCGGCCTATTTGTCGGTCTGGTCATTGGTAGCGTTATTCAGTATCTATTTGCTGATATTACCTTTTTAAACAATAACATAGTGGGGGTAGCTGAAGGATTAGGTGGCATGTTTGTGTCATTGATCAAACTGATGGTGGTGCCCTTGGTGTATATTTCTATTGTAACGGGCATTTGTGAGTTACGAGATATTGCCAGTTTTGGTCGTTTGGGCAGCAAAACCTTTGGTTTATATATTGTTAATACCATGCTGTCTATTGCCGCTGCTATTTTGGTGGGGCAAATCTTTAAGCCGGGTATGGGAGCAAGCTTACCCAATGGCGCTTCTAAAACAGTAGAGCTTGCCACTACAGAAACCCCAGATATTGGCGCACTATTAATTAATATTGTGCCAAGTAATCCGGTGCAAGCTTTTGCATCTGGCGATATGTTGCAAATTATTTTTATGGCCATTATTACCGGGCTTGCGATTCAGGCAATGGGCAGTGGTGGTGCGCCAGCAATGCGTACTTTTCGGGTGGCTAATCAGGTTATGATGAAACTGGTTGGCTTAGTGATGACATTGGCGCCTTATGGTGTTTTTGCACTTATGATTAGCTTAGGGGCTACCCTTGAAGCGAACACCTTAATGTCGGTGGCCGGTTATGTTGGCCTAGTGGTATTGGTATTAGCATTTTGGATTTTAGTGGTGTACCCGTTGGCGGTATGGATGTTTACCGGTATTCGCCCTAAGGTGTTTCGCCAAGCAACCCGCGAGCAATTATTGTTTTCTTTATCTACAGCCAGCTCCAATGCCACTATTCCAGTGACTATGCGTACCCTAACCGATAAGTTAGGTGTGTCTAGAGCCATTGCCGGTTTTGGTGTGCCATTAGGGGCAACCATTAATATGTCGGGCTCGGCGATTTACATTACCTTGGCTGCGATGTTTGCCGCTAACATCTCTGGCACGCCTATTCCGACCGGTGATTTATTAACTGTTGGCTTTACGGTGTTGCTGATGTCGGTGGGTGTGGGTGGTGTACCCGGGGGCGCTGTGGTTATGGCAGGGGTGTTATTGCTGCAAATGGGGCTGCCTATTGAAGCCATGGCAATCATTATGGCGGTTGATCGTATTAATGATATGTTTTGTACCTCTTCTAATGTGGTGGGGGATACAGCAGTCAACACTATAGTCGCTAAAATGGAAGGTAACCCTGATCCTGTTAACGAAGGTGACTTGCCATTAACGTCGGCAAAAGAAGAGGTTAACTCGTAACCTTATATCAAGGTGATATTAACAGCGGCCCTTATTAGGGCCGTTTTTTTTGCTTTGTCATTATGGCTCTTTAAGCAGCATAATCATAAGTATGAGTTTTAATTTGATGAGGACGGCGAATGAAGCACATTGCCAGTCAGACACCACAAGGTTATATCCGTCGTATCACAGCTTGGCTTACCGGGACTGAGCCTGACACTCATATGACTTTCAACAAAGGCGAGTGGTTTATGAGGGGCGCTGATGTGGTTCGCTTATTGTTGATGGGGTTACTTTATGTGGTGTCGCTAACCGTATTTAGTGCAGAAGAAGAGCCGACTTCTACTTGGTATGAAGCCGAAACTACCGCCACTCAGGCCACGCCGGCTGCGGGGATTAATAGGCGCACGCCAAGAGAGACGGTACGTAATTTTGTGTCACTGACCGAAGCTGGGGAATATAAGAAAGCGGCTGATTTTTTAAATTTAGCCGATTTACCCCCTGCTGATAGGCGTACCGACGGCGCTGACCTTGCTCGGCAATTAGGCTTAGTGATTGATCGCCAACTTTGGATTGATTGGTCTGGGTTATCGGCTCGACCAGATGCCATGCGGGATCAAGGCCCGGCAAACCATCCGCTAGCAGGCCAAGCAAGGCGCGATATTGGCTTAAAAATGGTTAAGCTAAAAGGGCAAACATACGAGATTCGCTTGGGGCGCTATAAATCAGAAAATACTGATCCTGTTTGGCTATTTACGCCGCAAACGGTGGAAAATATCCCTATTTTATATGATGCATTTGGTCCGCATATATTTGAAGCTTATATACCCAGTGTACTAAAGCAGCGCATGGGAGGCTTGCGCATTTGGGAGTGGGTAGCGCTGCCAATATTGCTGTGCATATTACTAGGGTTAGGGTATGTGATTAACCGCATCATTCATTGGTTAGGACGCTACTCTAAAAGCGCGATTTTGCGCCAAGCCGCCGAAAAAGTACGGGTGCCGTTAGCCTTGGTGGTGATGGCCATAGCCGCTCAACTCTTTTTTAAGATGGGGGTGTCTTTTTCTGGGCCCGCGACCAATATTGTGCGCCCATTTTTGATCATTATTATTGTCTCTGGGCTCGGCATTACGGCATTGAATGTGATTGATGCCATCTTGAATCGCGTGACTTTACGGGTGATTGGGGAAATTGATGATACCCGCAGTATAAAAGAGCGTGAGTTGTATACCTCTATTTATGCACTGCGCCGCGTGGTCGTACTGGTTATGGTGGCGGTATCTATCATAGTGGTGTTGATTCAGCTGAACTTATTTGAGTCGTTAGGGATTTCTTTGCTGGCTTCAGCCGGTGTAATGACAGTGCTATTAGGGATTGCCGGGCAGGCGGTATTGGGAAACATTATGGCCTCGTTGCAAATTGCATTAGCTAAACCGGTACGCATAGGAGACAGTGTGTTATTTGAAGGCAATTGGGCCTATGTAGAAAGTATTTTTTATACCTTTATTCGTTTGCGCACTTGGGATGAGCGGCGAATTATCGTGCCGGTAAAACACTTTGTGTCACAGCCGTTTGAAAACTGGTCGGTAAAAGATGCCCGCATTATGAAAACCATTACCTTATTTTTGGATCATAAAGCGGATATTCGCCCCTTGCGAGATGCCTTTATTGAGATGGCGAAGCAAGATGAGGGGGTCATTGATCATAATACGCTGGCGGTTAATGTGACCAAACATAGCCGTTGGGGGCAAGAGATATCCTTTTATGCGATGTCTCCCGATCCTTCTAGTGCTTGGTCTATGGCAATGCGCTTACGTGAAGGCATGTTAGATTATGTGCGTGTACATCATCCGGATTGGTGGCCTTATGAGCGCTTTGATGCACAGGGCGTTGAAGAAACTGAGGATCATTCAGCCAACACACCGGGTGATAAGATGAAATAAAAAAGCCATTGAATGACAATGGCTTAAATAAAAAATAAGGGGCGACTATTATTAGTTTCTGGCTAAAGAGTGGGTGTTAGGAATAGGAAATATTTTGTCGTATAGCAGGTTATATACGAACGCATAAATAACGTAAAACGCCGACATCGCAATGCCCATAGTAAAGGCTTGCCAAAGGGTGATGCTAAAATACCAAGCAATCATGGGTAAGAAAAACACCAGTAAACCGCCTTCAAATAATAAAGCGTGAAAGACCCGAATCGGGGTGTTTTTATGTACGCTACCACGCAGTTTTACCATGGCGTGATCAAAGAGTAAGTTGTAAATATAGTTCCAGACGGTGGCAATAATAGAGCCCACTATTGCCATGGCCCCCATTTCAAACATATTGTAGCCAAAGGCTAAGGTCGCAAAGGGGGTGAAAATAAATAGACCGATAAACTCAAACCCTAAGGTATGGCGAATACGGTCGGCTGTAGTACGCATTTCAACTCCTTATTGTGATAACCGCACTGTTATGGCGCACAGTGCGGCATTGATAACTCAAGTGCGCAGAGCCTTAGTCTATCAGATCGTAGGGCAAAGGTTGTAAAGACAGGCGGCTGTTGTCTTGGCCTTTAATTCTAAATACCGCATCTGACTCAAGGCCTTTATTGAGCACAGAGGTCAGCTGACAGGCGCCGTCTTTTTGGTACACACTTAGCACAGTGCCGGCTCGGCGCCAGTTCTCTCCCAGTTGCATTTCTATATCTTGGTTAACACTAATCGGTTCATCGCTGTGGCCAGCTAATACAAACATGGCTTTTTTATTGGCGCCACGATATTTAGCGCGCGCTACGGTTTCTTGGCCCATATAGCAGCCTTTGGTAAAACTAATGCCGTTAAGTGCCTGTAAGTTGAGCATTTGTGGAATATATTCGCCCTGATGTTCTGCACTCATATCTGGCAGCCCGGCTTGAATCATCAGTCCTTGCCACTCTTGCTCGTCGCCTTGTGTTAAATCTGGGGTTGCGGTGCTGGCAGGCAGGAGTAACAAGGCATGTTCAGCGGCCACCGGAATAACCACGCCGCCGCCAGGCCACTGATTATCACCCTCTAACTCTTCATTCAGCCATTGCGATAAGCCTTCTCCGGCCAAACCATATACATGCCAGTTGTCAGAGGTGTCTTCTACTTCTGCTTTAGAAAAGACGGCAAATTTTTTAAGCTCTGGTAGCTGGCGCTCAATAAGGCTGTTATTGAGTACTAATACCAGCTGTTCGTTTAACTTTGCCAGCCAAAAAGACGCCCATAGTTTGCCTTTGCTGTCACAGTGCCCCGCTAAACTGGCTTCGCCCAGTTCAAGCTGGTCTATATCACAGGTCACTTGGCCCTGTAGGTACTTAACGCGATCTTCACCGGTAAGGCTAATGACGGCTCTATCGGTGAGCGGATAAAGTACGGGAGAAGAAGAAAGAGTCAACATAGCGCTCCCCTTAAATAATAGTTAATGAATGAAGTGTGACCTTAATGGTAAAGATGACCAACACATTTGTCAGTACTCACTAGACCTTATACTATGAGCTTTATATTATTTTTTGGATACCAGCATGCTCAATTCTTCTGATAAACCGCGTTTAATTTGGGCTTGCCGTCGTGGCATGCTAGAACTGGATGTTATTTTAGGTCCATTTGTTGAACATGAATATGATGACTTAAGTGAGGGGCATCAAGCGACCTTTCGTCGTTTATTAGAATGCGATGATCCGGATTTATTTGCTTGGTTTATGGGCCATCAGCAATCTGAAGATGCCGACTTTCAGGCGATGGTAGAATATATCCTTGAGCGCAACCAGATTCGTAATCAGCGCTAAAGCGTCTAGGCTACATGCTTGTTACTTGGTGGCTGCCGCCAGTCTATGGTGGTTACCGGCCAGCCTACTACTAACAGCCGAACGACTTATTTGGTTTATGCCTGTGTGGATATTGGTGTCTATTGTGTTGTGTTATCGCAGTACAGGTTACCAGTTACAAGGGGAGTATAACCAAGGTGTATTGAGCCTAAATGGCCGTAGCGGGCCATTATCCACTTACAGTCGTGCTGGGCCTGGCTTTTTATTGCTGGTATTAGAAGGCGATATTTGGCGCCCCTTTTGGTTATTTCAAGACGCCGTGTCTGACGATACGTTTCGCCGTTTATCGCAACAGGTATTACTGGCGGAAAAGCCCAAGCGATAGCTCCAAGCCATATTGAAACGGGCAGTACCGCACTGCCCAATTGGCTATTCAGGTTTCAATATTGTTGGTTTGGGATTGTCCTGTTGCTCGGGGTAATCCAGAGTGTAATGCAGCCCGCGAGACTCTTTGCGCTCCATGGCTGAACGAACGATAAGCTCGGCCACTTGTACTAAATTGCGCAATTCGAGCAAGTTATTGCTGACCCGAAAGTTGGCGTAATACTCTTGAATTTCTTGCTGTAATAAGTCGATGCGCCGCTTGGCCCGCTCTAAGCGTTTGTTAGAACGTACTATGCCCACGTAATCCCACATAAATAACCGCAATTCATGCCAGTTATGGTGGATCACCACTTCTTCATCTGAATCGGCCACTTTACTCTCATCCCACAGCGGTAAAATGGGCGGTTCAGGAGTGGTGGCTAATTTAGCCAATATATCTTGGCCTGCGGCTCGGGCAAACACGATACATTCAAGTAATGAATTAGACGCCATGCGATTGGCGCCGTGTAAGCCTGTATAAGAAACTTCACCAATTGCATATAAACCGGCAATATCAGTTTGGCCCTTATCATCCACCATAACACCGCCGCAGGTGTAGTGTGCGGCCGGCACAACGGGCATAGACTGGCGAGTAATGTCGATACCTACTTTTAAGCAACGTTCATAAATGGTGGGAAAGTGCTTAAGAATAAAGTCGGGTGCTTTATGGCTAATATCTAAAAACATGCACTCGGCACCTAAGCGCTTCATTTCATGATCAATGGCGCGGGCCACAATATCGCGAGGAGCCAGCTCGCCACGTTCGTCATAATCGGGCATAAAGCGGCTGCCATCGGGGCGTTTAAGTAAGGCACCTTCGCCGCGCAGCGCTTCGGTCAGTAAAAAGTTACTATCGTCGGGGTGAAACAAGCTGGTGGGATGAAACTGATTAAACTCCATATTGGCCACCCGACACCCTGCACGCCAGGCCATGGCTATGCCATCTCCTGAGCTTACGTCTGGGTTTGACGTGTATTGATATACTTTAGATGCGCCGCCGGTGGCCATGGCAATAAAGCGCGCGCGCACGGTTTCTACCCGTTCTTTATCACGGTTCCATACATAGGCACCCAGCACTTTATTGTCTTTCTGTGAGTGAGATAGCCCAAGCTTTTCACTGGTAATTAAATCAAGGGCATTAACCCGTTCTAGAATATGAATGTTAGGATGTTGCTGGACTTGTTGATTGAGTGTGAGTTGTACGGCTCGCCCTGTGGCATCAGCAGCATGGAAAATACGCCTGTGGCTGTGGCCACCTTCTCGGGTAAGGTGATAAGAAGGTTGTGCTAGAGTAGACTCTTCAGTATCAAAGGGGACGCCTAAGTCAATTAACCATTGTATGGCCAAGGGGGCTTGGCAGGCGGTAAGCTCAACCACTTTAGGGTCGCATAAATCGGCACCGGCAATTAAGGTGTCATTAACATGAGACTCAATACTGTCGGTTTTATCGAACACGGCGGCAATGCCGCCTTGGGCGTATAAGGTGGAGCCTTCGGCAAGTGGCCCTTTGCTAAGCACATGAACATTAGCATGATCGGCCAGTTTTAATGCCAGAGACAGCCCAGCAGCACCACTGCCAATGATGAGTACGTCGCAAAGGTATTCAACGGGATCCTTCATAAGTATCATTGGGTCAATAGGGATAGTTTTTCTATATTATCCCAAGCGGGCAACAGGTGCAGCCAGAATTGCCATTCTCAAACGAGTTCAGAATATTTTAGAACTTTTGTCGGCATCTATAGTCTATATGGGTGCGTTTATTACGTGCTGGTGCAGTAATGTATCGGATTATTCGGAGGCTACGCGGCTCGCATGAGCGATAATTTAACAGACCAGCAGTTGGTTGAACGAGTACAGCGTGGCGATAAAAACGCATACAACCTGCTGGTAAAAAAATATCAACATAAAGTGGCGAACCTAGTGTCTCGATACGTGTCTAACTCAGGAGACATACCTGATGTGACACAAGAAGCCTTCATTAAAGCGTATCGAGCCTTGGCTGGATTTCGCGGTGATAGCGCTTTTTACACTTGGTTATATCGCATTGCCGTTAACACCGCCAAAAACTATTTAGTGGCGCAAGGCAGGCGGCCACCAGGGCGAGATGTCGAAGTTGAAGATGCAGAATATTATGATGGTGGCAGCGGCTTACGGGATCAGGCGTCACCAGAACGACTCATGTTATCGGATGAGATCAAGCGTGCGGTGTTTAGTACGATAGAAACATTGCCGGAGGATCTAAGAACGGCGATAACCTTACGAGAGCTAGAAGGGATGAGCTATGAGGATATTGCCAGCGTGATGGACTGTCCAGTTGGCACAGTTCGTTCTCGAATTTTTCGAGCGCGCGAGGCAATAGATAAGCGAGTCCAGCCTTTACTTCAGGGTTGAACGAGGAATAATTGTTATGGCAGATGTGATGGCAAATAAAGAGCAGATCTCAGCACTGGTAGATGGCGAGATCCAAGATAAGGTCTTGCTTGAGCAATTAAGTGATGATCAAGAGCTGGCTGATACCTTTGGCCGCTACCATTTGTATGGCGATGCGCTACGCAATGACTTGCCCCAAGATATACAGCTAGATGTAAGTGATAACATTGCCATGGCGTTAGCGAGTGAGCCAAGCTTGGTGAGCGCTCCTGCAACTCAACCGCCATTGGCTGACGCAGCCCCTGTCGATATGCACGCTCAGGCGCAAAGTGCCAAAGTGGTACGGCCACGCTTTGGTAAAGTGTCCCCTATGCTGCGCTACATTGGGCAGTTTGCGGTTGCGGCTTCTGTGTCGGCCGCCGTTATTGTGGGCGTGCAACAATATAGCCAACAAGATTTACAATCACCTGTGCTTAATACTATTCCACTTAATGGTGGGGCTGCGCCAGTTAGCTTAAATTATCAAACACAGTCACCTCAGCAGGTGAGTGAGCAAACGCGTTTAGAGCAGCAACGTCGTATTCATGAGCTGCTAATGGATCACGAGTTGCAGCAACGACTGCGCCATAGCGAAAGGTAATAAGTTTGAGAATTCAGGGGTTACAAGCCGCTATTCTGATGATTATTGGGCTAGTTACTAGCTCTGTAATGGCTGAAGAAGATTCAGCTGAGGTTGCATTACAAAGAATGCAGCAAGCTTATCAGCAACTTAACTTTGAACTCACCCTCATTGAGTTTAGCCAAGGGCAACTTGAGCCTAAGCGTTTAACTCGTGGCCACCTTAATGGCAAGATACTGACCCATCTCACTCACCTTAATGGGCGGCCAAGAGAGTTTGTACAACGTGATAATAAAACCAGTTTTTTTGATGCCAACCACAGTGGTTATACCCTGAAAGGTGCCAACCTGCCGGGGCTTTTTTATCGGCTACAAGTTGTACCTCTCGTTCCCATATTAGAACATTATGATGCTGTGTTTGCAGGGCGTAGTCGTGTATTAGGGCGTGTAGCGCAGGTAGTACGCTTGGTACCTAAAGAGCCTGGCTACTATGGTTATGCGCTGTGGTTAGATGAAGAAAGTGGCTTGCTGGTGAAGCTTGATACCTTATCGAACCATGCCAGTGTGGTTGAACAAAGCATGGGCGTGGCGCTAACGATAGGTGAGCAACCCGGTCTACTCATTAATGAGCTGGCAACGGCTTCTTTGCCACCAGTTATGTCTGTTGCGGATGTTTATCCTAAGCCTCAGCCTCCTTTGCCTTGGCAGTTAGGCTGGTTGCCTGACGGATTTGAGCTGAGTTCGCAAGATACTCATAAGTTGCCGATTACCGAACAAGCCGTAGATTATTTAATGTTGTCTAACGGTTTGGTTGAGGTATCGGTATATATAGCCAAAGCAGGGCGTACTAATGATCTTAACCAACAGTTAGTGCGACAAGGGGCAACCCATTTACTGAGTTTGGTAAATAATGCTCAGCTTGAAGTGACGGTAGTGGGGGCGATTCCTGCTGACACAGCACGTAAAATTGCCGAGTCAATTACGGCGAAGCATGAGCAAAACGTAGAAGCACAAGCAGCCTCTAGTCCCAAATCGAACTAGCGCTAAATGGCGGCGTACCACCGAGTATCCAAAGTGCGTAATGGTCGCCAAGTTACGCTTGTATCTCTAAGAATGCTTAGATATTTGAGTCATTATTATGATTGAAGAAGTCGCAACCGTCTCTGCTGTGTATGAGGGAGGCGTAGAAGTAGTGTGCTTTAGTAAATCCGCCTGTGGCCAGTGCCAGCAAAATAGCCAGTGCGGTACTGGTATTGTTTCTAAAGCGCTACCGGGGCGTGACCATAGATTTGTGGTTAGCACAGACTTACCACTCACCGTTAACCAACAAGTGCGCATTGGTATTCCTGAGCGCAGTTTAATTGGCAGTGCCATTGTGGTGTATCTCTTTCCTTTATTGTTACTACTGGGCGGCGCCTTATTAGCGAGCGTGGGGCTGGGCATGGGAGATGGTGGCACATTGCTGGGTGCAGGGGTGGGCGGTGTGATTGGTTTTTTGCTGGCATCAGGCTATGCAAAAGGGAAACATGGGTTACAGACAGAGCCAATTATCATTAGTCCCGTGCTTAACGTGGTGAATCTCGACTAAGGATTGGCCACGGTAGGGCTAATCCAGTAGAATCTGGCCTCTGACTCTCGCTTTTTAGACTACGGACTCCTTAATTGCATTATGAAGCATATTCGTAACTTTTCCGTCATCGCTCACATAGACCACGGCAAGTCCACCCTGTCCGATCGTTTGATCCAGGTGTGTGGCGGCCTATCGGACCGTGAAATGCAGCAGCAAGTGCTCGATTCTATGGATCTGGAGCGTGAGCGAGGCATTACCATTAAAGCCCAAAGTGTGACCTTAGATTACAAGGCCAATGATGGCGAAACTTATCAGTTAAATTTTATCGACACCCCAGGGCATGTGGATTTTTCTTATGAAGTTTCTCGATCTTTGGCCGCCTGTGAAGGGGCGCTTCTGGTGGTGGATGCGGGGCAGGGCGTAGAAGCACAAACCCTAGCCAACTGCTACACAGCATTGGATATGGAGCTTGAAGTGGTTCCTATCCTTAATAAAATTGACTTACCGCAAGCTGAACCTGAGCGGGTGGCTGCAGAAATTGAAGATATAGTCGGTATTGATGCCATGGATGCGGTGCGCTGTTCGGCAAAAACCGGCATCGGCGTTGATGATGTACTAGAACGATTAGTACAGCAAATTCCGCCACCTGAGGGTGACCCTGATGGTGCATTACAAGCCCTGATTATTGACTCCTGGTTTGACTCCTATTTAGGGGTGGTGTCTTTGGTGCGAATTAAGCAAGGTCGCCTAAAGCGTCATGACAAAATTAAAGTGATGAGTACTGGGCAAGTGTGGGGCGTAGACCGCATTGGTATTTTTACCCCTAAACAGCACGACACCGAGGGTTTAAATTGTGGTGAAGTAGGCTGGGTAGTCTGTGGTATCAAAGACATCAACGGCGCACCTGTGGGCGATACCCTAACTCACGCTAAGCATGGCTCTGAAGATGCACTGCCTGGCTTTAAGAAAGTGAAGCCTCAGGTGTATGCAGGTTTATTCCCAATTTCTGCCGATGATTATGAAGCCTTTCGTGATGCGCTAAATAAATTGTCTCTAAACGATGCTTCTTTGTTCTATGAGCCTGAAACCTCTAATGCCCTTGGCTTTGGTTTTCGTTGTGGCTTCTTAGGCTTATTGCACATGGAGATTATTCAGGAGCGGTTAGAGCGTGAATATAACCTAGACCTGATCACCACAGCGCCGACCGTGGTATACGAAATTGTGCAAACCGACGGTGAGATTATTTATGTCTCTAGCCCATCGGGGTTACCGGCACTTAATAATATTGAAGAGCTGCGTGAGCCCATTGCTGAATGCCACATATTAGTGCCGCAAGAGTACTTAGGTAACGTCATTACCTTGTGTGTTGAAAAACGTGGCATGCAAACTAATATGGTGTATCACGGTAACCAAGTGGCACTCAGCTACGATATTCCTATGGCGGAAGTGGTGCTCGATTTCTTTGACCGTTTGAAGTCGTGCAGTAAAGGCTATGCGTCACTCGATTATAGCTTTAGTCGTTTTGAAGCCGCCGATATGGTACGCCTCGACATTATGATTAATGGCGACCGTGTTGATGCACTAGCGGTGATCACTCATAAAGACAATGCTCTGTATCGTGGCCGCTTATTGGTTGATAAAATGCGTGAGCTTATCCCTCGCCAGATGTTTGATATTGCCATTCAGGCCTCTATTGGCAGCCAGATTATCTCTCGTAGTACGGTTAAGGCCTTGCGTAAAGACGTGACCGCTAAGTGTTATGGCGGTGATGTTAGCCGTAAGAAAAAGCTACTGGCTAAGCAAAAAGAAGGTAAAAAACGCATGAAGTCATTAGGGCGAGTTGATATCCCCCAAGATGCCTTCTTAGCGATTCTCCACGTTGGAAAGGATAAATAATTATGGCAAGTAACTTTGCCTTGATTTTAGTACTGGTCACGCTGGTGACCGGTATTATTTGGGCTTTTGATAAGTGGCGATGGGCTCCGGCTCGCGCACATAAAATTGCTAAAGCACAGCAGGCTCACGGTAATAAAGTGGATGAAGCGGCATTAGCCAAAGCGGCTAAAGTGCCGGGTTGGATTGAGCAAGCCCGCTCTATTTTCCCCGTGATTGCTGTGGTGCTGGTGCTGCGCTCATTTATCTATGAGCCTTTTCAAATACCTTCTGGCTCTATGATGCCGACCTTACTGGTGGGTGATTTTATTTTGGTAGAAAAGTTTGCTTATGGCTTAAAAGAGCCGGTTAGCAACACCACCTTAATTCCCACAGGTCAGCCGAAACGTGGCGATGTCGTGGTATTTAAATACCCTGAAGACACCCGCATCGATTACATTAAGCGGGTGATTGGTTTGCCAGGCGACACTGTGGTTTATCAAGATAAACAGTTATTTGTTAAGCCTGCTTGTGAGACAGAGCCTTGTGCTGACTTTGCACCCATAGCGTTAAGTGCAGCCCAACAGAGTGAATTTTCGCAAATGGGGGTTAACCTTGAGCGCTTTAATGAAGAATTAACCGAGCAAACCCATGATATTTTACGCAATCCTATGCTGCCGGATCGGATCTCTCGCTATTATCGCCAGCCGAATACGGCAATGAATGAGTGGGTGGTGCCACAAGGCCACTACTTTACGATGGGTGATAATAGAGATAACAGTACCGACAGTCGGTTTTGGGGATTTGTACCAGAAGAAAACTTAGTCGGTAAAGCGGTCGCTATTTGGATTAGCTTTGAATTTGAACGTAACGCCGACAGCTGGCTGCCTGCTTGGGTGCCCAGTAATGTCCGTTTTAGCCGCATAGGCGCAATTCATTAATGAAAAAACTGCATATATTAGAAAAAAAGCTGGGATATACCTTTAAAGACCAAAGCATGCTGGTGCGTGCATTAACGCACCGCAGTGCCGGAGCTCGTCATAATGAGCGCTTAGAGTTTTTAGGGGATTCTTTATTGAGTATGGTGATTGCCGACGCCTTATTTCATCGTTTTCCTAGGGTGAATGAAGGCGATATGTCACGCATGCGCGCCACTTTAGTGCGAGAAAAAACCTTGGCTGAACTGGCTCGAGAGTTTGAGCTAGGTGAGTACTTAATTTTAGGCCCTGGTGAGCTAAAAAGTGGCGGCTTTCGCCGAGAATCAATTTTGGCCGATGCGGTAGAAGCTCTGATTGGCGCTGTATACTTAGATGCCGATATTGAGCAAATGCAAGCCATGTTGCTGGCTTGGTATGACAAGCGTCTTAATGCTATTCAGCCAGGTATCGAGCAAAAAGATCCTAAAACTCGGCTGCAAGAGTTTTTACAAGGCAAGCGTCAGCCACTGCCTACCTACACGGTAGTAAATGTAGTGGGTGAAGCTCATAACCAGAAATTTACCGTACATTGCCAAATTGAAGGTATGCCAGAGCCGGTTGTCGGGCTGGGTACTAGCCGCCGTAAGGCCGAACAATCGGCCGCTGAACATGCCTTGGAAGTATTGCTATGACAGCTGAAGAACAAACTTATTGTGGGTTTATTGCCATAGTAGGGCGACCGAATGTGGGCAAGTCGACCTTGCTTAATCATCTATTGGGGCAAAAAGTGAGTATTACCTCACGTAAGCCGCAAACCACGCGCCATCGTATTATGGGGATTGATACAGAAGGTGCCTACCAAGCCATTTATGTGGATACCCCAGGCCTGCATATTGAAGAAAAGCGCGCCATTAACCGCCTAATGAATCGCGCGGCGTCAAGCTCTCTGGGTGATGTTGAAATGGTGATCTTTATGGTAGAAGGCACCAAGTGGACCGACGACGATGAAATGGTGCTTAACAAGCTGCGCCGCATGGACAGCCCTGTAGTGTTAGCCATTAATAAAATTGATAACGTTGAAACCAAAGAAGAGCTGTTGCCACACATGCAGTGGTTGGCAACTAAAATGGATTTTGCCGACATAGTGCCTATTTCTGCTGAAAAAGGCACCAATGTTGACACGCTTGCCAAATTAGCTCGCCAGCGTTTAAGCCCGTCTTTGCATTATTTTCCTGAAGACTATATTACCGACCGTTCATCACGCTTCATGGCGGCAGAAATTATCCGTGAAAAGCTAATGCGTTTTATGGGTGATGAATTGCCTTATTCGGTAACGGTTGAAATTGAGCGTTATCAGGTTGATGAGCAAGGTATAGTGCATATTAATGGTTTGATCTTAGTTGAACGCACCGGGCAAAAACGCATGGTGATTGGCAACAAGGGTGAAAAACTGAAGGTGATTGGCACCGAAGCACGTCTAGATATAGAAAGCCTACTTGAACAAAAGGTCTTTCTTGAACTTTGGGTGAAGGTGAAGTCTGGTTGGGCGGACGATGAGCGAGCTCTACGCAGTCTAGGGTATGGTGAAGATTAATGACGGCGCATGCCGCCTTTGTGATCCATAGTCGGCCCTACAGTGAAACCAGTCAGTTGGTTGATGTGTTTACGCGCGAGCAAGGGCGACAAAGTTTAATTGCCAAAGGAAGTCGGCGCCCACGCTCTGCCCTTAAAGGGCTGTTACAGCCCTTTGTGCCGCTCGATATTCGCTTTTCTGGTAGAAGTGAGCTGAAAACCTTATTAAAAGCAGAAGCCACGGCTCCGGCGATTCGTTTAACAGGAACAGCACTCTATAGCGGCTTATACCTTAATGAGCTGATATTTTATCTACTAGAAACCCACACTCCGTTTGATGAAGTATTTGATGCCTATTATCAAACGCTAACCAGTTTAGCGAGTGGGGTGGGCATTGAGCCTTGTTTGCGTCACTTTGAGTTTTATCTGCTTAATATATTAGGCTATGGCGTCGACTTTACCCTTGATGCCGATAGCGGACAGGCGGTTAAACCCGATGCTTGGTATCAATATCAATCAGAGTCAGGCTTTATGCAGCTGGCTAAGCCAGAGCCAGGCGCTTATGCTGGTGAGCATCTTTATGCGTTGGCTGAACTCGATTTAACCCGACCCGATGTCTTAGTGTCGGCTAAGCGTTTTAGCCGCCAAGCACTGGCACCTTATTTGGGAGGCCGAGCCTTGCGCAGTCGCGCTTTGTTTATCAAAGGAAAGAGAGGAAGTCGCAGTGAGTGAATTATATTTAGGTGTAAATATCGATCATATTGCCACTTTGCGTAATGCTAGAGGCACTAATTACCCTGATCCCGTGCATGCGGCTGCAATCGCTGAACAAGCTGGTGCCGACGGTATTACCGTGCACTTACGCGAAGATAGGCGCCATATTATCGATCGCGACGTAGATATTTTAAGCCAGACTATTGAAACGCGCATGAACCTTGAAATGGCCGTCACCGATGAGATGTTGGATATTGCCTGTCGTATCAAGCCTGCCTTTGTGTGCTTAGTTCCGGAAAAGCGCGAAGAGCTAACCACAGAAGGTGGGTTAGATGTCGCGGGTCAGTTAGACAAGGTTACAGCGGCGGTTACTCGTTTAAAAGAAGCAGGTGTAACAGTCTCTTTATTTGTGGATGCCGACAGAGTACAAATTGATGCCGCCGTTAGTGCTGGCGCCCCTTATATTGAAATTCATACCGGCCATTATGCTGATGCCGAGAGTGAGTCGGAGCGAGGCGCTGAGCTAAAGCGCATTGCGGCTTCTGCATCTTATGCTAATGATGTGGGGTTGAAGGTGAATGGCGGCCACGGCTTGCACTATCATAATGTAAAACCGATTGCGGCAATCCCTGAGATGCTAGAGCTTAATATTGGCCATGCCATTATTGCCCGAGCCGCCTTTGATGGTTTAGAGAAAGCCATTCGCGATATGAAAAGTCTCATGCGCGAAGCCCGGCAAGGCATTTAATCGGCACAATTAGCTGAAGTAAAAAATAAAAACCAAGTCTAGCGACTTGGTTTTTTTATACCTTTAGCCGACACTTTTTAATAAAATTCGCTATGCTGAACAACACTTTGTAGCTTAGTGAGGAGATAGTATGAGTGGTAAATTACATATAGTGGCACTGTCGGGTAGTTTAAGAACTGCTTCTTACAATAGCGCAGCCATTCGAGCGGCCATGGCGTTAGCGCCGCAAGATTGTGACATTGAGCTGCTGGATATCAGTCAACTCCCTCTCTATAACGAAGAGCTTGATGGCGAGCATGTGCCTCAAGCGGTATTAGCGTTAGCGAAAAGAATCGCCAGCGCCGATGCGATTTTATTTGCTACGCCTGAGTATAACTATTCAATTTCTGGGGTATTAAAAAATGCCATCGATTGGTTATCTCGGCAAAAGCCCCAACCCTTTGCTGATAAACCAGCAGCTATTATGAGCGCCAGTATGGGGATATTAGGGGGCGTGCGAGCACAGTATCAGTTACGTCAAATGATGGTTTCGATGGACGTGCACTTTGTAAATAAACCCGAGGTGATGATTGGCCAAGCCCATGAGAAGTTCTCGGAACTTGGCGCGCTTAATGATGGCCAAACCGCTGAGTTTATTGAAAAACTAATGCTTGCCCTAAGAGACTGGACCCTAAGAATTCAGCGCTAATCGTTGAAAGCTCTGATCTTTTGTAGGGTCGATTTCAATCGACCAAACGCAACAGAGCGGCCTAAAAAAGTCGCTCTGTTTTCTTTTATCTGGGCGCTGTATTTTTCGTTAATCTGACAGCTGAAAGCTGATAGCTTACGGCTTACAGCTCGCCGTTAGGCGCTTATTCTACAGCCAATAGCTCAACTTCAAAAATAAGCAAAGAGCCTGGGGCTATGGAGCCTGCGCCATTGTTGCCGTAGGCTAATCGTGATGGAATAAAAAACTTAAACTTATCTCCCGCCACCATTAACTGCACACCTTCTGTCCAACCTCTAATAACGCGATTGAGCGGAAAGCTAATCGACTCATTACGTTCTACTGAGCTATCAAATACGGTGCCATCTAATAAGGTGCCATGATAATGCACTTCAACGGTAGATTTAGCACTAGGGTGGGTGTTGCCTTCACCTTTTTGTAGCACCTGATACTGTAAACCCGAGGCGGTTTCTATCACCTCTGGTTGTGCCTTATTTGTGGCTAAAAACTCTTTACCTGTAGCGATATTTTCAAGGGCTATTTTTTTATTATTAGACTGCCTAACAAAATAAAAGACCGCCACTAGAACCACTATGGTCAATAATACAAATTTCATTATCTTTCCTATTAATGTCGAACCACTGATGTCGAACTATTGAATCTAAGATGACCTATTCTAGCACTCGTTTTTTACAGGTGCAGCTAAATCGCCACTGGCGCTATAATTGATAAGGTGAAGGCGGTAGGATAGTCAGTTAAATACGCAGTAAGTATGGGTAGCTCAAGTGAGCATTAACGTTAAAAACATCCCTGAAACTGAGGTGACTTGTGCCAGTTGTCAGGCCTGCTGTTGTCGTCTAGAGGTGATGTTAATTACCGACACCGGCGTGCCACAAGAGCATATAAGCGAAGATAAGTGGGGAGCCCAAACCATGCGGCGCTTAGACGATGGTTGGTGTTCGGCCATTGATAGAAAAACCTTTCTATGCACTATTTATGAACAAAGACCATGGATTTGTCGCGAGTTTGAAATGGGCTCAGATGAATGTTTAGATGAAAGAGCCATGTTGGGTAAAGACTGAGCCTATTAAAGGAAAATGTTATGGCCCTTGTTGGCGCACAAACAAAGCCGCTTGTTGATGAAAAATCCATTGTTGATGACTTTGTGGCACCAATATGCCACGATTTTGTGCAGATTTTATATCAAGATGACGATATCTTGTTAATCAACAAACCCAGCGGTCTATTGAGTTTGTCGGGCAAACACCCCCTTAATTGGGACTCGGTACATTATCGCTTAGTACAGGGCCAACCTGGGGTAACACCGGCCTTTGCTGAGGCAAAACTGCCGCATCGTTTAGACTTTGGCACCTCAGGCATTATGGTGGTGGCACTGAATGCGGCATCGGCAAAGCAGCTGAATAAGCAATTTCAGGCAGGCGGTATACAAAAGCGTTATCTGGCGATATTAGAGGGATGGCTAGAGCAAGACCAAGGCGCTATTACGGCGGCAATCGCAAAAGATAAGGCTTTGTTTCCTCGAGTTAAAATTTGCCAAACCACAGGTAAAGCGGCCATTAGTGAATATCAAGTGTTGGCCCGTTTAGCACAGCCTTGCCTAAGCCGAGTCGCCTTTACTCCATTGACGGGGCGCACTCATCAATTGCGGATTCATAGCCAATTTATCGGCCATGCTATTGTGGGTTGCGATTTATACTCCAGCGCCACCAGTCAGCGCCTTGCCGAGCGTTTATTGCTCCATGCCAGTGACTTATATTTTGAGCATCCCACCCTTAATACGCCAATGCACGGACATTGCCCCTGTCCATTTTAGTGGGGGCCCAGCCATTATTACTGCAGGATAGTCACTATGTCTAAAGAAGAGCGGCCACTACTTTCTGTTATTGTGCGCCGGTTTCCTAAAAAGCTGATGGCAAAAATTGAGCGATCACTAGGGAAAACCCAACAAGCCATGGCCAATCAACCCGGGTTTGTGGGGCTGCAAAATAGTTTCTCTCATCACGCTGATTACAGTGAGCTGGTCACCGTATTTGCGTTTGATTCAAGCGAGAGCTTAAATCAGTGGGAAACATCGCCCCTTCGTAACAGCTTTGTGACCGAGCTTGATTTGTACTCACAAGACAGCGTGACTCATGCGCAATTTGATGACCTTGCTTTATTGTTGCACCCCAGAGCGCAGTTAAGAAAGATAGAAACAGTGGCGATTTTAATCTTTTGGATTTTATTACTCGGCAACATTTTACGCTATTTAGCCGATGAATATTTACCCGGCCTATTGGCACCACACTGGCGTAACAGTATTTTAGTGTTAATTAATGTGGTGCTGATTAGTTATGTCTTTTTGCCTTGGTCGAGCATGATAGCGACCAAAATTAAGGCCTATTGCACTAAGTAGCCAGCTAGCCCAGCCACCATACGACTTTGTGGTACAAGGGAGGATAAAGGGATCTACTCCACCGACCATCACATGACAGGGACGTCACGTGCAGAGCGTCACAGGGAGGTGCTTGCAGCGTGTCGGTGGAGTAGACGCTTTATTCGATTTCTACAGGACAATAAGTAGATTCAGTTACTTTCTCAGAGTGGTATAAAGATTCCCTTTAATTTAACAAAGAGTCATTCATGCGTATTTTGCACACCTCCGACTGGCATCTTGGCCAGCACTTTATGGGTAAAACCCGTTTTGCAGAACATCAGGCTTTTTTAAGCTGGTTAGTAGAGCAGGTACAGGCACAAGCCGTTGATGCCGTGTTGGTGGCCGGAGATGTGTTTGATACTGGCACGCCGCCCAGCTATGCCCGTGAGTTATATAACGACTTTATTGTTAAATTGCAGCAAACGGGCACGCAATTGGTGATTTTAGGCGGCAATCACGACTCGGTGGCAATGCTTAATGAATCCCGAAGCTTGTTGGGCTGCTTAAATGTGCAAGTGATCCCTGGCGTATTAGCCGACATAGAACAACAAGTATTAACACTCACCGATCGCACAGGGGAACCTGGGGCCGTGTTATGTGCAGTGCCCTTTATTCGCGCCCGAGAAGTGATGAGCAGTGAGTCAGGGCAAAGTGCCAGCGACAAACAATACAGCTTACAAGCGGCCATTGCCCAGCATTATCAGCAGTTATTTGATCGCGCTCAGCAACAAAGCCAACGCGCTGCTACTCCTTTGCCGATTATAGCCACCGGACATTTAACTACAGTGGGTGCCAGCACCAGTGACTCGGTACGCGAAATCTATATTGGCACCTTAGATGCCTTTCCTGCCAGTGCCTTTCCGCCAGCTGACTATATTGCCTTAGGCCATATTCATCGGCCGCAAAAAGTGGGGGGCCAGCAACATATTCGCTACTGCGGCTCGCCTTTGGCATTAAGTTTTGACGAAGTCGGCCAGCAAAAAGAAGTGCTATTGGTCGATCTTGCATCAAGCGGGCTCACCGCGATCACCCCTTTACCGGTGCCTGTTTTTCAGCCAATGGCCAGAGTGAAGGGCAACTTGCAAGAGATTGGTGAGGCGATGCGCACCCTAGCCGCTGAGCACGACGAAACAGAGCAAGACTTGCCTGTTTGGTTAGAAGTGACGGTGACCGAAGGTGACTACTTAAGTGACTTACAACCAAGAATTGAACAACTGGCCGAAGGGCTAGCGCTAGAAATATTATCGGTGCGTCGCCAGCGCACGCTACAACAAGATGGCTTAACCGCCGAAGCCGGGGTGACCTTAAGTGAGCTGACACCGCAACAGGTGTTTAGCCAGCGCCTTGCCAGTGAAGAGTTAGTGCCAGAGCGCGAGCAAGCACTGCATGACTTATACCAAGGGTTATTAGTCGATATGGAGCAAGATGCATGAAAATCCTCAGCCTGCGGCTAAAAAACCTGAACTCCCTAAAAGGGGAGTGGAAAATAGACTTTACTCAAGCGCCTTTTAATAACAGCGGCCTGTTTGCCATTACTGGGCCAACCGGGGCGGGTAAAACTACCTTGCTGGATGCAATTTGCTTGGCCTTGTATCACGAAACACCGCGCATGAAGCAAGTTTCTGCCAGCAGTAATGAGCTGATGACCCGCCACACTGCCGATTGCTTAGCCGAAGTAGAGTTTGAAGTTAAAGGCGAAGGCTATCGGGCTTTTTGGAGCCAACGCCGCTCGCGGGATAAAATAGACGGCAAGTTGCAAGCGCCTAAAGTTGAGCTGGCAAAACTTGATGGCAGTATTATTAGCA
The DNA here is from genome assembly GCF_017498065.1 of Oceanisphaera pacifica. Taxonomy (GTDB): domain Bacteria; phylum Pseudomonadota; class Gammaproteobacteria; order Enterobacterales; family Aeromonadaceae; genus Oceanimonas; species Oceanimonas pacifica. The sequence continues at coordinate 56,834 of NZ_JAGDFX010000012.1, read as the reverse complement.
CCAAAATTAATGATAAATTGCGCCTCACTGAAGAATTAAGTGGCTTAGATTTTGGTCGTTTTACTAAGTCGATGTTATTGGCCCAAGGGGGCTTTGCCGCTTTTTTACATGCTAATGCCAACGAGCGGGCCGAGTTACTGGAAGAGCTGACCGGTACCGATATTTATGCGCAACTCTCAAAACGCGTATTTGAGAAAACCCGCGAGCAACAAGGGGCGCTAGCTGAGCTTAATGCGCGAGCCGCGGGCATGGAGCTGCTCAGTGACGAGCAGCAACAACAAATACAAGAAGACATAGCCGCCGCGGAATTAGTGCTGGCCCAGCACCAGCAATCTTTAGTGCAAAGCCAAGCCAGTGTGCAACGTATTCAGGCTTATCAGGGGGCACAAGAGCAACAAGCGGCAGCTAATACCGCGCTTACGACTGCCAAGGAAGCATGGCAAGAGCAGGCTGCAGCGCGTCAGCAGTTAGCACTGGCAGAGCCCGCTCGTCGCCTACAAGCGACGTGGCAGCCATGGCAAGATGCCCAAGCGCGGCTAAAAAAATATCAGGGCCAATTAAGCCAAACCCAAGCCGAACACGAGCAACAGCTAGCGGCGCAACAGTTGCAATGCTGGCAAGGGCTGCAAGTGAGTCGCAAGCTAAGCCAAGCTTTAACCGCTAATGAACAGGCCTTGCGAGCAGAGCAAGCGTCACTTAACCAACAAATGGCCACTAACCCGGTAGCCGAGCGCTTAGGTGAATATTTAGCAGGATGGCGCGAGCAGGTGCACAGCAACGCCAGTGAGCAGGAAAATTTAACCCGGGCACAAGCAGGGCAAGCCAAGTTACAAACCAAGCAAGAGACCTTGGCCCAGTCTTATCAGCAAACCCAGCAAGAAGTCACGCAGGCAGCGCGCACTGTCGATCAGGCAAAGCAGGCACTTAATACGCAACAACAACAACTGACTCAGTTATTAGCCGGTGAGTCTTTACCTCAGTTGCGTCAAACCTTGCAACAGCTTAATCAGCAACAAGGGCTATGGAGCCAAGTGCGCCAATGCTGGACGCAGTCTGCTAAGTTAACCAAGGCGCAGGCTAAGCTAAACCAAACGCTGGCCGAGCAAATGCCCCAAGCGAGTGAGCTTGAGGCGCAATTAGTTCAATCACGGGCGCACTATAAAGCGCTACAAGAACAAATTCGCGATAAAGAGCAGCTACTCAAGCAAGAGCAGCGAATTCGCGCGTTAGAAGAGCACAGAGCACGCTTGCAACCCGATGAGGCCTGCCCTTTATGTGGCAGTGAGCAGCATCCGGCCATTGAGGCTTATCAAGCGCTCGATGATGCCACCGCCAACAGCTTGGCCGCTAAAATACAGGAACGCGAAGCTTGTGAACGCCAAGGCACGCAGCTTAATAAGGCCTTAGCCAACTGCCAAGCCGCTATTGGGCAACAGCAAGGGCAATTACAGACACTAGGCGATGAGCTCAAAGAATTAGAGGCGGAGTTAGCGCGCCTATTAGCAGAGCTTGAGGTAACGGCCAGTACGCCTGCTGAGCAAGAAGTGCAGTTAGTGCAACGCCAGCAGCAGTTGCAAGTGCTCACTGCGCAATGTCAGCAGCTTGAGCTACAAAAAGAGGCGCTATATCGCAGCCAAGAGCAAGTGCAACAGGCTGAACGTGCGCTGGCTCAGGCGCAAAGCAAGCAAAGCCTGCAAGGCCAAGAGTTGGCTTCCTTAACCGAGCAACAAACCCAATTACAGCAAGAAATTGCGGCGCAACACGCGCGAGTTGCCCAGCAAGAGGCCGAGCTTAGCGCGTCACTCAGCGGACTTAATTGGACTGTTCCTCATGATTGGCTCGCTTGGCTTAACGAGTGCGAGCAGCAATGGCTGAACTGGAAAAAGCAGCAAGCCCGAGTACAGGCTATTACCGAACAATGCCAGCAGTTAGCGGTCAGTTTACACACCGCCTATGCTGAGCAGGCCCAGTGGCAAGCGCGTTGGGCGGCGTTGAATATTCCAGACTTAGCAGACAGTGAGCCAGTGGCGGATACCGAAGCCGAGCTTGGGCAGTTAAATGAGCAGTGGCAAAACCGCCAGCAGCAGTTACAGCAGCAGATTGCTCGCATCGATACCTTAAAATCGCAAACTCACGAGTTAACAGTCGAGCTAGAAGAGCGCTTAAAAGTGTGGCAGCAACAATTAGCTGACAGCCCGTTTAGTGATGAAAGCGCATTTTTGGCAGCCTTATTAACTGAGGCAGAGCAAACCGCGTTGGCCGAACAGCAGCGAACATTAGAGCAGGCGTTACATAAGGCGCAAACCTTGGCAGAGCAAGCCCAACAGGCCGCAGACACCGCCAAAGCTGACTTGGGTGAGCTAGACCCAAGCACGGCGCCTGCCTTGCAAGAACACATACAAGACTGCCAAGCGCAATATAATGCGCAGCACCAACAGATTGGTGGCTGGCGCGCGCAGCTCGACACCAATACACAGCGTCGGGCCCGCCAACAAGCTTTATTCGATGACATTAGTGCTCAGCAACAAAGCCTGCAGTTGTGGGAGCAACTGAATCATTTGATAGGCTCCGCCGACGGCGCCAAGTATCGCCGTTTTGCGCAAGGGCTAACCCTTGAGCATTTAGTGCAATTGGCCAACCAGCGCCTAGCGCGCTTACATGGTCGTTATCAGCTAGCTCGCCAAGCAGGCGGTGAGTTAGAACTGTCGGTTATCGACACTTGGCAAGCCGATGTGGCGCGCGACACCCAAACGTTATCTGGCGGCGAAAGCTTTTTAGTCAGCCTGGCGTTAGCGCTGGCGCTGTCAGATTTAGTGAGCAGTAAAACCCGTATCGACTCGTTATTTTTAGATGAAGGCTTTGGCACGCTCGATGCCGAAACCTTAGAAGTGGCATTGGATGCGTTAGACGCCCTTAATGCCAGCGGTAAAATGATTGGCGTGATCAGTCATATTGACGCACTAAAAGAGCGAGTACCGGTGCAGATAAAACTCAGTAAAAGCCAAGGCTTAGGCTTAAGCCGACTCGGCCCTGAGTTTGAGGTTTAAAAGCTCCGCCGCGCCATCTGACCGCCAAGGATGGCGAGAATGCAGAAATGTCAGGAGCACTTTTCTGCCCTGGCGCGGAGGGTCGACGGAGCAGACACCCTCTGCCTTCCCATTAGCACCGAGCTGCCTGTCACTACAAACAGCCGACACCAAAACATGAAGAAGAGACAGGAGGCATTGCCGTAGCCAACCGTCAAATGCCAGGGACGGCATTTGCCGAGCGCCGCAGGGATGCGGTTTAAGCGAGTTGGCGCAGGCAAGCCTGCTGGCTCTTCATACACTATGGCACTTTATATACTTGTGACTAAGTGACAGGCTTAAAGGCTGTCACTTAAAGTCATATCCGTCAGTGTATTAAATAAAAAAGCCCGAGTCTGTGATTACAGGCTCGGGCTTTTTAGTTGGGGGCTTAGTGTATATTAATGTGCAATAAAGCCTGGAATACCTGGCAACATATCAACCCCTGCCATAATAACTAGCAGTACGATAAAAGTGATGCCTGGAATAACCCAGCGGTCGGTGCGGCGCAGCGTTTTACCGCGCTCTTTATCACCAATAAGACCTAAGTTATCGAGCAACATTGTCATTGACCAGCCAAATACCGGATTAACAAATGCAGAGGCAAATACCACTATGCCTGCCGACTGACTACTGGTGGTGCTACGAGTCATTTGCATACCTGCTTCAAGTAGCGGCATAAACACCCCAACAATCAGCGCTACACTGAGTACCGGAGGCCATACCGCTAAGTCCATTGGGTAGCCCCAAAGTGCTGCAACAATACACATCACACCGGTTAAAATAGCCCCTGCTGGAATAGGGCGCTTAGCAATAGCGGCAGGAATAATATAAGTCCCCCATGAAGAGGCTAAGTTACCCCCACCCAAGGCGCTACCAAATGCTTGGCGAATGGCAGCCACGCCCATGGTGTCGTCTACGTTCATTAAGACTTTGTTGGCTTTTTTAGGGTAATTCATTTCTTGGAATACCCGCTGGCCCATTACATCCGGTGACCACATGGCGACGGCTAAGATAGCAAACGGAGCCACACTAATAAAAGCGCCTAAATCAGGTAGGCCCATTTGCCAACCGGTGTCTGCTCCCCACCAATAGGTAGGTGACAGTGGTGGAATGCCAGGTTCGGTAACAAATTCAAAAGGGGCGCCTAATGCTAGGGCGATCAGCAGCGCAATACCTGAGCCTAACGGAATAGACAACCAGCGCATGCCCCAGCGAGCCAGCAAGGCATACATAATAATGGTGCTTATTATCACCACAAAAGCGATGTAGCCCATTTCTATGCCGTTAGCCCAGTTGGTGATTGACTTTAACTGGCTCAGTAAGCCGATGGCGCCAAGATAAATTAATAGTCCGCCTCGCACCCCATCACTGGTTAAGGCCATTAATTTACTGCCGCCCTTACTTACACTGAGTAAGAGACCAAAAAAGCCCACTAATAACCCTAATGCCAGTGGGTGCCCCCCAGAGGCAACAATCAAAGGAATCAGTGGGATCATGGGGCCATGAGTACCGGCCAAGTTCGCGGTAGGGTTAATAAAGCCCGAGAATAAGATCACAAAAAAGATGGCCGCAATCAGCATCTCAAAGCGCGTATTTTCTACTACAAAGGCATCTGACAAACCTAGAGGTCCAGCAAAAGCCGCAACCACAGCCGCGACCATTACTATTTTACCAATAGTGGCCGCAAGAGCAGGGATTAAATCTTCCAGTTCAAAACGGTAGTCTTTAAATGGAAGATTTATACGCCAACGCTTAGGCTGCATAATTGATAATTCATGCTCAAGGTAGGCTGCGCGGCTTTCAAATTCGCTACTTGGCTTGTGTTGAGCTTGGTAACTACTTTCAGATTCGCTACTAGTCTGATTCGCTTGGTAACTATTTTCGTTGGTGTGTGACACGTGACTCTCCTTGATGCTGACCATCTTAATGGTGTCATTTTGAGGCTGATAATAGGGGGTGTTATCAGCTTGTTCTATTGGACATAAGTCTTAACTTTTATGAAACATCTCGTAAAAGAGCTTGCCGAATAGACTTACCTTTAACTATGAGCCTGAGTAGCCTGCTTTGAGACTTGGTTGTTGCGTTCATTGGTAGCGTTTTAACGAAGACATTTATGATATGTTTTGTGCAGTGGAGCACACTTCTGGTAAGACAATATTGATAAATAAATTCCATAAACAATAAGGAAGCTTGCACGTGATAGAGCTACACCACCTTAATGATTCTCGCTCACAACGTATTGTCTGGATGCTAGAAGAACTGCAGCTAGATTATGATATTAAGTGCTATCAAAGAGATGCCGATACCAGCTTGGCGCCGGCCAGCCTTAAGCGTATACATCCTTTGGGCAAGGCACCGATATTAACTGATAATGAGATAACTCTGGCCGAGTCGGGGGCTATTATTGATTACTTAGCACACAAATATGGTGCTGCGCTTTTACCAGAGGCGGATACGCCTGCATGGTGGGATTATGTTTATTGGCTACATTATGCGGAAGGATCGCTAATGCCACCGCTATGGATGGGCCATGTGCTAGACAAAGTGCAGCAAGCGCCTATGCCCTTTTTTGTGCGCCCGGTTGCTAAAAAGTTAGTGGCAGGTATTTATGATGCTTTTTTGAGTCAGCAATTACATGCCCACCTTAATTTTGTGGCAGATCATCTCGCCTGCCATGAGTGGTTTTTAGGGGATAGCTTTAGTAGTGCAGATATTCAGATGAGCTTTCCATTAGAAGCCGCCATGCATAACCCTAGATTGGCAGATAGCTACCCAAGAATTCACGCCTATGTGGCTCAGCTACAAGCAAGGCCTGCTTATTTACAAGCCTTAGCCAAAGGCGGGCTTTATATGTACGGGCCTAAAGTTACCTCTTAATGGTGGCCATCAATATCTGCATCAGTAATCTTTAAAGAGAGACAGCCCATGAATGAAACGAGCGATCTAGAAAACTTGGTAATGCCTGTTCTGGATAAGTATGTGCCACAGTATTCTGATTTGTTATACACAGCCGCGGCCTTATTGCTGATTGCGATACTGTCGGCAGTTATTCATTTTTTATTGCATAAAGTGATCCTGGCTTGGGTGGAGAGTCGAGCCAAAAGCGACCGTCGAGTTTGGCGTAAGGCGTTTTTTGCACGCAAGTTATATAGCCGTATCGCCTTACTCTTACAGGGGATTATTATTTATACCCAAGCCGGACTTTGGCTAGAAAGCAGCTCTGGGTTACTGCCTCTCATTCAATCGGTCGCGCATATTTGGATCTTGTCATATAGCCTGCTGGTGCTGTTTTCTTTGCTAGATTCTTTATTGGATATTTTTCAGTATAAGCCGTCTATGATTAACTTTCCGCTGCGGGGAATTTTTCAAAGCATTAAGTTAATGGCGAGTATTTTTATCGGTTTACTGGTTATTTCAACCCTAATTGGTAAGTCGCCGCTGATACTGTTGAGTGGTTTAGGTGCCATGACGGCGGTATTAATGTTGGTATTTAAAGACCCTATCTTAGGCTTGGTGGCAGGCATTCAATTATCCGCTAACAATATGTTAACGGTGGGAGATTGGCTAGAAATGCCTAAGTACGGTGCCAATGGTGCCGTGATTGATATCGGTTTAACTACGGTAAAAGTACAAAACTGGGATAATACTATTACTACTATTCCCACTTATGCCCTTATTTCTGACTCCTTTATTAACTGGCGTGGCATGAGTGAGTCTGGTGGCCGTCGATTAATGCGTAATATTTTGATTGATAGCAGCAGCGTGCGCTTTTTAGAAGAGGCGGATATTGAGCGTTTACGCCGCACGCAAATGCTGGCGCCGTATTTAGATAAAAAAATGGCAGAGCTTGCTGAGTATAACGATCAGATGCAACCGGATTTAACGTCGTTAGCTAATGGCAGACGATTGACGAACTTAGGGACTTTTCGGGTTTATTTAGAAACCTTATTACAAAATCATCCTGATATTCATCAGCGTATGTTGCTGTTAGTGCGTCAGTTAGAGCAGACTCCTAATGGAATACCGGTTCAGGTTTATGCTTTTACTAAAAGTACCGGCTGGGTGAATTATGAGGCAACACAAGGCGATATTTTTGACCATATCTTTGCTGTGTTACCCGAGTTTGGCTTACGTGCTCATGAATCTCCAACCGGCTACGATATGCGAATGCTGGCTGGTGGGCACTCAGCGGCAGATAGTACAGCGCAGAATATTTATACCAAACACACTAAATAATTGATCTATTTAAAATCAGTATAAAGGCGGCAACAGAGTCACCTCCCACGACACGCCACTGGGCTAGCCATCTTTGCTGGGTATGGCTGCGAATATTCACTGGATATTCGTTCCATTACCCAACAAAGATACACGCCAGCAAGCTGGCCCATACGGGCTCGGGAAATGCCATCCCTGGCATTGTCACGGTCATGGGAGGCGATCTCTGTTGCCGCTTCTTGAGCTCAGTGCTGTCTGTTGGGCTGCTAACAGGCGGCTCCACAGCTTATGGCCCTTTGTTCGGCTTTTGCAGTAAGTAAAGCTGACTGCTTCTTTAGTGCGATTGGTATAACTTGGGGAAATAAAAAAGGGCCATTAGGCCCTTTTTTTATGATTCAGATGTTCGCTTATTCGGGTTTTCTTGGGTGGTTAGGGTAGCTTTCGCTGCCTAATACCTTGCCATCTACTTCTTTGCCGTAAAATATTTCTACGTTTTTATGCTGGTGAAAGGTATCACGCGTAGCCTGTATATCGCCTTGGTTACGGGGGTCTTGTGGACGGTCATGAGAGTTTAAGTAGGTCGCCACATCCCATGCTTGTTGGTCGGTGAGCTTACCCGGCATGCCTAGCGGCATATTGTGTTTAATAAAGTTAGCCGCAGTGTTCACCCTGTGCATACCTGCGCCCCAGTTGTAGGTTTCTGGGCCCCATAAGGGTGGGAATACATAATGGTCATTAACCTGTTGGCCTTGACCATTTTCACCATGGCACACAGAACACTCTTGTTCAAAGACGGTTTTACCGCGCGCAATATCCGGTATTAGCTCGGGCTGTTCAAGTTTAGGATAGCCACGGCCAGGTAGCTCAGGCTCGGTACTGCCGCCATTATCTAAATAGGCTTGAGTAAAGGGAAAGTCGTCACGCTTACCGCCTTTTAGTAATTCGGCATCAGAGGGCACTGGCATGTCGGCCACATCAAAGTCTTTCCCTGTTAGCGTGCCTTGAGCTAACCAATAAGCATAAGCCGATAAGTCGACTAACACATCATCGTCAGTAGGTGGTGGGGTACCGTTCATCGAGAACAAGAAGCAACCTTGAATACGCTCTTGAAAGTCATTAATTTTATTATTTTTACTGCGATAGGCAGGGTAGCTCATATAAGCGGCCCATAAAGGTGCGGCATTTTCTTTTTTACCGCCATCCATGTGGCAGTTGACACAGTTTAGATCGTTACCGTTAAATTTTGGTGCCAGCTTTTGGGTATCAACAAAGTACTGATAGCCACGTACCACTTTTTCACCTAATTCACCTTCGGGCAGCTGATCCCAGCCGGGTGCCTTGGGGTATTCACTAAGCAGTTTACTGTCTGGTAATTCATCTTGTACGGCCAATTTGGCAGTATCAACTTCCGCCGCATAAGTGTTGCTGACAAAAACTAACGATGCGCTTAGCAGTAACGTCACAGAAGATAGTTTCATCATTATTTTGTCTCCACGTTGGCAAAGTAGCTAGCAACCGCGGTAATTTCTTCGGCGGTAAGTTTTTCTGCGATATGACCCATTAGATCATGACTATCGCCGGTTCGCGTACCTTTTTGCCAAGCATGCAGTTGACTTTCAATGTAGTCGGCATGCTGGCCTGCTAAATGAGGAAAGGTATCACCCACGCCTATGCCTTCTGGCCCATGGCAAGAAACACAACTAGGTATATTACGCTCCCAGGCGCCTAAATAAGCGAGCTTTTCACCTAAATCAGTGATCTCTTGCGGGGCTTTTTCACCGCGAGGCGTTAAGGCTACTGGCTGTGGAAGTGGCAGACTGGCAAACCATTCACTCACCGCCTTAATTCCGGCTTCGTCTAGGGCTGCCACCATAGGTTGCATAATGGCGTTTTTGCGCTCACCGGTTTGAAAGTGCCTAATTTGTTCCGCGATATAAGTGGCAGGCATGCCGGCCGTGGCGGGTGCCAAGTGTGGCATACCCAAGCCGGTGGTTTGGTGACAAGCGATACAGGCCGCCGCTTGAGGAGGTATGTCGGCTGAAGCCGGCATGGCATTAAGCGCCAGGGCACTGGCTAAGAACATGAGTTTTTTCATAATTATTATCCTAAGTTGTGCTTCTGAGCGTATTCTATGAGGGTCGTCACAAAGACGGTATACGTACTTACCACATAAGAGGGGAGTTTTTGATCTAACCTATACATTTTAGTTACATAAAAGCAACATTGTCGACAATAAAGGTAGATGGCAGCGCATACTGATGCAACTCTCACCAAATAGACGGCGCTCGCTCATGGGTAATAAGCGTAATAACAGTCACTAGATAAACAGCGGCTTAAGCAGCATCCAAAGCCCCATAGCGACCATTAATAGGTTTTCAGTTAAAGAGACAAACCCCAAGGGCACTTGGCTATCGCCCCCCGCGCAGGCACATTTTAGCTCACGTTTATCAATATAAACGGCTTTAATTACCGACACACTACCAATGCCGCCAATCACGATAGCGACCGGAGAAGCGAGCCAAATGAAGGCGCCTGCTGTCATTAATATACCGGCCAGTGCCTCGCCAAACGGGTAGAGCTTGCCATAGCGTACCCAGCGTTGTGCCAATAGGTCGTAATTAAGAAACATGGTAGAAAACTGCTCAATATCTTTGAGCTTTTGTAGCGCCAGCAAGCACATCGAAATAGCAATAAACCACTCAAATGCGCGTAGCGTAAATAGGTTATTCGTGTGGTACCAAGACAGCCCCAGCGCCATGAGTAGCGCCATAGTAAAAATAGCAATCACAGCTTGATATGAGGTATCTGAGCGTTCACTTTCTGGTTTGGCATCGCCCAAGTAGACTTGTAGCTCATCGTAACCGCCGATGCGTTTACCTTTGATAAAGGTTTGTGGCGTTGTCTCTACCTGATGCTCTTTCATAAAGGCATCCGTTTGCTCGCGGGTGGTCAGGTGCTGGTCATCCACCGTAAACCCTTGGCGTTCCAGTAGATCTTTTGACTTTAGACCATAAGGACAAGTGTGTTTGGGCATGACCATGCGATAGAGAGTAGCGTTTTTTTGCGGCTGACTAACAGGCATTTTACTTCTCCTATTATTAGTGACAACTTTAACGACATATCATAATGACCATAGCATTAATAAAGGGAGGCAGTAAAAGCAGCTATATTCGCTAACAGCTAAAGATAGCTTAGCGATTGATATCTAGGGTGTAGCCCATGCCTCTAATGGTTTGGATAAGTTTAGGCTCATAATCTTCATCTATTTTGGCTCGCAGGCGGCGAATAGCCACGTCGATAACATTGGTGTCACTGTCGAAATTCATATCCCACACCAGAGAGGCTATAAGCGAGCGCGGCAACACTTCTCCTTGGCGGCGTACTAACAACTCCAGCAGCGTAAACTCTTTATTGGTTAAGTGAATGTGGTTTCCGGCGCGCACTGCGTGGCGACGAGGTAAATTGAGAGTGAGATCAGCCACTTTTAGATGATTGCTGACAGCTTGTGGACTGCCGCGACGTAGTAGGGTTCGTACCCGAGCCAGTAACTCGGCAAAGGCAAAGGGCTTAACGAGGTAATCGTCGGCACCCAGTTCCAGCCCGCGTACTCTATCTTCTACGCTGTCTTTAGCGGTTAAAAATAACAGTGGCATATTTCGGCCTTGTTCGCGCAGCGCTTCTACAATTCGCCAGCCATTAAGATCGGGCAACATGACATCAATAATGATCAAGTCATAGGGCTCTGAGGTCGCAAGATGCAATCCATCTAAACCGTTGCGAGCAAGATCCACCACAAACCCCGCCTCATTGAGTCCTTTTTGTAGATAATCTCCCGTTTTTTGTTCATCTTCGATGATCAGAATTTTCATATAGCCTCTTTGTACTGTCATTAATGACCATGATGGCGGCCATGGCTGGCTACTGCCAGCGTTATATCTATAGGATGAGGCCGACTTGCTGCCAGTTATATGACCATTAGATGACAATTTTGTAATCTTGCGGTCACCTTAACGACAGGCTGACTCTCTATTCTCTTCTTATAACAAAGATCCCTAATGAGAAAAATACTAAACAGGAGAGGAGCTGCGATGGAGGTCATCAAAAACAGTCCAAATTTGCCCCGGCGTAGATTTGTACAAGGCCTCGCGGCGGGTGGCGTGGTGTTGGGCATGGTGCCCATGTTGAACCCCGCTCAAGCTGCAAGCCGAGGTACAGTAACCGGCGATGTCCCGATATTGACCGGTAATGAATTTGAGCTAATTATCGATGAAACGCCCGTTAACTTTACCGGTAAAACGCGTATGGCCACCACCATTAACGGTTCCATTCCTGGCCCAACGCTGCGTATGCGTGAAGGCGATGAGGTGACGATTCGGGTGACCAATCGGCTGAAAGATCCCACCTCCATTCACTGGCACGGTATTATTTTGCCCTATCAGATGGACGGCGTGCCGGGCATCAGCTTTCCTGGTATTGCTCCCGGTGAAACCTTTACTTATAAATACACATTGCAGCAAAGCGGTACCTATTGGTATCACTCGCATTCGGGCATGCAAGAACTCACCGGTATGTACGGGGGCTTGATTATCGACCCCGCAGAAGGCGATAGCATTGAAGCCGATCGCGAACATCTGGTGTTGCTTTCCGATTGGACTGATGAAAACCCAATGCGGGTGTTTGGTAAGCTCAAAAACCAGGGTGATCTCTATAACTTTAATCAACCGACGGTATTCGATTTCTTTCGTGATGTGTCTAATGGCGGCGTGATGGCGGCGCTAAGCAAGCGGCAGATGTGGAATGAAATGCGCATGAGCCCGACCGATCTGGCGGATCTATCCTCTGAAACACTGACCTACCTAATGAATGGCACGGCGCCAGCTGGCAACTGGACGGCCTTATTTAAGCAGGGCGAGCGCGTGCGTTTACGCTTTATTAATGGTGCCGGTAATAGCTTTTATGATGTGCGGATCCCTGGGCTTAAAATGACGGTGGTACAAGCCGATGGTCAGAATATAGAGCCGGTGACCGTGGATGAATTTCGCTTTGGGCCCGGCGAAACCTATGACGTGCTGGTAGAGCCCCAAGCCGAGGCTTATACCTTGTTTGCCCAAGCGATGGACAGAACCGGTTATGCCCGAGGTACTTTAGGTACGCAAGCTGGACTGAGTGCTGCTGTACCCGAGCTGGACCCGGCTGAATGGCTGACGATGGCCGATATGATGGGCGATATGGGGGGGATGGATCACGGCAGCATGGATACGGGCGCCATGGCAGACATGGACCATAGCAGTATGAATATGAGCGGCATGGATCATAGCGCCATGAGCATGGGCGCTATGGCTGGGGGATTAAGTAAGGCGAGCAGCGAGGTGAATCATGCCAGTAGTGAGTATGGTCCTAGTGTGGATATGCGGGTAGATACGCCGCGCACCAACTTGGACGATCCTGGTATTGGCTTACGCAACAACGGCCGTCGAGTCCTGACCTTGGCCGACTTGCGCACCCCGGGCGGCGTCATGGATCCACGGCCACCTGAGCGGGAAATTGAGCTGCATCTGACCGGTAATATGGAGCGCTATACTTGGTCGTTCGACGGCGTTGAATTTGGTAGCTCCACACCCGTTCACCTGAACTATGGTGAACGGGTACGTATTATTTTGCATAACGATACCATGATGACCCACCCTATGCATCTGCACGGTATGTGGAGTGAACTAGAAAGTTCGGACGGAAGCTTTCAGGTGCGTCGTCACACCATACCAGTGCAACCGGCGCAACGAATTAGCTTTTTAGTCACAGCAGACGCACTTGGGCGCTGGGCCTGGCACTGCCACCTAATGTTTCATATGGATGCGGGTATGTTCCGTGAAGTGGTGGTGTCATGAGCGTAATCAACGGAAGGAAAGCGACCATGAAATCCGGATTAAACAGTATATTGCTGGCTTTAACGGTGCTGCCAGTTGGCGCTGCATTGGCTCAAGGCGCGCATGCTGGGCACGGCTCAGCACCGGAAAACAGTCAAGTGAAGGACATGGACCACAGCCAGATGCAGGGTATGGATCACGGTAGCATGCAGATGCAGGGGGGCTCAGCGCCCGCCGATGCCAGAGAGCCCCATGACTATTCCGGTGGTTTCACTTTGGAAGACGGGCCCTATGCGTTGCCCGGCTCTCGTCAGTTAAGATTGGCTGACGAGCATACTTTTTACGGTGTGCTGGTTGATAGGTTAGAGCGAGTGGATAACGATAAAAGCTATACCTTAGCTTTTGACGCCCGCGCTTGGATTGGTCGTGATTACAACCGAGCCGTACTAAAAGCAGAAGGTGACATAGCGCAAGGCAAGTTGGCGGAAGCCAGCACCGAGCTGTTATGGAGTCATGCACTGAGCACATTTTGGAACAGTGAATTGGGTGTGCGTTATGACACGGGTCACGGACCGGAACAGGGCTGGTTGGCCTTAGGCGTGGCGGGCTTGGCGCCTTATTGGTTCGAACTCGATGCTACAGCCTATTTGGGTGACGATGGACAAACGGCGTTAGCCGTTGAAGGAGAGTATGAGCTTCTCTTAAGCCAGCGTTGGGTATTACAACCCAGAGCAGAATTGACCGCGTATGGTAAAAATGATGCTGAACGCGGCCAAGGTCAAGGTCTATCTGAACTAGTAGTCGGTGCGCGCCTGCGCTATGAAATCGATCGTCAGTTTGCGCCTTATTTAGGCTGGGAATGGGCTGCGACGCTGGGTAATAGTGCCGATATAGCACGAGCAGAAGGCGAAGCTAGCGAAGAAACGCGCTGGTTGGCTGGGGTTAAACTCTGGTTTTAAACGCATGAAAGGCCTGATACAAGTGCAATAAAAAGGGTAAGTTATCATGAAGAGAAAAGTGAATAAAAAGCAGGGTTGGCTATGGGTTTTGGCCGTGATGGCGATTGTGTTACTGGCGGTGGGGGCAAATTATTTTTTGCAAGTCGATTTATCGGCTCGCACAACACAAGGAAAGCAAGCCTATAATGATAATTGCGCCAGTTGTCATGGTGTTAACCTAACAGGTACCGGTCAAGGACCTTCCTTTATTCATCCTGTGTACGTGCCCTCACATCACAGTGATGCATCATTTTATCGTGCGATTGCTAATGGGGTGCGCGCCCATCATTGGCGCTTTGGGGATATGCCACCGATAGCCGGAGTCACGAAAGCAGAAGCCGAGGATATTATTGCTTATATTCGTCAGCAGCAGCGCGAGGGAGGCATAAAGTAACTGTTATATTACAGAGGCGCAGGTGCTGTGTTATCAATCATTAAGTATGAGGAAGCCAAACGCTAAAGCAGGTAGCTTGTGCATCTGAATGGACGGAAATGGTGCCGTGGTGGGCGGTGATAATCGCGTGGGTAATGGCTAAACCTAACCCGGTCCCTTCTGTGGTGGGCTGGCGAGCATGATCAGCTTGGTAGAAACGATCAAATAAGTGTGCCCACTTCTCTGGTGGGATCACCGGTCCGGGATTCTCAATCGCCACAGTGACACCTTGCCGATGCTGGCTAATCTTGATGCGCACTTCTCTTTGTGCTGGCGTATAACGAATCGCGTTAGTAAGTAAGTTGCTAAATGCTCGTTGTAACATAGATTTGTCACCCAACAAGGAAGCTTGGCCTTGTCGGTGCAAGCGCACCTGATGTTCACTGGCCAACGGCTCAAAAAATTCAATTAACTCATCTAACTCATCGTCTAATGCCAGTGGTTTAGTCTGCATGGTTAATTGACCTTGTTCTGACTTAGCTAGAAATAGCAGTTCACTGATCATGCGTGCCAATCGTTCTGCGGTTTCTAGATTAGCGTAGAGTGTTTCTTGGTACTCTTCACTATGGCGCGGTTGTGCCAAAGCCACTTGGGTTTGCATCATTAGACTGTTAATGGGGGTACGCAATTCGTGAGCAATATCTGAAGAGAAAGCCGTTAGTCGCTGAAAAGAATCTTCTAGCCGATCTAACATATCATTAAATGCCTGAATCGACGGATGTAGCTCAGGGGGAGAATTAGCAAGAGAAAGCCGATGATCAAGCCGGTCAGCTGTTACTCTTGCCGATAGTGAAGCTAGGCTACGTAAGGGCTTTAGGCCGGTACGCGAGGCCAACCACCCCAGCAGTATTGAGATCAAAGCAATGGCGCCGGTTAGCCAAGTTAAACCTAGTTTTATTTCATTAATAAAATGTTGGTGATAGCGAGTATCTAGCGCGACGCTTATTGAGATAGTGTGCATATCCTGTTTATTTTCTGTCGGGATATTTGCTAGAGCCGTGTCAAACAAGGCCAAGTCAACGGCCATCGATGCTGTCATACTGCGATAGCGCCTCCCACCTTGATGACAACCTTTGGTGAGTTGCCTTATTTTAGTACCTATATATAAGTTGGGCTCTTGATACCCTGTGGGAGCTGCACAGGCTAGCGTTTGACCCTGCTGGTCGCTCACTAATAAATAGTAGCCGCTGTGGCCGACAAGCATCTGGTTTAAGTTGTTTTCAATGGCCGGCCAAGTGGGCTGGCTGCTTTGTAATTGCTCAGAGATAAGCTGTTTGGCTAACACAATTTTACTTTGAATATCACTTTTATCTTGTTGAGCAAAATGATGATCGAGAGCTTGTATTAATACCAGACTCACCACTCCCCAAATCGCTAGCATAGCCATGCTGAACATTAGGCTAAGTCGTGCTGTTAAAGAGAGGTGGCTGAGCATAACTGTGCCCTTTATTAACAAAAAATATAATGGCTGTGCGGGTTAGAGCTATTATCGCTTATCTAAAATGACTCACGCCAATGTAACCACAGCCGAGTATCAAACTCCAGTTGATGATAGTCTGGTTCCATATGGCAGCAGAGTTGGTAAAAAGCTTTGTTATGATCTTTTTCTTTAAAATGCGCCAGTTCGTGCACCACTATCATGCGTAAAAAGGCGGGCGGTGCTTCCTTAAATAAACTGGCCACAGTGATGCTGTTATGGGATTTAAGCTTATTGCCTTGTACTCTCGACTGAAAGGTATGAACCCCCAGCGCATGTTTAAGCACCTTGAGTTTACTGTTGTAGCTAACGTGAGAAAGCGGACCACTCTTGCGCATATATTGATTTTTTAGCTCAGTCACATATTGATACAAGGCTTTATCGTTTTGTATGGGGTGGTTTTCTGGGTATTTTTGCTCAAGGTAGGGGCCAAGTTTGCCACTGTCGATAAGCCGTTGGGCCTGTGCTTGAATGAGTTCGGGATAGTGAGCTATGTATTTTAATGAAGTCACGGAGGGTAAACCTGCAAGGTTAGAAGGCTGCGTCAAGTTAAGAAAAAGCGGTACGCTCTACGCCATACTTTAAAACGAAGTCGAGCATTTTTAGTATGGCGTATCACCTAACGCTGTTTGTTTGAGGGTTTGCAGAGCGTTAAGCGAGATTGAGCAGTTGTTGCGACTGCGCTTTAGCAGCTTGGCCATAGACGCCGGCAATCACTTGATTTCTTTGCTCCATTTGGCCATTGGCATCTTTTGCGGTTGGCGTGTCTGTAGCAATGTCAGTGGGCGACTTAGTTACAGGTGTTGAGCTAGTGGCAGCCTCGGTGGGGGCCGTATTAGTCGTCGCGGGCTCACCATCAAGTGGACTGTCTTCAGTTTCCGGCTCATTGGCTTGCTGAAGCTCGGCTCTGGCTTCTACTATCAGCTGATCGGCACGGGCTGCGGCATCTTTATCGGCACTTGAGGGCTCAGCGGGCGCCAGCGCGGCCGCTTTAATTTGCTGCATTTTTTCTATGGTGGCATTAGGGTCGCCGGCCACAGGGGATAAGTCTACCGATACGGATCCCTCAACCACATATTGCTTACCATCGGGGCCAGTTTCATATTCATAACTGGCTGAGCCTGTGTGCTGGCCGCCTACGCTGGCATGTTGTTGCTCATGTACCCGCACTTCTTGATCGCGTTGTTGAAGTTGTAATAACTCTTCTTGTTGCTCGGCCGTTAGCTCTTTACCCGCCACATTTTTCTGGCCAGTAGCTTGAGACTGGTATGCTTCTTCAGGCGCTTTAGCACTGTTAGTAGCACTGGCTTCGTCAGTTTGCGTGTCGGCTTGGGCTGTTTTATCCGTTTGGCCTTGGCGGTTATAAAGCTCAGGCAGATCTTTTTGCTCAGAGGCGGTAAAGCCGTCTGTTGCCGATTGCTGTTGCGATGAAGCGTCGGTTTCATTAACCGGAGTGATCAATGGCTGCTGTGCGTTATCTTGTTTGATCTGGCTGGCCGCCATGGGCTCAGCAAGAGGAAATAAGGTTTGGTTAGCTTGAGGTATTTGCATATTACACCCGAATATCAATCAGTGTGCCGAGCATGCCGTCTGCTGTTTTAATACTTTTGACATTAGCTTGTGCGTGTAACTCAGCTTCTTTAAGTTGAACAAGATTATCGGTCATGGTTTTTTTGCTGGCATCAACAAATTGATCAGGATTCACCTCTGGGCGAGCCTGAGACTCATTCGCCAGTGTATTTACGTTGGCACGGCTAATATTAAGAGACGCATCTGTCACGCTATCGGCGGCTCTTTGATAGCCCTGTAAACCTGCCGAAAATGGCGATTGAATATTCATAGTACGCCTCCTATATTATTTGTATCCTGATGTTTAATTATTAACCATTAGCACTCTAAATGAAAGTGCCGTACTGTTTTATCTAAGCTTAGCGTATAAAAAAGACCGCCGTAGCGGTCTTGATATAAGGAGGCTGGCTAATGTTACTTAGCAGCCAGCTCTGGGGTGTCTTGCTCTGCTATATTATCGTGCTCAGCTTGTTTGCCGCTTGAGTGTAAGCCAATAATCACCTGCCAGGTTACGGCTAAGGCACCCACGATAAATACGATATCACCAAAGGTGCGTATCCAACGCAGTGTTTGCAATAAACCTTGTTGCATAAAGCTCTCGCTGCGGGCATACCATAAGCCTTCGCTGGCACTGGCTATAAACTGGATCACGCCAACCGGTAATAAACTGGTGAACAACATCAGTATTAAGCCACCATTTAACCACCAAAAAGCGGTTTTCATTAAACTGTCGCTAAACACTAGGTTAGGGCGAATATAGCGCAGCACCAAGAGTGTGAACCCTAAAGCCAAGAAACCGTACACCCCAAATAAGGCAGCGTGGGCGTGAGCGGCTGTGGTGTTGAGACCTTGAATGTAATAAAGCGCTATAGGTGGGTTGATCATAAAGCCTAATACCCCAGCACCTAGCATGTTCCAAAAAGCCACGGCCACAAAGAACATTAAGGGCCACTTCATTTTTTCCATCCAAGGAGCACTCTTTCTTAGGCTCCAGTTTTCCCACGCCTCGTAGCCCATCACCACCAGTGGCACTACTTCTAGCGCACTAAAGGTAGCACCCACCGCCATCACTGGCGTTGTGGTGCCTGAGAAGTACATATGGTGGAAAGTACCAGGAACACCGCCGACTAAAAACAAAGAAGCAGACGCTAAGCTGGCAACCGTGGCCATACGTTTAGAAATTAACCCCATATTGTAGAAGATAAAGGCTAAGGCGACGGCGGCAAATACTTCAAAGGAACCCTCTACCCACAGGTGAACAATCCACCAGCGCCAGTATTCCATTACCGAGATATGAGTACGTTCACCGTAGAAGAAGCCGGCACCATAAAATAGCCCAATGGCAATTACTGAACAGGTTAGCAGTAGTAACATGTGTTTTTCGCCGGGTTGGCGCAATGCGGGCACCATGGCACGCAGCATTAACACTAGCCATAACACTAAGCCGATAAACTTACCAATCTGCCATGCACGGCCTAAATCGACATATTCGTAACCTTGATGGCCCCACCAAAAGTTCCAGTTTTCAGGCATCACTTGTGCAATGGCTAAGTAGTTACCGGCAAAGCTGCCGACCACTACCGCAACCAGTGCCCAAAACAGGATATCGACCCCTAGCTTTTGGAACTTGGGATCCTTACCACCATTAATAATGGGCGCAAGAAATAAGCCAGCGGCTAAAAAGCCGGTAGCAATCCAGAACAAGGCGCTTTGTAAGTGCCAAGTACGTAGCAGGCTGTAAGGGAACCACTTAGAGAGCTCAAAGCCGTAAAAATGCTGACCCTCTACCGTGTAGTGTGCGGTGGCGCCACCTAACATAATTTGGAAGGTAAAGAGCGCCACTACCAAGAATAGGTATTTGCCTAATGATTTTTGTGATGGCGTGAGTTTAAAGTTGGTTAAGGGATCTTTTACCGGGGCCTGGGGGGCTTGTTCGTCTTCTTTACGTAAGAAAGCCCAAGCCCAAATAAAGCCACCGACACCAGCCACCAGTAACACTATGCTGACTAATGACCAGACTACATTTTCAGCACTGGGCTTATTATCAATCAGCGGCTCAGGTGGCCAGTTATTAGTATAGGTTGCCTCACCTGGGTAGCGTTCTGTACTCGCCGTCCAGGCTGTCCAAAAGAAGAAGTTGGTTAAGTCGGTACGACGCTCTGCACTGGGTAAGGTATTTTCTTTCATGGCAAAGCTTTCCCGTGAGTTGCGATACTCAGGATCATTGCCAAACAAGCTGTGATAATACTCGGCGGTTTTTGCCATGGCCGCAGTACGCAAGTCTGAAATAACTAACACCCCAGTTTCATCGTTATAGGTATTAGTGCGGTATTCTTTTTTCAAGCGGCTGTTGAGTACAGCTTGTTGATCACCGTTTAAGTCGGCGAAGTGTAGGCCGTACTCTTTAACACTGGCTAACTCTAACCAAGCTAATAGCTCGCGGTGTAACCAGTCGGCGGTCCAGTCGGGCGCTTGATAAGCCCCATGACCATAAACAGAGCCTAGCTGCATGCCGCCCACAGACTGCCATGCGGTTTGGCCATCTAAAATACCCTCTTTGGTCGTCAGTAAGGTGCCACTGTCACTGATCACCTGAGCCGGAATAGGAGGCGCAGTGCGATAAACTTCTCGGCCAAAATAGCCAAGAATGGCAAAACTAATAGCAAGAACGATGATTAATATCGTCCACAAACGGCGATAATTAGCCATAAAACACCTCCTGGTGCGATAAAGAAAAAGCAAGAAAATGAGAGTGAAGCAAGGTGTAATTCTCCAGATAAATGGGCTGATGAGGTCGTGAATAAAGTTCAGAGAAAACTAATGAGTTACACTCTTAATTAGCAAGCAATATGCCACTTTTAAGTTATTGATTTTTATTGTATAGAATATTTAATGGTTTTATTTACCCCAATGTAATAGGGTAAATAAAACCCCGTAAAGGTATAAAAGACCATGATTTACGATAGGCTATTAGCCGAACTCACCACTGAGCTCCCTAGTGCCGTGCGGCTCCAGAATTTGGTACGCATTTTGCGAGAGTATTTTGGGGCTGGGGCTGTGTGTTTATTACGCCTAGAGAGTGAGGCGCTGATGCCGGTGGCGGTTGATGGGCTAGTACAAGACGCGATAGGGCGGCGCTTTATTATTGCTAAGCACCCTAGGTTATCGGCGATATTGGCTCAGCGAGAAACCGTGTCTTTTCCTCCTGACTCTATTTTGCCTGATCCTTACGATGGGCTATTAGCATTGAATGTGGGAGAGCCTTTGCATGTGCATGACTGCATGGGTATTAGCCTTTATGTAGAAGGAAACTTATGGGGCGCGCTTACGCTAGATGCCCCCAAGGTGGGGATTTTTAATGACGATGCCAAAGACTATTTGCAGCGTTTAGCATTACCCGTGGCCGCGGCCATTAGAATGACGCAGTTAGAACAAGATGTGCGCAGTTTGCGACTGGTGCGCCAAGATATGCCTGAAGAGAGTGCCAAACGCCAGCAAAGGGGAATTTTAGGCCAAAGTGCGCGCTTAAATGCATTATTAAAAGAGCTGGATGTGGTAGCGGACTCTGAGTTACCTGTGTTGTTAACCGGTGAAACTGGGGTGGGAAAAGACTTATTTGCTCATCGACTCCATCAAAACTCACGACGTTGTCAGCAGCCATTGGTACAAGTTAATTGTGCGGCTTTACCTGAGTCTTTGGCCGAAAGTGAATTATTTGGCCATGTTAAAGGGGCATTTTCAGGGGCGCATCAAGCGCGAGCGGGGCGCTTTGAAGCCGCAGATGGCGGAACCTTATTTTTAGATGAGGTAGGCGAGCTTCCGCTAAGCACTCAAGCTAAGTTATTGCGAACCCTGCAAAATGGTGAAATACAACGTTTGGGAGAAGATGCGCCGCGCAAAGTAAATGTGCGCATTATTGCCGCCACCAATCGCCAGCTACACGAGAGTGTGCGTGAGGGACACTTTAGAGCCGACTTATATCATAGGTTATCTGTGTATCCGGTACCGATTCCTGCTCTTCGTGAACGGGGGCGAGATGTATTGGTGTTGGCTGGGCACTTTTTGGAGCTTAACCGAACCCGACTTGGGATGCGCAGTTTACGTTTGTCTCCTGCCTCTGAGGCGGCATTATGTCATTACTCTTGGCCCGGTAATGTGCGGGAGTTAGAGCACGTGATCAGTCGAGCGGCAATTAAAGCCATTAGTCAAGGCGCGGTGCGCGAAGACATTATTACCCTAGAGCCAGCCTTGCTTGATTTGTCTGCCGGCTTAGTGGATATGTGCGCAATGGAAGGTGCAGCTCAAGGCTCAAGCCTAACAGCAAGCAGGGCGGCTGCGACTGCTAGCGAACCTGCGGTTGATCATCTGTGCCCGGTTAGTTTGCAGTTGGCAACCAGCCATGCCCAACGCCAAGCGATTGAGCAGGCTTTAGCCCACAGCAAAGGCAACTGGGCGAAAGCCGCCCGTGTATTAGAGGTGGATGCCAGTAACTTACATAAACTGGCCAAGCGTTTAGGGATGAAATGATAGCGCCAAGCGCCTAGCACCAAGCTTACAGCCTGTCACTACAAACAGTCGGCACCGAAACATGAAGAAGAGACGGGAGGCATTGCCGTAGCCAACCGTCAAATGCCAGGGATGGCATTTGCCGAGCGCCGCATGGATGCGGGTTAAGCGAGTTGGCGAAGGCAAGCCTACTGGCTCTTCCTACACTATGACATTTTACAGACTTGTGACTAAGTGACAGGCCGTCAGCTATAAGCGATAAGCTAAAGCCACTAACTGACAATAAGCACTGGTCTTATAAGAGCTGAGTGTTAAACGACGAGTACTGGGCATTTGGCGGCGCTGGTCACGCGATGGGACACACTGCCCAGCAGCATACCGTCTTTATCACTGTGAGTACCGCGTGTGCCGATAATAATTAAATCGGCTTCTTTTTCGCGAGCAAATCGGACTATCACTCTTGAAGGGCGACCACTTTTAACAAAACCACGTACTTGAGTCGCCCCTGCAGACAAAGCGTGCTCTTTGGCATGGGTGACCACTTCTTTAGCGTAGTCAGATAACACCTTATCGGGAATATCCATGTCCACAGGCCGCCCTATCGATAAGCTAGCTTCAAATAGGCTATGGTGCTTATAGACGCAAATAAGAAAAATCTCGGCATGGGGGATTAAGCCTTGTAAATGTACTGCTTTTTCTACAGCCCTAAGTGATAAAGCAGAACCATCTACCGCTACTACTATTTTATTAAACACGCAGCACTCCTTGGTCAAAAATAGTTCTAGGTTAAGGGACCAGAGGTCCCTTACGCTTAAGCTTACTGTTCAGCATTATTCATCTGGAAAAGCCACATCACGTAAAAATAGCGCGATGTCGGGGAAGGCAATAATTAACCCAGCCGCTACGACTAGCATAAAAATAAAGGGCGGCGTACCACGAATGACGTCCATATAAGGGCGTTTAAAAATAGCGATGGCGGTGAAAATATCACAACCAAAAGGTGGGGTCGCCGAGCCAATGGCTACTTGTAGCGTAATCAATACCCCGACTAAGACGGGATCCAGTCCGGTGGCTGCAATGGCAGGAGCAAATATGGGGGTTAACACCAAGATCACCACTATGGGGTCAACAAACATACAAGCAATAAAGAAGGCGATACAAATGGCCACTAAAACGCCTACAGGGCCGGCATCGTTTACCCCAACCGATTCTAAAATGACTTGCGGTACCTGAGCAAATGACAACACCCAAGAAAAGCCATTACCCACAGCGACTAAAATAAACACCACTGCAGTGATAAGCCCCGTCGATTTAGCTATTTGATACACTTCGGGCAGTTTAAGTGAGCGGAAAATTAAAAACTCTAAGATAAAAGCGTATAACACACATACAGCCGCAGCTTCGGTAGGGCTAAAGATACCGCCATAAATCCCGCCCACAATAATGACTGGGAAGAAGAGTGGCCATAAGGCTCTGCGAGAGGCGGTTAAGCGCTCAGACCAGCTGGCTTTGGGCTCAGTAGGCACTTTATTCTTGTGAGCGTAATATAAGCAATAGCAAGAGAACATCGCCAAAATCAATAAGCCTGGGCCGACACCGGCAATAAAGAGCTCAGCAATAGAGGTTTTAGAGATCACCCCATAAATAATCATACCAATGCTTGGCGGGATCAAAAAGGCAATATCACTGGCGTTAATAATCAGTGCCAAGGTAAAAGAGTCAGAATAACCGGCTTTTAGCATTTTAGGGCGCAGCGGTGAGCCAACCGCCACCACAGTGGCTTGCGTTGAGCCAGATACAGCACCAAATAATGTACAAGAGGTGGCTGTACTAATGGCCAGCCCGCCTTTAATGTGGCCAATAAAGGCCATTACCATATTGATCAGGCGGTCTGCCGATTGGCCCCGGGTCATAATATCCGCCGCTAAAATAAACATGGGCACCGCAATTAACGAGGCAGGACGTATGCCGGCCATCATTTGCTGCACAAAGGTGCCCATTTGGCCGAAGCCATCAAAGATCATTACAAAGCCAACCACTGAGGCGGTGATCAGCGGTATCATCATAGGAAAGCCTAATAAGAGCAGGACAATCATGATGGCCATTAATATAGTTGCCATGGTTTATGCCTTTTTTATGGTGATTAATACCAAGTTATACTTCCGTTTCGGTATCGGCGTAGCCGTCTACCACACCGGTAGATAAATACACATCTGGGCTAGTGATATTTTTAACAGCTGTAAGTAAATATTGGATACCCGTTACGGTAAAACCGATAGGAGCCCACACATAAATCCACCAAATTTTAAAGCCTAATGCAGGTAAAATACGGCCGCGGCTATACAGCGTCTCTATATATTCATAAGAATGGTAGGCGAGAAAAAACATCACAGATGCGGTGAATAAGGCGATAAGAATCATCAGTAATTTTCTTAATTTTGCCGGTAATGAGTCGTACAGTGCAGACATACGAATATGGCGCCCATGACGTGCGGCATAACCAATACCAGCAAAAGTAATAAAAATAATTAGAATGCGGTTAATTTCACCAGAGAAAAAGAAACCTTCACCAAAAATAAAACGAGCAATCACGTTAGCACAGGTATTCAGTGCCATTAATAATACACCAGCGGCTAACATCACAGATTCGCCACGGGCGATCCATTCATCGATTACCCCTAAAATACCAGGCAAGCCTGATGTATAGGCAGGAATATCATCTTCTAACTCAGGGGTAGGCTCAGACATAGCTATACTCCAATATAGTGATAAGCCATTATAACAAGACCTAAAACAGCACTGTCATTAGGCTGGGTAGCCAAGTGCTTACGGTTATAGAGCCATTTATCACAGCAAGGGTAGGTTAAAATAAAGCCCCACCAAGCGGGGCTTTATTCGCGACGCGTTATTACAAGTCTTTAAGGTCTTGCTTAAACTGCTCTAACAATGCTTTGCCACTGTCGCCAGCCATATCGATGAATTTTTCTTCAACTTGTGGTGAGCGCTCTTTAAAGGCTTCAATTTGTTCATCAGTCAAGCGTGTGACCGTCACTTTACTGCTGCTATCAGTGATTTTCTTCAGCGAGCTATCGGCTAACCCGTCGATATGACCTAAGATTTCTTCAAAGGCATAATCTGCAGCTTCTTGAACCAAGGTTTTGTCTTCACTAGACAGGCCATTATAAAAGTCTTGGTTGGCCATCATAGCGGTGGTAAACCAGCCGTGACCGGTAAAGATCAGATTAGGTGATACCTCATATAATTTGCCCGATTCAATCCAAAAGATAGGATTCTCATGCCCCTGGATCATATTGGTTTGCAGGGCACCATAAACCTCACCCCAAGGAAGTGGCGTGGGGGTGGCGCCAAAGGCCGAGTAAGTTTCTGACAGTAATGGGTTAGTCATTACTCGAATTTTCTTATTGTTTAACTCTTTTGGCGTGGTTGCGACTTCATCGAGCGTCACTACCATTTCGCCTTCAGGATACATCTTCAGTAGCTCTAAGCCTTTTTCTGAATATAGCTTAGGGAAGTCTTCATTAATGGCCTTACTTTCACGGAAAAACTTCACCACAGATTTCATATCAGTGGGCATTAAGTAAGGAATAAAAAAGATTTGTGCTTCAGGAATTAGCGCACCGGTAAAGCCTGGGGATTGGTTTACAAAGTTAAGAATACCAGCCTGAGTTTGCTCCATAATATCGTCAGATTCACCCAGTTCGCCAAAGCGGTACACCTTTAAGGTGTGGTCTGAGTTATCTTCGATATATTCTTTAAACTTATAGGCATACACGTCTTGTACGTCGCCTGCGTATTCTTCGTGAGCGTAACGCCAGTTATCTGCATAGGCAGAGCAGGTGAATAATGCCAGCGCAGATAGTCCAGTGAGCTGTTTTAAAGTACGCTTTAATCTGTGTTGCTTGTTCATTAAGCACTCTCCATGGTGTCGATCAATTGATTCGAGTTCTAACATCCTACAGGTAATAATAGACTGGCAAAAGAAGTAGCAAGGCGCAAGGACTTGACGTGAATAAGTCTACTTTATTGATATAAATCGAGTTTTAGCTATTTTGTTGGTCGTTTTTTATCCAGTTCAGGTATGTGCTGTTTAAAATGCGTGCAGTTAAACGATTTTTCATTTTGAAAAAGTAAAGAAGTAAGATAAGTTGCTAATAAAAAAGAGAATTAAATTGTGTGACTGCCAACATAAGATAGTTTTGCCTCTAATGATTATGGCATATACAGCAGTTAACATTGAGGTACCCAAGAAAAAAGCAACCAAGTAAGTTGCCTTTATAACAATAAGATAAAACAGATTTAAAGGTGTTTGCTATTAAAAGCTGTAGTTGATAGCGACACCTGTTAGCAGCTGAGTCGCATCTCCAACTTGTTTAACGATGGGGCTATCTTTTGCATCACCAGTTAGTTGAGTCGCTCCTGCAACACCGGTTAGGTTCCAGTGTTTGGTAAATTGATAAGTTACACTGCCGATTAACCCTAAACGTAAATGACCAGAGCTTGCCTGATACTGTCGTAGGCCGCTGTACGCTGAGTCGCGCGCGGAAACATTAAACATATCTTGGGTCCAGCTACTGCTGCTATAAGATAAAGACGGTGTTATACCCATATGCCATTTGGGGGCTATTTGCTGTCGTAAGTTGGCATTAAGAGAGAGCTTGTAGCCGCTTACATCACCAGTAACAGGGGTTTGTGCCTTTAGGCTATAACGCCACATATTGGGTTGGTAGCTCACTCGAACCCCAGCGGTCATACCCGCATCTACTTTTTCAAAGGCGCTGATATTCCCTTCGTTATCTCTCCCTACATGAAAGCCTAAAAATGGCGATATGGTCCAATTTTGCTGTTGATATAGATTGATCCCTAAGCCATCTCGCCAGCTTAAATAAGCAAAATCACCGTAGTTAAGCTCAATATCGGGCACGGCTCGGCTGGTGTAATCATTACTGCCTAAATAATCAGGCGTCATCATTAACCCAGCGCCAATGCTACCGCTCCAAGGGCCTTGTGCCAGTGCAGGGGCGGCTAATAATGGGGTGAGTAGGGCCAGAGAGCACAGAGAGAAACGAGACATAAAGTGATGATCCTTTTATTATTTTTACTGTATATGTCTGTTAGTTTACCATGAGGTAAAGAGAGGAAATGTTTGTAACCGCCCGTTATGGGTATAGAAAACTTGACTATATTGAACAGTACAGGGCTTACACGTTATTTATATTGTAGATACACTGTTGGACGTCAAGGCTTTGCACTACATTGTTATGCGCCCTTATTTCGTCTTTGCCGCGTCGTAGACTCCTCGCAATGACCAAAGGGGGCCGTTCTGACTTTTCGTCGGGGTGGGTATGAATCTAGTTTTGAAACGCGCTTATGAGAGCGCCCAGTCTCAAGATGGTTACCGAGTATTGGTGGATAAATTATGGCCGCGAGGCGTCAGTAAAGAAGACGCAAAGTTAGATGATTGGTTAAAAGAGGTCGCGCCAAGTGATGCTTTGCGCCAAGCGCTTCATGATGAAGAAGTGACTTGGGGCGAATTTAGAAACCGCTATTTAAGTGAGCTGACCCACCATAAACAGAGCTTGCGAGACTTGGTAGACAAAGCTCATCAGCAGCAAGTTACCCTAGTGTATGCCGCCAAAGATGAGCAGCACAATAATGCGGTGGTATTAAAGCAATACTTAGCCATGCTGGATTAACTAACGCAGGCTGAGGCAAGCTTAGTCTTTCAATAAAAAAACCCAGCCGAAGCTGGGCTTTAAGTCATGCTTTAGCGCTTGTAAACTTAGTTGCTAGATAACGCTTTATTGAATGTTGCACTTGGGCGCATTACTTTTTCTAAGGCAGCCGGATCAAGGTGGTAGTAACCGTTTAGGCCGGCCGACTTACCTTGAACTTGATTCAACTCATTCACTATTTGCTGTTCATTATCGGCCAGTGACTCGGCTAATGGCGTAAAGTAAGCGGCTAACTCTGTGTCCTCTTGCTGCGTTGCCAATTGCTGTGCCCAGTACAGGCTCAGATAGAAGTGGCTGCCACGGTTGTCTAACTCGCCAGCTTTGCGTGAGGGAGACTTTTCATTATCCAGCAGTAGCTCGGTGGCTTTGTCTAAGCAAGTTGCCAAAACTTTCGCCTTCGCATTGCCTTCTTTAATACCCAGCTCTTCTAATGATACCGCCAGCGCCAAAAACTCACCTAGAGAGTCCCAGCGTAGGTGGTTTTCTTCTAATAGCTGCTGTACATGCTTAGGAGCAGAGCCACCGGCACCGGTTTCGTACATGCCGCCACCGGCCAACATCGGCACAATAGACAGCATTTTAGCTGAAGTTCCTAACTCTAAAATGGGGAACAAGTCGGTAAGGTAGTCACGTAATACGTTACCGGTCACCGAAATGGTATCTTGGCCACGAATAATGCGCTCCATTGAGAAGCGAATTGCTTCGTTGTAAGACATAATTTGAATATTGAGACCGTTCAAGTCATGTTCTTGCAAATAAGCTTCCACTTTTTTACGTAGCTCATTGTCGTGAGCGCGCTCAGCGTCTAACCAAAATACGGCTGGCGTTTCAGATTGACGAGCGCGAGTGACGGCAAGTTTAACCCAGTCGCGAATGGCTGCATCTTTAGTTTGGCAAGCACGCCAAATATCACCAGCTTCTACTGCATGCTCCATTAGTACTGTGCCGTCCTCGGCAAGGATACGCATGGTGCCGTCTTGAGTCATTTCAAAGGTTTTATCATGCGAGCCATACTCTTCGGCTTTCATGGCCATTAAGCCAACGTTTGGCACAGTACCCATGGTAACAGGGTCGAAAGCGCCGTTCGTTTTACAGAAGTTGATCACTTCTTGATAAATACGAGCATAGGTACTTTCTGGCATTACCGCTTTGGTATCTTTGAGCTTACCATCGCGCGCCCACATTTTTCCTGAGCTACGGATCATGGCTGGCATAGAAGCATCCACAATCACATCACTGGGGATATGCAAGTTAGTGATGCCTTTTACTGAGTCGACCATGGCAATTTTTGGACGGTGCTCATAGCAGTCGTGAATAGCCTCTTCAATTTCTTCTTGGGTGGATTGTGGCAGACTCTTGATTTTGTCTAATACGCTGTTCATGCCGTTATTAGGATTAACGCCTAATTTTTCAAACAAATCACCGTATTTTTCAAATACTTCACGGTAAAAAACCTTCACCGCATGACCAAAGACGATGGGGTGAGATACCTTCATCATGGTTGCTTTAACGTGCAAAGACCACATTACGCCTGTGTCTTTACAATCTTGCATGGTTTGCTCAAAGAACTCAGACAAGGCTTTAGCGCTCATAAACATACCGTCTAGCACTTCGCCTGCTTGTAATGGCAGTGATTTTTTAAGTTCTACATTGCCTGCGTTATCAACAAACTCAATGCGCACAGTTTGTGCTGTATCTGAGGTAATTGATTGTTCACTGGCAAAGAAGTCGCCGCCATTCATGTAATCTGCGTGAGAGCGAGAAGCTTTGCTCCACTTACCCATTGAGTGTGGATATTTGCGCACAAAGGCTTTAACTGCGCTAGGAGCGCGACGGTCGGAGTTACCTTGACGCAATACGGGGTTAACGGCGCTGCCAATAATACGAGCATAACGCTCAGTGGCGCTCTTTTCTTCTTCAGTATTTGCTTCTTCTGGCAGGTTGGGAATATCAAACCCCTGACCTTGTAGTTCACTAATACAGGCTCTTAGTTGAGGAACAGATGCACTGATATTAGGTAATTTAATGATGTTAGCACTCGGGTTTTGAGTAAGCTCACCCAGTTCAGCTAAACCATCAGTCACACGCTGCTCTTCAGTTAAGCGCTCAGGAAATGCTGCCAAAATGCGAGCAGCAAGAGAAATATCGCTAAGCGTAACATCAATACCGGCACTGCTGGCAAAGGTGCGCACGATTGGCAGTAAAGAATAAGTAGCTAAAGCGGGGGCCTCGTCGGTCATGGTATAGACAATGGTCGAATTTTTTTTGGTCATTATTTCGCTTTTTCCCTGCTTGATAGTTGGACTAGCAACGGCTTACTGGATTTCAGATACAGCGAAACAATAGCGCTGATTTAAGCTGTTGCAGTAAATACTCAAGACCATTGTATGACAAATGGCCCCAAAGGTTTAAGTCACTTAGGTCAATTCTGTGCTTTCAAGCTAGTAATCGAGATAAAAGTTAGCTGATTGCGCTGTTAAATGAATGTCTCTTCAGAGTATGCGCATTAAGCGTACAAGCTGGGCGTCAATATGGCGTAGAGAATTAAGAGGACATTTGCGAAGGAAAAGCTCGAATTTTTCCTTATCTTCCGGCTGTAGGATCATTAAACCGAGCCACATCCATTACCCCTTCACTTTTTCCTATAGTGCTGGTCACAACAGAGTCATACGGTAATATTGACGGCAGTGCGTATCATGCCCAACAGGCGGACAACACCAGTAATTAAAGCTATTCCTTCTACGGGCAGCCCCACCTGATTTAGTACCATAGCGAGCATAATCAGCCCTATACCAGGCACACCAGCGGTACCATCCATGTTAATGCTTGCACCCAAGGGAACAGTAAAAGCGGCCACTTTATTCTTTACTCTCCCATTAAATTGACGATAGCGTCTAAGCCCAAATCACTAAGCAGCGCAGCAATTCACTCACCAAGCTTGGTCGGGAACATACCCACTACTAGACCCCTAACAGACAGTAATACCGGAATAGGCCTAGTATTACAGGGCAGATGATTGTTGAGGAATCTCTTCTATTTCAACTATTTTAGATCGACTCATTACCACCTTCCAACGCTGTACTGTGGGTGGATTGTGGCCCTGCACTTCACGAGTAACTAAGTTGATTAAATAGCGTTTTTCAACGGGATGACGAGCGACTTGCCCCTCTTTTAATTGATAAACATGATGTGAACCTTTTTCCATCAATTTAGCTAATAAACTTAAATCTAACTGTAAAGTTTCTCGGGTTTGCTCATAACCACTTAAAAATCGAGTAGGCAGCATGCGCGAGTGACTGCCATAGTGCATTACTACTTCTTCTTTTTGCGTCACGTTGGCATGACGAGCCGCCAAAATATCTGACTTTAGCTTGGCGGGGCGGCGGTAATCGAACCACTCAAGTTGACGGCCAACAAGCTGGTTACTGTGTACATCAAAGTATTGCCGACGCCACTTAGGGCGATTTTTACGTAGCCAACGCCAAAGAGTATTACGTAAGTCGTCTTTAAATATCTCACGTAAGGCATACATTAATGCCAACACTAAAATAACCAATAATGAGATGCTGCCTAAGGTTTCGCGCACTTCAAATACTGCAAGCGACATGGCGGTCATGACCACGGCAGTCACACTGGCTTTTAGTGCTTTTTCTTCACCACCACCCAGCTCTTGCGTTTTTTCTTTCAAAGTAACGGGATATTCAATAAGGCGGCGTAGCAAACGCATTTTGTTAGAAATACGCGACAGAGCCTCTGTGGTGTGACTAGAGTTATATTGTAGCTTTACTCTATGTTGATGTTCTGCCTCGCATACGGCTAATAGCAATGCTTTGTTTATTTTGTATTCTTTAGTGCGGGGTAGGTGAGCGACCAATGATAATAACCGCTGCTCGGTAAACCAAGATAAGTAGTTATCAATATTAACGTAATATTTACGTAGAGTTTGATCGCTCGGTACGTTACGGCGTAAACGACGTAAAATATCTTGAGTCAGTGTAATGAGCTCAGTCAGGGCTTCTTGAGTTGCGCCTTCTTTTTCATTACGCAACTCCTGACAAGATTGCTCTAAACCAATGGCATACTGATAGGCATACAAGCTCAGGCTTAGGCGATATTGCTCCGAAGACAGCTCTCCACGACGCGCCAATCGACTCAAAATTAAGGGTAAATAAGGCCTGTCACTAAAGTAAGTTCGCTGCACATGAATCGCGCTGTGATAAAACTCTTCTTCTGGCACCACATTGGTATTAAGGCCCAATTCACCAGGCACGAATAAGTAAATATCTAACTGATGCTCGGTTGCTTCTCGCAGAATACGAGATATTTTAAGCGAGAAGCCGTCTTTACGTTCAACGCTGATCATTAATAAATGTCACCCCATAAACATCAATGATGACAGTATCTTAACGTATTTTTGTGATAGGTGCTTTCTATTGCTAGCGCTCTAATACCTTATGGGTCACGCTTTTAGCCTAAGCCCTTTAGGCTGCGGTATGCCGTAAGTTAATAAGAAATGGCCATCTTAACTTACGGCCTATGACGTCTCGCGATGTGTAGACTTTACGATAATTGATGATCTAATAAACTTGCACGACATAGATTGTCGTGAGCAGGGCAGCGCTTACAAACTAACTCAAGAAAAGCCAGTTTTTGTTGGTCATTCAAGTCGGCATTAATATCCGCTTTAATATCAATATGTTTAAAACCTACAGGATCCTCGCTAGGGCGTCCGGCTAAGCCTGCTGGATTAATAGTGCCTTCAACTTCAACATTAATACCATTCAGCACAAAACCTTGTTCGCGGGCCACCATTTTGGCAATGGTTGATACGCAGCCTGCTAATGAAAACAAGAAAGTATCCAAAGGGTTAGGGCCTGCATCCCCCGCCGCCTCTTGGTCGATAATGAGTTTATGATTACCTATTTGTGCGCTCACTTGCCAGTTATTGGCCATATGTGTGCTCACTTTATACGTTTTATCTGCCATGGTAGTGCTTCCTTATATTAGTTTATCTCTATATTCTAATGTAGTGGCAGTAAAAGCAAGCTAATCAACTCATTCACTTC
This sequence comes from Oceanisphaera pacifica, assembly GCF_017498065.1. Taxonomy (GTDB): domain Bacteria; phylum Pseudomonadota; class Gammaproteobacteria; order Enterobacterales; family Aeromonadaceae; genus Oceanimonas; species Oceanimonas pacifica. Next base: position 23,885 of record NZ_JAGDFX010000012.1, on the reverse strand, counting down.
TCTCCTGCCACTTTTTTATTTGCGGTTAGCGTAAGCAAAGCTTGAGTTAAGGCGATGATTGCGGTGACAATGTCATTTTACATGGAATATTAAGTATGGCCTTTCGCATTCGCTATCATTATGGCAAGCAACTGAAAGAAATGGGGTACGCTAATGACAAACATCACAGCGTATATGACGCAATAGCCAAAGCGGAAGGAGTGGATTTGACTGAGTACCACCGCATGGAAGATCAGCTGGCCGGTGTATGTCGCAATGATCGCAAGACCCTTAAAGATTTTCGTGAAGAATACTTTAGAAAGCTGGGGTTTAGCGACATAGTGATAGAGCGTGAATTTTAAACCTTAATGATTATTGAACGCGTGTTTTTAACAGCCAGAAAAAGTAGTAGAAGCATATGCTGGAGACCGCCAGTTTTTGCTATCTATGGTAGTCGACAATAGACAGTGCCCAGTGTGTTTGCCATTATATCGTGGCCCTAACAGTTAATGGATTATCTGTGGAACAAATTACAACTTTCTTTAGCTATCATAAAGCGCTACTGCAGCTGTTACACAGCGCAGGGTTTAGTAGGCTAAATAAAAGCGATAAGCTAAAAGAGCTAACAGCTCTTTGTAGTCAACTACTTAACATAGATAGTGTGGCGATTTGGAGCATGAATTATTGCGGTGATAGCATGAGTCGAGAGCTTTGCTACCAACCACAATATGGCCATCATCATCGGCCTTATCGCTTAGAGCGTCATGAGCACTTAATTTACTTTAAAGTATTAGAAGCGGCTGATATCTTCTTTACACACGATGCTTTTCACGATCCTCGTACTTGTTCCTTAAGAAAAAGCTATTTAAACAACGACTCCGCAATCTTTGCCATGCTGGATGTGCCCATTTATGACGGTAATCGCTTATATGGTGTTTTGTGTTTAGAAAGTCACACCGAACGTTATTGGAGCCTGACTGATACAGCATGCGCCACTGCCTTTGCCGATACCATTAGTTTAATTAATACCCATGAAGCATGGCTAAGTAGCCGTAAAGAGCTAGATTACATCACCTCTTATGATGACTTTACGGGTTTGTATAACCAAAGCTCTTTACGCCATCGTATTCAGCAGTTAATTCATCAAGAGCAACCGGCTCAATTTGCGTTACTGTGGTTTGATATTGATCGCTTAAACGCCATTAATAATGGCATGGGGGGGCATGTAGGTGACGCCGTTATTAGTGAAATAGCGATACGGTTAAGGGGCATGGTGCTCTCGGGTAAAGATATGGTAGCAAGAGTGGGGGGAGATGAATTTGCTATGCTTTACCACCTTCCTGAGCAAAAGGATCAGATGCATGATGCCATTGCAACCATTATGCATAGCATTAATCAGCCTATTCATCTTGGCACGCAAGACTTGCAGATCAGTTCCAGTGTTGGTATTGCACTTTATCCTAATGATACCAAAGACTTATCGACATTGATTCGTTATAGCGAGTCGGCTATGTATCAGGCTAAAGCCGATGGTCGCCGACAAGCACAGTATTTTAATCAAAAAATATCGGCAACAGCGAAAGCTAGCTTTTTGATGAAAAACCAATTAATTGAAGCTCTTGCTCACGGTGATTTGAGTGTGGCGTATCAACCTGTGATGTCTGGCAATGCACAAAATATTGTAAGTTGTGAAGCTTTGGTTCGCTGGCAGCATCACAGCTTAGGTTTTTTATCCCCCGGTGAATTTCTTCCCCTTGCTTATGAAGCTGGCCTGATTGCTGATATCGACTTTTGGATGTTGGAGCAGGTATGTAAAGACATTAAATTAAGCCGTACGCGGGGTGTAGCTATGCCCAGTGTGGCCGTTAACTTGTCAGCAGATGCCTTGGTGGATCCCTTATTGGCAGATAAAATATGGGATTTGCTAGAAAAGTATCATGTATCGGGCGCACAAATTGAGTTAGAAATGATCGAAGACGCCATTAAAGGCGACTCTAATCAGCTGCAACAAACGCTAGAGCAGCTGGTGCGTTTAGGTATCAAACTATCGATTGATGATTTTGGTACCGGTTACTCTTCTCTGCTTAGGCTGAAAAACCTTCCCTTTACCAAACTTAAAATAGACCGCTCATTTATTGATGATTTACCGCAAAATGCGGATGACTGTGCCATTACTTTATCAATACTAGGTATGGCCGCCGGCTTGGGGATTTCTGTGGTGGCTGAAGGGGTAGAAAACGACGAGCAAGAACAGTGGTTGCAGCAACAAGGTTGTGATTATCTGCAGGGCTTTAAATACTATAAACCAATGAAACTCGAAGACTTATTGAGTGTATTAAAGACATAATCTTTTGCATAGCCCCGCGCTTAATCAGAAAGATCGGTGTACAAAGAACTAACATAGCTAGATCTTTAGCAGCTATATCAGATAGTTAAAGGTGTTATCTTAATACTACTTTTGCTAGCTTTATTGTGTTTTAACATCATAAGGAATAGAAGATGACCGCATTGAAAGTGTTATTAACCTCGGCGCTGCTGTTGGGTACTGCTGCAGTATCTGCGCACGATTATCATGCCGCAGACTTAGATATTGCTCACCCTTGGGCTCGTCCACTACCGCCAGTGGCAACGGTAGGAGTGACCTATTTTACCGTGTCTAATCAAAGTGATACAGATGACGTATTATTAAGCGCCGAGAGCCCAGTCTCTGAAACGGTTGAGATTCATACTCATGTCAAAGAAGGCGACATGATGAAAATGCGTAAATTAGACGAGTTAGCTATCCCTGCACATAAAGAAGTCATACTAGCACCGGGCGGCCACCATTTAATGTTAATGAACCTGAAAGAGGTACCAACAGAGGGCGAGCGCTTTCCGGTTACCTTGCACTTTAAAGAGGCGGGTAGCGTAGAGGTTGAGGTGGCGGTTGAAACACCATCAGCCTCAAGGCAGCATAATGCTGCCGAGCACAGCCATCACTAGTCGGTTTTATAAGGGGGAAGTCCCCCTTATATTATTCGCTTGCTGATTTAGTTAGTAATTGATGTACTTTTTTAATACAAATATCTTCAATGTAATCTAGCTGTCCGGCCTTGGCCGATGCCGCGGCGTCAGCATTTATTACCTCCTCTTGTAACCAGACAGAGCGCGCATTTATGGCCACTGCCTCATCGGCAATCTGGGCGGCAAACTCACTGCGACGAAATACATTAACCAAATCAACCGGTAGTGCTAATTTGTCAAGCGAAGCAACACAAACTTGGCCGAGGATCAGCGAACCCGCTAACTGTGGGTTGACCGGCTGCACCTCAAATCCCTGTGCTAATAAATACTGCATTACCTCAAAGCTGGCTCGTTCTGGCTTATTAGAGGCCCCTACTAAAGCAATGCGCTTAGTTTGCTCTAATATTCGTGCTAAGCGCTGTTTTTCGAGTGGATTTAGTTCGAATTGATCCATCATGTCCCCCTAGTGATAACGCGCCTTACGCCTTATGCCTTATGCCTTAAGTATTATGTCTTTGACGTTACGGCGTACGGCTTATAGCGTACTGCTGCCCGAAGGGCTTAAGCTCTCGAGCCATTGGCGTAATTGCCCTGCCGACAGTGCACCAGACTGGCGCGCGACTTCTTTTCCTTGAACAAAGACAATTAAGGTAGGAATAGAGCGAATACCAAATCGACTGGCCGCGGCTTGATGCGCTTGGGTATCTAACTTAGCCAGACGCAATTGACTTTTTACCTCACTGGCAGCAGCACTAAATACGGGGGCCATTTGCAAGCAAGGACCACACCAAGGAGCCCAAAAATCAACCACTAACGGCAGTGTTTCATTTGCCAATAGTCGATCTAGTTTTGGGCCATCCAAGGTGAGTGGCTCATCCGCCATAACAGGCGCCTTACATTTTCCACATAATGGCGCTTGCTGTAAGCGTGTATAAGGCACCCTGTTTTTAGCTGAGCAAATAGGGCAAATTAGAAAGTGCTCGCTCATTGATTACATCCAGTCAGCAAGATCATAAGTTAGCGTATGCTTATCGCCTATAAGCTGAAGAGTTTGGCCTTGGTTATCGACCTCTGCGCCAGTACCCAGAGTATGAAGCACAGCCGTTTCTACAGCTTGCGCTGCAGGTGAGCAGGCCATTTTGGTGCTGGCGAGAGGATCGGCACTAATACGATTTTGCTTTAAGGTGGCGCTACCAAAAAAACGGTTACAGCCTGCTAAACCGTTAATAGAAAAATGTTCGCCAATTTCTAAGTCAGATTTAATATTGTCATCTATCTGTGCACCATCAATTGCCACCAAGTTCCAATGGTGATGTTTTAAATCAGACTCCACTACGTTAAGGCCACTACTACATGCACTAAGAAGTAGGGCACTGCTAACTACAAGTGCTAGTTTCATAATGACTCCTTAAGTCAATCTTATGGGGTAACACCGAGCTTCTTCTATATGATAGCTCAGGCGTATATGCTGTTATCGATAATAGTGACGACTTGGCTATATTTTTTCAAGTTCAATGGACTTACGGTCAGGTTAAAGATCATCAACAAAGCGTCATCGTGATTATCTAAGCATCATTATAGAGAGCTAAGTGTGTTTCGCGAAAAAAGCGCGTAAGCGATAGCGAGTTAGTGGAGATAGTATGCAGGTCAGTATTTTGGTGGGTAAGGCCGCCATGTTAAACAGCACCATCAGTAGTGCCATACATAAACAGCCTATTTTAACGCGTCAATATTGCGATTTCACGGGCTTGGTGGACGACACGCAAGTTTCAACCGCTTATCACGGTGGTGTAGAACGGGCTTTACACTACTACCCCAAAGAGCATTACGCTTACTGGCAAGCATGGTTTTTGGGAATGGGACTGAAAAGTGCGAAACCTTTACTTAGCGCAGGGGGCTTTGGAGAAAATATCTCAGGTACAGGGCTGATAGAGCAAGAGGTCTGTATCGGTGATATTTATCGCCTAGACAATGCGTTAATTCAAATCAGTCAGCCCCGCTCGCCTTGTTATAAGCTCAATGCCCGCTTTAGCTATCCGGCCTTTTCGGTATTAGTACAAGCTAATGGTCGCACCGGTTGGTTATTACGGGTGTTAGAAACCGGTGAAGTTGGGCCTGAAGCAAACTTAGCCTTAGTAGAGCGCCCATACCCTAATATAAGTGTTAAGCGCGCAGCCGACATTGTTTATAATCAGGCTTTTAACCCAAGTGGGCTAGCAGAGCTGGCTGCGCTCACCAGTTTATCACCCAGTTGGCGAAAAAAAGCGCGTGAGTACTTAGCCGCCGGCCAAGTAACCGACTGGAGTATGAGACTCTTAGGCCCAGATCTTCCGGCTAGCGGTCAGCTATAAGCCGTAAGTTATCAGCTAAGTTAAGCCCGATAAAGGTGGTGTTTATGTTTTACTTACGGCGTACAGCATAAGACGTATCGCTTTGTTTTTAAGCGATCACTTCCACTTGTTGACCGTTAAATTCAACCACTTGCCCGAGGATAATCTTACAACGTTTGCGTAACTCAACGTTTCCGTTAACGGTGACCAGCCCCTCATCAATCACGGTTTTGGCCATGGCGCCAGACTCGCACCAGCCTAATATTTTCAATAGGTTATGCAGGGGAATAAAGGGGTGCCCTTCTAAACTAAATTGTTCTTGCATGAGTATGACTCGAGATAAAAATAATGCGCTATTATAGCGTATATAGCTTTTGTCGTCTTCCTTCGTATAGCAAGACTCCGCTAGGTATGAGAGTAAGAGTTTTGTTATTTATCCTTATATTAGGCATTATTAACAGACTCAAGTTTGGCCGTTTAATTTGGTCTATACTCGGTTTACTCCCATCATTAGACTGCTGCTGCTTCGATGGTGACACAAAGTCGTGGTGCCATCGCGCAGCATGGAAAGCGGTGATACCGCAATGGCAAGGAGAGGTTCGATCCGTAAGGTTTGTTGACCGGCGCCAAGGGCAATGACACAGGGTGTGATTGTTAACGTTATTATTTATTTACGAGGTTTTTATGTCCGGACTCCTACCCCATGTTGATCCTGAAGGTCTGCTGGAATATTCAGTGGTGTATACCGATCGTGCTCTTAATCATATGTCGCAGCGTTTTCAGCAGGTTATGCGCGATATCTCCAGCAACTTGAAAGACTTGTATCAAGCTTATTCAGTGGTCGTGATCCCTGGCAGCGGTACCTTCGGCATGGAAGCCGTAGCACGTCAGTTTGCCACTGATCAAGATTGCTTGATTATTCGTAATGGCTGGTTTAGTTATCGTTGGAGTCAAATATTTTCCGCCGGCAAAATCCCTGCTTCCGAGACAGTATTAAAAGCACGAGCGATAGAAAACGGCCCTCAAGCCGCACTGGCTCCGGCCCCTATTGATGAAGTCGTAGCTGATATTAAAGCCAATAAACCAAGTCTGGTTATTGCCGCTCATGTAGAAACAGCGGCAGGCATGATTTTGCCAGACGAATACCTTAAAGCGGTGAGCCAAGCGGTGCATCAAGTGGGTGGCCTGTTTGTGCTCGACTGTATTGCATCCGGGGCAACCTGGGTTGATATGAAAGCCTGCGGCGTTGATATTCTATTAAGCGCCCCACAAAAAGGTTGGAGTAGCTCCCCTTGCTGCGGTTTGGTGATGATGAGCGAACGCGCGCGGGCCCGTATTGACGAGACGCAAAGCACCAGCTTTGCTTGTGACTTAAAGCAATGGCTACAAGTGATGGAAACTTATGAGCAGGGTGGCCATGCTTATTACACTACTTTACCCACAGATGCGCTGGCTCACTTTCGCGATACCATTAACGAAACTGGTGGCTTAGGTTTTGCTGAAATGAAGCTACGCCAGCAGCAGCTGGGCGAGCGGGTACGAGCCTTGTTAGCAGCACGAGGTATTAAGAGTGTGGCTGCCGACGGCTTTGCCGCCCCCAGTGTTATTGTGTGCTACACCCAAGATGCAGACATTAACAATGGGCGCAAGTTTGTCGACCAAGGCTTACAAATAGCATCGGGCGTGCCGCTGCAATGTGATGAGCCTGAAGATTTTCAAACCTTTCGCATTGGTTTGTTTGGATTAGACAAGTTGCAAGATGTAGCCGGTACCCTAATGCGGTTCGAGCAGGCATTAGATAGAGTGATTCCTGCTTAGCGCTATAGCTCGTTATACTAAATACACTAAATATTTGTTCTACTGAAAACCTGCATAAGAGAGGAAGCTGAGTCACCTCTTTGTTCGGCTTTTGCAGCTATTAAAGCTGACTACTTCTCTAGTGCGATTGGTATTAGATAAAATAAGGCCGCATCAAGATACGGCCTTATTGTTATTAAGCTGGCTGTATTACAAGTTTGCGATTGTTCTTCTCGTTTGCAGCAGGGGTATGATGCTCTTCTAGCGTAAAGTGCGTAATCTGCCGGCTCAAATCCTGTGAGGCCTCAAGTACTTTATCACTGGTCTGTGAAATCAGTTCGCTGACTTGAAGTGCCTCTTCTGATCCTTTATTTATTTGTGTCAGGTTACGATTAATTTCTTCAGCAACGGCAGATTGCTCCTCTGATGCCGTGGCTATTTGTGCATTCATATCATTAATGCGTTGCACCTCTTCTAAAATTCTTTCTAAATCATGACCAGCAGCGCGTACTATTTCGACACTGCTCCCAGCTTGCTCTTGGCTAGTGTGCATGTGTGCAACAACAGTGGTGGCATGGTTTTGTAAGTGCTGGATCATCGATTGAATTTCGCCGGTCGACTCTTGAGTTCGCTGCGCGAGTGAGCGAACCTCATCTGCTACCACAGCAAAGCCTCGGCCAGACTCTCCGGCTCTTGCTGCTTCAATGGCAGCATTGAGTGCGAGCAAGTTCGTTTGCTCAGAGATATTACTAATCACCTCTACCACTGAGCCTATTTGCTGAGTTTGTGTTTCTAATTCACGCATAGCCTGATCTGCTTGCGTTACCGTTTCAGCAAGTTGCAACATACTACTAATACTGCGAGTCACGTCGTCATGACCCATGCGCGCTTCATTATTAGCATGATCTGCCGCAGAAGAGGCATCATTGGCATGGCGCGCTACTTCATTAACGGTGGTATTCATTTCATTCATTGCAGTTGCGACTTGATCTACTTCAGAAAACTGAGTTTGCATACTGGCCCGCGTTTGCTGACTTTTTATACTTAGACCTTCAGCTTCGTGATCTAATAAGCTAGATGCATTGCGCACCTGCAGCAATAATCCACAAAGCTGCGCTCCCATATTATCAATTTCTCGAGACAGCTGGCCTATTTCATCGGTACGGGTCGCATGAGTACGTGCACTTAAATTGCCTTCACCAAATTGACGTACCACATGGTGCACCCGCGCCACAGAAAAGGTGAGCGAGCGGCTAATGAGCGCTACAACAATAAGTGCAAGTACCATAACTAGCGCTGTTAATAGTAGAGACTTAGTGGCTTGTTGCCAGAATAAAGCGTTAACATCGCTTAAATAAATACCACTGCCAATCACCCAGCCCCAAGGGGCAAAGCCCTGCACATAAGACACCTTAGGTTGTGGTTCGGTAGATTGAGGGCCTAAGTAGCTATAGTCAACAAAGCCGGCACCCTGTTGTTTTACTTGCTCTACCATACTCTGCCAGTGGTACTGACCATCTGCATCTGTGACTTGAGTCATGTCTTTGCCTTCAGACTCAGGTTTGATCGGATGTAAGATAAGCTTATGTTGCATATCGTTAATCCACATATAACCTTCATTACCATAACGTAATGTGCCTAAGGCTATTTTGGCCAAACGTTGGCTTTCTTGCTTTCCTAAGCGCGGGCTTTGCGCATAATAATGCTGTACTAAAGAGGCTGCGGTTTCTACTTGTTCTTGAACGCTGGATTTTCGTGTGTCCATTATTTGTTGTCTTAATCCGATAAGCGCTGAACTTTGTACTAATAGTATGCCAATAAATAAACTGGCCACCATGGCCGATAATTTATAGCGAAGACTTAAGTTATTCAGTAGTTGCATGTCCATTCCCAATGATAAAACCGCTAATAGCGACCTGATATTGAAGCTGAGGACAGATGATGTCTATGAGGAGAAATAACAACAATACCAACCTATGCTGATATTCCATTCATTAGATTAAGCGTCCCGTGCTTATTATTGTATTGTTTTATTTGCGCAGTAAGATGTTATGTAATTGTTGCTGCTGCATGCAAGATTAACAGTGCCAATCAATAATATATAGCATTAAAATACTATTTTTATTGATAGTAATCATGGTAATCAGCACTAAGTTAACTGAACTATTCATTTTATCTAGATACTGTGTACTCTAAGCAGCCTGATAGCTTCTATTGTGATGGTTAGCTAAGATAGTTGTTTATATTTTGTCGTCACCGTGGAGATCTGAAATGGCAAAAATACGATTGCTGGCTAACTTAAATTGTGATCATGTGTTGCTGTTAGATGAGCCGTTACACGCGGGGGGGCGCCTACATTACAAAGATCAGGGGCGCCGCTTAGGGGGGGGCGGCGCGAATACCGGCACCGGCTTATTGTGGGCAGGGCACGAGGTGAGTATTTTGGCGCAGGTTGGCCAAGACGCAACGGGAAACTGGTTATTGCAAGAAGCCAGCAATCTTGGGCTAGATATCCGCCATATAGAACAATTTGATGGAGAAACCGGTGAGTTGTTGGTGTTAGTGGATGACAGAGGCGAGCGTACTATTTTACGCCAGCACAGACGCTTAGCACTCCCTAGCAGTTTACCTAGCAGCCCAGTTGATTGTTTATATGTAAATTATGAGGGGGCTGAAGTCGCCACTTATATGGCGCAAATGGCTAAGCATAGCTTGGTGGTCAGTCAATACCCTAAAGGCGGTAAAGATGCTCGGCCTTGTCAGGTAATGATTGCCTCTGCAACAGATTTAGCACAGCAACAAGATCTTTGGCAGCATGCTCAACAACTTGCAGGCCCCGGCTTACAATGGCTGGTGGTGACCCATGGTGAGCAAGGGGTAGAAGCCTTTTCTGCCCAGCAGCACCTACAAATTCCGGCGCGCATGGTGTCTGTGGTGGATGCCACGGGAGCCGGAGATGCGTTTGCCGGTGGGGTGATCCACGGCTTATTAGCAGATTTACCCATGGCCACCGTATTAACCCAAGCCAGCCAATGGGCGGCTTATACGTTATCTTCCAGTAGCTCAATTCCCTCTGAGCAGCTAAAGCATTATCTGCATACCAATGGCTGAATTATGTAGCTGTCACTGTTAAGCTGACGGCTGCTTATTAGACCGAAAGTGGACGGTTACCTTGAATAACGCCTTTATCATTTCTTTGCTGAATCAGTGCTGGCGCTGGTCGGTATTTTTGATGTTTCCCCTATTGCTGCTCATTTATGTACAAGTGCGCGGCATTCCTTTGTCCGCCTTCGATAATGGCGTGAATCAACATAAGTGGTTAATTATCTTAATTTATCTACTCTATGTACTGTTGTGGCTGCGTTTTAACCGCCGCGTTACCATGTTGCTTGAACAGCGCAGGCGCTAATGATGATGTTACTTACCACTTATTGGCCATACATATTCGCTGCGGCATCCGCGTTTGCTGCATGGGGGCTTACCCAACTAAAATTGGGTACGCGCTTACAATTGCAAGCCCAGCAAAATCAGCAATTACGCAGTGGGTTACAAGATAAAAGTGACGAATTACAGGTCACTCAGCAAAAACTTGAGCAACAGCAACAGCTGGTGCTTAAAATGAATGGTCGCTTAAAAGAGTACGAAACGCTACTGCGCCAAGAGCGCCAGTGGGCTGCAGAAAAGCAGACCGAGTTAGCCAATAACGAAGCGCGCTTACAGCAACAGTTTGAAAACTTAGCACAGCGTATTTTTGAGAAAAAAACACATAACTTTCGTGAATTAAACCAAAATAGCCTAGATGGGTTGCTATCTCCATTGCGTGAGCAGCTAGAAGGTTTTCGGCGCAATATGCAAGAAACCTACTCAGACGAAAGCCGCCAGCGACATAGCTTAAAGTTTGAAATTGAGCGTTTAGCTGAATTACACCAACAAATGAGTGCTGATACAGTGGCGCTCACTCGCGCGCTTAAAGGCGACAGTAAACAACAAGGTAACTGGGGCGAGGTGGTATTGGCGCGGGTATTATCTGAGTCGGGCCTGCGTGAAGGACACGAATATAGTACGCAAATGAGCTTAAATAATGCCCAAGGCAAGCGCTATCAACCCGATGTGATTGTGCATCTGCCACAAAATAAAGACATTATTATTGATGCTAAAGTCTCACTCACCGCCTATGAGCGCTACTATAACGGCGATGATGCCCCTGCCCGTGAACAAGCGCTGCGTGATCATGTAGCCTCGGTACGCGGCCACATTAGAGAGTTAGGCCGCAAAGACTATCAGCAGCTAAAAGGCGTTAGAACCCTAGATTATGTTTTGATGTTTGTGGCCGTCGAGCCGGCCTTTTTAGTGGCGGTAGAAGCCGAGCCTGCGCTGATTAAATATGCCCTCGACCATAATATTTTACTGGTGAGCCCCACTAACTTACTGGTGGCGTTACGTACCATAGAAAATCTGTGGCGGGTTGAGCGACAGAATCAAAATGCGCGTAAAATTGCTGAGTCAGCAGGTAAAATCTATGAAAAGCTGCGCTTATTTACAGAAGATATGGAGGCCGTCGGTCAATCTTTAAATAAGGCGGAAAGTCATTATCAAGGTGCGATGAAAAAGCTGAGTAGCGGTCGCGGTAACTTGATCCGCCAAGCCGAAGCCTTTCGCGAACTCGGCGTAGAAGTCACCAAGCCGCTACCCGAGCACCTACAAGAAAGAGCCGCAGCCAAAGAACGTCTAGCCGCAGAAGACTAAAGACTTTCTTGCCACGGAGTCCACAGAACCCACGGAAAAATAGAGAGCAAATCTGAAAGATCTTTTTATTATCGGGTTATGCTGTCTTACTGGACTTACCCTGGTATCTGTTTTGTATTTACTCTCGAATCCATGCTCCGCATAGATGTGCATTGGTTTCGTTCTTCGTCAGTGTTCTTCCGTGTATTCCGTGGCAAAAAGTGTGTTCAAGCTCACCCTTAAAGGAAAAAGGGGCTGGGTTGGAACAAGCGTTCTACTTCGGGAATAAACTTCTTGTTAACCAAAAACAAAATCACATGGTCGTTTTGTTCAATCACAGTTTGATCGTGACCAATAATCACCTCGTCACCGCGCACTATTGCACCCACAGTGGTGCCCGGCGGTAACTTTAGCTCGCCTACTTGCCGACCCACTACCTTAGAGGTGGAATCATCGCCATGGGCAATGGCTTCAATGGCCTCGGCCGCACCACGACGCAGTGAGTAAACATTAACGATATCAGCGCGCCTAACATGAGTTAATAGTGCCGATATAGTGGCTTGCTGCGGCGATATAGCCACATCTATGCTGCCGCCTTGTACTAAATCAACGTAGGCGCTGCGCTGAATCAGCACCATGGTTTTTTTAGCGCCCAGTTTTTTGGCCAACATGGCCGACATAATATTGGCTTCATCTTGGTTGGTAACCGCAATAAACACATCAACTTGATCAATATGCTCTTCTATTAATAGTTCTTCATCAGCGGCATCACCACAAAAGACGATGGTATTTTCTAACTGCTCTGATAATTGCTCGGCGCGTGCTAACTTGTGCTCTATCAATTTAACAGAATAATGCTTTTCTAGTCGCCTTGCTAAACCGGCGCCCACATGACCGCCGCCCACAATCATAATGCGTTTATAGTTACTTTCTAAACGCTGTAACTCAGACATGACTGCGCGAATATGGCCGCTGGCCGCCACAAAGAATACTTCGTCATCCGCTTCAATAATGGTGGTGCCTTGAGGGCGAATCGGTCTGTTTTGGCGAAATATCGCCGCCACGCGAATATCGATGCCTGGCATATGATCACGCAAGCTCGACAGCGCATTCCCCACTAAAGGGCCCCCGTAATAGGCTTTTATGGCCACCAAACCGACCTTACCTTTAGCAAAGTCCACCACCTGTAATGCACCTGGGTATTGAACGAGGCGATAAATATATTCTGTTACTAATTGCTCAGGAGCAATCAGGTTATCCACGGGCAGGGCTTCATTGAGGAAGAGCCGCTCGCGTTCGGCTAAAAACTCCGGCGAGCGAATGCGCGCCACTTTATTTGGTGTATTAAACAGCGAATATGCGACCTGACAGGCAATCATATTAGTTTCGTCGCTACTGGTTACCGCCACTAGCATATCGGCGTCTTGGGCGCCGGCCTCACGCAATATATTGGGGTAAGAGCCGTGGCCATTAATCACCCGCAAGTCATACTTATCTTGTAATTCGCGCAAGCGTTCAGTGTTGGTATCAACAATAGTAATGTCATTATTTTCGCCCACTAAATTTTCGGCGAGTGTGCCTCCTACTTGTCCTGCACCTAAAATAATAATTTTCATGCCGTTTTACTCAACTTGGCATAATAAAAGCCGTCTCTTTGTTCAGCGCCGGGTAATAATTGCCAGCCGGGGTTGTCGGGAGTGTCATTGGCGTGCAAGGGCTTAAGAAGCGCATTAGGCGTTCGATTTAAAAAGGCGGTAATTTGCTGACTATTTTCGTCGGGCAATATAGAGCAAGTGGCATAAATTAAGGTGCCGCCGGGCTTAAGTTGCTGCCAAAGCGCATCTAAAATTTGTCCCTGTAGTGTGGCCAGCTGAGTTATATCCTCGGGGCGGCGCAGCCATTTAATGTCGGGATGGCGTCGAATAACTCCAGTGGCAGAGCAGGGCGCATCCAACAAGATGCGATCAAACTGCTCGCCTTGCCACCAATCAGCAGGCTGAGCGGCATCACCTTGTAATACGGTGGCTGCTAAGCCGATGCGATCTAAGTTTTGATGCACGCGCTTAAGACGATCATTATCCAGATCAACCGCCACCAGCTGTGATAGTGCTGGCTGGCGCTCCAGTATGTGCGCCGTTTTCCCCCCGGGTGCCGCGCAGGCATCTAAAACAAGCTCACCGGCTTGGGCATCTAACAATTGGGCGGCCAATTGTGCTGCACCATCTTGTACTGAACTATGGCCTTGCTCAAATCCTGGCAGACTAGTCACATCGACCGGTCGTGCTAAGCGTAATGCGCTTTGGGCAAGCTCATCTGGGGTCGCGTCTAGTTCTGCTTGTTGTAACAGCGCGAGATATTGTTCGCGGCTGTGCTGACTTTGATTAACCCGTATCCACATAGGTGGATGCTGATTATTGGCGGTTAAAATATCTTGCCACTGCTCAGGGTAAGCCTGCTGTATGCGCTTTAATAGCCAATTGGGGTGGGCTAGCCGTAGCTGTGGCAAGGCATCAACCTTAGTGGTGAGCTCATCTTGCTTGCGCTGTACATTACGCAGTACGCCATTCACCATGCCCTTAAAAGGTTCGACTTTGAGCACTTTGCAGGCGTTCACGGTTTCGGCCAATGCTGCATGGGCAGGAACACGGGTATAAAGTAGCTGATAGATGCCAACCAATAACAGTGAGTGCACCACACGGTATTTTCCCTTAAGCGGCTTTTCTAATAGCGGCTTGGTCATGGCATCTAATCGGCTATACCAACGCAGTGTGCCAAAGCACAGCTCTTGCAGTAGGGCACGATCTTTGGCAGCAACCTTAGACTGATAACGCGGTAGCAGGGTCGATAACGACTGTCCTTGGTTAAGCACTTGATGCAAAATATTAGCGGCGGCGGCACGGGTTTTCATAATATATCCAATAAATTAAAGGCGTTTACGCGAGGCGAGTACCAGGTTGAAACCAGTCTTTGCGCGCATTTAGCAAATCTTGGCAGCCCATGGCTTTTTTGCCGGGAACTTGTAGGCTTAGCAGACGTAATATGCCTTGGCCTGTGGCAATATCAATCCCTGCTTTATTGGCCTGAATAATGGTACCTGGCGCTAAGTCAGTGGGCTCGTCTATTGCCTTACTTTGCCATACCTTAATATTGTGTTCAGCGACGGTAAAATAACTAAAGGGCCAAGGGTTAAAGGCGCGTACGCAACGGGCTATGTGGCTTGCGTCTTGTTGCCAGTCGATACGGGCTTCTTCTTTAGATAGCTTTTTAGCGTAGTTGGCCTGAGTGTCGTCTTGCACCACGGGCGTGGCCTTACCTTCGCTAATCTCTGCCAAGCTGTGTAGCAGTGCTTGGGGGCCAATATGAGCCAGCTTGTCATATAAGCTGGCAGAGGTGTCGTCAGCCTCAATGGGTAAGCTTGCAATGTGCAGCATATCCCCAGTATCTAGGCCTTCATCCATCTGCATAATGGTGACACCCGTGGTGTTATCATCGGCCCAAATCGCCCGTTGAATGGGCGCGGCACCCCGCCAGCGAGGCAGCAAAGAGCCATGCACATTAATGCAGCCTAAACGAGGAATATCTAATACCGGCTGAGGCAAAATTAAGCCATAAGCCACCACCACCATAATATCGGCATTAAGGGCTGCCAGCTCTTGCTGTGCCTCGTCATTACGCAAACTTATGGGTTGTAACACCGGGATGCCGGCTTGCTCAGCCGCTACTTTTACAGGGCTTGGGGTCAGTTTTTTACCTCGTCCCGCCGGGCGGTCGGGCTGGGTGTATACCGCCACAACCTGATGCTCAGAGCCGAGTAGGGCTTGTAAATGACGAGCAGCAAAGTCCGGGGTGCCGGCAAAAATGATATTGAGTGGGCGCAAAAGATATCCTTTTATAATTAAAGACCTTGGGCTTCTTGTTTGGTGAGCTTTTCCATTTTTTGGCGAATACGCTGGCGCTTAAGTGGCGATAAGTAATCAACAAAGAGTTTGCCTTTTAAATGATCCATCTCATGCTGAATACAAATAGCCAATAAATCGTCGGCTTCTAGCTCAAAGGTTTCCCCTTGCGCATTTTGTGCACGTACTTTTACCCACTCGGCTCTTTCTACTAAGGCGCGAGCTCCCGGAACTGACAAGCAGCCTTCTTCAATGCCGGTACTGCCGCTTTGTTCTAAAATTTCTGGATTTATCAACACTAAGCGCTGATCTCTGTCTTCAGAAACATCCATCACTATTAACTGTTGATGAATATCCACCTGAGTCGCAGCCAGACCAATACCTTCTTCTGCATACATGGTTTCAAACATATCATCTACAATTTGTTGTAGGGCAGGGGTGAACTCAGTAATGGGCTTAGCGACGGTGCGCAGGCGTTCATCAGGAAAACGTAATACTTTTAATACTTGTGCCATGGTGACCTAACTCTGTTATCAATCGATATTGCCTCTATTTTAACTGTGTCAGCGCACAAAAAACAGCAAGACTTAATAGAAGCGCGCTAAGTCACTAAAACACCGAGTGTTAATGCGTCTAGTTGTGAGTGCGGCGACTGGATGTGAGATAAGGAGTGGCACATGACGGCGACTAACTTACAGCAACACCCATTGTTGCCTTGGCTGGCACTACAGCAAACCCATGGCATAGGGCCAGTGCGGGCGATTCAGTTATATCGAAAGCTCGGATCTCAGTGGTATCAGCCAGAGCAACTGGAGCAATGCCATTTAAGCCAAGCGCAGCGATTACAATTAGTTACGGCGCATTTTGAACTGCTCGATCCCATATTAGCGTGGCAAGAGGGGGCGGCAAACCGCCATGTATTACCTTGGGATCATGCCGATTATCCCGCACAACTAAAAGCCATTCCTGCTGCGCCCTTATTGTTGTTTGTGGAAGGAGACGTACACAAACTCACTCAGGACCAAATCGCGGTGGTGGGCAGCCGACATCCCTCATATGTGGGCAAAGAAAACACCCGCAATTTAATACCTGAACTGGTGCGCGCCGGTGCCATTATTACCTCAGGCTTAGCCATAGGCGTAGATGGCCTTAGTCATAAAGCGGCATTAGACGCAGGCGGAACTAGTTTTGCGGTGCTAGGCTCAGGGTTAGATAGATGTTATCCCAAGCGCCATCAGCAGCTTGCAAGGGCGTTAATTGACAGTGGTGGGGCGCTATTATCCGAATGTTACCCCTGGCTTGGTCCCTTAGCTCATCATTTTCCGCGACGTAACCGTATTATTAGTGGTTTAAGTTTAGGGGTACTAGTGGTGGAGGCGGCTGAGCGAAGTGGCTCTTTAATTACCGCACGTTATGCAAATGAACAAGGTCGGGAAGTTTTTGCCATTCCTGGCGCTTGGCAAAACCCTTTAGCGCAAGGCTGTAACCTCTTAATTCAAAAAGGCGCTAAATTAGTGATGCAAGCTAATGATATACTGGAAGAGTTAACAGCATTTTCCGTGGCTGCTGTTAAAATAATGCCATCAACACAGGCAGAGTTATTGCCTTATCCTGAGTTGTTGGATAACGTAGGATTAGAGGTAACGGCGTTAGATCTCATTGCGTCTCGTTGCCAGCAGCCGGTACAAGAGGTGCTAACCCAGCTGGTTGAACTAGAATTAGCAGGTTGGGTTGAAACCGTACCGGGGGGCTATGTCAGAGCGAGGAGGGATTGATCATGTTCGAGGTACTGATGTACTTATTCGAAACCTACATTCATACCGATGTAGATGCAGAGGTAGAACAAGATGCTCTCGCCGATGAGTTAACCCAGGCGGGTTTTCATAAACAAGAAATTTTAAAAGCGCTGGCATGGTTAGAACGTTTAGCCGACTTGCAAGTTGCCGAAGAAACACCCAAGTGGGCTCGATCTGAGCCTGACTCTTTTCGAATTTATACCCAAGAAGAGTTATATAAGATTGATGCCGAAGGCCGAGGCTTCTTGCTGTTTTTAGAGCAAATTAAAGTACTGAACTCAGAAACCCGAGAAATTGTTATCGACCGGCTTATGGAGCTAGACTCCCCCGAAATAGAGCTAGACGATCTGAAATGGGTTGCCATGATGGTGCTCTTTAATATTCCGGGTAGTGAGTCGGCTTATCATCAATTAGAAGAACTTGTTTTTGAAGAACCAGAAGGGGTAGTTCACTGATAGCGGCCGCGCTGGTAGTATTTAGCCAATAATAATGGAGGCGCGGCATGTCAAAAATTGATTCCAGTTTATTTAATACCCAAGAGTCTGCTTCTTGGGAGCAAGAAGCCTGCCCTCAATGCGGTGCTAACCTTGAATTACGCCACGGTAAACACGGCGCATTTTTAGGGTGTGCCGCCTATCCTGCCTGTGACTATTTACGTCCCCTTAAAGTAATAGAGCACGATCAAGATATTGAAAAAGTGCTTGAAGGCAGTGAATGCCCACAATGTCAGCATTCGTTAGCCATTAAAAAAGGCCGCTTTGGGCTCTTTATTGGTTGTACTCATTACCCCGACTGCAATCATATTGCCGATATTAACGATCAAGGCCAAGCTGAGCCTAGCTGTCCCATTTGCAGTAAAGGTCAGTTGGTCGCCAGAACCTCCCGCTATGGCAAGCGTTTTTATGCCTGTAATCATTATCCCGACTGTCGCTTTGTGGTAAACGATAAGCCCCTTGATAAGCGCTGCCCGAACTGTGATTTTGCTATTTTGGTTGAGCGCAAAGGCCAAGTTCAATGCCCCAAAAAAGGCTGTGGCTATCAAGAATAATAGACTTCGATGTTCAGTCACAAAGCTTATCTCAAGTCATGCAAGGTTATATTTAATCAATGAGTACTTTAATGAATGCACAATCATTGCAATTTGCCCTAGAGCAGCTACGCCAAGGGGGGGTGATTGGTTATGCCACCGAAGCCGTCTTTGGTGTAGGCTGTGATCCCGATAATGGTGGTGCAGTACAGCGCTTACTTAATATAAAGCAAAGGCCCATCGACAAAGGGTTAGTCTTAGTTGCTGCAGATATTAGCCAGCTACTGCCTTACCTTGATTTAAGTGCACTGCCACAAGGGCGTTTGGCCGTTATATTAGAGAGCTGGCCTGGCCCAAATACTTGGATTATTCCCGCTAAGCCCGAGGTGCCCGCTTGGTTAACGGGGCGTTTTAACTCCTTGGCTGTGCGCGTATCCGCTCATCCCCAAGTGCACGATCTTTGCTTAGGCTTTAATAAGCCCTTGGTTTCAAGCAGCGCTAATAAAAGCGGTGCGCCGCCGGCAAGAAGTGTTAGCGAGCTTGCGCAAACAATGGGGAGTGAGCTGGATTATATCTTACCCGGGCAGACAGGGGGTATGATCAATCCATCCCTAATAAGAGATGGCAGTACTGGTGCAGTACTACGTCCTGCATGATGACTAACTTAGAGGAACATAATGAGCACTCAACCTGATATTAGTGCTGTAAAAGCGTTTTTATTACAGCTGCAAGACACCATTTGTGCAGGACTCGAGCAGGCAGACGGTGTGGGTCAATTTGAAGAAGATAGCTGGGATCGCGCCGAAGGCGGTGGTGGCCGTAGTCGCGTGATGCGAAATGGAAGTGTGATTGAGCAAGGCGGCGTGAACTTTTCTCATGTATATGGCACTGAAATGCCCGCCTCGGCAACCGCACACCGACCTGAATTAGCAGGGCGCTCGTTTGAAGCCATGGGGGTCTCCTTAGTGATCCACCCCAACAACCCTCATGTGCCTACTAGTCATGCCAATGTGCGCTTTTTTATTGCCGAAAAAGAAGGCGCGGATCCGGTATGGTGGTTTGGTGGTGGCTTCGATTTAACCCCTTTTTATCCTGTAGAAGAAGACTGCGAGCATTGGCATCAAGTGGCCGCAGATTTGTGTGCTCCTTTTGGTGAGCAGGTTTATCCTGAGTATAAAAAATGGTGCGATGATTACTTCTACCTTAAGCATCGTGATGAAACTCGCGGTGTGGGCGGCTTGTTTTTTGATGATTTAAATCAATGGCCATTTGAACAGTGCTTTGCCTTTATGCAGGCCGTGGGCAATGGCTACTTGGATGGATATTTGCCGATTATTGAACGACGTAAAGACACCCCCTATACCGAGCAAGAACGTCAATTTCAATTATACCGCCGCGGACGTTACGTTGAGTTTAACTTGGTGTATGACAGAGGCACCTTATTTGGCTTACAAACCGGAGGGCGTACCGAGTCTATCCTAATGTCGATGCCGCCGCTGGCGCGTTGGGAATACGACTGGCAACCTGCAGCGGGCACCCCAGAAGCCAAGCTGAATGACTTTTTAGTACCGAGAAACTGGGTTTAATACGAGTTATGGGGGGGGCGCAAACAGAGCAACCACGCGATCGATAAGCTCTTGGCGCTCCCCGCCGGGTAAATAGGCGGCATAAACCTCACGGTTAATAGAGGGGGTGTCGGCCACAACAAACAGCTGCTCTTGTTGCTGGTAATGGCTGATCATCGAGCTTGGCAAAAAGGCACTGCCGCCATGATGCAATAAATATTCAAGCGCAATACGCACCGACCCCGTATGCAATATAGGAGGGGTTGCAGTATTAAACAGCTTGGCATGTTGCGTATTAAACGCTGTTCCCCAATCGATACGAATATAATCCTGCGCCATGGCCTTGGCGGTATCTAAATGTTGGTAACTTGATACCAACTGTAACTCCATCGTATGAATAGCCACATGATACACGCCCTCGATGCGTGCCGGGTCGGTTAAAAATGCCACATCCAGCGTGCGGCCCAGAAGGGCGCGGGTCATTTGCTCAGGAGTACGTATATCGGCGCGCAACGACAATGCCGGCAGTTCACCATATAAACGATGTAAGCCTTCTTGTAGGTAGGCATCCCACAAATTCGCCGTACCTGCCACGGCCAGTTGTTGCGTTTGTTGTTCACTTAAGGCCACTTCATGTTGGGCCCTCGCCCACGCCAATAGCATAGACTCGGCATGAGGGACTAACGCCTCGCCCGAAGAGGTGAGTTGAATATTATTACGCAAACGCGTAAACAAGGTAACACCCAGCTGACCTTCTAGCTGACGAATACGAAAGCTTACTGCTGAAGGGGTCAGATAAAGGTGTTCCGCCGCTTTACCAAAATGACGGGTGCGGGAAACCTCAAGAAAGGTTTTTAAAAGTTCAGTATCCAAAGCAAGCCACAGTGATGTTGTTAATTAGCGCAAAATCTATTCGTTTTGATATTATTTGCAACCTAAAAAGCCGAGTAGGTAGCAATATCTTATTGAATATCGTCTACTTGATTTATAAATTCTGAGTTTATTGTAAGTGAGAGCCAGCATCATGGACAGATATGCCGTTATCGGTCACCCCATCAAACACAGTCAATCTCCCTTTATTCACCATCAGTTTGCCGAGCAAACTAGCCAAGCGATTGATTATCAGCGCTTATTGGCTCCGCTTGATGGCTTTGCTGATAGCCTGCAGCACTTTGCCCGCGAGGGCGGACAAGGCTGTAATATTACCGTGCCTTTTAAAACCCAAGCCATGGATATTGCAGATGAACTAACAGAAAGAGCCGAGCTGGCAGGTGCTGTTAATACATTGCAGTTATTACCCGATGGTCGTTGGTTAGGTGATAATACCGATGGCGCGGGCTTGGTGATGGATCTGAAACGTTTAGGATTTGAGCTGGCCGGTGCCAATATCTTATTACTCGGAGCCGGTGGCGCGGCCCGTGGGGCTGTATCGCCTTTGCTTGATGAGCAACCGGCAAAGTTAGTGGTAGCAAATCGCACCCCGGCTCGGGCCACTGAGCTGGCGCAACGTTTCTCTCATCTAGGCAATATTATTAGTGAGCCTTTAGCAGCACTAGACAGTGGCTTTGATATTATCATTAATAGTACTTCTGCCAGCTTACAAGGTGAAAACCTGTCACTAGACCCACAAGTATGCCATGGCCAAACACGGGTGTATGACATGATGTATGGGCAAGAAGAAACCCCCTTTATGGCATGGGCCAGAGAACTTGGGGTTGAGCACAGGTTTGACGGTTTAGGTATGTTGGTTGGCCAAGCCGCAGAAAGTTTCTATTTATGGCGTAATGTAAGGCCCAACATTATGCCTGTATTAGTATCATTACGCGCCAAACTAGACGCGGCGAAATAACATCTCAGTGGAGTAAGTGGGTTAACCCTTACTCCTCATTTAATTTATCACCTGTATTAGGTACTAACTAATAGGTACTAACATGAACCAAGATGTGATTGTGAATGATGATCTTAACTGGCAGCCCGAACAACAAAGAGTGGCTTTTAGTGCTCAGTGGTCTGGTGGACAAGTTATTTGCTACCTTAGCTTATCGGCACTCGAGCATCTGAGTGAACAACCCTTACTGGACGAGGCGAGTATTATCCTCGCCTTTGAGTCAGTACGCTTCGACATAGAAGAACAGGTGAGCGATCTTATTGCTCAAGAAGCTTTTAGCCCAGATGGTAGCCTCTTGTTATAGCTCTACGGGAGCTTAAAGCTGTCAGGCTTTAAGTGAATAGCTAAAGAGCGCCACCGCTTTTCTTATCTTTAACGGGCAGCGTACGGCTGACAGCGTTACCTTAACGTTCACTTCTGCTGACGATATTCATCTTTCAAGCGAACATAATTCGCTGCCGACTCTGGTAAAAACGCTTTCTCTTCAGCAGTAAGCCGGCGCGCTTGCTTAACTGGGCTACCCACATATAAGTATCCCGACTCTAATTGCTTACCCGGTGGCACCAAACTGCCTGCACCAATAATCACATCGTCACCCACAATTGCGTCATCTAGCACAATTGTGCCCATGCCAATTAAAACTCGGTTACCAATAGTACAAGCATGCAGCATGGCCTTATGACCAACGGTCACATCATCTCCAATAAGTAGAGGTAACCCCTCGGGAAAGTGAGCACTTGGCCGAGACACATGCAATACACAGCCATCTTGAATATTAGTGCGCCGACCGATACGAATTTTTTGCACGTCTCCCCGCGCTGCAACCAAAGGCCAAACACTCGCGTGCTCTGCAAGTCTAATGTCGCCATATAAAACGGCAGAGGCTTCCACAAACACACCTTCAGCTAATGTTGGGCTAATACCTTGATAAGAGTTAAGAGGAGTCATTATTAGTGCCTGTCTCTATTATTGAGTGAGTCACCCATAGTAACGGCTTATAGATAAATAAATCCATACATCTTAAGCCGTACAAACCCAACCTGTGTCCCTTTTTAGCCTATTGCTGATAGCTGACGGCTTAAAGCTTCCCAAAGGGAGCTGTGTTTCTTTAGCGTAGGGCGTACAGCGGTCGGCGTATAGCTTTCTGTTAGCTCGGCGTTTTGTATATTTTTGTAGGCTCTGCTTCAGCTGTGCAGTGTTTAGGTTTGGTATTGGGCGTTTGTTATTGGTTTTTACATTTTCTCGCTGACGCTCGGTGCGAGCTAAAGCGGCACGCTACAAGTGAGCGCTGTGTGCTTTAGCTTTTAAACGGTCATTGCGAGGAGTGCAAGGACGCGGCAATCCATTCAAACAGAAAGCGGTACGCTTTACGTTATACGCTGTACGAACAAATCAAACCTGTATTTCTTTAACGTAGGGCGTACAGCGATTGGCGTAAGGCGTCATTTTGTGGGTAACTCTGTATATAGGTTGTGTTTTTGCTGGGTGTTTAAGCAATCAGTCACTAAATGCGTATTTTTGTCACTTTAGGGGTTGCGCTTAAACGCGGCTTCCCTATAATGCGCATCCACTGACACGGGGCAACTCGCTCACGGTCACAAGGGTTTGCAGACAACGAAATAAAGTTTGAAACAAACACTTGACGAACAATACGGAATGCGTAAAATACGCATCCCTGACCTGAGCAAGGTCAAACGCTCTTTAACAATTTATCAAGCAAACTGTGTGGGCACTCGCAGAGCGTTGAGAACAAAAAAATATTGTTTTTCAATGTCTTGTGAAGTGCAACTAGAAATAGCAGTACATCAGTAATTCATTGAGCTAGAACTTTTAATTGAAGAGTTTGATCATGGCTCAGATTGAACGCTGGCGGCAGGCC
>NZ_JAGDFX010000011.1 GCF_017498065.1 Oceanisphaera pacifica | reverse complement strand
TCATGGCGAACTCTCAATATATAAAGAGTGTTATCTGATCATATCCGCCAATAAAAAGAAAGATACTAGATTAAATTAATGACTGCTAGCTTGTTGAATTAACGACTTTTTTCATGCTCTTGCCCTGGGCGGTCAGCGTAAACGTACTGCTCTCTTTTGGTCGAATGAATTCGACCCTACACACGATTGGATTTTTTAACGTAAGGCGTACAGCGCCAGGCGTATCGCTTTACTTCGTCGTCATTGCGAGGAGCGCAGCGACACGGCAATCCATCGTATAGACAGCCATACGCTTTACGCCGAGCGCGATACGAAAAAACAAAAGCTTAACGTAAGGCGTACAGCGCTAGACGTATAGCCTTGGTTTAGAATGGATTGCCACGCTGCGCTCGCAATGACCCAAACCCTGGGGTGTCTGTAGTTCCTCGCTTTAGCTGTGGATTCTGCGAAGCAGAAAGGCTTTTTCTTTAACTGACAGCTGAAAGCTTACGGCTGACAGCTTCCCGAAGGGGTTGGCGTTATCTCTTACTTCGTCGGTACATTTAAAAATTTACACACTTCATCTAGTCGGGCTTGGGTGTCTTGATAGCCCAAATCAATTAGCTCGCGGCAATAATCTTTTTCAAACAGTAAAAAGCTGGCAAGACCGGTGGCATCCCCCGCATTAACTCCAAATAAGCGTAATAAAGCTCGAATGTTGTACGGTAGCTTATGAAAGTGCTTATGGGTCAGCTCATCTAAGTTTTTACTGGGTTTAAGTACTAAGTTATCAATATGGCGTAATGCCAACTGCTCACGTTTGCGCTCGGGCACCAGTTTAATGGTGTTATTAATGCGCTGTAATCGTTCTATATCTGAGGTTAGCGCGTCAGTAAATATGGTATCTAATAAGTGACCAGCAATGTCAGAGCTACTCGGATCGCTGGGAAGCGTATCAGAGTCGACATCGTCTGGCCCTAAGCTAATAATTAAAATACGTTTAGCGCCTAAATGAATGGCCGGGCTCAGCGGATTTATCTGGTGAATAGAGCCATCGCCATAATGGTGGTTTTGTAATAAACAGGGTTTAAAAATAAAGGGCAGGGCGCTGCTGGCCATTAAATGCGGTGGGGCAATAATGGCAGAACGCCCAGAGCGGCCGGCTCTGGCCCAAGGTTGATGATAGGGGCGCCCCTGATAAAAGGTGGTGGAGTCACCGGTGTTATAGTTAGAG
Organism: Oceanisphaera pacifica; assembly: GCF_017498065.1. Lineage (GTDB taxonomy): Bacteria > Pseudomonadota > Gammaproteobacteria > Enterobacterales > Aeromonadaceae > Oceanimonas > Oceanimonas pacifica. The sequence continues at coordinate 131,149 of NZ_JAGDFX010000011.1, read as the reverse complement.
GCGGTAATGGCCAGCACTTCTAGCGCACCGTAGAGCAAATTATTATCGATGCGCGGAAAATCAATCACCTTTTCTAGCAAGCGCTCTAACGGGCTATTATCGAACAGTGGCAAAGCGATTTGGCTAGGCTTGCCTATAATTCCACACAGTAAGCTTTTAAGGGAGTGGCTAATGACCTTGCTAAGCTGTAAGCGCAGCACATCATCTGTTTTAAGGTGTCGCCATACATACTCTAATTTACGTACACCCAAATGAAAGCAAGAGGCGTAACAAGCTAAAGCGGTCGCATTAATGGCTCCGGCAGAGGTGCCACTTAGAATTGGAAACGGGATCGCTTGGCCACGAGGGAAGCACTCAGAAATCGCCTTTAATACACCTACCTGATACGCCGCCCGTGCCCCCCCACCTGTTAGCACTAAAGCGCAGGAGTTATTCTCATCCTCTGTCATGTATCACTCCCTTTTTCAGCCAGTATAAGACGTTGCTAAGCGCCATGCCAATAAGGAATAGGGAATGATAAAAAGCAGGGACTGGGGATTAGTGATTAGGGATTAAAAGCAGGGATTGGTGGTTGGGGAATAGTGATTAGGGGTTAGGGGTTAAAAGCAGGGAGTGGGGAATAGCATTTCCCAATCCCTATTCCCCGATCACTAGTCACACTGTTTTAGCACTGTTTTCACTTTGTTAGTGCGCTAATAAGTTGCTGCGCCATGTCGGCGATGGCCACTTCTTGCTTTTCACCTTCACGGCGAGTTTTATATTCCACTACGCCTTTTTCTAAGCTGCGATCACCAATAATTACCGTATGAGGCACGCCTAACAGCTCCATATCGGCAAACATCACCCCCGGGCGCTCTTTGCGATCATCAAAGATAACCTCAATGCCGGCGGCGGTTAGCTCATTGTATAACGCCTCAGCCTGCGCTTTAACAGCATCAGACTTGTGCATATTCATCGGAATAATAGCTACTTGGAAAGGCGCGATGGCGTCGGGCCAGATAATGCCGCGATTATCGTGGTTTTGCTCAATAGCAGCCGCCACAATGCGTGATACACCAATGCCGTAGCAGCCCATTTCTAAAATGGTGGCCTTGCCTTGCTCATTAAGTACAGTGGCGTTCATCTTGCTAGAATAATTATTACCCAGCTGAAAAATATGACCCACTTCAATGCCGCGTTTAATGTGCAATACGCCTTTACCACAAGGGCTAGGATCACCCTCTTGCACATTGCGTAAGTCAGCCACTTCTGGCAGCTCAAGGTCGCGACCCCAGTTAATGCCAAAGTAGTGCTTACCTTCAATATTAGCACCTGCTGCAAAGTCGCTCATGACTGCTACAGCGCTGTCTACTACCACTGGCACAGTGAGTTTTACTGGGCCAAGTGACCCTGGTCCTGCACCTACTAATTCACGAATTTCAGCATCGGTAGCAAAAGTTAGTGGGCTGGCCACTTGGGCTAAGTGCTCGGCTTTTACTTCATTTAGCTCATGATCGCCGCGCACGACTAACGCCACCAGTGCAGCCGCTTGATCTTCGGCTGCGTGCACAAATAAGGTTTTAACGGTTTGTTCAACATTAAGTTCAAACTGCTCAACTAACTCATTAATGGTTTTGGCATTGGGCGTGTCTACCAAGATCATCTCTTGGGTTGGCGCATCGGCGGCTTGCTTAATAGAAACGGCCTCGGCCTTTTCAATATTAGCGGCATAATCAGACTCGCTAGAAAATACAATATCGTCTTCACCGCTGTCGGCTAACACATGAAACTCGTGAGACGCACTGCCACCAATGGCGCCGGTATCAGCTAATACGGCTCTAAAGGTCAGTCCCATGCGCTCAAAAATACGGCTATAAGCTTGGTACATTTCTTGGTACGTTTGCTCTAGGCTTTCTTGAGAAGTATGAAAAGAGTAAGCATCTTTCATAATAAACTCACGAGAGCGCATTACACCAAAACGGGGGCGCACTTCATCCCGAAACTTAGTTTGTACCTGATATAAATTTAGTGGCAGTTGCTTATACGACGAGATTTCGTTGCGCACCACTGAGGTAATCACTTCCTCGTGGGTGGGGCCTAATACAAAACCACGGTCGTGTCTGTCTTTAATGCGTAGCAATTCAGGGCCAAACTTGTCCCAACGGCCGGTTTCATGCCATAACTCAGCAGGCTGTACTACTGGCATCATCATTTCTACCGCACCTGCACGATTCATTTCTTCGCGCACAATGGCGGCAACCTTATTCAATACTCGCAGACCGCTAGGCAACCAAGTGTAAAGGCCAGAGGCCAACCGGCGGATCATGCCTGCGCGCAACATAAGTTGGTGACTGATCACCTCTGCATCGCTAGGAGTTTCTTTAAGAGTGGAAAGCAAATATTGACTGGTGCGCATGTGCTAGAACCTTATTGTGCTAAAAACCATTATAGCGTTGTCGCTAATGGTGAGCTAAAAACCGAAAGGCGGTAATTGTAGCAGGGCAAGCACAAGAGCAGAAGAAGAAAACAGTTTGGTACTGAGCAGCACGGCTTAAAACAGGTCGAATGAATTCGCCCCTACACACGGTTGTTTAGCAGGCAGCCATACGCCTTACGCCGACCGCTATACGAAAAAACCAAACCGCTGTTTCTTTAACGTATGGCGATAAGCTCAGCTTTCAGCGGTCAGGTTAAAACGTACCGCGCTTTCTTGGTCGAATGAATTCGACCCAAGGCGCTTACTCACTCGGCTCTATGCTGAGCACGCGGGTGAGCTGGCCAAAAACCTCAAAGCGTACATTATAATCATATAAACGCACCCCATATTGCTGCCACTCTTGCTGCTTGCGCTTATAGGCGGGGCGAGGGTCTTGCATTAGTACTTCGCTAATAAACCGCTGTAAATTAGCAGTGTGTGAGTGAGCACAGGCAAGCTCTGCCTCAGGGGTAAAGCGCACCTCCATGCCCAAATCTGGTGGGGCGGGAGCAAAGCCACCGTGGGCGCCTTGCACACCATCTACCCAAGGTAAATACGGCTTAATATCCACCACTGGGGTGCCGTCAACTAAATCAACGCCGCCTAATTCTAGCCACACCTTGTTACCGTCTTTACACATATCAAGCAGGCGCACCACAGACAAGCCTATTGGGTTGGGCCTAAAAGTTGAGCGGGTGGCAAATACGCCAACACGTTCATTGCCCCCCAAACGAGGAGGACGCACCGTTGGATTCCAGCCTTTATCTTGAGTTTGGTGAAACACAAACATCAACCATAAATGACTAAACTCGCCCAAGCCTTTAAAGGCACTGGGCTCATTATAAGGCGCGACCATTTCTAGGCGTGCGGTTGCAGAGGTCACTAAGCCTGGCTGGCGCGGTACTGCAAATTTCTCTTTATAAGGAGAGCGAATAATACCTATGGTATCCAGCACTGTGTGTTGTGTTTCAGGGGGCGTGTCTGCCATTAGTCAGCAACCTTAATTGCTTGGCCACTGCACAGCACTTGCTCTAAACAGCCGGGCATATCATTAAAACGAACACAGCTGTCTAACAATAAACCGTTGGCGCCCATGTCGGCGGCACGACGGCGTACATCGGCACGGGCATCAGCATCTTTCGGTGGCGCATCTTGGGCGGCTATTTGACAGGCTTCGCCTTCAATAGAGCCTAAAGTGACGTAATTAACACCGTCTAATTCGGCTTTGCTGTATAAGGTAACGCCATCGCCTTTGTAATAGTCTTTAATGCCCTCTGGCGAGACATTACTATCAAACCCCCAGTTATTAGCACAACCCGATAATGCTAAGGCCAACAAGCCCACACCAATCACACGTAGCTGCATAGATAAGCCCTTATTATTAAAAAGAAAGCCAATTGTGCACCAAAATCATCAGTAGCGCCAAATTTGGCTGGGAAGGTTAAAAATAAAAGGCTGAAAGCCAGGTTTTATCCCAGCTTTCAGCCTTAAAAGCAGCGCTTTGTGTTGATTATCCTTCTATATCGTCAAATTGCCGTAATTCTTGTTGTAGACGTTGTTCGTCTAATATTGCTTCTATTCTTCGCCACTGACCAATTTTAGCTGCCTCTCGCGCATTAAAACGCGGAGACCGTTTAACCACAAATTCCTGACTGAAGCTGCTCCTTTCCATAGGGCTCTCCTGTTAGTTTCTGAGTTATTAACCGGTAGTTCAATTTAGATTTAGCATGACGAGATCAAGAATAGAAGAGGAGGATTACATTGCGGTGACAGAACAGTGATCAGCATCAAAAAGAAAGCTTTAAGCGGTCAGCTTTCAGCTGTCAGTTTAAACACATTACTGCGCCCAGCTTCAAGAGAACGGTCAACTGTCTTGCCGGCGTCTCGTTGTTATGCTTTGCTGCTGGGCGCTGGCCGCTATGTTTTATTTTTCCAGCATAGCCGTTAGCATGGTTTCGAGTTTATTTTGATCGATGGCGAAGTTGCGAATGCCTTCGGCCAGCTTCTCGGTCGCCATGGCATCTTGATTATGCTCCCAACGAAACTCGGCTTCTGTCATGGGGGTGGGGCGGGTTTCTGTGGTGCCTGTATCTTGTAATTTAACCGCTAACTCGCCGTGAGTTTGGCTAAGCTCTTCTAACAAGTTAGGGCCAATAGTTAGGCGGTCGCAGCCGGCCAGCGCAATAATTTCTCCGGTATTACGGAAGCTGGCACCCATTACCACTGTGTTATAGCCATGAGCTTTGTAGTAATTATAAATATCCGTAACTGATATTACGCCTGGATCTTGCTCGGCCGTGTATTCTTTTTGATCGGTATTTTGCTTATACCAATCAAGAATGCGCCCCACAAAAGGTGAGATCAAGTAAGCACCGGCTTCGGCACAAGCACGGGCTTGGGCAAAGCTAAATAGCAAGGTTAGGTTACAGTTAATGCCTTCTTTTTCTAGCACTTCAGCGGCGCGAATGCCTTCCCAAGTGGCGGCCAGTTTAATTAAAATACGCTCACGGCCTACGCCTGCCTCTTGGTATAACGCCACTAATTGGCGCGCTTTGCTGATACTGGCTTCAGTATTAAAAGATAAACGCGCATCTACTTCAGTAGAAATTCGACCCGGGATCAGCTTTAAAATTTCACAACCAATGCTCACCGCCAGCTTATCGGAGGCCTCCATCAGCTGTTGGCTGGTATCGCTACTTTGATTTTTTGCCCAGTCTACCGCTTGAGCTAACAGGGGTTGATACTCAGGAATTTGGGCTGCCTTCAAAATTAACGAAGGGTTGGTCGTGGCGTCTTGTGGCTGATATTTGCGAATTGCTTCAATATCACCCGTGTCGGCAACCACTGTGGTCAGGGTGCGTAATTGCGAGAGTATATCGGTCATTATCAGGATCCTTGGCTTGAGTCTGTATAAACGGTGCACAGTATCTCTTATTTGACCCAGTAAAATAAAGCCAAGCTTCTGACCCGAGTCGCGTTTTAGTCAGTAAATAATGAAAAAAACAGGCCATGGCCGTTTTTATGGTGGGCGATGGTTTATTATCAAGGCGTGAATGTTAGTCGGCTGGTATCGTCTATGCGCACTGGCCACGGCTATCTCAGTTAATTTATTACTTCTCTCAAGCGGAATTTTATTTATGGACACCACCATTTTCTTTATCAACAACCTGCTATGGGGAAGCCTGCTGGTCTATCTGTTACTGGGGGCTGGCGTCTTTTTTACCATTCGGCTGGGCTTTATCCAATTTCGCCATTTTGGTCACATGTTTGCGGTACTCAAACACAGCCGACGTTCAGATGCCGCCGGCATTTCCTCTTTTCAAGCATTGTGCACCAGCTTGGCGGCACGTGTGGGTACGGGGAACTTGGCTGGGGTGGCTGTTGCTTTGTACTTAGGTGGGCCCGGAGCCATTTTTTGGATGTGGTTAATTGCACTTATCGGCATGTCGACTGCCTTTGCCGAAAGTGCGCTGGCGCAACTATATAAAGTTAAAGATGGGCAGGGGAATTATCGCGGTGGCCCTGCTTACTATATGGAAAAAGGCTTAGGCATGCGCTGGATGGGGGTGCTATTTGCCATCTTCTTAATTGTGGCGTTTGGTTTGGTATTTAACGCGGTGCAAGCCAACTCCATTAGTGCTGCTATGGATGTGGCTTTTGGCATACCTGAGTGGGCAACGGGTGGCATATTGGTGCTAGGCGCTGGCCTTATTATTTTTGGTGGGTTAAGAGCGATAGCGCGTTTTGCTGAGTTAGTGGTGCCCGTTATGGCGCTGGCTTATTTTGTGATTGCTTTTGTGGTGGTATTAATGAATATCACCGAACTGCCTGGCGTATTATTATTGATTATTAAATCAGCTCTGGGATTAGAGCAAGCAGGAGGAGGCGCCATTGGTTATGCTATTTCTCAAGCATTAATGAATGGTATAAAGCGTGGTCTTTTTTCTAATGAAGCCGGTATGGGGTCGGCACCTAATGCTGCTGCCTCAGCCTCGCCTTATCCGCCACACCCTGCATCTCAAGGGTATGTACAAATGTTGGGTGTGTTTATTGACACGCTAGTTATTTGTACCTGTACCGCTTCTATTATTTTGCTCTCGGGGCAATTTGAGCCAGGCTCTGGTGTGACCGGTATCGAACTTACGCAACGGGCGTTATCTCATGAAGTGGGTGAGTGGGGCAGTATTTTTATTGCGATTGCCATTTTGTTTTTTGCCTTTACTAGCATAGTGGCCAATTACGCGTATGCCGAAAACAACTTGGTTTTCTTAGAGCAAGACAGCAAAAAAGGACTACTTATCTTTAGGCTGTTTGTCTTAGCCATGGTGATGTTTGGCTCCATTGGCGAGCTACCCACGATTTGGGCCATGGCTGATGTTTCTATGGGATTGATGGCGTTAACCAATTTAGTGGCTATTTTGTTGCTTTCTGGCGTAGCCGTGAAGTTAGCGCGAGATTACAACGACCAGCGTAAACTGGGTAAAATACCCAGTTTCGATGCCACTAAATACCCTGAGTTGCACAGCCAACTAGAAGAAGGTGTGTGGGATAAGAAAGCATAAAAAATAGCCGTCAGCGGTAAGCTTTCAGCTGTCAGAACAAACCAAGGGCTTGGCGTTGGGGGCGAGTGATTAGGGAGTGGAAATGCTATTCCCCATTCCCCATTCCCTGAATTTAAGGCTGTTCACCGCGCAAAAACTGTTTGCTGATGGTTTTAAACTGCTCGGTGCCAGCTTGTTGCAATAACTCAAATACCACCATTTCTCGGCTAACAATCTGTGCACCGGCGTTACGCATACGCTCTAAACCTAATTGACGATTTTGCTCACTACGGCTGCCCACTGCATCAGCGACCACAAACACCTCTTTGCCGGCTTTTAATAGCTCTAACACCGTTTGTAATACGCAAACGTGCGCTTCCATGCCTGTTACTATCACTTGTTCATAGCGCTGCCACTGGGCGGGCAGACAATTAGCCGCCACTACAGAGAAATGTGTTTTTTCAACAACTTCTGGTTGCTCCACAGTGCTCAGTAACGCAGGCAAAGTATGGCCCAGCCCTTTTGGATACTGCTCAGTAAAAATGGTCGGCGTCTTGAGTATTTGGCAGGCGCCAATTAACCATTGAATGCGTGCTGTTAGTTGCGCGCTATCGGCAATGGCTGGCGCTAGCTTTTCTTGTACATCAATTACCATTAAGGCTGCTTTGCTCGGTTCTATTAACATATTTGTCTCCTCATTATGACGCTAAACTCAGTATGCCGCTTTGTTGAAGAAAGAAAAAGGCGCCGGTTTGTTGGCGCCTTTAACGTTGAGCTGAGATTAGAGCTCACTTATACCTTGAACTGGCCTAGCAGCTTGTTTTGGTGCTGCATCTGCCCGAGCATGGCTTGGCAATGTTTTACCTGTGCCACGGCACCACTGGCCACATGCTGGCTAATATCACGAATGTTAGTGGTGTTTTGATTGATTTCTTCGCTGGTGGCGCTTTGTTCTTCTGCTGCGGTTGCAATTTGTAGATTCATGTCGTTGATACGGGTAATGGCCTCGCGAATGCGGGCCAACACTTCGTTAGCTTCGCTGGCATCAACCGATGTTTGTGCCGCTAGTTCTTGGCTTTGCTTCATCTTATTTTCTGCAAGCTTAACGCCGTTTTGTAGTTGCTCTATCATATCGCCTATTTCTTGAGTCGAGTGCTGAGTGCGAGAAGCCAGCGAGCGGACCTCATCGGCCACCACGGCAAAGCCACGGCCGGACTCTCCAGCTCGAGCGGCTTCAATGGCCGCATTCAGCGCTAGCAGATTTGTTTGCTCGGCAATGCCTGTGATTACGGACAAAATTGACTCTATGTTATGGCTCAGCTGTGCCAACTCATTCACCGATATCATGGTGTCTTCCATGTCTGAGGCCAGTCGCTCTATTGCCTGTGTTGAACGAGAAACAACAATTGAACCCTGTTCTGTTTCTAGATTGGCAGCGTTAGCAGCTTCGGCTGCGTGCTGGGCGTTCTGAGCAACTTCGCTGGCGGTAGACGCCATTTCATGCATGGCGGTTGCTAGCTGATCAAGCTCTTGTAGCTGTTCCTGTAGCTGATTTTCAGCCTGCATCGATTGCTCCGAAGTGTCATTAATGCTGGCTTTTAGTTTGTGAGAGCTATCCATCACTTCGCCGATGAGTATTTGTAAATGGCCTAAAAAGCCGTTGAATTCATTAGCGACAAGGCCAAAATCGTCTTGGCGTAAAATGGGGAGTCGTTTAGTGAGGTCACCTTGACCGCTGTTAATATTCACCAATGACTGATGTAGTCCGCGGAGAGGCTTAAGTAAGCGACTTACGAGTAAAACTAACAATATTAAGCTAATCAGCCCCCCAAGTGCTGAAATAAGTAAGGTTTGCCACTGCAGGTTGTCGGCTTTGGCCATCACTATGGCTTCGTTCAATATCACGCCAACGTACCACTTTTCACCTTTTAGGTTCGTTAGTGGTGTAAAAGAGACCCAGTGAGCTTGGCCTGCTAATGAATAATTGTTGATATCTGGCGTCAGTGCGGGGCTCGTTCCTTCAAATAAAGTATCGAGTGGTTGCCCATTTAATTCAGCATTGGGATGAGAAATAATATTACCGCTTTCGGCAACCAAAAAGGCATAGCCGGCGCTGTTAAAGTCGACAAGGTTAATCGCTTCTGACACCGATTGTAGGCTGATATCACCACCAAAGGCCCCTTGAAACTGTCCTTTGGTGCGAATGGCGGAAACGACTGAAATGAGAATATCCCCAGTGGCTGAGTCTTCATAGGGTTCAGTGAGTACTGCGCTATTTGCTTGTTGTGCCAGAGTATACCAAGGGCGTTGTCGTGCATCCCAGTTAAGAGGATTCCAATTAGGATCATTGCCAATACTGCGCCCGTTCTGACTTTCTAGTCCGCCAAACACCAGTAAAAACTCTTCTTTTAATAGCGGTATGTCGAACACCTGCTGCACTTGCTCCAAGCTATATTGGCTATTAATATTTTGGGCCATCATGTCAACGAGTTTAAGCTTAGAGTTCAGCCAGTTTTCTATTTGTCTTGCTAAGGCCGAGCTGGTTTCAGTAATTGCTGCCGAAGTTTGACTGCGCAGGGCATTTCGTACTTGCGAGAGTTGCATCCATGATAAAATGCTGACCGTTAGCAGCAGTACTGCGGCGGCAGTAATGCCAACTTTGTGAGCTATTTGCATACAACTAGATCCTTTAGTAATAATCTGCTCAAAAACGACTTATAAATTAGCCGCGTATATTATGACTACAGACTGCTTTAGTTGCCTTAGCCTATACTTTTCGTTGTACTGGGAGACTGACTTTGTTGTCAGGCCTTAGTAAAGAGATGTTGAAAGTATGTTAATTTAATGTTTTTTTCAACTGTAATCAAACGAATGGTTGAGTTAAGAGCCGTGACCATAGTGGCGTAAACCTAGGTATCTGTTGGTGTTTCAGGGGTTGTACTGTAGGCTGGAGTTAAAAAGAGAGGAGTCTGGGTATGGAAGTGCTTTCGGTATTAGAACAACGTGTTATTGGCTGTTTAATTGAAAAGCAGGTTTCAACACCTGAAGTGTATCCACTTTCACTCAAGTCACTGCTTAATGCTTGTAATCAAAAAAGTAATCGCTTTCCTGTGCTCAGCCTAACGGAAGCGGAATTACAAGTGGCACTAGACTCGTTAATCGCTCGCCATCAAGTCAATAATTGTGCCGACTTTAATGCTCGCACCGCTAAGTACCAACATCGATTTTGTAATACTGAATTTGGTGACTTGCAGTTTAACGCCGCTGAGTTAGCCATTATTTGCGAATTATTGCTGCGTGGCCCACAAACACCCGGTGAGTTACGCAGTCGCACCTCACGCTTATATCAGTTTTCTGATGTAGCGGCCGTGGAAGACAGTCTGCAAAGCTTGATCAGCAAAGGCCCCTATGTGGTTAAATTGGCCAAGCTCCCGAGAAAACGAGACGCCCGCTATGGGCATTTATTTTGTGATACCGATTATGAACAGTATGTCGACACCGGCAATGCCCAAGATAATCAGGCACTGCTGACACAGGTGAACGACTTAAAAGCACACATCCTCGAGCTACAAGCACGCATTGCAGAGTTAGAAAAAGAATAACAAGGCACAACTCTTTAGCCGTACGCGATACGCCAACCGCTGACAGGCAGCCGTACGCGATACGCTATACGCTGAACGCTATACGAAAAAGCAAAACCGTATTGTTCTTAACGTAAGGCGTACAGCGTAAGACGTATCGCTTGTTTTTTAACTGACAGCTTACGGCTTATCGCTGACAGCTCCCCCGAAGGGGTTGGCGTAAGACGTATCGCTTGTTTTTCAGCTTGGTGCTCGATGTTGGTTTAGGTTTTGCCCTTGTTTGTTCTGACCGCTGAAAGCTGAAAGCTCCCCAAAGGGGTCTTTAATCAAACATCTTCTTAATTAACGCCTCGGGCCCTTTGGGTAAGCCTACTTGTTGTAGTTGTAGGCGGCCTTGTTCATCTAATACGGTAATGGCATTAGAGTGGGCGACTTCGCCATCGGGCAGCCCCATATATTGAATATTTAATGCCATGGCTAAAGTGCGCACCTTGTCGTCATCACCGCTTAATAGTGTCCAATGCTCGTCTAACACTCTCTTTTTGGCGAAGTGGCGCATAATCTTGGGTGTATCGCGGGCAGGCGTTAATGACACTAATACAAACCCAAGCTTTGCTTGTTGCTCGGGAGTTAGCGCATCTTGAATAGACTTCATGTCTGCTACAATCACCGGACAAGCAGTAATACAGTCGGTATAAATAAGCGCAATAATTTGTTTTTTGCCCGCTAACTCAGGCAGATTGAGCGAGTGGCCTTTTCGGTCTTGCCATTGGCTATTGAGTTGATAAATTGAATCGCCGGGCAGGGCGGCTTGCACGTTAACTGCGGCGAGTAATAATAGGGCGGATAACATTTTCATCATTTTAAAATCTCCTCTGGGCTGTAAGCGCACCTAAAGCCTAAATTTCTTAAGGTGTAAGGCGCTTTTAAGCTAGAGCGAAAACCATAACGCATAAAAGCGGCATAGTCTGACGGGTCGGCACTGCCAGACGCCGCAGATCCACAAAATAAGCCTTGATCTAATGCACTGTCACCGCGTGACTCACCAGTGACTAATGCTGAGTTAAAATTTTGTGTCCACTCCCATACTAGCCCGTGCATATCGTGCACTTGCCAAAAATTGGCTATGCCTTGGCCTACCTTGGCTAGCTCTGCTGTAGCAGGGCGTGCATACCAAGCAAGAATACGCTGCGTAAATTCAGGGTCATTAAGGCCATTAGCGCTGTGCTCAGAAGCCTGAGCCACATACTCCCATTCCGATACACTGGGAAGCCGCTTTTCTTGCGCTCGGCAATAGGCATCGGCAGCAAACCAAGACACATAGGTAACTGGTTGTGCTGCTTGTTGTGGAGTTGGGCCACCGGCTGGCCAATGGCTTAAATATTGTGCCTCGGCAAACAAAGCAGGGATCTGCTCGGCACGCCAGGCTGAATGTTGTTGCACAAAGTCAGCAAATTCTTTATTTGTGACCGGCAAGGTGTCTATCCAAAAAGATGCCACAGGGGTAAAAGGGCTGTCTTTGGTTAGATAAAGAGGTCGAACCTCCCCAGAGGGAAGTTCGACCATATTAGCAACAAAGGTAGCAGGCACTGCGCTTGCGCTTGGTAGTGCCGTTAAGCTAAGCAACAGTACCGATATTATCATTAGTGAGCGCTCCCTTCCATAATGATAGTTTTGCCTTCTTCACGGCGCTTAGCGACCTCTTCTGTGCTAATAACGGTGCCGTTATTATCCCAGCTATTAAGCACATAGGTTAAGGCGTTTGCCGTGTCTTCATCAGACAAGCTCATGGCCGGCATAATACTGTCAAAGGCTTTGCCATTTACTTTAATTGGGCCTTTCAAGCCGTGTACCACTACGTCTATGGCGCGAGTTGGATCATCATTTAAGAAGTCAGAGTTAGCCAAGGGCGGGAAAGCGCCTGGAATACCGGCCCCGTCTGCTTGGTGACAGGCCTGACAGTTAGCCTCATAAACACGCTTACCATACAGCATGCGATCCGCTTTGCTATTAGCCACCAGCTTAGGCCGCTCTTCATAAATACTTTGTACCGCTGAACCTTCTGGCAAGTAAACATTATCTGCCACTTTACCCGAATAAATGGTGGCATCTTCAGAGCCTTCCACGTTAATCATGCCCAATGCCCCTTTGTTAAAGGCACGAAAGATAGAGTGGTCAACCATAATGTAGTTGCCTGGCACATCCAGCTTAAACTCGGCTGCTACAGCGCCACCAGCAGGGATCAGTGTGGTTTGTACGTTTTGGTTTTCAAGAGACGCACCGTCTACGCTTACCTTATCGAAAATCTCCCCAATTACATGGAAGCTCGATGCTAAGTTAGGGCCACCGTTACCCATATATAAACGCACGGTTTCACCTACATTTGCTTTCAACGATTGCTCGCCTGTTAATGCGCCAACCGCGCCGTTAAATAATACATAGTCGGCATCTTCTTTAATGGCTTTATCCATGTCAAAAGACTGAAAACCTTGCTCGCCATACGCGCCCTTAGTATAAAAGTCGCCTTGCATGGCGTAGTACTCACGATCAACCGGCGGCAAGCCTTCTTTTGGCTCCACTAGCACCAAGCCATACATGCCGTTAGCAATATGCATGCCCACAGGGGCGGTGGCACAGTGATAAACATATAACCCTGGGTGCAGTGCTTTAAAGTTAAAAACTGAGGTGTGTCCTGGGGCGGTAAAAGAGGCAGCGGCGCCACCACCTGGGCCGTTAACGGCGTGTAAGTCTATGTTGTGCGGCATTTTAGAGCTGGGGTGGTTAGACAGATGAAATTCAACTTCATCTCCCTCGCGAATACGTAGAAATTGTCCGGGTACCGAGCCACCAAAGGTCCAAAACATATATTCAACGCCATCGGCAATTTCCATTACCTTTTCTACGGTTTCCATTTTTACCACCACTTTAGCGGCATGATCGCGCTCAATAGGTGGCGGCACTAAAGGGGGGGAAGTCAGAACGGCATCGATGACGGGTAGGCTATTGGCCTGGGCTGACAAGGCAAAGGTCATACCAATTACGGCGACAAGTTTATTTAGTTTCATACACTGCTCCCTGCTATTTGTTTGTCATTATCAATACAAATAATGAAAATGTGTATTTCAAATGCAATTATCAGTCTTTTAAAATTTAAAAGACTGATATAGATCAATAAATCCTATTGACAAGAGCAAAGTAACAAAAAAGTTACAAACAGGCTAACTTGATGCAACTTATGCGAGCTCAATCAAGTTTACGTTTTGCCGATAATAAGTGCAGCTGTAACAGGCTTGAATATGTTAATCTTTGTGGCCGTTCCAGCAGACCCTTTTGGGTTTTAATTGGGTATGTCTCCATATTAATAAATTGCGAGTTTGATTGATGAAGCTGTCTCAAGAAAGTGAATCACGAGTGATTGAAATGTCTTGGGAAGACAGAAGCCCCTTTGAAGCCATAAAGCTGCAATTTGGTTTAAATGAAACGGCTCTTATTAAATTTATGCGTAGCCGATTAAAGCCGAACAGCTTTAAACTGTGGCGAAAACGCGTCACTGGGCGAACAACTAAACACCTTAAATTACGAGGGGATAACGTTACTCGAGGCTATTGTCCCACTCAGTATAAGCACCGCTAACATTAATTAAGCAAGGATTTCCCTATGTTATTGTCTATTGCCGCCATCGTATTAGGACTGGCGTTATTGGTATGGAGTGCCGATCGTTTTGTTGATGGGGCATCGGCCACCGCCCGTTTTGCCGGTATGCCACCTTTATTGATTGGTATGGTGATTGTTGGTTTTGGTACCTCTGCCCCCGAAATTGTGGTGTCGGTTATTTCTGCTTGGCAAGGTAACCCAGGGTTGGCGCTAGGTAATGGCTATGGTTCAAATATCGCCAATATTGGCCTTATTTTGGGTACCACAGCTCTTATTAGCCCTATTGCCGTGCACTCACAAGTGTTGCGCAAAGAGCTGCCTATCTTACTTCTAATTACTTTATTATCGCTGGCGCTGTTGTGGAATGGCAGTATCTCGCGCCTTGATGCCATTGTGCTGTTAGTGGTGTTTGTGCTGTTAATGGGTTGGAGCATTAGGCAAGGCATGAAAGGTAACACCGACAGCATGAGTGCCGATGCAGCAGTCGAGCTAGGTGATAATCCCATGAGCCTAAAAATGGCCCTGTTTTGGTTAATCGTTGGTTTATTATTATTAGTGGCCAGCTCACGTTTACTGGTGTGGGGAGCGATTGATGTGGCACAAGCCTTTGGCGTAAGTGATTTGGTTATTGGGTTAACCATTGTCGCCATTGGCACCTCACTGCCAGAATTAGCTTCATCCTTGGCGGCAATTCGTAAAAATGAACACGATTTAGCCATAGGTAACGTAATTGGCTCTAACTTATTTAATACCCTAGCTGTGGTGGGCTTGGCGGGGGCAATTAGCCCCATGAGCGTGGCCAGTGAGGTGATTAGCCGCGACTTTGTGGTGATGATCGGCTTAACCTTATTGCTGTTTCTATTGGGCTATGGCTTTAAAGGTCGCCCAGCCCGCATTAGTCGCTACGGTGGTGCCCTGTTACTTTTCATTTATATCAGTTACACTGGGTGGATAGCGCAAGGCGCATTAAGCGCTGCTTAACTAACTAAGCAATAACTAAAGCTCCTGCCCATTTTGGGTAGGAGCTTTTTTTATATTTCGGATAAATGGTGTAGCTTAAACTCAAGACGACAACACTCAGCGTAACCATTTAGCATCGGTCTATGTTCTTCTGACAAAAGGCACTAGACTCGATAGTTAGCGGATATAACATTCATGTAACATTTGCGTTAAACAGGAGCGGTAAATAATGAGTGACTCTCTTTATTCAAGCAGCAAGCGCAAACATGGCAGATCTCAGCTAGCTCTGTTATTTAGCTTACCTTTGGTCACAGTAAGCAGCTTTTCTTATGCTGGCGCCACCCCAGGTGACCCACCCACTCAAACGCCCGTGCAACTCTCAGCACAAGAAAGTGATCCTAATAACATGGGCTGGATGCAGGGTTTTCCACCGGCACCCGATAAACGTGTAAAAGCCGGTGATGGCTCATTTTTTACCTTTCCGGCACTGCGCTATAGCGTTAGCCACATGCGCCAATTTATGCCCACCGTTGAAGTGTCGCGGGGCATAGGTTCGCCCGAGCCCTTGCCTCAAAACTTAGACGCAGCCATTGCTGAACTGCAATTTACGCCTTGGAATAGCCAGCAGCCAATGAGCTTTGCCGACTCACTTCATAAAAACTACACCGATGGCATCTTGATCATGCATAAAGGCGAAGTGGTGTATGAAAATTACTTTGGCGCCTTAGCAAAAGATAAAAAGCATGCGGCTATGTCGGTCACTAAGTCATTCACCGGCACCTTAGCGGCTATTTTGGTGGCAGAAGGCAGGCTTGATCCCAGCAAAAAAGTAGGAGAGTACGTTCCCGAACTTAAAGACTCTGCCTTTGGTGATGCCACAGTGCGCCAAGTGATGGACATGACTACCGGCCTAAAATACAGCGAAAGCTATGCCGATCCGAATGCTGAAGTGTGGGAGTATTCTGCAGCAGGCAATCCGCTTCCAAAAGCTGCCGATTACACTGGGCCAGTTGGGTATTTTGAGTACCTAATGCAAGTGAAAAAGCAGGGCGAACATGGTGATGCTTTTGGTTATAAAACCATTAACAGCGATGCGCTGGGCTGGGTTATTTCGCGGGTTACCGGTAAGTCGGTAGCGGACTTATTATCCGATAAAATTTGGCGTCGTATTGGTATGGAGCAAGATGCCTATTATCAGGTTGATGAGCTAGGAGTTCCGTTTGCTGGTGGCGGTTTAAGTGCTGGCCTGCGCGATATGGCCCGTTTGGGTGAGTTAATTCGCAACCAAGGGCAGTGGCTGGGCGAGCAAATTATTCCTGCCGCCGCTGTAAAAGATATTCAGCAAGGCGGCGACCCTGCCAACTTTGCCAAAGCCGGATACGACAAGCTAACCGGTTGGTCTTATCGCAATATGTGGTGGGTGACCCATAACGATAACGGCGCCTTTGCCGCCCGTGGTGTACATGGCCAAACCATTTACATTGATCCGACGGCAGAAATGGTACTCGTGCGCTTTGCCTCACATCCGGTTGCCGCCAACGGTGCTAACGACCCAAGCTCGCTACCCGCCTACCAAGCCGTAGCCGACTATTTAATTAAGACAACTCACGACTAAAAACTACCGGTTTTGCAACGGAATCCACGGAACCTGCGGAAAAATTAAGGTTAAGACTAAGAGCGAATACTTATCGGTTATAAGTAAGGCCTTACAAAAAGAATGCTCTTTTTTTAAACTTATCTCTCTTCGCCCGTGTATTCCGTGGCAAAAACCGCTCTTTTTATCGCTTCAAAGGATGACATTATGGACACAGCAAGCTTGTTTGATCTGAACGGTAAAGTCGCCATTATTACCGGTGGTGCTAAAGGCATTGGTAAAGGTTGCAGCCAAATGCTGGCCGCCCATGGTGCCAGTGTGGTGATTGCCGACTTTGACTTAGATGCCGCAGAAGAAACCGCCGAGCTTATTCGCCAGTCTGGTGGCAAGGCCAAAGCCATGGCATGCAATGTGTTAGAAGACGGCGATTTAACCGGATTAGTGGATGCGACTTTGACCGAGTTTGGTCAAATTAATATTTTGGTCAATAACGTGGGCGGCGGCGGAGCCGGGCGTGAAAATCCAGCTACGTTAACGGTAGAGCAATTTGCCCACACCTTTCAGCTCAACGTATTCAGCAACTGGCGTTTAGCCCAGCTGTGCGCCCCCCACATGGAAACCGCCGGCTATGGCTCTATTGTCAATATGTCGTCGATGAGCTCGATTAATAAAAGCCCTGCCATTAGTGCTTATGCTTCCTCTAAAGCGGCCATTAACCACATGACGGCAAACTTGGCATTCGACTATGGTCCTGCCGGTATTCGTGTGAATGCGGTAGGGCCCGGGGCGGTGCGTACCGATGCCTTGGCCTCCGTTTTAACCCCCGAAATTGAATCGACCATGCTGGAACATACACCCATTAAGCGCTTAGGCGAGCCAGAAGACATAGCCGGTGCGGTATTGTACTTTGCCTCTCCTATCTCCAAGTGGGTGAGCGGCCAAGTGTTGTTTGTTAACGGCGGCGGTGTACAAACCCTAGATTGATTTTAATAAACAGCCGTACGCCAACCCTTCGGGAGCTGTCAGCGATAAGCCGTAAGCTGTCAGAATAAACAAAGGCAAAACCTAAACCAGTGCCGAGCGTGTTTTCTGTAGTCCCACGCTTCAGCTGTGGGCCTTGCGGAGCAAGAATGTTTTAAACAGTCCCGCCAAGCGGCTTAAAGAAAGCCGTACGTCTTACGCTGAACGCTATACGAAAAAGCAAAACCGATGTTTTCTTAACGTAAAGCGTACAGCGTAAGGCATATCGCTTACAGCTCCCCGAAGGGGCCAGCCGTCATCCTGAACTCGTTTCAGGATCTCGGTTTAGGGGTTGGGTCTTTAAAGCCTTAAAACACAAAGCGAGATACCGGAGCAAGTCCGACATGACTTTTGCCGCCCCTGCAAAAATAAGCAAATCTAATGAAGCCCAGCCCACATCGGCGGCAGTAATGTCTTCTCCTGCACGGTGTTTTTTCTCTAAATCGTTAAGGCCGTTAGTTTACTTATCAGCTGCTTAAAGGCTTGATAGCGTTGTTTAATCATTCTCAAACAATAATTGATAAGGGCGGGTGAGGGCGGCACTGACATGTGCCAGCGAAAACACCTTAAAAAACTCAGCAAATCGGCGCCCTTCAAACCAAATATGCACCACAGGTAGCGCCATAATACGCTCTTGAGCACACAAGCTGGCACCGCCTTGCTGACAGTCGACATACACGGCTTTTACACGAGGAAGTTGCTCGGTTAATAAGTGTAATAATTGCGGTTTAAGGGCCTGACATACGCCACAGTTTGCTCCGCCATATAACACTAATACAGCCGAATGCTCAGCCAATAAACCATCTAATTGCTGCTGTTGAGTTATGCTCTGCATCTTTTTAAACGCCCCATTGATAAATGAAAGATCCCCTACGCTTATTTTTGCACCTTGTGTTTTTAACCTAAGCTATAGGGAATGTTTGCGTTAGGGAGCACGCTTATGTCTTATCACCCCCAGCGACTAATAGTGTTATTTGATGGTACTTGGAACGATCCACAAGACAACACTAATGTGGCTAAGCTAGCGCGTAGCATAGCGCCCTTTGATGGTGAATGCCGACAACGTTTTTTTTATAGCCCAGGTGTAGGAACCAGCGCCACAACTCGATTTACAGGCGGCATGTTTGGTGTGGGATTAAGTAAAAACCTGCAAGCTGGGTACAGCTGGCTTGTACAACATTATCGCCCTGGCGATCAAGTCTGGATATTTGGCTTTAGTCGTGGCGCTTATACGGCCCGTAGCATGGTGGGCATGATCCGAAAGTGCGGACTATTACACATAGTCACCCCCAGCCAGCTCAGCGCAGCAGAGCGGTTATACCGCAACAAAAGTGCCGCCCCCGATGGCGAAATATGCCAACAATTTAGGCGCCAATACAGCCAAGAAATAAAAATACATCTGCTGGGAGTATGGGACACCGTTGGAGCCTTAGGGATCCCTGGCACTCTGCTCTCGGAGCGAGGCACCTATTCTTGGCACGACACTCAGTTATCAAAAATAGTCGAGCGCGCTTACCAAGCCATAGCATTAGATGAGCACAGAGCCGTTTATCAAGCTGTGCCTTGGACCAACCATAATGGCCAAAAAAAGCCGGCACAAATAGTAGTAGAGCAGCGCTGGTTTATTGGTGCCCATGCTAATGTGGGCGGAGGTTACCCACACGACCCCTTAGCCGACTTGCCGCTGGCATGGATGCAACAACAAGCCAGCAATGCCGGTTTGTTACTTACCCCAACAATCCCAGCCGAGCAGGGGTGGTTAACTGCCCCCACCGATTCTTATCAAGCCTTTTTATTGGGCTGGTATGCTCGCTATCGGCACTGGTTTCACTCCGGTGATGGTCGTTATCACCGACCTTTATACACAGACACTGCCGGCAATCTTTCGGTAGGCGTCACCATAGACGACTCTGTATGGCAGCGTTGGCAACAAATAAGCAGCTACCGACCCCATAGTCTGATTAACGCCGGATTTAGCAACTAAAACACGCGACTACATACATACAGCCGTACGCTATACGCTATACGAAAAAGCAAAACCGTGTTTCTCTTAACGTTAGACGTATCGCTTGTTTTTTAACTGACAGCTCCCGAAGAAACCTGCTGTCATCCTGATACCGGGTCGTGGCCCGGCATGACGAAGATTCAGGATCTCGGTTTAGGGTTTGGGTCTTTAAAGCCTTAAAACACAAAGCGAGATACCGGAGCAAGTCCGGTATGACGGCTGAAGCTAACAACTGGCCGCTGACCGCTTATCGCTGACAGCTCCCGAAGGGGCCAGCCGTGCTCTCGATCACAAATTAGCCTTAGGCGGTATGTGCCTTCCGGTTGCACTCTGTTAAGGTCGAGCGCAGTTTCGGTGCTGCAACAGCATCTTTTGTTTTAATGTGCTTTTGGTATTTAGTTGCCAAGCTATTCGGTGGGTTAATAGACGATTATGTGGAAAATATTGCAGATTGCCAGCGCATTCGTGGGCATCATTGTAGGGGCAGGCTTTGCCTCTGGCCAAGAAGTCTTACAGTACTTTACCAGCTTTGGGCACTTAGGCACGGCTGCAGCTATTGTCGCCACCGCGTTATTCGCTTACCTTGGCATGATGCTGACCATGCTTGGCAGTCGTACTCGTGCAATATCCCATAAAACCGTCATTTATCAAATTAGTGGTCGCTATTTAGGAGTTGTGGTCGACTATGTGATTATTTTTACGTTATTTGGCGTAGGCGTAGTTATGATTGCGGGCGCAGGCTCTATTCTTGATCAGCAATTTGGCTTTCCGCCCTATGTCGGCAGCATCATTATGACCTTATTAATGGGCATGACCTTAATGCTCAAGGTCGATAAAGTTGTGGGACTAATTGGCAGCATTACTCCCTTTTTAATTTTAGCGCTGGTACTTATTTGTGGTTATAGCTTGCTGACCATGGAGCGTACCTTTGCCGAGTTAGCGCCTATTGCCGAAGGAGTGAAGTCTACTTTGCCACATTGGTTTGTATCTGCGGTGAACTATGTGTCGTTTAATATTGCAGTAGGGGCGGCCATGTCATTGGTGATGGGGGGTGCCCAAATTAATGAAAAAGTAGCCAAGTGGGGTGGCTTATTAGGCGGTGTGGCCATTGGTGTATTAATTATGATCAGCCACTTAGCCATGTTCTCGCAAATTGACAACATTGTTGGCTATCCATTACCGCTACTCAAAATTATTGATGGCATCTCGCCCATATTGGCCACCGCCATGTCGTTTGTACTGTTTGGTATGATTTTTAGTACCGGGGCCAGCATGTTCTACGCCTTTGTGGCCCGCTTTGTCACCATGCGTACTCCCACTGGCAATCGCTTTAGTATAGCGACCTTGGTAATAGGCTTTATCGCAAGCTTTGCCGGCTTTACCAAACTGGTCGCTTTCTTCTACCCCTTAATTGGCTACCTGGGTTTGTTCTTGGTATTCGCACTGATCTTTGCCCCATTCAAGCTCAAGCGCGACGCTCGGTTAGCAAAAGAATAAACGTAGAAATAGCTGTCAGCTTTAAGCCGTCAGCGGTCAGAGAAACAAAAAGCAAACCGAACACAGAGCGGCTAAAAGACAGCTGTCTTTTAGCCGTCATCCTGAACTTGATTCAGGATCTCGTTTTTGCCGTCATTGCGAGGAGCGTAGCGACGCGGCAATCCATCGAACAGACGACGATACGCTTTACGCCGGTTTAGGTTTTGCCTTTGTTTGTTCTGACGGCTGACGGCTCATAGCTTACAGCTGTTTTTTTAGCCGTCATCCTGAACTTGATTCAGGATCTCGTTTTTGCCGTCATTGCGAGGAGCGTAGCGACGCGGCAATCCATCGAACAGACGACGATACGCTTTACGCCGGTTTAGGTTTTGCCTTTGTTTGTTCTGACGGCTGACGGCTCATAGCTTACAGCTGTTTTTTTAGCCGTCATCCTGAACTTGATTCAGGATCTCGTTTTTGCCGTCATTGCGAGGAGCGTAGCGACGCGGCAATCCATCGAACAGACGACGATACGCTTTACGCCGGTTTAGGTTTTGCCTTTGTTTGTTCTGACGGCTGACAGCTCATAGCTTACAGCTGTTTTTTAGCCGTCATCCTGAACTTGATTCAGGATCTCGTTTTTGCCGTCATTGCGAGGAGCGTAGCGACGCGGCAATCCATCGAACAGACGGCGATACGCTTTACGCTGGTTTAGGTTTTGCTTTTGTTTGTTCTTGTTTTTTTACTGACCGCTGACCGCTGACCGCTGACCGCTGACCGCTGACCGCTGACCGCTGACCGCTGACCGCTGACCGCTGACCGCTGACCGCTGACCGCTGACCGCTGACCGCTGACCGCTGACCGCTGACCGCTGATAGCTACCCCTTACTCATTTAACAAACCCTAATATATATGTCAGACTGTTCACCAATAGGTAAATAATTATATAGCGCATGGCTCAAAATGCGGGTATCTCGATAGGAGGCTTTCTTGCTAGAACGACTACAACGTGTTTTGGGGCTGCAAACCATACCTGGTGTATTTTTTACCTCAGCAGGCATCGCCTTACTTTTTGTCATACTCGCTATTCCCTTTGACCAAGAAGTGGCTGGCGCTTTTGCAGTATTAACCGGCTGGGTGGCACATCACTTGGGTTGGTTTTATATCTTCTCGGTCAGCTCACTCTTAGTGTTCTTACTTTGGCTGGCCGTGAGCCGCTATGGCTCAATCCGCCTTGGCAGTGACGATGCCCGACCCGATTATTCCACCTTAACGTGGTTCACCATGCTCTTTGCCGCCGGCATAGGTACCATTTTAATGTTTTGGGGGGTTGCAGAGCCGGTCTCGCACTTTGTAAAACCACCCTTTAACGACGTTGAACCCGGTAGTGAACAAGCCGCCAGCGATGCCATGACCATAGCCCTATATCACTTTGGCCTACACACCTGGACCATCTTTGCCATGCCCGGCTTAGCAATTGCTTACTTCTCGTATCGGCATCAACTACCGATGCGCATCAGTAGTTTGTTTTATCCCATTTTGGGCAAGCGCACCTATGGCCCCATTGGCTGGACGGTTGATGTTATTGCCGTGCTCGGCACATTATTTGGTGTGGCCACTTCACTGGGGCTGGGCGCATTACAGCTTAACAGTGGCCTATCTTATTTATTTGGCGTGCCCACCACAGGTTGGGTACAAGTGGTGCTAATTGCAGTGATCACCAGTATTGCCGCAGTATCGGTCGCCTTTGGCTTAGATAAAGGGGTGCGCCGGCTATCACAAATTAATATTGGCCTAGCCATTTTATTGCTACTTACCGTATTTGTGGTGGGACCGAGCGTGTTTATTGCTAATGGGATGGTAGAAAGTGTGGGCAGTTATATTAGCGCCTTACCTTGGCTGGCATTTTGGACCGACACCTTTAAAGCATCAGACTGGCAGCGCCAATGGACACTGTTCTACTGGGCTTGGACCATTACTTGGGCTCCGTACGTGGGCATATTTATTGCCCGAATATCACGCGGGCGTACCATTCGTGAATTTATTACCGGCGTTTTATTTGCACCCACCGCTTTCACTCTTGTTTGGTTTGGTATTTTTGGTTTATCGGCCATCAGCGTAGAAATGGACGGTCAAATAGCCTTAGCCGAACATGTACAACAAGATCCCTCTGTGGCCATTTTCGCCTTTTTAGAAGCTTTTCCGCTAACTCAGCTTGCGTCTTTGCTAAGCGTTATCATTATTATCGTATTTTTTACCACTTCATCAGACTCAGCCTCACTGGTTATCGACATGCTCACTCGGCGAGAAGATCAGCCGTCATTAGTCAGGCAACGCATATTTTGGGCCGCAGCCCAAGGTGTGATTGCCGCTACTATGTTGCTAGCTGGAGGGCTAGAAGCCCTACAAAACGTGATCACCGCCCTAGGGTTGCCGTTTTGCTTACTATTAATGTTTATGGCGGTGTCTTTATATCGCGCCTTAAAAGCAGACTCCTTAGGCTATAGCGTAAATGAATTGGTACAAGGGCGCGCGTTTGACAAAGTAAACGCCACAGCGGGTACTCAACAGGAGCCAAAAAATGTTCAATAACATCTTAATTGCTGTTCATCCCACTAACGAAGATGAAGCTAAACAAGCATTACAAGAAGGGGCAAGGCTACTGGCCGATGGGGGAGAGCTGCACCTGGTGAGTGTCTATAATCCCAGTGGCACCGCGTTTTTTCCTCATGTAAATGAAGAAGCGCCCGATGCCAAAGAAAATGAAGTGCGCGATAACCTAGACCTGCTTATGCGCAAGTACCTGCCGCTAGATGTGAGTGCCACCTTGCATGTGTTAACTGGCGAAACTGCCAAGCAGCTTAATGCCCTAGCGGCACAACTTAAATCAGACTTAGTGGTGCTTACCTCGCGCGGATCGTGCAGCCGTTGGTCATTACGCCGCGCCACTTTAGAGTATGTGACCATTAATGCGCCTTGCGCGGTGTTAGTGCTAAAAGGCGATGAAGACGAGCTAGAGACAAAAATAGCTTAAAAACGTTTGAAAAATATAGAATTTTTAGCAATAACTTTTCAAAATTAGGCTTGTTAGCCCCGTTGGGCTACACTGTATTCGTTAGCTGATATCCAAAAGGAGTGAGTGAGCGTAATGGCTGAAAAAATAAAGTTTACAAAGGCAGTAAAGCCTAAAAAAATAATAGGCTTAGCCAGCCAGATAGAACCCAAAACCTTAGCCGAGTTAGAAGCTATGCACACCGGTAGCTTAATGAACCGGCGCAAAGCCCTGCTAAAATGCCCAGAAACCTCAACCCTACCCGAGCTAGACAAAGCACTGCCCACCGGCGATATTCGCTTTAAAGATACCGCAGCATGGCGCAAAGCCTATCAAGATTTAAAAAGTGTACTCGACACCCGAGAGCACCTTCCCAGCAAAAAAGAACGCAAAGCCATGCGTCAACAAAGAGTAAGAAGCCGACGCTAGCTTGGCACAACGGCATAAAGCGCAAGACGAAATAGAGGCTGAATATACAAGTTTTTTTGGGTGTTGTAGGCGCACACTTGCCCTCGCATTTCGCCGCTGGCGCAAAGTAAAGCTGTAAGCCTTAAGCTAAAGGCAAACACCCAAACCGCTCTAAATAAATTGTCGCCCTACAAAACCCACACCGCCTCTTGTTTTTGTAGGGTCCAATTCATTGACTAAACTCGCAGAAAAATAGAGATAAGATCTGCAAGATAACTTAATGAATATTTAGCTTCGATCCCTTATGCCTTTACCCAACAAGATACTTTGCCACGGAAGAACACGGAAAATTATCACTCAATATATCGGCTTAACTGAGTTTCCTTTTCCTGCGCCTATACTCCGCCAGTCTTAAGTCGACGAGCTCCTGCATCATCTGATGCAGGGTCTCCAACTCCTGTTCGGGAAAGATAAAGTCGGGTGTGAAGCGCTCGTTGTCTCTACTAAACCAATATTTAGCAGCTTGGCTTTTGGCTACGGCTGATACGTCGTAATCTTGGCTAGTTTCGGCCACTTGTCGGTTGCTGCCGATGTTACTGCTATGTTTTATCGGATTATTCTTCCAATATGTTAGCCAAGCTTTTGAGTTTGCTGTCATGGCTTGTTGCTTAGGTGCTAAGTCGAGTTGGAGAAGATCGGGGTGGCGTTCTAGCACATAGCGCGATTGTTCGGCCAATGCTTGCAGCGTAGGTGGCTTTTGTAAGCCATCTAGTTCTAGCAGGGCTTGCAGCAAGATGATTTTAAAGCTTTTAGTGAGCGTGGTGGTTTCGATGCCGGTTAGTAAAAAGTCTTTAAGCTTATCTAGCACCCGTATTTCAGATGCGCTCAAGTCACCTTCACTGAATGCTAACTCAAACCAACTGCTGTGTTGTTTACGCAGCTTAGTAAAATCAAATCCTGCCTGAAATGCTTGAATGGCCGTGGGCCTTTGGCCCAATTGATCTTTTAAGCGACGATAATCATCCACTATTTTAACGCGGCCGCCGTAACGGAGTTTGTCCATTAATGGCAGTAACTGCGGCTCAACATTAATAAAGCAACCTTCGGGTAAGCGCGCTGTGGTTGCGCTCTGCTCGCTGGACTCTATTTGAGTGATTTCACGCAGTAACTCGGGCTTAAATAAGCAGGCTTTATGGTTACCAACCAGATCTACAACTATCAGGTGTGTTTTACCTTCACACAAGCGTAAACCGCGCCCTAGTTGTTGCAAAAACACAATGCGAGATTCGGTAGGGCGCAACATCAATAGAGTGTCTATGGCTGGTAAATCGGTGCCCTCGTTAAACAAATCAACCGAGAAAATCACCTCTAATGTGCCCTCAGCTAGTTCACTGAGTGCTTGGTTGCGTGGCTTGACTGAGCCTGCATATACGGCGGCGGCATTAATGCCTGCTTCGTTAAAAATACGCGCCATAAAGTCGGCGTGGCGAGTAGAAATACAAAACGCTAAAGTGCGATTTTGTTTGAACGCTTGCCATTTATTTAGCGCATGTTTAGCACGTTTTTGGCTGGCAAAAGCGGCATCGAGTGCATCGGGATCAAAGCGTCCATTGCGCCATGGGATCTCGTCGTAATTAATAAACTCGTCATACACACCTTGGTAGATAAAAGGCACAAGATGTTTATCAACAATGGCATCACGCAGGCCACGCTCAAATACTAGGTTATCGTCACACAAGGCGAGAATATCTGCTTGGTCGGTACGGTCTGGTGTAGCGGTGAGGCCAAGCAAAAATTGTGGACGAAAGTGATTCAATAACTTGCGGTAAGTTGGAGCGGTAGCGTGGTGAAATTCGTCAATAATAATGTAGTCAAAGTGGTCTTGAGCAAAATTTTGCAAGTGCTCACTGCGGCCTAGGGTTTGCACTGATGCAAACAACCAATCGGCTTGTTGTTGCTGTTGACCGTTATATAGCCCGGTGTGTGCCTTGGGGTTCATGCGAATAAAAGTCGCTTGGGCTTGGCGAATAATCTCGTCGCGGTGGGCCACAAATAGTAGTCTTTTAGCATGCAGCTGGCGAGCATCAAAGGCGGCCAACCATGTTTTCCCCAAGCCGGTTGCCATCACCACTAAACCGCGTTTAAAACCGAGTTGGCGAGTATGATGTAAAGCACTTAGTGCTTCTTCTTGCACGGCGTTGGGTAATGGAGTTTCGCGCAATGTTTCATCGTCGCTGGCGGTATCGCCTGTGATCACGCGCAGCTGCGTTAGAGCACTGTGTTGGTAACGCGTTAGATAATCATCAATCCAGTGATGAGTTAGCGGTACTAAACGCTGATCTTGTGCGAGTTTATTTAGTTCTTCCTGCAGCGCCAGTAGGCTGACGGCCGCCGGGCTACTAATGTCATGATCAACTTTTAGTTGCCAGTTCCATTCTAATGATTGCGTGAGAGCTGCACGAGAAATGTTGCTGGAGCCCACAAGACCTAATCCTGTTAATTGCTGATCTGTGTGCTGCTGAATAAATAGGTATGACTTAAGATGAAAACCCGCATTTTGCGCACTTTCATAAATGTATATATTGGCTCCGCGTTCAGCTAATTGCATCATTTCGCGCAGCGCCACCGGCTCGGTTACGTCTAAGTAATCAGAGGTAATAATATTGAGTGCGACCCCACGGCCAAGGGCTTCAAATAAGGCGTCATGCAATAAGCGCCAACCGCTGTGGCGAATAAACGACACCGCAATGGTGATCTGACTGGCGGAGTCGGTGTTATTGATGGCATCTTTTAAGACATCTAATAGCGGTTGATTGAAGCTGGGATCTTGTAGGCTACCGCCAGTTAGTAGCTGTGGGGCACTCATGGTTATGCTTTCCTTACTTCTTTCTTGCAGATGACATTCAACCAGCGTTCGTGTTCGCGACCTGGGCGTAAGTCGCCAGTTTGCCATTGCTCAATGACACTTAACGGTAGATCTTTAATTAACTCGCCGAAGCCTGCTTCATCTAGGTTAGTAAAATGACGACCTTCGCGGCTTACATCATCTTGGCCGTACTTAAATGAGCAATAAAATACGCCTGCTGTTTTTAGCTGCGCGGTTAAATGCGCTAGAACGAGGTTAAGCTCGGCTCTTGGAACGTGCAGTAAAGAGGCACAAGCCCAAATGGCATCGACGGGTTCGGTGGCAATAAATTGTTCGAAGCGGTTTACACTCACTGGCAAGCCGGTATGTTGCTGGGCAAGTTTGACTAATTCGGGGCTGGCATCAAAGGCGGTGACCTTAAAGCCAAGATTAGCAAAATACAGACTATCGCGCCCCGACCCACAACCGGCATCAACTATGCTGCCGCCCTCAGTAATATAAGGCAAAAAGCGTTGGTAGAGCGGCGTCATATCTACATTTATGGTGCTGCGGTAGAAAGGCTCGGCTTGTTGCTGGTAGTAGTCGACAGACATAGTTGGCGTTACATTGAATATTTAACAGTGAGTAATGTAAGAGACTTTACCAGACTCATGGTGGGCTTGCTTTGATCTTGTCGATCTTGGTATTGATTAAAGATGCTGGGCTTTGCTTTAAGGAATTAGCACCTCGGTATTAGGCAGTGCGGCGGTGAGTTTTTGTTGCAGTGTGACTTTGGCGTTGTGTTCGCCGTGGATCAGGCGAATTTGTTTAGGGGCTGGGGTTATGTCTGTCGCAAAGCGTATTAAGTCGTCTTGCCCTGCGTGGGCTGAGTAACCGCTGACTTGGTGTACTTTGGCGTTAATAGTGTATCGGGTGCCGTCGAGTGCTACCCAGCCTGCTTTTTGTTGGGCTGCTTGGTTTGTTGAGACCTGGTTTGCTGAGACTTGGTGTGCTGAGAAGTGAGGGCCGTAATTTAAAATATCTCGACCGGGTGTGCCTTCGGCTTGATAGCCGACAAATAATACGTCGTTACGGCTATCTTCGAGTAAAGCTTTTAAGTAGTTGACCACGCGCCCGCCGGTACACATGCCTGAGCCTGCCAACACAATAAAGGGGTTGTGGGTGTTGGCCAGGTATTGCACGGCTTTTAAGTGATCTTGGTGGCTGTTAACCACAGTCACTTGTTGAAAAGATAACGGGTGGCGGCCTGCTTGTAATCGCGCCTTTGCTTCGGTGTTCCAATAGGGCTTTAGCTTGCGATATAAACGGGTAAAGTTGGCGGCAAGCGGCGAGTCTACCACTACTTCTAAGTCTTGCCACGGTAAGCCGGGGGCGGCGGAGTCTTGGGCAAATTCATTGATTAAGCCTTCAATTTCATACAATAAGTCTTGGGTGCGGCCCAAGCTAAATGCAGGAATTAATAAGGTGCCGCCGTCGGCCAGCGCATGCTCTATGGCCACTTTTAAGCGCAGTCGCCTGTCTTCTCGGCTGTCGTGAACCTTATCGCCATAGGTGCTTTCGAGTACTAATACGTCACACTGCTTGGGTGAAGCAGGGGCCATGAGCAAGGGCGAGTGGGGCGCGCCTAAGTCGCCACTAAACACCACGCGCTGATGAGGGGTTACACATTCTACATAGGCTGAGCCCAGTATGTGCCCGGCGCGTTGTAAGCGTATGCTTATGTCTGTGTTCGCAATGACTTGCCATTCGTTATAGGACAGGGGGCGCACACGTGATTTGAGTAACTTTAGTACTTTGTTTATCAGCTTCTTATTGCGGGTAAAGCCAATTTTTAGCGCGTCTTCTAACATGGCGGGCAACAGCAATGCTGTGGGTTGTGAGCAATAAATAGGGCCTTTAAAACCAGCCATTAATAAGTAAGGCAGTCGACCTATGTGGTCGATATGCACATGGGTGATCACCAGTGCTTTAATATGGCTGATGGCAAAGTCGATGGCGAGATCGTCGCGTTGCTCTTTACCTTGAAATAAGCCGCAGTCTATTAGAATGCCTGAGCCGTTAACTTGTAGCTCGTGACATGAGCCGGTAACGCTTTGCACTGCACCGTGATGCAGTATCGTCATTTGTTGTTGGCCCATACGTTACTCCCGCTGCGGCTAATGCGCTTAATAAGTTGGTTCTCTTGAGTCCAATATAGTTAACACCAGGCTGAAGGCAATGTTGAATGCTAAATTTTGAATGTTTAATTAGATTTAGAAGAGCAAAACATAGCGCCCAGCGCCCAGCACCAAGCTAAGAGCGCAAAGACAGCAAGAGCAGCGCCAAACTAAATCGAAACGCTGCTTTGGCCCTTTGCCGTCATACCGGGCTCGCCCCGGTATCTCGCTTTGATGTTTAAGGCCTAAAGACTAAATCGAGATCCTGAATCGAGTTCAGGATGACGGCTAGAGAACAGCGCCCTGCGCCCAGGATTAAGAGCAATGTTGAATGCTAAATTTTGAATGTTTAATTAAGTTCAAAAGATAAGACCGAAGACTTGGATTGCTTCGTACCTCGCAATGACAGCAGGAAAGGGGCGAGCTGGAGACATGAGACTAAAAACTAATGGTGAAACGTAAGGGGTGAGGAGGGCAACCCCAATCAGTCTTTGCGAGGAGCGCAGCGACGCGGCAATCCATCTAACAGGCAGCTATATGCTTACGCTGAGCGCGGTACGAAAAATCAAACCTGTTTTATTTTTAACGTAAGGCGTACAGCGTTAGACGTTCTGCTCTCTTTTACCATGGATTGCTTCGTACCTCGCAATGACGGCTGGAAGTTAAAAACCAGTTTAATTTTTTGTACAACGGTCGTTGTAAAGCGTACGGCTGCTCTTGTCTTTCCAGTCCATCTATCATTATTTAGCAAGGTTTAGACATAACAGCAAGTGTGTAAGTATCTGCTGTTTATCAGCTGCTTTTTCTGTGACTAATGCCTGCTGTATTTGTACTGCCACTTGCTCCATTGCCAGCTCGCATTCGTCATATAAAGCATTTGCCTGTGCTTGAGTTAGTGCGCACTGTTGAACACCAAAAGTTAACAAATGTTTACGTGTCCACCATTCACGGCTGCCCATTAAAGTTAAAGCAGACACATCGTTTCTAATGTAGGCCGTAGTGCTAACTACATCAAAAGCTGGAGCTAACCATATATTATGAATGTTTTCATACAATAGGCCGAAATTTTTTAGATGAGCATCGCCATTTTGTAAGTGGTTATTTAGCACTAACATCTTAAAAAACTGCTGCAATGCTGTGACTTTATGTGAAGGAGAGACAAAGTTGGCAATGTTTTTAGCTAGCTGTTCGTAGCTGCCTTCGTACTTTTGTTGGCGACCTTTTGCTGCTAACACACACATGTCTTCAAAACCGAGCCATTGGCCTGATGATGTAAAATCAAAGCGCTTCATGATAAAAAGTGCGTCATCGTCAGATAAATAGAACTCGGGCACTGTAATACCCGCAGCTTTTAATACCCGCATGCACCAATACTCGTTGAGCGCTAACTGTGGGTAGTCTGGTCCCCAAGCTTTAACGATGTAATCTTCCATGCGCAAGGTGGCTTTATCTTGGATCTGCGCCAATACCTTTGGCTGCACACCGCTCACAGGTGAGTGCAAAGCAAAGCGTGCAACTAATTCGTCGAATAACCCCGCAGTAGGCGATAGTAAGTCGGTTAGCTCTAAGGGCTGAGTGACATCTATATTTGTTTGATAATGAACTCGCCCACGCACACTAGGCGCTAACAGCTTCAACAAGCTTAGATCATCGGCGCCATTGAGCTTAGAAAAATGACGTTGTAACACCGATAGCAAATATCCCTCGGGCAAATGCATCTCAAATAGTGGGGGTAAGGCAGAGTGTGAATAATCTCTACTGCGCGCTGGCATCGTTAACGAGACAAAATTTTGTTGTGTTGTATCAGGAGCATAGCGAAATACAAATTCGTTTTGTTCGTTAAACAACTCACCGGCGGCTTGTCCCGCCACCATTACAGATAAAGGCTTTTCATTAACGGCCATCGCGTATCTCCTCAAAAGTAGGGAAAGGGGATTTTTCACGAATTGCGACTTCGTAGCCTAAATAATCTAGCATTTTCATTACTTTTTTCAGCCCGACATCGCCTGAGCGGCCCAGTTCAAAAGCATTGATTGTGGTGCGAGACATCGCTAGGTGTTCAGCCATCTGTTGTTGCGAAATTTTTTTCTGTTGGCGTAATTCACGTATTGCTTGGCCTAGCTCTAAATAATCCATAATGTACAAAATACCCTACATTTGTCGAATAATTATAACCATTGTACATTATATTGAACACTAGCATGCAGCTATATGCTTTACGCTGAGCGCGGTACGAAAAATCAAACCTGTTTTATTTTTAACGTAAGGCGTACAGCGTTAGACGTTCTGCTCTCTTTTACCATGGATTGCTTCGTCCCTCGCAATGACCGACGTTTTGGTTTTTTCTTTAACTGACAGCTTCTAGCTTACGGCTGACAGCTCCCCGAAGGGGCAAAAACCGGTGTTTTTCTTTAACGTAAGGCGTAGCGCACTAAACGTACCGCTTTCTTTTAGCTTGGTGCTAGGCGCTCGGCGCTGCTCTGTATGTGGCAAAGGCGTTGCTATTTAGGTAGGGTTAAGGCTAATGCGCGTTTGGTAGGCAGGAGAGTTGAAATGACGTTAACTGAACAAGATATGCGACATTTGCGCCGTTGTGTGGCGTTGGCTGAAGAGTCATTAAATGAAGGCGACCAACCCTTTGGCTCTGTATTGGTGTCGGCCAACGGTGCTGTGTTGGCTGAAGATCATAATCAAATTCATACCAATGCCACTTTTCACCCTGAGTTGGCGCTGGCGCAGTGGGCAGCTGAGCATTTAAGCGAAACTGAGCGCGCACAAGCGACTATGTATACCTCGGGTGAACATTGCCCTATGTGTGCCGCAGCACATGCCTGGGCGGGCTTGGGGCGAGTAGTTTATATTTGCTCGGGTAAGCAGTTTGCCGCTTGGTGTGAAGAGTGGAATTTAGCCCCCTCGCCAGTTAAGGCATTATCTATTAACGAAGTGGCCCCCGAAGTGCAGGTGATAGGCCCAGTACCTGAGTTGATGGAAGAAGTACGAGCACTACACATGCGCTACTTTGGTGTATAAAACATAAAAAAGGGTCGGAGTCATTTAACACAAGGGCTTGGCTGCAAGGTTTAACGGAGTTGGTGTAAAATGCTGATTTTATAGAGCTAATTAAGTATGGTGCCCATTTTTAGGCCGAGGGGGAGTATAGCGAATAGCCAAAATGACTCCGACCCCTTTTTATAACAAGGGCGTACCGCTTTGGTACGCCGCTTGGTTATTTACTGAGTAACTGCAGCATGCGCAGGCTGGCGCTGTGCATCTAGGCTTATTTGCTGGGCCACGCCAGATAGCAAGGCTTGTAGGGTGGCAGAGGTGGTGTCTTCTGCCAGTGCCGCGGCACTGTAATGCTGATTGTTGATGCGCAAGCGAATGCAGGCTAAAGCATTGGCTTTGGTGCCTTCGCCTAGGGCGAATTCGTCATAGGCTTCTACAGCCAGCTCTATACCAAACTCGGCTGTTAATGCTTCGGCTACCGCTTCTACCGCCCCCGAACCTTGGCCTTTCAATTGCACTTGTGTGGGCGAACCAAAACGCACGTCTGCGTGTACGCCAGCTTCGTCTCGGTGCAAGTCATAAGACACCAAGGCCCAGTCTGAGTGTACGTTAAGGTATTTTTCTTCAAATAAACGGTGAATGGTTAACGAATCAATTTCGCCGCCATTGGTTTCGGCTTCTGCCTGTACCACTTTACTAAATTCAATCTGCAACCAGCGTGGCAATGTAATGTCGTAATCACGCTCTAATATATACGCCACGCCGCCTTTACCAGACTGGCTATTAATGCGCACTACTTCGTCGTAATGGCGGCCTAAGTCGGCAGGATCTATCGGTAAGTAAGCCACATTCCATATGTCATCTGGCTTGCGCAGTGCCAAGCATTTACGAATGGCGTCTTGGTGGCTACCCGAAAATGCGGTAAACACTAAGTCACCGGCGTAAGGGTGGCGAGGGTGGGTGCTAATATCGGTGCAGGCTTCCACGGTTTCTACAATTTCTGCCATGCCAGATAAATCAACCTTAGGATCAATACCCTGAGAATACAGGTTCATGGCTATGGTAATTAAGTCCATGTTACCGGTGCGCTCGCCATTACCCATTAAGGTGCCTTCTACTCGGTCGGCACCGGCCAAAATGGCTAGCTCTGCTGCGGCCACCCCACAACCGCGATCGTTATGGGTGTGCACACTAATGCTAATGTGCTCACGGTGATTAACATGATCGCACACCCATTCTATTTGATCGGCAAATACGTTAGGGGTCGACATTTCAACCGTAGCTGGCAGGTTGATGATTACATCTTGCCCTAAGTCGGGTCGCCACACTTGGTTGACGCTATCAATCACTTCTACGGCAAAATCTAATTCGGTGCCGGTAAAGCTTTCGGGAGAGTACTGAAACGCCCATTGTGTTTCGGGGGCTTGTTCAGCATATTCTTTAACCCAGCGCGCGCCATTTACGGCAATATCAACAATACCGGCCTTGTCTAAACCAAATACTTGCTCGCGCTGTACGGTAGAGGTGGAGTTATAAACATGCACAATGGCTTTGTTTGCACCTTTTAGGGCTTCAAAAGTGCGGGCGATCAACTCTTGGCGAGCTTGGGTTAATACTTGAATACGCACATCGTCGGGGATGCGTTTTTCTTCAATCAACTTGCGGCAAAAATCAAAGTCGGGCTGGCTGGCAGCCGGAAAGCCAATTTCAATATCTTTAAAGCCCAGCTTAACCAACAAATCAAACAAGCGCTGTTTTTGATCCACGTTCATTGGCTTAATTAACGCTTGGTTACCGTCACGCAGATCGACTGCACACCACTGAGGCGCCTGCTCGATGACGCGGTCTGGCCAGCGGCGATTAGTTTTGCTAACCGGTTTAAATGCGACATATTTTTGATGGTTAAAGCTCATGGGCAGACACCTTAGATTGCGTTAAATTGGTTTGGCTAAGTTAGGTAATAGCATACCGCAGTTATTGAGAATAATGATTGCGTTGTTATGCGGGTTTTACTTATTTTGTGCAATAGTATTGCGTTATTTGTGTGTTTTGGGGTGAGGGGTGCTAATGAAAGGGCATCAGTCCTCCTTTGGGTAGCTGTCAGTAACTATAGCACCGAGCGCCAAGCTGAAAGACAAGCGGTACGCCTTACGCTGTACGTTAAAGAACACACGGCTTGCTCGTATCGCGTTAGGCGTAAACGTATGGCTGTCTGTTCAATGGATTGCCGCGTCGTTGCACTCCTCGCAATGACGGCAAAAAAAGCGCCGCTGCGCGCCACCGGCCAGCTGAAGCGGCCTCTACCAAAGCAAAGCGACTATAGCGCCGAGCACCAAGCTGAAAAACAAGCGATACGTCTTACGCTGTACGTTTACGCCAACCCTTCGGGAGCTGTAGTTAAGTATAAAATGGGTCGGAGTCATTTAATTGCAGATTGAAGTAGAGCTAAACACTAACAACCCTTAACTTGCTGTTTTTTTTATGAATTTTTTTGTGGTTGTGTTTTTGCCTATCTAACAGGTTGCGATATTTTTTGATAAATGACTCCGACCCTTTTTATTTAAAAAAGCCCCGAACCGTTTGGTTGGGGCTTTTTTAGCCTGGCGATTTTTTGTTTAATTCAACATTACCGCGCAGCGGGTAAGTTGGTCGCTTCTTTCATGTTTTTTACAAATGCGGTTAGTGCGTCGGTCATGGCTTTGGGATCATCTTGATGTTGCTCAATGATCTTAACAATAGCTGAGCCTGATATGGCACCGGCAGCACCGGCTGCTAGGGCGTCGCGTACTTGCTCTGGGGTGGAAATGCCAAAGCCCAATAAAGAGGGCGGCGCATTATATTTAGCAAGCTGGGCTAATAAGGCGTCTACCGGTTTACCGGCTTTGGTTTCGGTGCCGGTTACCCCAGCACGACTTAGCAGGTAGGTGTAACCTGCGCCGGTTTCGGCAATGGCTTTTAAGGTGGCTTCGTCACCATTGGGCGGGGCAATAAAGATAGTCTCTATGCCAGCTTTGTCGGCAGCGGCTTTAAAAGGCGCCGACATTTCAATGGGCGCATCGGCCACTAATACCGAGTCTACGCCAGCGGCTGCGGCGCGGCGGTAAAAGTTATCCATGCCTGGGGCAAATACTAAGTTGGCGTACACCAACAGGCCAATAGGAACTTCTGGGTACTTGTCGCGAATGCTTGCCAGCATATCAAAGCAAACTTGGGTGTTAGTACCGGCATTTAATGCCCGCAAGGTGGCAGCTTGAATGGTGGGGCCGTCGGCGACGGGATCAGAAAACGGAATACCCAGCTCTAGAGCATCGGCACCGCCGGCAATGAGGGCGTCAATCACTGCTAGTGATAAAGTAGGAGTGGGATCGCCTAAGGCAACAAAAGGGACAAAAGCACCCTGATTTTCGGCCGTTAAACGGTCAAATAAGCGTTGATAACGGCTCATTACATTTCTCCCTTTTGCTTAAGTAGCTCGGCTACCGAAAAAATATCCTTATCGCCACGGCCAGATAAGTTAACCACTAATACTTGCTCTTTCTCGGGCTCGGCGTCGGCCATTTTAAGGGCATACGCCAGTGCGTGAGAAGACTCTAATGCAGGAATTATCCCTTCATTGCGCGCCAGAGCTTTAAAGGCCTCTAAAGCTTCATCATCGGTTACAGATACATATTCGGCACGGCCTGTGGTGGCTAAGTGGGCGTGCTGTGGGCCTACCGAAGGAAAATCGAGTCCCGCAGACACAGAGTACGATTCAGACACTTGGCCGTCTTCGTTATGCATCATTAACGACAACATACCAAAGAAAATGCCTTGTGTGCCTTCACCCAAAGTGGCGCCATGTTGGCCGGTGCTAATGCCTTTACCCGCAGGCTCTACGCCAAGTAAGCGTACTTGTTCTTCTTCAATAAAGTCGGCAAATAACCCAATCGCATTAGAGCCACCGCCCACACAAGCAATAACCGCATCGGGCAATTGGGCTTCGTGCTCCATAATTTGTACTTTGGCTTCTTCACCAATCATGCGCTGAAATTCACGCACTATGGTGGGGAAGGGGTGCGGCCCTGCAGCGGTGCCCAACATATAGTGGGCGGTTTCATAATTAGCGGCCCAGTCGCGCATGGCCTCACTACAGGCATCTTTTAGGGTGGCTGATCCGGCATGAACAGGAATGACTTCAGCGCCCATGAGTTTCATACGAAATACGTTGGGCTCTTGGCGTTCGCAGTCTTTAGCGCCCATGTAAATACGGCACTTTAAGCCCATTAATGCACAGGCTAAGGCGGTAGCCACGCCGTGTTGACCAGCACCGGTTTCAGCAATAATTTCGCTTTTTCCCATGCGTTTGGCTAATAAAGCCTGACCCAAAACTTGGTTAGTTTTGTGGGCACCGCCGTGTAGTAAGTCTTCGCGCTTTAAGTAAAGGCGGGTTTTGGTGTGTGCGGTTAAGTTACGCACCCGCGTTAGTGGCGTAGGGCGACCAGCATATTCGCTGAGCAGTTCGCGAAATTCGCGATCAAACTCCGGGTCTTGCTGCGCATCAACAAAAGCTTTTTCTAGTTGCAGCAAGGCGGGCATTAAAATTTGTGGCACATACATGCCACCAAAATCACCAAAAAAAGGATTAAGTAAGCTCATTATTTTTTGTTCCCGTGTTCTGTAGTGCGGCTCAACTGGCGACCATAGCGGCGAAGAGTGGTAAAAGCGGCGGTTAATTTGCTGGCATCTTTAATGCCAGGCGCACTTTCTACACCAGAGTTAAAATCTAGCCCGACACAGCCTTTAGCGGCGGCTTCTTGGGCGTTCTCTGGGGTAAGGCCTCCGGCTAACATGGCTTGGCTGTTGTCTATGTCGTTTAATAAGGTCCAGTCGAATGTTTGACCGGTGCCGCCACTTTGGCCTGCTGCTTGGGTATCAAACAACAGGCGGTCTGCGCCTTTTGGCAAGTTAGGTAATTGCTCACTCACCGGTATCGCCTTCCATACAGCAATGCCCTCGGCTAGCTGTTGCTTTAGCGTGCCAATATAAGCGTCGTCTTCATCGCCATGCAGCTGCACTGCGTGTAAGCCCAATTCGTTGGCGGTGGCACTCACCTCTGCGATGGCATGGTTTTGAAACACACCCACATACTCAAGCGGGGCGGCAGCCATAATAGCTCGGGCTTGTTGCGCACTAATGCAGCGCGGGCTTTTGCTAACAAAAATTAGCCCACCGTGCACGGCACCAGCATGATAAACGGCAGCGGCATCTTGAGCGCGGGTAAGGCCACAAACCTTATTGGCCCCCAAAATCAGCTTGCGTACGGCCAGCTCAATGTCGTGTTGCGCCATTAAAGAGCTGCCCACTAAAAAGCCATCGGCATGGGCAGACAGCGCTTGCACTTGGGCATGATGGTTAATGCCAGATTCTGAAATTACCACGCGATCGGCAGGGATCAGCGCCGATAAGCGTTTAGTGCGATCGAGATCAATCGATAAGTCGCGCAAGTCGCGATTATTAATGCCAATCACTTTGGCATTTAAGGCAATGGCACGAGTGACTTCTTCTTCACTAATCACCTCGGTGAGCACGCCCATGTTTAATGACTCAGCCACCGCGCTTAGCGTGCGATATTGCTCGTCATCTAATACCGACAACATCAATAAAATGGCATCGGCTTGGTGTAAGCGAGCCAGCTTAATTTGATAGGGGTCGATAATAAAGTCTTTGCAAATGACCGGCTGGCTTACCTGAGCGCGTACTTGAGTTACAAAGTCGAATTGTCCCTGAAAATACTTTTCATCGGTTAATACCGAAACCGCCGAGGCATGGCGGCCATAGACCTGGGCGATGGCGTCTAGGTCAAAGTCTTCACGAATTAAGCCTTTAGAGGGCGAGGCTTTTTTACATTCCAAAATAAACGCCGGGCTCTTGGCATTAAGCGCATCCACAAAAGAGCGATCACTGGGGGTTAACTTAGCTTCAAAGTCGCTTAATGGCTGGCTGACTTTACGCTCGGCCACCCAGATTTTTTTATCGGCAACAATCTTGCCCAATACGGTACTTAACATTGACTAAACTCCGCCAATTTATTGGCTACATCCATGGCTTTGCCCGATTTTAACACAGTCAGCACTTGGGCTGCGGCTTCTTTTAGGGTCTCAGCCTGGCCGTTCATCACCAACAAGGGCGCCACGTTCATGGCAATCACGCCTTGTTGTGCTGGGGTGCCGCCACCTTCTAAAAGACTTAGGGTAATGGCTTTATTTTCACTGGGCTCGCCACCGGCAATGGCGCTAATGTCAAAGCGCTCTAGGCCTAACTCTTCCGGGGTAATTTGATATTCGCTGATCACGCCATTATGTATTTCTGCCACTGTAGTGGGGCCATGAATGGCCACTTCATCGAGTCCACTACCGTGCACCACCATGCCGCGCTTTAAGCCCATGGCTTGCAAGGTGTCGGCAATGGGGCGCACTAGGTGCTCGGCATAAACGCCCAACAACATAAAGTTGGGGCGAGCGGGGTTGATAAGCGGCCCTAATATATTAAAGATGGTGCGGGTTTTTAAAGCTTGGCGCACGGGCATGGCGTGGCGAATGCCGCCGTGATAGTTAGGCGCAAATAAGAAGCAAGCATTCACTTCGTCTAGGCATTTGCGGGCGCGATCGGCGCTCATATTAAGGTCGATGCCCAATTGTTCAAGTAAGTCAGAGGAGCCCGACTTAGATGACACGCCTCGGTTGCCGTGCTTGGCCACTTTAATGCCACAGGCCGCTGCCACTAATGCCGAGGTGGTAGACACATTTATGGTGTTCATGCCATCGCCACCGGTGCCCACAATATCGCAAAACGGGTATTCAGGACGCGGGAAAGGCGAGGCGGCATCTAGCAGGGCTTGGGCGGCACCGGCGATTTCGTCGGGGGTTTCGCCTTTCATTTTGAGCACTGTTAATAAAGATGCCATGGTCATTTGATCCATGTCGCCCTTAATTAGCTCGCTAAATAAACCATGAGCTTGGGTGCGACTAATATGCTCGCCCCTAAATAACTGATCCATGGCTTTGGTTTCGGGGGCGTTTAAAAAATCTAAGCTTTGCGCCAGCAGTTGTGCCCCTTCTGTGGTCATAATGGACTCGGGATGAAACTGAAAACCCAATACCCGCTTGGCGGTGTCTTGCACGGCCATGGTCATGCCATGATAGTCGGCAATAACGGCTAAAGTGCTAGGGATTTTTGACCCCACCAATGAATGATAACGCGCCACCGGCAGCGGGTTAGATAGGTTAGCAAATACCCCTTGGCCATTGTGGCTAACGGATGAGCTTTTGCCGTGCTTAATTTCACCGGCACTTTCTACCACACCGCCATAGTGCTCAACCAAGGCTTGATGACCTAAACAAATCCCTAAAATAGGAAACTGGCCAATACAGGCATTAATCAGCTCGGGCATATTGCCCGCCTGGCTAGGTGTGCCTGGGCCTGGAGACAGCACCAGAATAGGGCGCTCGCCGGCTTGTTCACTGCTTTCTATGGCGGCCACGAGTTGCGCCACCGGCACTGAATTGCGAAATACCTTAACGCTGGCATTTAGGCTGCGAAATTGGTCAACCAAGTTGTAGGTAAAAGAGTCGTAATTATCCAGTAAAAAAATCGTCTTAGTCATGGCTCACCTCCGCCAATGTGGTGCCGTGGGCAAGGGCGATGGCATTGAGTACCGCCGCTGCTTTGTTGCGTGTTTCATCAGCTTCCGATTGCGGATCTGAGTCATACACCACACCGGCGCCGGCTTGTACATGAGCCACGCCATCGCTGACAAAAGCGGAGCGAATCACAATGCAGGTGTCCATATCGCCTTGGCCGTTAACATAACCCACAGCGCCGCCATAGCTGCCACGGCGTTGTTGCTCTACCTCGCGAATAAGTGCGCTGGCGCGAATTTTTGGCGCGCCGGTGAGCGTGCCCATGTTCATGCAGGCCTGATAACCGTGCAGGGCGTCTAAGTCGTGGCGAAGGGTGCCTACTACACGCGACACTAAATGCATCACATGGCTGTAGCGATCGACGCTTAATAAATCTTTTACATAGCGGCTGCCGGGCTCACTAATGCGCGCAATGTCGTTGCGGGCCAAGTCGACCAACATTAAGTGCTCGGCGGTTTCTTTGGCATCTTGGCGCAGGTCGAGTTCGATGCGTCCGTCTAAGTCCAGATTAATGCTGCCATCGGGGTTAATACCCCGTTTACGGGTGCCGGCAATGGGGTACATTTCCACTTGGCGGCTGGCATGATCAAATTTTACTGAGCTTTCGGGGCTGGCGCCAAATAAGGTGAAGTCTTGATCGTTCACATAAAACAAATAGGGGCTGGGGTTGGTTTGCTTGAGCTTGCGATAGGCCGCCAAGGGGCGCGGGCAGGGCAGGCTAAAGCTGCGCGAGGGCACCACCTGAAAAATATTGCCATCTTTAATGTGCTGTTTTAGGTCGTTCACATCACGTTTAAACTCGCGGTCGCTCTTGCTGGCTTCAATGTGGCCATGCAGTTGCGTATCGGCGATGGGCTCAGGATGTTGTTCGCCACAAGCATGACTCAGCTGGTTAAGGCGCTCGGCTAATCTTGGCTGCTCTGCGCTATCAAATACGCAGGCTGATAAATGCGCTGTTTCTTGTTTATGATCCAAAGTGATCAGGGTTTCGGCCAGATAAAAACAAAAATCGGGGCAAGTGTTAATGCCTTGAGGAACCTCGGCCAGTTGCTCAAACGAGGCAATTAAATCGTAGGCAAAGGTGCCGGCCATAAAAATATGCTGCGGGCCAAGGTCGGCATTAAAGCGCGTTAAAATAAGGCGCAAGGTTTCTAGCACAGAGGGCGCTTTTAAGCGGTTATCTTCGTCGAGTGTGTCGTCGGCTTTTGCAAAGGTGACCACCAATTGCTCTGCAAGGCGCTCGCCCCCCAGCGCTTGTGCCACTAAATCGAGCGCCGGTAGGCCGTTGTTGTTAAGCGCCGTTAGGGTTACGGTGCGACCTTGGCAGACTAAGCGTACACAGGCATCAAGCATTAATAAGCTTTGGGTGCCGGCTTTGGTGTCTATTTCGGCTGACTCTAGCAAGAGGCTGTTGTCGCCAGGCTGAGTGAGGGCGGCAAATAATGCCAGTGGATCGTCTGTGTAGGGTGCGTCTTGCAATAATATCTGGAGCGGACCATGCGCCATGATGTTTTTTCCTTATGTATTAATCGCGGTCATCAGGTACTTGCCTGATCACCTGGCTGGCAATGTCGGTATCAATAATAGAAACAAATGCCGTTTTGATGGGTGTTACATGAGTTTCTGCTTGCCATCGCCAAAAAATGTGCTGGGTTGGTTTCATCACGCCACCTTTTGCTAGATAATAAAAAAGCCCGCACTGGGGCGGGCTTTTATGTTCGCTGAGCCTTTAAAGACAGATACAGCAAATCACACGCCCGTTTAAGGAGTGTGCCACCACCAAATAATACGTAAAGTGGGAATTTGCTGAAACATATCGCTCTGCTCGTTAATCTAAAACTATGTATAGTTAAACGATAATCGGGGGCACAAGTCAACCCAAAGTTCAGGATTTTTTATGCGAATTGATTTACACAGCCATTCTACAGCGTCCGACGGTCAGCTTACGCCAAGGGAATTAATGGCGCGCGCGGCCGAAAAAGAAGTGGATGTGCTGGCGTTAACCGATCACGATACCTTGGGCGGATTAGCCGAAGCGGCACAAGCTGCAACAGAGTTTGGGGTGCGATTGATTAATGGCGTAGAAATATCCTGCTTATGGCAATCGTTAGAAGTGCATGTGGTGGGGCTGAATATTCAAATCGATCATCAAGGCTTAAATGCCTTGTTGGCAGAGCAGCAAAACCGACGTGAGCTGCGCGCACATCTAATGGCGGAGCGCCTCGAAAAAGCCAACTTTGCAGGCGGTTATGAGGGCGCACGGGCCATTGCCGGAGACGCGCCCATTACCCGCAGCCACATGGCGCAGTGGTTAGTTAGCCAAGGGGCGGCGGATTCGATGGGAAAAGTGTTTAAAAAGTTTTTAAGCCGTGGCAATACGGGGTATGCTCCGCCTAATTGGTGTTCGTTAGATGAGGCCATAACGGCAATTCATCAGGCGGGCGGCGTGGCGGTGCTGGCGCACCCTACCCGTTACGACCTATCGAACAAATGGATCAGAAAAATGATCATCGCCTTTGCCGAAGCCGGCGGTGATGCCATGGAAGTCTCTATGGCACAGCAAAGCCCACAAGAGCGTGCTACCTTGGGGGAATGGAGCAAAGAGTATCAGCTGGAAGCATCGGTTGGCTCAGATTTTCATTTTCCTAGCCAATGGCGCGAACTGGGCCGACAATTGTGGCTGCCTAAAGAAGCTACCCCAGTGTGGACACGTTTTATTTCAGGTGAACAAACCTAATCATTCCGGGAGGAATCATGAGCCAATATTTTGAACTGCACCCCGACAACCCACAACCGCGCCTAATTAATCAGGCGGTGGCGATTATTCGTCAAGGTGGCGTGCTGGTTTACCCTACAGACTCAGGCTATGCCATTGGCTGCCTAGTAGGTGATAAAAATGCCATGGAGCGAATTTGTCGCATCCGTAAGCTAGAAAAAGATCATAACTTTACCTTAGTGTGCCGTGATTTATCTGAACTGTCGTTTTATGCGCGAGTTGATAATGGCGCCTTTAGATTAATGAAAAATAACACCCCAGGTGCTTATACCTTTATTTTGCGCGCCACTAAAGAAGTGCCTAAGCGTTTGCAAAACCCTAAGCGTAAAACCATTGGCCTGCGGGTGCCTAATAATCCTATTACGCTGGCGTTATTAGAGGCGCTGGGCGAGCCATTAATGTCGGGTAGTTTAATTTTGCCTGAGCAAACCGACGCTGAGTACGATCCACACTTGATCCGTGAGCAGCTAGAAAAACACGTTGATTTAATTATTGACGGTGGCGTGTTAGACCCA
Source organism: Oceanisphaera pacifica (assembly GCF_017498065.1). Lineage (GTDB taxonomy): Bacteria > Pseudomonadota > Gammaproteobacteria > Enterobacterales > Aeromonadaceae > Oceanimonas > Oceanimonas pacifica. The sequence goes on along the minus strand of NZ_JAGDFX010000011.1, from coordinate 87,405 downwards.
CAACCCACCACAGTGGTTGAGCTGTATGACGACAGCCCTGTGATTGCCCGTGCGGGTGCCGGCGATACTCGCCCTTTTGAATAAGTCCTTGGTGAACAATGAGTAACATGACAGAAAAACTGCAAAAAGTGCTGGCGCGAGCTGGCAGAGGATCACGCCGTGAACTTGAGGCGATGATCAGCCAAGGACGAGTGAGTGTGGATGGCAAGGTTGCCGTATTAGGCGATCGTGTGACGGGGCGCGAGCAAATTCGCGTAGACGGCCACCAAATAGAAACGCAAGCTGAAGCCGATGTAATGTGCCGCGTATTGGCCTACCACAAGCCAGAAGGTGAAGTGAGTACCCGTAAAGATCCCGAAGGGCGACCAACGGTATTTGATCGCCTGCCAAAACTGCAAGGCGCTCGCTGGATCTCGGTAGGGCGTTTAGATGTGAATACCTCAGGGTTATTGCTGTTTACTACAGACGGCGAGTTAGCCAACCGCTTAATGCACCCACGCCACGAAATTGACCGTGAATATGCGGTGCGCGTTTTTGGTGAAGTTGACCAAGCCATGGTGCAACGTTTGTTAAAAGGCGTGATGCTAGAAGATGGTATGGGGAAATTTGATACCATTAAATACAGCGGTGGCGAGGGCATGAACCACTGGTTTCATGTGACGTTAAAAGAAGGTCGTAACCGCGAAGTACGTCGCTTGTGGGAGTCACAAGAGATGCAGGTTAGCCGTTTGATCCGGGTGCGTTACGGTAAAATACTGCTACCCAAAGATGTGCCTCGTGGGGGCTGGTCTGAAATGCCTCTGGATCAGGTGAATTACCTGCGCGGTGCCGTGGGGTTAACAGCAGAAAAAGAAACTAAGGTAGAGGTGGATGCGCCTAAGCGTCATAAGCAGCTAACGCAAATTCGCAAAGCCGTACGCCGCCATAATACCCGTGTAAAAAGCGGCGGCACCAACGCCGGAACCGGTGCCAGCACAGGGCCAAAGAAAAAGCCCGCCGCCCCTAAACGCGCCCGCAACCCCAAGCAAAAACCGAAAACAAGGTTGTAAAAACAGCGCCAAGCGCCTAGCTAAAGCAAAAGCCCCAACCAAACGGTCTGGGGCTTTTTTATTTTCGTAGGGTCCAATTCATTGGACCAAAACCCGTGGTACGTGGCCTAAAACCGGTCGAATGAATTCGACCCTACATTTAATACACCCGTTGGGTTTAAATCTTTTCGTAGGGTCCAATTCATTGGACCAAAAATGACTGGATCAAAACAAACCCTAGCTGGCTAAGCCTCTGCTACTCTTATCGCATCTCTTCTGTTTCTGCGCGGTACACATTATGTCGAGAGAGAAGCTGCTTATCGGGCGTAATTCTATGGCTAACACTGCCTATCACGTTACGATTTGTACCTACAATCGCGAACCGGTATTTAGTCAATTTACGAATGCTCGTATCGTTATCAGTGAATTAAAAAACCTACATGACACCTATAGTGTTAGCTCGCTAGCATGGGTAGTGATGCCTGATCACTTGCATTGGTTATTTGCTTTGAATACTTCACTGACATTGTCTGAGGTTGTCAAAATGCTAAAAGGAAAAACCGCCAGGCAGTTAAATGTGACGATGCAAAGGCAGGGGGCAATATGGCAAAAAGGATATTACGATCATGCATTAAGGCAGGAAGAAGATATAAAGCATATTGCCCGTTATATTGTTGCTAACCCATTGCGCAAGGGATTAGTTGAGCGTATAGAAGATTATCCGCATTGGGATGCAATATGGTTATAAGAGTGGTAAATAATTATTTTTTGTTTATGTAAGGGCGAATTTATTCGCACAAAAGCCGTGGTACGGCCTAAAATCGGTCGAATGAATTCGACCCTACATTTTAGACATTCGGTGGGTTTTAATCTTTTCGTAGGGTCCAATTTATTGGACCAAAACCGTGGCACGTGGCCTAAAACCGGTCGAATGAATTCGACCCTACATTTTAGACATTCGGTGGGTTTTAATCTTTTCGTAGGGTCCAATTTATTGGACCAAAAACCGTGGTACGTGGCCTAAAATCGGTCGAATGAATTCGACCCTACATTTTAGACATTCGGTGGGTTTTAATCTTTTCGTAGGGTCCAATTTATTGGACCAAAAACCGTGGTACGTGGCCTAAAACCGGTCGAATGAATTCGACCCTACATTTTAGACATTCGGTGGGTTTTAATCTTTTCGTAGGGTCCAATTTATTGGACCAAAAACCGTGGTACGTGGCCTAAAACCGGTCGAATGAATTCGACCCTACGGCTTGCTTATGTAGCTTTGTTTTTTACTGAAGCGGCAAATTCTTTGCGGGCGAAGGTGACTCTTTCTTCGGGACTAAAGGTGGCATTTTTACCGAGTTGTTCTATTTTGCGCAAACGCGGTAGTAAACCGGCGCCGTTGGCGGTTTGAATAGCCAAGCCTGGGCGGGCGTTTAGCTCCAATAACATGGGGCCTTTTTGCTTATCTAGCACCATGTCGGTGCCAATATAACCCAGACCCGACATCTCGTAGCAAGACGATGACAAGCTGAGTAGTAGCTCCCAGTAGGGCACTTTAAGCTCGAGTAAGTCGCGTCCGGTATCGGGGTGATAGCGAACGGGCTGATTAAACTGCACGGCGCGTATGGCTTTGCCGGTGTTAATATCCAGCCCCACGCCCACGGCACCTTGGTGCAGGTTGGCTTTGCCGTCTGAGGCCTTGGTAGATAAGCGCATCATGGCCATAACCGGAAAACCTTTAAAGACGATCACGCGGCTGTCGGGCACGCCTTCGTAAGAGAAGCCGTCAAACACCTCATCAAAATCAATTAATGCCTCAATTAACGCCACATCAGGCTTACCGCCTAAAGAGAATAAACCGGCAAGAATATTCGATACATGGCGTTCTAAATCAACAATGCTTTCGCCTTTGCCGCTGGGCTTAATAAAGTGCTGGCCGTCGTGGCTCACAATCACCACTATACCTTTACCCCCCGAGCCTTTGGCCGGCTTAATACAAAACCCTGGCCTGTCTTTAATTTTTTCTAGCAGACTCGATACCTGATGTTGAAACTCAATTACGCCAATTAAGTCGGGCACTGTTACATCGGCGTCTAGGGCAATGCGCTTAGTTTCTAGTTTATCATCCACCAGTGGATATAAACGCCGCGGGTTATAACGGCTGATATAAGAAATATTGCGCTGATTCATGCCCATAATGCCCATTTTATCGAGGGCAAAAGGGGAGGCGTATTGTGCTAGCCAACGTTTAATCATGCTTGTGGCCGTCCGTATTATATTCGTCTACCAGCGGTTTAAAGCGCTTTAATTCAGTAAGACGATAACCGGTGTAGTTGCCCAGCAGTAATACCACTGCCATCACAATGAGCTGTAAGCCTAAAAAGTTAAAGGTAATGTGGCGTACAATTTCACTGTTCATGGCTAAAAACGCCACCACAGCCACCATTAGCGAGCCACCGCCTTGTTTAACCACTTCTTTGGGGCCTTCTTCTTCCCATAAAATAGACATGCGCTCTATGGTCCAAGCCAAAATGATCATGGGGAAGAAAGTGATTTTCATGCCCTCGGTCAGACCAAGCTGATAGGCCATTATGCTAAAGAAGCCAATAATGCCTATCACCATAATGATCACCGCCGATATTCGCGCCACCAGCAGCAAATTAAGGTGTGAGAGATAAGAGCGCAGTATTAACCCTGTGCCAACAATGATTAAAAAGCCCACTAGTCCTGTGATCAAACTGGTTTGAATAAACGCCATCGCAATCAGCACCGGCATAAAGGTGCCTGAGGTTTTTACGCCAACAATAATGCGTAAAAATACCACCACCAGCACACCAATAGGTACTAATAAAATGCCTTTAAACAGCGCTTGTTCTTCTAAGGGCAGGTTATATAAAGAAACGTCAATCCAGCTGGGTTGGTCAAACTTTTTAGCCAAGGCAATATTGGTGGGCTGCTCTTGTTGCAGCATGGTAAAGGTCACCCGAGAGTTATTCCCCCCCACCAAATCCAGCACAGGTGAGGAATGATACTCCCATAATAGTTGTTGCTCTTGCAGACCCTGAGCGCCGGTTTCTGGGTTAAATAACTCGTATGATTCCCCCTCGTATACCTGCAGCAAGTTAATCAGCGGTTGGCGACGGCGGCCATCTTCTAGCTGTAACCCTTGTAATAATCGCGCTGGCACAGCGGCACGGTGCAACAGCTCCACTAATAATGGGCCCGGTGCCTTATATTGCGCCAGTAGCTCAGCGTTTTGACCGCGATTGTTGAGCTCTTTGATTAGCTCGCGGGTCAGAGTAATGCCATCAGCTGAGCGCTCTTTGGCTAAAGATAACACTTGGTCCATGGCGGTCGCATAAGGCTCGGCCACCTCGACTGCCATCATGGCCGGAGCTTGGGTCGATAAAGGCGCTTTGGCAAAGGGGTCGTGCATCATGTCGACTTTGTAATACAGCTCTTGATGGCCTTGGGCATTGCGAATGGTCCATTCCGCTCGACTGCTGCCATTGGCCTCAACAAAAGACAAACCGTAGCCAGGAGAGGCGGCAGACTCATTCATTAGCGTAAAGCCTGGCTGACTACCCGGAATAGCTAAAGAGGCTTTAACGGGTTTGCCTTGGGCTTCAAATTCCACTTTAGCTTCAATCGACCAAATTTGGCGTTTTTCACCGGGCATCCAGGGCACTTCATAAACAAAGTGGCGTTGTAGCATTAATGCCAGACCGGCTAAAAACAGCACGGCCACAATAATATAAAAGGGTTTACGAGAGTACATAAGGGTTACTCTTTAGCAGGAAGCGGGCGCTTTGGTTTGCCTTGTACATTTTTGCGGGCAATATCAACGACAGCGATGTCTTTTAAGAATTCTCGGCCCAATAATACCGAGTAGGTCATTTGACTGCGGTCGGTAAGGGTGAATTCGGTTTTTTCTGATAAACGGCCTAGGCGTAAAGTTAACTCCACTACTGGGCGACGCTCTACCTTATCGGCAGAGGCTTGACGAATACGTACATAACGCACTAAAGGTGTTTCTACTTGTAGCTTTTCATCTACCCCTTCATGAGCCATATTAAAGCTCACCCAAGGATTTCCGTCTCGCTCAAAGACGGTAATGTCTTGGGCGCTTAACGATGAGGTGGTGGCTCCTGTATCAATACGCGCGGCAAAACTGTCATTTATGCTATCAAGCCAGATAGTTTCGGTTTCTCCGACAATGAGTTTACCGTCTTGGGTTTCATTTTCAGGCGAGCGAGTTGCGCTGTTACTCACCACTGGCGATGGCGTTGCTACAGAACGATTTAATGTGTTTTTCAAGTTTCTAATATCCTGCTGCAGGGCTGTCATTTTAAGATGCTGACGGCGGCTAAGTTGCGTGTTTTGTTTGAGCATGCTGTCGTTTAGTCGTGCCTCTAAGCTAATAAGATTAGCACTGAGCTCGGGCTCAGTTATAGGCTGAGGCTTAGGCACTGCGTCCGTTGGTGACGTTTGGCTAACACAGGCTGTGAGCAATAGCGGAACAAACAGTGATATTACAGCATTATTCATAGTGTGCCTCTAAGGATGTATTTTGGGGGTCTACCGGTTTGTTGGCGATAATAATGGTTCTAATAGGTGCCGGGTACCCTTCTATGGTTTTATTTGAGTCTTTTGAGTCGAGAAAGTCTGCCAGTGATTCATTGCGCATCCACTGGGTACGTCTTTGCTCACCTAGATCGGTTTTGCCTTCGTCTACCACGCGAATATTTTCAAAGCCGCACTTTTTTAACCAATTTACTAAAGCCGCAGAGCTCGGAATAAACCAGACATTGCGCATTTTGGCATAGCGATCGCCGGGCACTAATACTTGGTTCTCATCACCTTCAATCACCAGCGTTTCTAATACTAGCTCGCCGCCATCGCATAACTGCGCCTTTAACTGCATTAAATGATCGATGGGAGATCGTCTGTGATAGAGCACCCCCATCGAGAAAACCGTATCAAAGGCATTCAGCTCAGGCAGATCTTCTATGCCAAGTGGCAATAATTGAATGCCCTGATAGCCATTACTAAAATGCTTAATCGCTTCAAATTGGCATAAAAACAGCGGCGAAGGATCTATGCCGACCGCCATTTTGGCGCCGGCGCCGCGCATACGCCATAAATGATAGCCACTGCCACAGCCCACATCTAATACATAGCGATGCTTAAGCGGACTAATATGTGGTGCAAGGCGATCCCACTTCCAGTCGGAGCGCCACTCAGTATCAATGTCTATGCCATGAACATTAAAAGGGCCTTTGCGCCAAGGGTGAAATTGATCCAGTAAATTGGTTATTTTCTTTTGTTCCCCAGAGCTTATCTCGTCTGGGCGTCCAATGCTGACGCTGTCAGTTAATTTGACGTAGTTTGTATTGGTTGGAGGAAGTTTTCGTAAGGCGCGGCCCCAGCGCGGTAAGTCGCCATGCAATTGACCTTTTTGCCATTCGTGCAGCTGTGCAGGTAAACAGTGCAGCCAGTGTTGTAAGCGACTTTTGGCAATCTGTTGATAAAACTCACTAAAATCAATCATTTGTTGGAGCCCTGCTTAATTGCCACCATGGAGCCAAAATTAAAACACTGAAACCACATATCAATATGCTCAAATCCAACACGGGCTAGCCTGGCTTTATGTTGTTCTGGGGTGTCTGGGCGCAATACGTTTTCTAATGCGGTGCGTTTTTGGCTGACTTCTAATTCGCTATAGCCATTGGCGCGTTTAAAGTCGTGATGTAAATCAATCAGCAACTCGTTAACGGTGTCGTTGGTGCTAATAAACTTTTCACTTAAAATCAGCACGCCGCCGGGCTTTAATCCCTGATAGATTTTTTGTAGCAAAGCTTGGCGTTGGTTGGGGTCAATAAATTGCAAGGTAAAGTTAAGTACCACCACAGACGCATTTTCAATGTCAATGTCACAAATATCGGCTTCGGTCAGTGTAACGGGTACCTCTGACTTAAAGGTGGCTAAATGGCTGGCTGCGCGCTCTAACATGGCGCTTGAATTATCAACCGCAACAATCGTGCAGTTTGGCTGTGCTAGATTGCGGCGCATCTCTTGAGTGGCGGCCCCGAGCGAGCAACCTAAGTCATAGAGGTTACTATTAGGCTGAGCAAAGCGTGCGGTCATCATGCCAATGGCGGCAATAATATTGGAATAACCTGGCACAGAGCGCTTGATCATGTCGGGAAACACGTTGGCCACGTTTTGGTCGAAGTTAAAGTCGCCCAACTGGGCAATGGGGGCGGCGAAGATATGATCTTTTGATTGCATAGTGAATGAATAATAACCTGTGGCGGACGGCAGCCCCACGGGCTACACACAATGGCGGCCATTGTAAAAGAAGCCATGGCGAGCGACAAGCTAAGAGAAAGCTGTTAGCTATCAGCGGTCAGAACAAAAAGCACTAAGTTTAAACATAGAGCCTCAAGACTTTTGCCACGGAAGAACACGGAAAAATAGAGATTTGCTTGGTAAGTGCTAAAACTTATTTTATGCGTGAGCATTCGACTGGTTTTAAGCCGTGCTGTTTTTTTTGTGCGAATAAATTCGCCCCTACGAAAAGCCAGAGCCACCCTTTGGTCATTGCGAGGAGTGCAACGACGCGGCAATCCATTTCACAAGAAAGCGCTACGTCTAACGCTGACCGCGTTACGTTAAAGAAAAACTGCGGTTTTGTTTTTTCGTCAGGCGCTCAGCGTAAAGCGTACGGCTGCTTGTTAGATGGATTGCCGCGCTACGCTCGCAAAGACGAAATAAAGGCGCATAACAATAGCGTAGGGTCGAATTCATTCGACCGGTTTTTTGCTTAAAACAGCAGGCCTTGGGGGCTGGGGGTGAGGCCTGGGAAATCGGGTAGGGGGTGTTGTAGTGCGTCGGCTATGGTTGCGGCTAGCTGAGGAGCTTGCTTGTTGTCGGCGGTGTGCACAAATAAATACACAGATTTCCCCTCACTCAGCCAGCCCTGAATGCGCGGTACCCAAGGCTGCCAAAAACGCTGATTATAATCAGGATCGGGATGGCCAATAAAGCGAATAATTGGAGCATTGCCAGTGCTAATAATATGCACCGGCACTTTAGGCTTCTTTTGTTGGGCTTCAACCAATGCTGGCGTGGTGGGTGGACAAGAAAATACCGCTCGTGAGTCCATAATAATACGGTTAGCCCCACTATCTAATAGCAGGCGATTAAGCTGGCGCTCTGCGTCTCCTTTAGCAAAAAATGCCGGGTGCCGTACTTCTACAGCGTACGTTAAATCTTGAGGGAGGGCATTTAAAAGAGCGTCAAGGCCGGGCAATTGCTCTGGGCCACAGGCTGCAGGAAGCTGCAACATTAGCATGCCCAGTTTGTCACGCACGGGGGCGAGCTGTTCGATAAAGTGTAATGCGCCGGCGCTATTGTCGGCTAATTGGCCCTGATGGCTAACAGTGGCGGGAAACTTAAAGGTAAAACGAAAATCATCGGAGGTGTGACTTGCCCAGCGCGTTAAACTGTTGGAGTCGGGCACGCCATAAAAGCTGGTATTGCCTTCAACCGAATTAAAGACCTTGCCATAATCTTGCAAATGTTCAGTGGTTTTTAGCTCTGCACTCAGTAAGTTGCCCGGCCAAGCGGGGTGCGACCACTGACTTAGGCCAATATATAGTGACATTATGCTCCTTTGGGCAGCTGTTAGTTTAAAGCCGTCAGCTTAAAGAAAGTTATCAGCTGTCAGGTAAAGATCAAACCAAGCGCCAAGCTAAACACCGGGTATGTTTTGTATATAAGCCGTCATCCTGACGCAAGTCAGGATCTGCCTTTAAACATAGAGCAGATACCGGAGCAAGTCCGGCAAGACAGCATAGGGCGCCAAGCTAAACAACAGGCAGTGTTTTCTTTTTGCTGGGCGCTTGATGCTGGGCGCAGGGCGCTGCATTTAAATGCTACCATAGCGGCCCGTTTGCTTGTGTCTACTTTAATTTTTATGTCAAAAAAATACTTAGCTGGTGAATCCTTGCCCCGTGCGTTATTTAGCATGACTTGGCCTATGCTGTTTGGCGTAGTGGCGCTAATGAGCTTTCAACTGGTTGATAGTGTGTATATTAGTCTGTTAGGTGTAGAGCCGCTGGCAGCGCTGGGCTTTACTTTACCCATGCAACAGCTGCTGGTAGGGGTGCAAATTGGTATCGGCATTGCCGCTACAGCTTTGATTTCTCGCGCACTGGGGGCAGGAAGATACACGCGAGCCCAACACATGGGCGGCTTAGTGGTGCTTACTGGGTGTTGTGTCTCTTTGTTGCTATGTACGGCTATTTGGTTGTTGCGTGTTCCGCTGCTGACTACCTTGGGAGCCAGTACAGCCTTACTGCCCTACACTGAAGATTACTGGTTGCCTTGGCTAACCAGTGCTTGGCTGGCGGCTTTCTTATACTTTGCCAACAGTATTGCTCGTGCCAATGGTGATACACGCTTGCCAGGGCTGATGATGGTGCTTACCAGTGTGGTAAATATGCTGCTGGATCCTGTGTTTATTTTTACGTTTGGTTGGGGGTTGCCCGGTGCCGCTTACGCCACCATTGTTGCCTGTTTGGTTGGTTCGGCCATTATGTATTCCCGTATTTTAAAGCGCCATTGGTTAGACTTTAAGCCAAGCCAATTACCGATTAAGCAAGCGCTGCGCGATATTTTTAACACCAGCGCTCCAGCCATGCTTAGCCAGTTAATGCCAGGTATGGCGGCCTTGTTAGCGACTCGTTTAGTGGCCAGTTTTGGTGGGGCGGCCATTGCTGCTTGGACGCTGGGCAGTCGCTTAGAGTCATTCTCAATTGTTATTGTGCTGGCGCTGACCATGGCGCTTCCTCCTATGGTGGGGCGTTTATTGGGCTCTCAACAACTGGACCGTGTGCAGAGCTTGGTGCTGATTGCGGTGCGCTTTGTAATGGGCTTGCAAGTGATGATTGCCCTGTTTTGGTTGGCCAGTCGTTGGGTGATTGCCCCCGCTTTAGCGCCCGACCTAGAGAGCGAGCGCTATCTAATGAGTTATATGCTGTGGGTGCCGCTTAGCTATGCTGCACTTGGGGTGTGTATGTTAATGGTCTCGGTGTGTAATGCACTCGGCTTGCCGATGCGTGCGGTATGGATTTCGATATTACGCTTATTTGCCTGTTATTTACCGGCTTTATGGGCAGGGGCTATGCTTGCTGGCATGAGCGGTTTATATATTGGTGTACTACTGGGTAATGTGGCGGCTGGGCTTATCTCTTGGCAACTTTATCAACGCGGTTTAGGCCAGCTTAATTACAGCGCTGCCCTTTAAGATTTTACCGAGCTTGGTGTTTTCCCTTATACTAGCGCGCAATTGCTATCACACTCATGCCGTGTGCTTACTTTTTATACGGTAAACAATAGGAAAACTCCATGCGCACTCATTATTGCGGGCAGGTAAATGCGGCCCTGGTTGACCAGAGCGTTACGCTTAGTGGTTGGGTACATCGTCGTCGTGACTTAGGCGGTTTGATTTTTATCGATATGCGTGACCGTGAAGGCATAGTGCAGGTGTTTTTCGACCCAGATAAAGCTGAAGCCTATGATTTGGCTTCAACTTTGCGTGCTGAGTTCTGTATTCAAATTACTGGGATAGTGCGTGCCCGCCCCGAGTCACAAGTGAATAAAGACATGGCCACTGGTGCCATAGAGGTTTTTGCCCACGAGTTGACCATTATTAATAAAGCAGAGGCACTGCCGCTTGATTTTAACCAAAACAACTCTGAAGAGCAGCGTCTTAAATTTCGCTATTTAGACCTGCGTCGCCCAGAGCAAGCAACCTTCTTAAAAACCCGCGCTAAAGTGACCAGCCATGTGCGTCGCTTTTTAGATGATAACGGCTTTTTAGATATAGAAACCCCTATGCTAACCAAGGCGACCCCTGAAGGTGCCCGTGACTATTTAGTGCCAAGCCGTGTACATAAAAGTTATTTTTATGCATTGCCGCAGTCACCGCAGCTGTTTAAACAGCTACTGATGATGAGTGGTTTCGACCGTTACTATCAAATTGTAAAGTGCTTTCGTGATGAAGATTTGCGTGCCGATCGCCAACCTGAATTTACCCAAATAGATGTAGAAACCTCCTTTATGAGCGCCGAGCAAGTGCGCGCTATTATGGAGCAGTTAGTCACCGGTTTATGGCAAGAAGTGCTAGGCGTAGACTTAGGTACTTTCCCGATTATGAGCTATGGCGAGGCCATGCGCCGCTTTGGCTCTGATAAGCCTGACTTGCGTATTGCCACCGAGCTGGTCGACATTGCTGACTTGGTGAAAGATGTTGAGTTTAAGGTGTTCTCGGGCCCAGCAAACGATGCGAAAGGCCGCGTAGCAGCGCTTAAAGTGCCCGGCGGTGCGGCTTTATCACGCAAGCAAATTGATGAATATGGCAAGTTTGTGGGTATTTATGGTGCCAAAGGCTTGGCATGGCTAAAAGTAAACGAAGCCGCTAAAGGCCTAGAAGGCGTACAGTCGCCGATTGCTAAGTTTTTAAACGAAGACATAGTTACTGAGTTGCTGGCGCGTACTGGTGCCAATGACGGTGATGCGATTTTCTTTGGTGCCGACTCTGCCAAAGTGGTAAGTGATGCTATGGGTGCATTGCGTTTGAAACTGGGTAAAGACTTAGGCTTGTTTGAAGATAGCTGGAAACCACTGTGGGTGGTCGACTTCCCTATGTTTGAACAAGAAGAAGATGATGATCGCCTTTACGCTATGCACCATCCTTTTACCGCTGCCAAAGACTTGGATGCCAACGAGCTAGAAGCAGCACCATTAACCGCCTTAGCCAATGCTTATGATATGGTGATTAACGGCTACGAAGTGGGCGGGGGCTCGGTGCGTATTCATAATAATGAGATGCAGCAAACCGTGTTCCGCTTGTTGGGTATTAATGAGACCGAGCAACAAGAGAAATTTGGCTTCTTGCTTGAAGCATTAAAATACGGCACCCCACCGCATGCTGGTTTGGCCTTTGGTTTAGACCGCTTGGTGATGCTGCTAACGGGTACCGATAATATTCGCGACGTGATTGCCTTTCCTAAAACCACCACAGCCTCTTGTTTGCTGACCGATGCGCCCAGCCAAGCTAACCCAGACGCTTTGGCTGAGCTGGCGATTCGTACTGAGTTGCCTGCTGCGGCGAATAAGGCCGATAACGCTGAACAGGCGAGCCACTAAATGAAGGCCCCTAAGCACCCAGAGTCGGTATTAGTCCTGATTCACACCCAAGAGCAGGTGTTATTACTGCAACGCTTAGATAATCCGGACTTTTGGCAATCGGTAACCGGCAGCTTAGAAGTGGGAGAAACCCGCTGGCAGGCGGCTGAGCGCGAAGTGTTAGAAGAAACTGGTTTGCAGCTGGGGGCAGGGGCTGAGCTAATAGAAACAGGGCGCCGAGTGCGTTTTGAAATTTATCCCCGCTGGCGGCATCGCTACCGAGCGGGGGTCACCCATAATTGGGAATATGAATTTTATTTACGTTTGTCACGGCCAGAGCAGGTGACATTAACTGAGCATCAAGCTCAGTGTTGGCTGCCTTTTGAGCAAGCCAGATCGCAAGCCAGCTCGTGGACGAATAAGCTGGCCATCGACAGACTAATACATACGTTATAAAGGAGACAATACTGATGGCAGGTCATAGTAAATGGTCCAATATCAAACACCGCAAAGCCGCTCAAGATGCTAAGCGCGGTAAGATCTTCACTAAACTTATCCGCGAGCTAACCACAGCTGCCCGCGAAGGGGGATCAGATGCAGACAGCAACCCACGTTTGCGTGCGGCAGTAGATAAAGCCTTATCAAATAACATGACCCGCGACACCGTTGATCGTGCCATTAAGCGCGGCGCGGGTGAACAAGATGGTGCGGCACTAGAAACCGTTATTTATGAAGGCTATGGCCCTGCAGGCACGGCGATTATGGTGGAGTGCATGACCGACAACCGTAACCGTACTGTGGCTGAAGTACGCCATGCATTTGCGAAAAACGGCGGCAACCTCGGAACCGACGGCTCAGTGGCTTACCTGTTTGAGAAAAAAGGGGTAATCAGCTACCAAGGCCTAGATGAAGAGATGGTAATGGATGCAGCCCTAGAGGCAGGTGCCGACGATGTAGAAGTACACGACGATGGGGCCATTGATGTGTACACCCAGTGGGAAGAATTTGGCGCGGTGAAAGATGCGCTTGATGCTGCTGGTCTTGAATCGGTCAATGCCGAAGTAACCATGATCCCCTCAACCAATGCCCCATTGGATGAAGACACAGCGCCTAAGTTTATGAAGCTTATCGATATGCTAGAAGAAGCAGACGATGTGCAAGAGGTGTATCACAACGCCGATATTTCCGACGAATTGGCAGAGTTGCTGTAAGCGTTAAGCTTGAAGCCAGAAGCCTAAAACAAAGCTGGAAGCTAAAAGCTAGACAACCTCTAGTTTTTAGCTATTCACTTCTCGTTCTGGCTTTTAGCTGACCGCTTATAGCTTACCGCTATTATCCATGGCCATTATATTGGGGATAGACCCCGGCTCTCGTATTACTGGTTATGGTGTGGTTCGCCAAACCGGTAATAAAATGACCTACTTAGGATCGGGCTGCATACGCATGACAGACTCTGATCTTGCTCCGCGCCTTAAAAAAATTTACGACGGCGTAAGCGAAATTATTTTACAGTTTCAGCCCGACTTATTTGCCATAGAACAAGTCTTTATGGCTAAAAATCCCGACTCTGCTCTTAAACTTGGCCAAGCCCGCGGCGCTGCTATTGTGGCTGCTGCGAATGCAGGGCTCGAAGTGGCTGAGTATTCGGCGCGCCAAATTAAACAAGCGGTAGTAGGGCAGGGCGGCGCACAAAAATCACAAGTGCAGCACATGGTAGTGCGAATGCTTAATTTACCCGGCACGCCCCAAGAAGACGCCGCCGATGGCTTAGCCGTCGCCTTGTGCCACGGCCACACTTACCAAAGTTTAATTAGCATGGCCGGCCAAGTAAAAAGCACAGTACGCGGGAGAATGCGGTAAAACCCAGCTGTCAGCGGTAAGCTATCAGCTGTCAGAAAATCAAGGGCCAAACCTGTTCGTCATTGCGAGGAGCGTAACGACGCGGCAATCTAGTGTTGGTCCTGTACAGGCCTAAAAAATGGGTTGCCGCGCTACGCTCGCAATGACCACCCTTTTGTCATTGCGAGGAGCGCAGCGACGCGGCAATCTTTGAATGTAAAGCCGTGGGGGTTATCTTTAGCTGATAGCTGATAGCTGATAGCTGATAGCTGTATTTACTGGATATTCATCCAGTGTTCTATTATTCTTGAGGCATTGCATTTTAGGGAGACGTGCCGTGATTGGTCGGTTGAAAGGGGTGATCAGCGAAAAGCAGGCGCCTGAGATTTTAGTAGATATTAATGGAGTAGGGTATGAAGTGACCCTGCCGATGAGTTGTTTTTATGAACTGCCTAATGTGGGAGAGACGGTAACCGTGCTGACCCACTTTGTGGTGCGCGAAGACGCTCAACTATTATTTGGCTTTAATACTAAAACCGAGCGTGCACTGTTTCGTGAACTTATTAAAACTAACGGTGTGGGCCCTAAGCTGGCGCTGGGTATTTTGTCGGGCATGACCGCCGAGCAGTTTATCTATAATGTGGATCAAGGGGATGTTACTGCGCTGGTGAAACTGCCAGGCGTGGGTAAAAAAACCGCCGAGCGTTTGATTATTGAAATGCGCGATCGCTTGAAAAACTTTGGCGGTTACGATCTCTTTAATCCGGTGCCCGATGCCGTCGCCAATGCTGGCCAAATAGATGGTGCGAAAAGCGAAGCCGTTGCGGCCTTGCAAGCCTTGGGCTATAAAGCCAATCAGGCCGAGCAAATGATTAAAAAGTCGGCCAAGCCCGGATTAGATGCAGAGCAGTTGATCCGTGAAGCACTTAAAAGCATGGTGTAATAAATGATAGAAGCGGACCGTTTTATTAATCCTGAGCCTCAACAAGCAGAAGAGGTGATCGATCGCGCCATTCGCCCTAAAGCGCTGGCGGAGTATCGTGGCCAAGATCATGTACGTGGGCAAATGGAGATTTTTATTGAAGCGGCGCGCCGTCGTGAAGAAGCACTCGATCATTTATTGATCTTTGGTCCACCAGGTTTAGGAAAAACCACGCTGGCTAACATTGTGGCTTTTGAGATGGGAGTCAGCATTAAGACTACCTCGGGGCCAGTGTTAGAAAAAGCCGGTGACTTGGCGGCCATGTTGACTAATTTAGAGTCGGGTGATGTATTGTTTATTGATGAAATACACCGCCTTAGCCCAGTAGTAGAAGAAATTCTATATCCGGCCATGGAAGACTATCAGCTGGATATTATGATTGGCGAAGGGCCTGCCGCACGTTCTATTAAGTTAGAACTGCCGCCTTTTACCTTGGTGGGGGCCACCACGCGCGCAGGATCGTTAACTTCACCACTTAGAGATCGCTTTGGGATAGTACAGCGCTTGGAATTTTACCAAGTATCAGACTTAGCACACATTATTAGCCGCAGTGCTGAAAAGCTAGGTTTGATGATTGACGAAGACGGTGCTTATGAAATGGCACGTCGTGCCCGTGGCACCCCACGTATTGCTAATCGGTTATTACGCCGAGTGCGAGATTTTGCCGAAGTAAAAGGCAGCGGCGAGATTAATGCTGATATTGCCAGCCAAGCGCTCGATATGCTGGATGTGGATAAGCAAGGCTTCGATTACATGGATCGTAAGTTGCTGATGGCATTACTCGATAAGTTTATGGGCGGCCCTGTAGGGCTTGATAACTTAGCCGCCGCCATTGGTGAAGAGAAAGAAACCATTGAAGATGTGATTGAACCTTATTTGATTCAACAAGGCTTTTTACAACGCACCCCCCGCGGGCGCATGGCCACCCCTCGCGCCTATCTCCACTTCGGCTTCGAACAGCCCGAAGGGCGACTCACTTAAAGACAGTCGTCAGCTATCAGCTTTCAGCCGTAAGCTGTCAGTTAAAGAAAACACAGCGCCGGGCACTCGGCGTTGCCCTTTTGTGCGAATAAATTCGCCCCTACGAAAAGCCAGAGCCACCCTTTGGTCATTGCGAGGAGTGCAACGACGCGGCAATCCATCTAACAAGCAGCCGTACGCTTTACGCTGAGCGCCTGACGAAAAAACAAAACCGCAGTTTTTCTTTAACGTAACGCGGTCAGCGTTAGATGTAGCGCTTTCCTTTGAAATGGATTGCCGCGCTACGCTCGCAAAGACGAAATAAGGGCGCATAACCATATAGTGCAAAGCCTTGACGTCCAACAGAGTATCTACATAACTCACAGCGGCTGCATTAATGCACCATGCCAAAATCTCTGGTGTAGTTTTTAAGCTTAATGCTTGGCACTGCCTTTTTTTGCGAATTTGATTCGCTGATAGCTGATAGCTGATAGCTGATAGCTGATTAGCCGAGAATTGTCGTCGCTGTGAGTCATTGTCTTCTTTCCTAAATTTGCCTGAGGTATAGTAAGCGCACCTTTGTGGCCCCTTATGGCTAATTGAATTATGTCTAATACAGTCTTTAACTGGCCGGTGCGCATTTACTACGAAGATACCGATGCCGGTGGTATTGTTTATAACGCTAATTATTTGAAATACATGGAAAGAGCCCGCACCGAATGGCTACGAAGCTTAGGGGTTGAACAAGATACCCTGTTAGCTGAAGGCGTGGCATTTGTGGTGCGTAAGGTTGAACTTGATCTGCAAAAGCCAGGCCGCTTTAATGCGTTATTGACCGTGACCGTTAAGGTGACACAGTTAAAACGTGCCTCTATGGTGTTTGAACAAGAGGTGTTAGATGAAGCAGGCCATGTATTAGCGCGAGCAAGTGTACTGATTGCCTGCGTTCAAATAGAAAAAATGAAACCCTTTGCCATTCCTAAGCCGCTAATGGGAGTAATATCAGGTGCATGCTGACATATCATTTTTAGGTCTTTTCTTACAAGCCAGTTTACTGGTGAAATTTGTGATGTTGCTATTAATGGCCATGTCTATTTTGTCGTGGGCGATGATCATTAATCGTCGCAAAGTATTGGTTTCGGCACAGCGCGCTTCAGAAGCATTTGAAGATAAGTTTTGGTCTGGTGCCGACTTAAGTCGCCTATATCACGAGAGCAATGCGCGTCGCGATAATCTTGCGGGCATGGAGCAAGTATTTTACTCCGGCTTTAAAGAGTTTGTGCGTTTGCAAAAACAAGGCCGCAGCCAAGAAAGCTTACTAGAAGGGACCTACCGTACTATGCGAGTGGCTTTGTCTCGTGAGGTGGATCGCTTAGAAACCAACTTGTCTATGTTGGCGACCATTGGCTCTATTAGTCCTTATATTGGTTTGTTTGGTACGGTTTGGGGCATTATGAATGCCTTTATTGCTCTGGCAGAAGTGAAACAAGCGACTTTATCTATGGTCGCCCCCGGTATTGCCGAGGCATTAATTGCAACCGCTTTGGGCTTGTTTGCGGCTATTCCTGCGGTGATTGCCTATAACCGCTTTGGTTATCAAGTAGAGCGCCAAGAAAATAATTTAGCGAACTTTATGGATGAATTTTCAGCCATTCTTAACCGCCAAGTGGCGGCAGGTAAACCATAATGCAGCGTTATCAGCGTCGTCGTCGTAAAAGCGTGGCCGAAATCAACGTGGTGCCCTATATTGATGTCATGTTGGTGCTGTTGATTATTTTTATGGCCACGGCACCCGTGATCACCCAAGGGGTAAATGTCGATCTACCCCAGGCCGAAGCCGAAATGATGCCAGAAGACAGTGACCCCCCCTTAGTCGCCTCTGTGGATGCAAACGGAAACTACTTTTTGGATATAGGCGATAATCTGAACGAGGCGGTCGATTTACTCGCATTATCAGACATGGTGATGGCACAGTTAAAGATTACTCCTAACGCGCCTGTGGTGGTTAAAGGGGATGCCAGTGTGCGTTACGACGTGATTATTCAGCTGATGGCTACGCTAAAGGCAGCCGGCGTACCCAGCGTAGGATTAATGACACAACCGGCGGAGTCGTAGCCTTGTGATGACAAAGCAAAGCGGTATCAAAAAAGCGGTGATTATCTCACTGGCGCTGCATTTGCTGGTGGGGGCTGTGTTGTTAATTGGCATCGATGTTAAGGCACCTAAACGACCCACACAGTCGGTGTCTATTATTGAAGCCACCATGATTGATGATGGCATGGTGGCTCAGCAAGCTAAGCGTTTAGAAGAGATGCGCGCCAAGCAAGCACAAGACACCGCCCAAGAGCAGGCACAGGCTGAAGCAGAGCGTGAAGCCCAAGTAAAGGCAGAGCAAGATGCCATTGAACAAGAGCAAGCAGCAGAAGCGGCTCGCCTTGCTGAACAGCAAGCAACGCTAGCAGCTGAACAAGCTAAAGCCCAAGCCGAGCGAGAGCAGGTGATAGAACAACGCCAAGCAGAAGCCGCTAAAAAGGCCGCCGAAGCGAAGAAAGCCGCTGAGGCTAAAAAAGCGGCAGAAGTCAAGAAAGCGGCTGAGGCTAAAAAAGCGGCTGAGGCTAAAAAAGCGGCTGAGGCTAAAAAAGCGGCTGAGGCTAAGAAAGCGGCTGAGGCCAAGAAAGCGGCTGAGGCTAAGAAAGCGGCTGAGGCCAAGAAAGCGGCTGAGGCTAAGAAAGCGGCTGAGGCTAAGAAAGCGGCTGAGGCCAAGAAAGCGGCTGAGGCCAAGAAAGTGGCTGAGGCCAAGAAAGTGGCTGAGGCCAAGAAAGCGGCTGAGGCTAAGAAAGCGGCTGAGGCCAAGAAAGCGGCTGAGGCCAAGAAAGTGGCTGAGGCCAAGAAAGCGGCTGAGGCCAAGAAAGCCGCCAGTGACAAAGCTTTGGCAGATCTGGAAAGTTTAATGGGCGATGACTTGGGTAATAGCAGTGCCCCTAAGCCGCCTTCACAGGGTGAGATTGATCAGGCTGTTAATGCCATTCAAGCGAAAGTTAGGCGAAACTGGTCCGTTAGCAGCCCCATGCTAGGTAAACAATGCAAAATTAATGTGCGTTTGGCAGAAGATGGCTTAGTGCTTAAATCGAGTGTGATCAGTGGTGACAGTGCTGTGTGTCGCTCAGCCTTGGTGGCAATTAATAAAGCCAGCCCCTTGCCTATGCCTAAAGATCCTGCATTAATTAAAGAACTACAAAACTCAAATCTAACGCTGATACCGGAGCTATAGTAATGATAAAACGATGGATAGGGTTATGGCTGCCAATGTTGTTGTTAACAACACCTGTAAAAGCGGCCTTTGAAATTGAAATTATCGGCGGTACCGATAGTGCGCGCCCGGTGGCTGTCGTGCCATTTCAATGGACGGGCAGCGGCGAAGCACCTAAAGATCTGGCTGAGGTGATTAGCAATGATTTTCGCAACAGTGGTATTTTTCGCCCGTTAGAGCGCAACCGCTTACCACAACAGGTCTCTCGGGCCGATGACTTGGTTGCCAGCCAATGGCGATCGCATCAAGTAGAAGCCGTGCTAGTGGGCTCTATTGAGCCTGCAGCCGGTGATCAATATCGCATTCATTTTGAATTGGCGGATGTACTAGGTAAAAACGGTGCTGAGTTACTAGAAAGTCGTAGCGCCACCGTACCCGCGGCGCAACTTCGTCAATATGCGCATCGTATGGCAGATATTGCTTTTGAAAAGCTAACTGGCATTAAAGGTGCCTTTTTAACCCGTATTGCTTATGTGAATGTACAACATGGTGCACAGTTTCCTTATCGGTTAATGATTGCCGACTACGATGGTTTTAATGAGCAGTTATTGCTGCGCTCTCGCGAGCCTTTAATGTCACCGGCTTGGTCACCCGATGGCCGCAAGCTGGCTTATGTGTCGTTTGAGAATAAAAAAGCCGAAATTATAGTGCAAGATATTTATAGCCAGCAACGCCAAGTGGTGAGTTCACAAAAAGGCATAAATGGGGCACCGCAATGGTCGCCAGATGGTAAGCAATTGGCACTTGTATTATCGCGAGACGGTCAGCCAGAAGTGTATGTGCTGACCTTAGCCAATAAGCAATTAAGGCGTATTACCAATAACCGCAGTATAGACACAGAGCCGACTTGGTCCGTTGATGGCAAAACACTTTATTTTGTGTCTGAACGCGGCGGGCGGCCACAGGTATATAAGGCGGATCTTAATTCAGGCGAAACGCGCCGAGTGACGTTTCAAGGGGATACTAATTTAGGGCCACGTATTACCCATGGTGGGGATAGCATGGTGTTGGTTAATCGCACTCAAGGTCAATATCGTATTGCCCGCCAAGACTTAGACGGAGGCCAGCTACAAGTGTTAACTAAAACACAGTTAGATGAGTCACCAAGTCCGGCACCTAATGGCACTATGATTATTTACAGTACCACTTATCAAGGCCGCCAAGTGCTATCTTTGGTGTCTATGGATGGGCGTTTTAAAGCTAGACTTCCGGTACGAAAGGGTGATGTTCGTGCACCAGCATGGTCACCGTACCTTAATTAATTTAATACTAAACGAGAGGAAATACACATTATGCAAATGAAAAAGTTATTGCAAAGTCTGGCTATTGCGCTCCCTATGTTAACCTTGGCAGCCTGTAGCTCTACCAGTGATTCTGAAACCATGACGGGTAGCGTTACCGATGGCAGTTACCAAGAAGGTGGCGTGCAAACCGGTGGTATTCAAAATGGCGGTGTTCCATCTGCCGAAGAGCAAATGCGTGAGCAGTATGAAGCTTTGCGCCGTGAAAATGTGATTTACTTTGAATTTGACCAAGACGAAGTGAGTGGTCATTATGCTCAAGTGTTAGAAGCGCACGCCAATTTCTTGCGTTCTAACCCGTCAGTGAGTATTTTAATTGAAGGGCACGCCGATGAGCGTGGTACCCCTGAATATAATATTGCCTTAGGTGAGCGTCGTGCTAAGGCGGTAACCAGTTACTTGCAGAGTTTAGGTGTGAGTGGGGCTCAGCTGGCCATAGTGAGCTATGGCGAAGAAAAGCCAGTGGATGCCTCGCATACCGAATCTGCGTTTTCTAAGAACCGTCGTGCGGTTCTTGTTTATTAAGGTTTACATTGATTTATGACCTATAGATTAGCGGCCATTGTAATGGCCGCTGTTTTATCTACGGCTTGCTTGGCACAAGCGCCAGTGAGTAATGTAGGTAGCAGCGGCTCTGTGAATGATCGTCTGGCTGAGTTGGAACGGGCCTTCAACGCTAAAAACCAGATACAAATTGCTCAGCAACGTCAATTTAGCGCATTACAACGCGAAGTAAGTGAATTGCGTGGCATGTTAGAAGAGCAAAACCATCGTCTAGATCAAGTCATTAATCGCCAACGTGAAGTGTTGCTTAAGCTGCAAGAGATACCAGATAAGCCACAAAAAAAAACTTCCACAAGCCAAGCTTCTGAGTCTAACAGCAATAATGAGCAACGCTCAGAGCGTCAGCAAGCCAGTGCAGGCGAGGCTGGCGGCTCACTCACTGCTCACGGTGATGAACAAGCGGCTTATGACAATGCAGTTAACTTAGTACTACAAGCCAAAGACTACGATGCTGCAATTCCTGCCTTTGCCCGCTTTATTACCCAGTATCCCAAATCAAGCTATGTACCTAATTCGCATTACTGGTTAGGGCAATTATTATTTTCGCAACAACGGTTTGATCAAGCTAAGTCACAGTTTTCTCGTGTAGTTAGTGCCTACCCTAAATCCAATAAGCGGCCCGACTCACTGCTAAAACTTGGGTTAATTGCCCAACAACAAAATGATAACGGCCAAGCTCAACAGCGCTTTGAACAAGTGATCAGTGAGTACGCGAATTCAGCTGCCGCCACTTTGGCTAAAAAAAGCCTAGCTGAGTTATAAATCGCGTTTATTATCTCTGTTGATGGTCTTGAGTGCTCGTTCTTTAAGCAAGCGGAATAAAATGTTGATTTAGCAGTTGCACAGAGAAATTAAATCCGTATTATAGGCCGCCGTTGGCAGGGGAGCTTTAAGAGAGTAAATCTGCGGGCGTATTAAGAAAATTTGGGGCATTAGCTCAGTTGGTAGAGCAGTTGACTTTTAATCAATTGGTCGCAGGTTCGAATCCCGCATGCCCCACCACTTACTGCTGTTAAAATGGCAATAAGAATACCCAGGGTGATTAGCTCAGCTGGGAGAGCACTTCCCTTACAAGGAAGGGGTCACTGGTTCGAGCCCAGTATCACCCACCAAATTATAAAGGTTATGGTTTAGTGCTAAGACTTAAACGGTAACAGTAAAATCCCAGGGTGATTAGCTCAGCTGGGAGAGCACTTCCCTTACAAGGAAGGGGTCACTGGTTCGAGCCCAGTATCACCCACCATATTTAGTAATAATTGCCTAAGGGCGGTTAGCAATACCGATTTATCGGGGCATTAGCTCAGTTGGTAGAGCAGTTGACTTTTAATCAATTGGTCGCAGGTTCGAATCCCGCATGCCCCACCAGTTTTTGCTACTTAGTAGCATAAGCATGTTAAGCAAGTCCCAGGGTGATTAGCTCAGCTGGGAGAGCACTTCCCTTACAAGGAAGGGGTCACTGGTTCGAGCCCAGTATCACCCACCAGATTTAGTAATAACTGCCTAAGGGCGGTTAGCAATACCGATTTATCGGGGCATTAGCTCAGTTGGTAGAGCAGTTGACTTTTAATCAATTGGTCGCAGGTTCGAATCCCGCATGCCCCACCAGTTTTTGCTACTTAGTAGCATAAGCATGTTAAGCAAGTCCCAGGGTGATTAGCTCAGCTGGGAGAGCACTTCCCTTACAAGGAAGGGGTCACTGGTTCGAGCCCAGTATCACCCACCAGATTTAGTAATAACTGCCTAAGGGCGGTTAGCAATACCGATTTATCGGGGCATTAGCTCAGTTGGTAGAGCAGTTGACTTTTAATCAATTGGTCGCAGGTTCGAATCCCGCATGCCCCACCAGTTTTTGCTACTTAGTAGCACAAGCGTGTTAAGCAAGTCCCAGGGTGATTAGCTCAGCTGGGAGAGCACTTCCCTTACAAGGAAGGGGTCACTGGTTCGAGCCCAGTATCACCCACCATATTTAGTAATAATTGCCTAAGGGCGGTTAGCAATACCGATTTATCGGGGCATTAGCTCAGTTGGTAGAGCAGTTGACTTTTAATCAATTGGTCGCAGGTTCGAATCCCGCATGCCCCACCATCCTCATTTTGTTGCACCTCGCTATTTTATTTACATTATTTTTATCCCCCAAGCCGCACTGCGGATTTTTGCGTTTTTGTCTCTTGTATTTGAACGCTTCCGGCTTTGTTTTACTAGATTTGGGTTACTTCGCTGGTCGCGCTATAATACCCGCCCTTGACGTAATCCGGACGGACACTGGAACAAGTTATGACTGAAGCTGTTGATATTTACGAATTTGATTACCCCTTTCCCGCCAAGCCGGCTGCGCTGACGGTTGATCAGCAGCGGGAGTTAAAAGCCGAAATTAAAGCACTATTAAAGGCACGCAATGCCGTGCTAGTGGCGCACTATTATACCGATCCTATTATTCAGGCGTTGGCAGAAGAAACCGGCGGCTGTGTATCAGACTCGCTAGAAATGGCTCGTTTTGGTAAAGAACATGATGCCAAAACTCTGATAGTGGCTGGGGTGCGCTTTATGGGCGAAACCTCAAAAATACTCAGCCCCGAAAAAACCGTACTCATGCCTACTTTAGAAGCCGAGTGTTCACTCGACTTAGGCTGCCCGGCTGATGAGTTTACTAAGTTTTGTGATAATCACCCCGATCATACCGTAGTGGTGTATGCCAATACCTCGGCTGCGGTAAAAGCTCGCGCCGATTGGGTGGTTACTTCGAGCATTGCGCTAGAAATAGTGGAGCACCTCGACAGTGAAGGCCACAAAATTATTTGGGCCCCCGATCGTCACCTAGGCGCTTACATTGAAAAAGAAACCGGAACTGAAATGCTGCGCTGGCAAGCGGCGTGCATTGTGCACGATGAGTTTAGAGCGAAAGCACTTACCGAGCTAAAAGCGCAAAACCCCGATGCGGCGGTATTAGTTCACCCTGAATCGCCTGCTGCTGTTATCGCACTGGCGGATGCGGTTGGCTCAACCAGTCAGCTAATTAAAGCGGCGCAAACCTTGCCCCAGAAAAAGCTGATTGTGGCCACCGACCAAGGCATTTTTTATAAAATGCAGCAAGCTTGCCCCGATAAAGAAATGGTGGCAGCACCCACCGGTGGTAACGGCGGCACCTGCCGCAGCTGTGCCAACTGCCCTTGGATGGGCATGAATGGCCTAGAGGCGATCCGGGATGCACTATTAACTGGCGGCCAAACCCACGAAATTCAGGTGGATGAAGCCACGCGCATTAAGGCCATGATCCCCCTAGAGCGGATGCTGAACTTTGCCGCAGATTTAAAGATGAAAGTAAAAGGTAATGCCTAACGCCTTACGGCGAGCTGTCAGCTTTAAGCTGTCAGTTAAGAGCTAAGCGAAAACAAAAGCGGCGCCAAGAGTCATCTTGGCGCCGTTTTTTTATGTAATGTAAAGCGTACAGTGCTCTTTGTTCGTCTTTGCGAGCACAGCGCGGCAATCCAGCTCTTTGTTTGTCTTACAGCATACGGCTAGCTGTCAGCTTTCAGCTGTCAGTTAAGAGCTAAGCGAAAACAAAAGCGTACAGTGCTCTTTGTTCGCCTTTGCGAGCGCAGCGCGGCAATCCAGCTCTTTTTTTGTCTTAAAGCTGACGGCTCCCCAAGGGGGATCATAAACATCAAATGACACCAATTCATAAAAGTGTCACATTAATTGCTAATAATGGTCATACATAAGGTCGGCTATAAGGATAGTGAAATGACACGGAAAATTCTGGTAGTAGAAGATGAAACTGCCATTCGCGACATGGTGTGTTTAATGCTAGAGCAAAAAGGCTTTAGTCCAGTCCCTGCAGCGGATTATCAGCAAGCTGTAGATATGCTACAAGAGCCTTACCCCGAACTGATTTTATTAGACTGGATGTTACCTGGCGGCAGCGGTATTCAATTTATTAAACAATTAAAGCAAAATGAGCTAACCCGACAAATACCAGTCATTATGCTTACCGCCCGTGCCGAAGAAGAAGATAAAATTACCGGCCTAGATGTCGGCGCAGATGATTACATTACTAAGCCCTTTTCCGTTAAAGAGCTGACATCTCGGCTGAATGCGGTATTGCGCCGGGTAGCGCCCACGGCTGCAGATGACGCAATAGAAATACAAGGTCTTAAATTAGACCCCGTTACTCATAGAGTGACGGCTAATGAACAGACGCTTGAGCTTGGGCCGACCGAATTTAGATTATTACACTTTTTTATGAGTCACCCTGAGCGTGTTTATAGCCGCGAGCAGCTATTAAACAATGTGTGGGGGACCAATGTTTATGTAGAAGATAGAACGGTTGATGTACATATTCGGCGCTTGCGTAAGGCGATTTCTGCGACCGAACATCATTTATTTATTCAAACGGTGCGTGGGGCAGGATATCGCTTTTCTACTCGTTTTTAACCCTAGGTTTAACGATGCAATTACATGAATCTCGCCGTGGTTTATGGTGGCGTTTAGCCCTTTTTTATAGCTGCTTTTTGGTATTGGGCTTAGTTATAACCAACATTTCATTGGGGTTATTATGTGCCACTGTGCTGCATTTACTCTGGCATTACCGCTTTCAACATAAACTTAAAGTGTGGTTATGGCGAGAGCGAAGCTTAATACCCCCTCATGGTAAGGGCAGTTGGGAGTCTATTTTTAATGGCCTATACCGCCAACAACAACGCCAGCGTGCTCGGCGCCGTGAGTTGGCGCGCTTAATTAAGCGTTTTCGCCAAGGTGCCGAAGCCTTGCCTGATGCCGCCGTAGTGATCCGCCACGACGGCAGTATTATTTGGTGTAATAAACTGGCGCAACAGTTATTAGGTTTTCGTTGGCCCGATGATGCAGGCCAACATATTGGTAACCTGATCCGCACCCCCTTATTTATTGCTTATATGGAACAAGGCGATTTTTTAGAGCCCCTTGAGCTCCCCGCCCCCCAGTGCGAACAAACCCTGCTTGAATGTCGAGTGATGCATTACATAGAAGATCAGTTACTGCTAGTGGTGCGCGATGTCACACGCCTGCGCGGCCTAGAGCAAGTGCGTAAAACCTTTGTTGCCAATGTGTCTCATGAACTACGCACTCCCCTTA
This sequence comes from Oceanisphaera pacifica, assembly GCF_017498065.1. GTDB lineage: Bacteria > Pseudomonadota > Gammaproteobacteria > Enterobacterales > Aeromonadaceae > Oceanimonas > Oceanimonas pacifica. The sequence continues at coordinate 61,122 of NZ_JAGDFX010000011.1, read as the reverse complement.
CGGTATTAAAAGGCTATTTAGAGTTATTAGAAGACACGCCAGAGCCGGCCATGTGGCAAAAAACGCAAACAGTCATGTTAGAGCAAACTTTGCGTATGGAAGCCTTAGTACAACAGTTGATGACCTTGACTCGCATTGAAGCTGCCGGCACCGAAGACGTTCATCAGGCGGTTGATATGCCAAGTATCCTTACGATGCTTGAGCAAGAAGCCCAGGCCTTAAGTGGTGACAGGCAGCATTTGCTGCATTTTGAGGTGGATACTCAGCTTAAAGTGCAAGGCTGTGAAGATCAGCTGCGTAGTGTGGTGTCTAACTTGGTATATAACGCGATTCGCCATACTGCTGATGGTAGCGCCATTACCGTGGAGTGGCGCTGCCTTGATAAAGGTGCTTACTTTTCTGTAACGGATACCGGGGAGGGAATTTCACCTAAACACTTAGCTCGCTTAACCGAGCGTTTTTACCGTGTTGATAAAGCTCGCAGCCGTCAAACCGGTGGCTCAGGGCTAGGTTTGGCCATAGTAAAACATGCCTTGGCTCACCACGGGGCGCAATTAGATATTAGCAGTAAGCTCGGTCAGGGCAGTTGCTTTAGCTTTATTTTGCCGGCACATAGGTTGATTAGCGCACCTAAGATGGCTAAGTAAGCGACTATCTCTTTTCGTTTTTCATTAGTTTGTCATGGTCTTTTCACATCATTGTCATGTAACTCAGCGATACTAGCGTCGTCTTAAGGAATCTAACCCAGATGGAGAACAGCATGAAATTGAATAACCTAGTGACAGCGCTTGGTTTAACGGCAGCTTTAGCCTCAGGTTCAGTCTTGGCCAATAACACCGCCTTATCTGATTATGAAAAAGTAAGCGGCATTTCTGGTAACTTATCTTCTGTTGGCTCCGACACCCTGGCTAACATGGCTACCCTGTGGGGAGAGGCCTTTACGCATCACTACCCGAATGTGAACATTCAAATTCAAGCGGCGGGCTCTTCCACGGCTCCTGCCGCTCTTACGGAAGGTACGGCACAGTTTGGCCCTATGAGCCGAGGAATGAAGAGCAACGAAATAGAAGCCTTTGAAAAGCGTTATGGCTATAAGCCGACACCAGTGCGAGTGGCCATTGATGCCTTAGCGGTGTTTGTCCATAAAGATAACCCCATTGAAGGCTTAAGCCTTGATCAAGTTGATGCCATTTTCTCTAGTACCTTAGGCTGTGGCAGTGCCGAGCAAATTACCCAGTGGGGGCAAACCGGTTTAGATGGCGACTGGAGCAAACGCGATATTCAGTTATATGGCCGCAACTCGGTATCAGGCACCTATGGCTACTTTAAAGATCAAGCCCTGTGTAAAGGCGACTTTAAAAACAATGTGAATGAGCAGCCAGGCTCTGCCTCAGTGGTGCAGTCTGTGTCTTCTTCACTCAATGCCATTGGCTACTCTGGTTTAGGCTATAGCACCTCGAGTGTGCGAGCTGTGCCCTTGGCTGGCGCAGGCTCAACGGACTATGTGGCGGCAAACGCCGATAATGCGACCACAGGTGATTACCCCTTATCGCGCTTTTTGTATGTGTATGTGAATAAGCACCCTAATAAGCCATTAGGCCCCATGGAAGCGGAATTTATTAAGCTGATGCTTTCTAAACAAGGACAAGACATTGTTGATCAAGATGGCTATGTTCCGGTACCTGCTGGTGTGATTAACGCCGACCTGAAAAAGCTAGGCTTAAAATAAGCAAGTACCAATAAAAATAACCCTAAGCCCCGAGCCCCACACTCGGGGCTTTTTTGTTTGTTCCCGATAAACATCGCTGTAAGCCATACGCCGTCCGCTTTATGTAAAAACAAACCGGTGTTTGTCATTAAGCTGGGCGCCGGGCGCTTTGTGCTCGGCGCTGTATGTGCCGTCATCCTGAACTCGTTTCAGGATCTCGCTTAGTCTTTGAGGCTTAAACATAACAGCGAGATACCAAAGCAAGTCCGGTAAGACTACGGGGGGCGGTATGTGTTTTAGCGTAAAACGTACAGCGTAAAACGTATAGCGTTAGCTTTGGCGGCTTTATTTAGCCTTGTCACAAAGTTGTCATCTCGGGGTCTTACAATGCTAACACTGGATACTTATTGAGGTGGCCTCATGTCAACCCACACACAAGCGACTAAGCAAATTGATGCCTTATCGGGCAGTCGCAAGCGTTGGCTTACAGACCGACTAGCAAAATACGGCGTAACAGCTGGTGGTATTTTGGTGCTAGTGGCCTTGTTGCTGATCTTTTTTTACTTGCTCTATGTGGTTAAACCCATTTTTGATAGTGCGCGTGTTACACCTGGTACTGAGTTTAGCTTACAGGTGAGTAACGATGCCGCGTTAGGCAAAGCGGTGTTATTAGGCGTAGAAGAGCAAAACGAACTGGTTTATCGCTTTAATGACCAAGGCGGTGTGCACTTTTATTCCTTGCCTAAGCAGGGCGAGCTGGTTTCTGAGTTTTCGTTAAATGAAACAATTAGCAGCTTTGCCCACAGCGCAAGCCAAAAAATGGTGGCGTACGGTGTGGCAGGGGGCGCAATCAAAGTATTATCGCCGCGCTTTAATGTGAGTTACCCCGATAATCAGCGACTGATACAACCCGAAGTGGTGTTCCCCTTTGGTGAAGCGCCCTTAGTGGTAGACGAGCAAGGGCGATCCTTAACTCAGCTAAGTATTGCTAGCCGCGATAATGACTTATTAGTGGCAGCCATTACCGATGCCGGTAAAGGGGTACTCACTCGTTTTTCTGGCAAAGAAAACTTTATGACTGGGGAAGTCACTTTTAGCTCAACTCAGGCTGAAATCACGGGTTTGCCTGCCAAGGTGGATCAACTATTACTGACGCCTAACTTACGCTTTTTATTTGCTCGCAGCGGTAATGAAGTATCTGTGTTTGATGTACGCAATATCAATAACTTGGTACTGCGCAGCGTACTGACTATGAATGCACCCGGAGCCAATATTAGCCAGTTGAGTTTATTGTCGGGGGGCAACTCGCTATTGGTGAGTAATGACGACGGCACCATCTCGCAGTGGTTTGAAGTCGCAAAAAATGGCACCCGTGAGTTTACCTTTATTCGCGATTTTGCAGCTAATAGTGCCGTTGAGCAAGTCACGGCCGAAGTGAATCGCAAAGGCTTTATTACCACTTCAGCCAATGGCGACCTTGATATTTTTCATGCCACCGGCGGTAAGCGTTTATTTTCAGCTCCTCTTGCCAAAGGGGACATCTCGGCGTTAGCGATTTCGCCACGCAACTCTATGTTGCTGCTAGAAAAAGATCATCAGATAGCCAGTTTTCATGTTGAAAACGAACACCCAGAAGTAACCATGAAAGCGCTGTGGACCAAGGTGTGGTACGAGGGCTACCCCGAACCACAATATGTATGGCAGTCCACTTCGGGCAGTAGTGATTTTGAGTCTAAGCTAAGTTTGATTCCCATTTCATTTGGTACCCTTAAAGCCGCTTTTTACGCTTTATTATTTGCGGTGCCCATCGCCATTGCCGGCGCTGTTTATACGGCTTATTTTATGTCGCCAGGGCTGCGTAAAGTGGTTAAACCAACCGTTGAAATTATGGAAGCGCTACCCACCGTTATTCTGGGCTTTTTGGCCGGCTTATGGTTGGCCCCATTAATTGAAAGTCATTTGCCGGGCATGGTGATCTTGCTGGTAATGCTACCGGTATCGGTATTGCTAGTGGCATTTATTTGGCAACACTTACCTAAAAAGCTGATTAATAGCGTGCCGCAAGGTTGGCAGAGTATTGTATTAGTGCCGGTGGTGGTTGTGGTGGGTTGGTTATCCTTTGCCCTCAGCCCTTGGGTTGAAACGGTACTATTTGATGGGGACGCGCGCGGCTTTTTAACCAATGAACTGGGTATTGGCTTTGATCAGCGCAACTCTCTGGTAGTGGGTATTGCCATGGGCTTTGCGGTGATCCCCACCATTTTCTCGATTGCCGAAGATGCGGTGTTTTCGGTGCCACGCCACTTAACCAATGGTTCACTAGCGTTAGGGGCTACGCCTTGGCAAACCTTAACCAGAGTGGTGATGCTTACCGCAAGCCCAGGTATTTTTTCGGCGGTAATGATGGGGCTTGGCCGCGCAGTAGGCGAGACCATGATAGTGCTGATGGCCACCGGTAATACGCCGGTGATGGATCTGAGCATCTTTAGCGGTATGCGCACCTTAGCCGCCAATATAGCGGTAGAAATGCCAGAGGCAGAAGTGAACAGCTCGCATTATCGAGTGTTATTTCTGGCAGCCTTTGTGTTGTTTATTTTCACCTTCATGTTTAACACGGTTGCCGAGTTTGTTCGCCAGCGACTGCGTGATAAATACAGTTCAATGTAGAGGCATCACCCATGAGTAAATGGTTTAAATCTGGCGCGCCTTGGATCTGGATGACAGGCGGTGCCGTTAGCGTAAGTTTAGTGGCGGTATTAGGTTTGCTGCTATTAATTGGCTGGCGTGGGCTGACCTTTTTTTGGCCCCACAGCATTTATGAATGGCAGGTGAGTGCGCCTACGGGCGAGCAATACACTGTGATTGGCGAAATACATGATCGCGAGCAAGTCCCCGTGGCGCAATTGCGTGGGGCAGGGCTAACACTTGAGGGCGTTACCGCCGAGACCTTAACTCGATATTTAATTAAAACCGGTAACCGTGAGTTTGTGCCGCTCGATTTTCGCTGGTTATTAGAAACTAATATTGTAGAGCGCCAACAGCCCGCAGATTTAGTGGTATTAGAGCGCACCAATCATGGCAACTTTTACGGCTATGTTGAGCAAGTACGCCAAGGCGATACCCTAGTAGAGGGAGATTTACGCAAACAGCTACAAACGCGATTAAGCCGAGTGCGTGAGCTTAATAGCGAGATGAAATCGCTACAAAAAGGCGATATTGGCACCATTAACTTTAAGCTTGAAAAGTTACGCCTTAAACAACGCAGCTTAGAGCTAGCAGGCGAAGCGACTGAGACAGCCATTGCCGATATTCGTGACCAAGAGCAGCAATTGCGCGCAGATTATCAGGCACTAGAAAAGCGTTTGTTTAGCCTAAGAGAGCAAGCTAGGCGCGACAATGTGGTGGTGCGCGATATGCGCGGTGAGCAGGTGACGTTATCGCTGGGTAATGTGCTAGATGCTACTTGGCCCAACGACATGGGTGGAATTGCCAAGGTTGGGCATTGGTTTTCACAAATTGGTAAGTTTGTGAGTGGCGAACCCCGTGAGGCGAATACAGAAGGCGGCGTGTTTCCTGCCATCTTTGGTACCGTGTTTATGGTTATTTTAATGGCCATTATTGTCACCCCTTTGGGGGTGGTGGCCGCCATTTACTTACATGAGTATGCGGGGAAAAATAATCTCACTAAAATCATCCGCATTGCCGTGATTAACTTGGCGGGTGTGCCGTCCATTGTATATGGCGTATTTGGTTTGGGCTTTTTTGTGTATATGGTAGGGGGATCGCTCGATCAGCTGTTTTATCCTGAGTCTTTACCTACGCCCACCTTTGGCTCGCCGGGTGTTTTATGGTCGGCATTAACCTTGGCGATTTTAACCTTACCAGTGGTGATTGTTTCAACCGAAGAAGGCTTATCGCGTATTCCAAGCTCAGTGCGCCAAGGCTCATTGGCTCTAGGAGCGACTAAAGCGGAAACCCTGTGGCGCATTGTGCTCCCCATTGCCAGCCCCGCCATTATGACGGGGCTAATTTTGGCCATTGCCCGTGCGGCAGGGGAAGTGGCGCCCTTAATGTTAGTGGGGGTGGTGAAGCTGGCGCCTAACTTACCGGTAGACGGTAACTTTCCTTATTTACACGTAGAGCGCAAGTTTATGCACTTAGGCTTTCATATCTTTGATGTGGGTTTTCAAAGCCCCAACGTAGAAGCGGCGCGACCACTGGTATATGCCACCTCCTTTTTGTTGGTGACTGTCATTGTTGGCTTAAACTTAACCGCCATTGGTATTCGTAACCACTTACGAGAAAAATTTCGCCTACTAGATCAATAAATTAAGACAGGCAGACAGTGCTAAGTGTGATGTTAAACATTGTCTGCCCTTGGTCTGCGTACCCAGTACGACATAATTGAGGTAATAAAATGATGAATGTAGCCATGAGCCAAAATCAGCCATTAGTACTCGACCCACAGCAACTCACGGCTGAGCAAACGGCGCTACAAATTAAAGACTTAAATTTATATTACGGTGAAAAACAGGCGTTATTCAACGTAGATATGAAGATTGCCAAGGGCCAAGTAACGGCATTTATTGGACCCTCTGGTTGTGGTAAATCTTCTTTATTACGCTGTATTAACCGCATGAACGATTTAGTGGATAATTGCCGTATTGATGGGCAAATATTGCTACACGATAACAATATTTACGATAAAAGTGTCGATGTTGCAGCACTGCGTCGCCAAGTGGGCATGGTCTTTCAGCGACCTAACCCTTTCCCTAAAAGTATCTATGAAAATGTGGTGTATGGGCTACGCTTGCAAGGCATTAACGACAGGCGCCGTTTAGATGATGCAGTAGAGCGCTCGTTACGCGGTGCCGCCCTGTGGGATGAAGCCAAAGACCGCCTGCACGAAAATGCCTTTGGCTTATCTGGTGGTCAGCAACAACGATTGGTGATTGCCCGTGCCATTGCCATAGAGCCAGAAGTGCTATTGCTTGATGAGCCCACCTCGGCACTTGATCCAATTTCTACTTTGGTAATAGAAGAGCTGATTAATACCCTAAAAGAGCAGTATACGGTGGTGATTGTTACGCATAATATGCAACAAGCCGCTCGGGTGTCTGATCATACCGCCTTTATGTATATGGGTGATTTAATTGAATACACCGACACCAATACCTTGTTTACGACGCCTTCGAAGAAAAAAACCGAAGATTACATTACCGGACGCTACGGCTAAGGATATTGCATGAACAATCTTAATCTTAAAAAGCATATTTCTGGCCAGTTTAATGTTGAGCTAGAAGAAGTACTCAATCAGGTATTGGTGATGGGAGGCTTGGTCGAGCAGCAACTGACCGATGCTATTACCGCTATTCACACCCAAGATGTGGAGCTGGCACGTTCAGTGGTGGCAAAAGATCAACAAGTCAATTATTTAGAAGTGGATATTGACGAAGATTGCACGCGCATTATTGCCAAGCGTCAACCGGCTGCGTCAGATTTACGACTGGTACTGGCGATCATTAAAACCATTACCGATTTAGAACGTATCGGCGATGTGGCCAAGCGGATTGGCATGATGGTGGTGGATAACGCCAATAAAAAACAACCGCCGTTAGTATCGATGGAAAACATGGGCCATCGTACGGTAAAAATGCTGCATGCATCACTGGATGCCTTTGCCCGTATGGACGTTGCCGCCGCCATAGAAGTACACAAAGAAGATAATAAAGTAGACCGAGAGTATGAGTCTATTATTCGCGAACTCATGACATTTATGATGGAGGATCCGCGATCTATCCCTCATGTGCTCAATGTATTATGGTGCGCTCGTTCATTAGAGCGAGTAGGGGACAGGGTACAAAATATTTGCGAGTACATTATTTACTTCGTAAAAGGCAAAGATGTACGCCATCGCAGCGATGAGGATATCTATAATTTATTAGACCCTAAGGGTTAGGGAATAGGGAATAGGGAATAGGGAATAGGGAATAGGGACTGGGGAGCTTCACTGATAGCTCCCCGTGGGCAGTCATTGCGAGGAGCGAAGCGACGTGGCAATCCATCGAATAGACGGCTGTACCATATCTACCGTACGCGATACATAAAAACCAAATCGGTGTTTCGGTTAGACGTAGCGCTTTATTTTAGAATGGATTGCTTCGTACCTCGCAATGACCGAAACCTTGTCATTGCGAGGAGCGAAGCGACGTGGCAATCCATCGAATAGACGGCTGTACCATATCTGCCGTACGCGACATGTAAAAAACAAATCGGTGTTTCGGTTAGACGTAGCGCTTTATTTTAGAATGGATTGCTTCGTACCTCGCAATGACCGAAACCTTGTCATTGCGAGGAGCGAAGCGACGTGGCAATCCATCGAACAGACGGCTGTACGATATTCGCCGTACGCGATACGTTAAAACAAATCGGTGTTTTGCTTTAACGTTAGGCGTACGGCCTTCTTTAAGCTAGCTCGCACTCAACGATTTTCTTCCCCACCTAATGCTGCAATTAAATCAGGCACAAAACGAGATAGCTCGCCCGTTACCAAGGCAAAGTCGGCATCAAAGCGGGCAGCAGCGTCTTCACTGGTAATATCATCGTTTTGCTCACGCAATTCTTCTGAAAACTTCAAGCGCTTCACGCTCATGTCGTCACTCAGAATAAAGCTAATGGTCTCGGCCCAGTTTAGCGCCAACTTGGTGACTAGCTTATCGGCTTCTAAATGCACTTTAATTTCGTCACTCAACAAATCTTGCTGCTTAGCACGAATAATACCCCCGTGCTCTAAGGCTGAACGCAGCTCGGCTTCGTCTTCTAGAGCAAAACCGGCGGCCGCAGCGCCGTCTTTTAACCATTCTGTCAGCGTTAGCTCAGGAGGCGTGGTCATGGCCAGTGGCACTACTGGCAGCGAACCTATGCTTTTGCGCAACAATGCCAGCATGTCTTCGGCACGTTTAGCTGAGCTGGCATCGACCGCAATAAAGCCATCTTTAGGGTTAATCCAAGCAAAGGTCTGCTGAAAGCGGCTAAAGGCGCGGGGCAATAAATCAACGATAATTTCTTCTTTAATGGCGTCTTTTTCTTTTTTCTTTAACGCACGGCCATATTCCACTTCCAGCGTTTCTGCTTTTTCGGCCACCATGTCGTTAACCACAGAGCCTGGGAGCATTTTTTCTTCTTTTTTGGCACAAATTAAAATTTGCTCATCCGCGATATGAGTCAGCGCTTGGCCCTGCTTACCCAAGGGAGATACCCAGCCAAATTTGGCCTGTTCTTGACTACCACAAGGGGTAAAAGGCAGTGCCTCTAATTGCTTTTCTAACTCTTCAATAGCCAGATCAAATGGGCGAGTAAAACGATAAATCTGCAGGTTCTTAAACCACATAGCATCCTCAATAGCGAGCCACAAAAAAGACATTGTACTGCAAAGTGGCTTTGTGATCAGGCCGTCATTCTCAATCAACACACAGGACTTAGCTCACAGAGCCATATTAAAGCCAATTAAGGAATTGGCTAAGCGCTGTACACTCATTTAAACAGCTGGCGGAGAAAGCAAATGATACGACAAGCCACAACTAAAGATGCAGATGCCATTTTAGATGTTTGGCTGTTAGCGTCTTTACAGGCACACGACTTTATACCTGCTGCTTTTTGGTGGCAGCAACAAGAAGCCATGCGCGCGCGTTATTTACCCATGGCGGAAATATGGGTGTGTGAACGCAACAACGAAGTGCAAGGGTTTGTGGCGTTAGTGAATAATTATTTGGCCGCTTTGTTTGTGCGCCCCGACTGTCAACAAAATGGCATTGGTAAAGCGCTACTCGATACTGCTAAACAGCAACGCCAACAACTGTCACTTAAGGTGTACTGTGAAAATGACATTGCTGTTAACTTTTATACTCAACAGTATTTTAAGGTGATGGGAGAAGGAATAGACGCAGCGACTCAACAGCCAGAGTTGTATATGGAATATCAATCTCATTCCTAATAAGCAATAACGTTTACTTATGCCAACATACTAAAACATACAAAAAGCGTGCAAAAAAACGAACAATATGAATAGCCTGTGCATGTAAGAGTAAGCTCATTATCTACTTATCGTGTCTATTTTACCGCCTTTAACATATGCCTGCTTATCGTTTTTAGCATAATGATTTTTTCACTCGGTGTTTGCATTGCAAAGTGAAGTTGCTCTGTGAGGGGGACTTTCGCTTTATAGTCGAATAATCAGCTAAATATGAGCAAAGTCAGCTAAATTAGCAACAAAAGTAGTAAGTCTGTCGCTAAGCCACTTTTTTATTTCGGGCAAATGTGGCTATATAGAGAGACGGATAACTGCTAGCAGGAGATAAAATGGAGATCAGAAAAATCCGCAGTGGTGAAGCAGGTAGCATTTGGCGTTTGCTTCATAATACGGTGCACCGCATTAATCAGGCGGATTACAGTAACGAAGAGCTCGTCGTTTTAGCGCCCGATGAATATGATGCTCCCCATTGGGTAAGCCGCTTTATTCGTACTCAACCGCTCGTGGCCACCCAAGGCCGAGATTTGCTTGGGTTTGCTGAGCTGGCTGAAGATGGCCGCATTGATTTATTCTACGTTCATCATAATCACCAAGGTAAAGGCGTAGGGCGTGCCCTTATGCAGCGCTTAAGAGCGGAGGCGGCCTCTCGTGGTTTAAACCAACTGTATTGTGAAGCCAGTATTACTGCCCGACCGTTTTTTGAGAACATGGGGTTTGAGTTTGTGGAAGACCGCGAGCTTGAGCGTAAAGGTAAGTATGTACCTGTGCTGCTGATGAAAAGTGATATATAACTGCATCAATCATATCCAGCTCTTGCCTAATCTTAATAAAATAAAATAAGGTATACTCACTAGTTGGCACTTGGGAGCTGAAACTAAAACGATAAATGTGTAAGCGTATGAAGCGTGCCTTATTCGATATCATACACTTGGTAAACCGGTAAAAATGAATTGCAGTTACCTTTATAGCCTGATTACCTTTATTGTTATTTTTGCTACTGGCAGTTACTACACCTACCTACAAATTACGGCCGAACGTAGCGAGTTAAAGCGAAGCATGGGAGACATTAGCAATGCTCAGCCTTCCAATATAGAGCGCCGTCTTAGGCACTCCTTATCAACCACTTATATTCTGCTCGTCACGGCGAGTAAACTCGCCCCCTCTGGCTTCAGCGCAGGGTATCCAACTGCCATGGATGGCGGAAATGCCGAAATGGCAGTTTGATAAAGCTATCTTACATATGCAGCGTAATAAGCAGAGTATTGCCTTAATGTATTTGGGTTTAGATAGTTTTAAACGTATTAATGGCACTGCATGCCATTAATGGGGCGGGTTGTTTGAGGGATAAAGCTGACAATATAACAAGGGACGGGGAGATAGCCCGTCCCTTGCTGTTTCTAGCGTTAGTTATTCTTTACGGAGTTGGCGGCAGTAGTGGTGCGATTATAAACTGTTTCGTCTAATTCGTTTTCGCTCTTGCCGAGTAAGACGGCAACCATCAAGTCACCGCAAACATTGACGCTGGTTCGTGCCATATCCAAGATACGGTCGATACCTGCAACAATCGCGAGCCCTTCTAGCGGCAATCCCACAGTTGTTAAAACTAGCGATAGCATGATAAGGCCAGCACCTGGCACACCAGCAGTACCAATGGAGCCTAAAGTGGCGGTCATAATGATCAAAATATAATCAGAAGCCGCTAAATCAACCCCAAAAGCTTGAGCGATAAACACAGCACACACACCTTGGTATAAAGCAGTTCCATCCATGTTAATAGTGGCGCCAAGGGGTAGCACAAAGCTTGAAATGCCTGAAGACACGCCCATTTCTTCACGGGCAGCCTTAATGGTAGCCGGTAGTGTGCCGGAGCTGCTGGTGGTGGTATAGGCTACGATGGCGGGGTTGATCAGCCCTTTCAAATAAGGAATAGGGCTAAGACGGCCCACCACTTTAATGACGCCACTGCAGAACACAACGATATGGATCAAAGAGCCGATATAGACGAGTGCAATCACCTTGAACAGCGGCAGTAATACTTCAAGACCATACTTACCTGCAACCCAAGCCATCAGACCAAAGACACCGTAAGGGGCTAACTTCATGATCAGTTCAGTCAGCTTATACATACCCTCAGCTAAGCTTTCGAATAGTTTGATTGCCGGATCTGCTTTTTCACCACACAAGGTTAAGGCAATACCCAAGCCGAGTGCAAAAACGATAATCTGCAGTATGTTACCAGCAGCCATTGCGCCAATGGGGTTTTGTGGAACGAGAGCCAATAGAGTTTCCACTAGAGAGGGAGCTTCTTCTGCTGCTAATTGCTCAGTAATCGTCATATTCATGCCATTACCTGGAGTAAACAGGGTCGCAAGACCTAGACCAATACTAATAGCCACTGCGGTAGTACAGAGGTAGAGCAGCATAGATTTGAGGCCGATACGGCCCATTTTTCGAGTATCCTGCATTGAGGTGACCCCCACGACGAGGGAGCAGAATACGAGTGGTACAATGAGCATCTTAATGGCATTGATAAAAAGCGTACCGATAGGCTTAAACATCTCAGCATCTGGGCCCATTACAGCGCCGGCAATAATCCCCAGAACCATACCTACTAATATTTTTTTCCAGAGCGAGAGACCACTCCAAAAGCCGGTGCGACCTTGCCCTAATGTTGTTTTTTTCATCGTCTATTCCTTAAGTTACTGATGTCATGGTGTGCTGCTGGACCTGATTGAGCGATACGACTGTCCTGCGCACGGGTACGTACGACCCCTTATTAAGTTAAAGCAAGTAATGCGCCAACGTATCGCGGAAAGAAATATTTTAACTAGTTGTTTTTAAAGGGTTTTTGTATTTACTCAGTAAGTAAAATAATGAAAGGGGTATAACTTAAGTTAAGTGAAAAAAAAGGGGTGAAAGTAAGTTCTTATAAATCAGTGCCTTAGGTTATTTCTTTGGGGTTATAATATTGAGCTAGGTTATAGGGGTTGCTGTGGCTGAGTATCTTGCTTGGGCATTTAAATTAGAGACCGATCATTCAACCGAGCGGTTAGCCTCTAGCTTTTTTAACCGTTTACTCAACGCGGGTTGGGAAATGCCAAGTAATCGAGCGGCCAGAGACTGATTATCTTGTGCTCTGTGCATGGCCTCAATAACCAATATATCGCCCACTTCGTTCAGCTTAGGCAATATCCTCATCTGGCTAAATGGGGCAAAAGTATGCTCATTTTCTTCTACTAATGGTGCTTCTTGTTGTCCAAGAGCTCGACGAAACACCTCCATCGATAGCATTCTCGACTTGTGTTGGCTCATTGCATCGAATACTAAGGCTCGTAACTCTCTGATGTTTCCAGGAAACTCATAATTAGCCAGTAATATAGGAAGCTCTTTGGATATAGTTGGAATGTTTTTAGCTAACTCAGCTGCCGCCTCGGCAAGAAAATGCTCTAGCAGCAAAGGAATATCACCTTTGCGTCGTCGCAAGGGCGGGACTTCTACCTGATGGATACGTAACCGATAATAAAGATCTTTGCGAAACTCGCCAGCTTGCTGCTTTTTAGCTAATTCATGGTGAGTTGCCACAACCACCCGAGCCCGAATACGCTTAGGCTTGTCGCTGCCTAGGGGGTAATACTCACCTTCTTGTAGCAATCGTAATAGTTTAACTTGGGACACTAAGCTTAGGTCGCCAATTTCATCTAGAAACAAGGTGCCGCCTGCTGCCTGCTCAACCATACCTGCACGCGCCTTATCAGCACCAGTGAAAGCCCCCTTATTATGGCCGAATAGGGTGTCGGCAAATACGTTATCATCAAGACCGGCGACATTTACACAAACTAGGGGGCCATTGCGGTTACTCAAAGTATGAATAGCATTCGCGATTAACTCTTTGCCTACGCCGCTTTCACCACAGATTAATACTGGCTGACTGCTGGCGGATATGGCTTCTAAATACTGAAAAACCGACCGCATACCTTTATCTTGGGTAATGATATTGGCAAAGATCTCTGGGCGCTCTAAGGTATCGTTAAGAAAGCGCTTACGCATTTCCTGATTTTCTAAGCGCATTTCTTGACTGGCAATGGCGCGGCTGATACCGCCAATTAACCTTTCTTCTTCTGAGGTTTTAACAAAGTAATCATAAGCGCCAAGGCGGATACAATTTACTGCCGTTTCTAGCTGATTCAAGCCACTGACAATAATAACGGCGATATCGGGATATTCTTCTACTATTTGCTTTAAGAGAGTTTCCCCCGAGAGGTGGGGCATAGTGAGATCTAGCAGCACAAGCCCTATGGGTTCTTGAGCAAGGAGGGCCATAACATTTCGGCTATCTTCGCTGTGGTAGATATGATTGATGCCTCCCCGTCGTTCAAGAGCAATGCTGAGGCTGCGCAAGAATGCGGGCTCATCATCCACTAATAAAACGCCAAAGTTTGGGTAGAGGTTACGATTACTCACAGCCTGGTTCCTTAATTGTAGGTAAAAACAGAGTAGCATGGGTGCCTTTGCCCAATTCAGATTCATAGTTAAGCTGGCCACCATGTTCCTGCACTATGCTAGCAGACACAGAAAGCCCTAGCCCTATTCCACCTTGTTCACGTTTAGTTGTAAAAAAAGGGTCTTTTAAACGAGATAGATGCTGTGGCTCAATACCGCACCCTTGATCTATAACCTCAAGGCGTAACTCTTTGCTCTGTATATCATAATCAGTTTTTATGGAGATACTTTGCTCTACAGATGTTAGTGCTTGGCAGGCATTGACGATAAGGTTGATGATCACTTGTTCTATTCGTTGCGCATTTCCATAGAAGCAAGGAACGCCTTGTGCGTAGTGGGTCTTAATATGATGACTGGATTGACGAAGGGTATTGTCAACCAGTCGGATAACAGTGGCTACCACCTGATTGAGATCCACTACTTCATTAAGCTCAGTCGGTCCCTTACGAGCAAAATCTCGCAGATCATCAACAATACGCCTGATCCTATTCGCGCTGGTCAGCATATCATCTAACATGGCAGGAATCTCTGTGCGCATACGGCTATAAGGCAAACCAGCCAGATAAAAATCGCCATGTTCGTGATACTGTGTCTCTAATAGCTCTTCTATATCTTGATATGCCTCTTTAAGAACCGGCAAGTTCAACAGCAACAGGCTGCAGGGGTTATTGACCTCGTGGGCGACCCCAGCGACCAATATGCCTAAAGAGGACATTTTATCCGCCTGAATCAGTTGCTTATGTTGACGATCCAATTCGGCTGCCCGGTTGGCAACTTCACGCGCTAGCACGCGATTCCAAATAACAATGCCACCCAATATTAACAGTAGCATGAAGGATATAAGAGCCGTTACCAGCCCAATCTTTTTCCAAGGCCAGCCTGTAACAGTTAAGTCGCCCAGCCACTTATCATATATCTCTTGGTGACGGCCTGTTTTTTTGAGAATAGCCAAGCCCTCGCTAAAGCGAGCTAACAGTGCTTCGTTCCCTTTAGTAACCGCATAGCCATAGCGTTGCGGGCTAAAAGGCTGACCGACCGGTGTGATATTTGATAGTTTTAATTCACGCCCTAAATAAAGGCCTGGCAGGTTGGCCACTAATGCGTAATCATGTTTTCCTGCGGCAAGTAAGCGTAGTGCTGCGGCATGAGTGTCGACCAAAATAAGCTGTGCTTGTACATTATCCTGTACTAGGTGATCGTGCATAATACCACCTCTTTGTACTATCACTTCTTTATCTCGCAGCTCGGCAAGTGTGGCGGCTTTACTTTCGCCTTTACGCGCAAAAATTGACTGATGCACTATGGCATGAGGGGGGGAGAAGTGATATTCGGCTGTCCGCTTTCCTGAGTATATAATGCCCTGTAAAACATCGAGCTTGCCTTCATCAAGGTTTTTACGCATAGCACTCCAATCCCCAAGACGAATATCTACCTTCATCCCCATCACTTCTGCAATAGCAAGGGTTAACTCAACATTATATCCGTCAGCAACCCCGTCTTGGTTGATAAATTCATAGGGCGGATAGTAATGATCGCCGCCTATATGAATGATGTTTTCATCTAAATGGGGAATAGCAGCTGCTTTATTTAAAAATAAAAGCAACAAGAAGATGGCTTGCAGGGTATACCGGCCGAGACCACAGAGGGCTATGTGCATATTGTTGACTCCGGCTATTTACTAAACTTGTGCTTACATACAAGCCAAAAGTCTTCGGCGACACTAGGCAGTGTGCTGCAACTGCGATAAAGGCACACAGTGAGCGGAAGCTGCCAACTAGTCTCTCCGCATATGACCAAAAGTCCTTGCTGTAACTCTTCACGAATAGCAAAGCTGGGGACCCAGGCAATACCTATGCCCTGCATTGCCATAATCTTTAGGCTGTCGGCTAAGGGTGACTCAAATACCTGATTGAGCGTGACAGTTCGCGGTCGGCGGCGCAGTAGCTGTTCGACACAGCGCCCCAAGAATATGTCTTTAGGGTAGCCTAGGTAAGGGACAGTGACAGGGTCTGCTGCATCTAGGTCAAAAATAGCACGGCCTTCTTCATCACCTCGACACACAGGCACTAACTGAACGGTTTGCAGTTCAAGATGATGAAAATATTCAGATGAGAGGGTTGGCTCCTCAAAGGCTAATAGAAACTCACAGAGGCCGTTTTTTAAGGCGTGTGCGCAATCGTCCACATTAGCCACTAATTGGCGAGTATTAACCCCTGTTAGTGCTTGTTGAAAAGAGTGTAAGAAGGTGGGAAACAAAGAGAGAGAAAGAGTGTGAGACACGGCAAAGTTAAGAGTGTTAACCCCTTGTTGTTTCATTGACTGTAAGTGATGGATGCTGTCCGATAGCTGAGATACAAGATTACGCGCTGTCATTTGAAACAATAGCCCTTCAGCAGTCAACGTTACTGGCATGCTGGCTCTATCGATCAGCTCACAACCCACCGCCGCTTCTAACGCTTTGATTCGGCGACTGAAGGCAGGCTGCGTCATGTGCCGTTCTTTTGCTGATTGGGAGAAACTATGGGTGTGGGCTAGCGAGAGAAAGTCCTCTAACCATTTTGTTTCTATATTCATGCACCTATCTCTTGGCTCGACAATGATATGTCGATAGTTGTTTTCTGGCTGACATTGGTTGCACTATACCACCTGTAGCGCTTTTGTATGCAGTCCAATATGACGTTATGTTGAACCTGCTCGCCATAGTGGCGGTTGAGAGTTTAAGGTTATCTGTTTGTTATATAAGAACTTTTAGTAGTTATGCGGTTTGGGCATTAGTGATACGTAAACAGCATTGTTGTTGATTAAGCTGAGTGAGTAGACTGTTTAGCTTGTTACTCCACAGCATGGGTGAGATATAAAATGAAAGTACTCGTTAATAATACGATAGAAAGCAGAGAAAATGTTGCTATTGACATTGAAGACAGAGGTTATCAGTTTGGTGATGGCGTGTATGAAGTAGTAAGGGTTTATGAGGGTGAGGTTTACGAGCTAGATGGTCATGTTGAGCGCTTTTTTAGAAGTGCACAAGAAATAGATATTACTCTTTCATATACAGTCAATGAGCTAAAAGAGAACATTAAAGCGCTAATAGCAGAAAACAATGTAGTGGATGGCGGTATCTACTTTCAAGTGACGCGAGGTGTTTCTCCAAGAAAACATAGCTATGATCGAACATTAGCCTCTCATCTTATTGCTTACCCACTTTACTTTACTCGCCCTAAAGAAAAGCAACTATCAGGTGTTACTGCGATTACTGTCGATGATTTAAGATGGTTGCGTTGCGACATTAAAAGCCTGAATTTATTATACAATGTGATGATGAAGCAAAAAGCGCAAGATAATAAAGCGTTTGAAGGTATATTTGTTCGTGATGACGTTATCACAGAAGGAACATCAACAAACGTATTTATAGTAAAAGATGGTGTTTATAAAACTCACCCTGCTAGCAATATGATATTAAATGGAATTACCCGTCAAAGAATTTTGAGCTTATTAAGTGAAAATAATTTTACTGTTGAAGAGGTTAAATTTACTAAAGCTGAACTTTTGGCAGCTGATGAAGTATTTATCACATCAACCACCTCTGAAGTGATGCCAATTATTGAGATAGATAATCAAATTATTGGTCAAGGCCAGGTGGGAGACAAAACAAAACAGATATATAATTTACTTATTAATTATATTGGCTAATGCTATCAGAAAAGGTAATGGAGAGCTTGGTTGTTGGTACTATAAATCAAATAACCAGATGGTAGGT
The DNA here is from genome assembly GCF_017498065.1 of Oceanisphaera pacifica. GTDB lineage: Bacteria > Pseudomonadota > Gammaproteobacteria > Enterobacterales > Aeromonadaceae > Oceanimonas > Oceanimonas pacifica. The sequence goes on along the minus strand of NZ_JAGDFX010000011.1, from coordinate 43,128 downwards.
GAGCACTTAGCTGAAGCTTTCAAAGTATGGAATAAGAAGAGCCTATTAATCATGGGCCTTCCCAACAAAAAAGCCACTTCTTAGAAGTGGCTTTTCTTGATTTGGTCGGCGTGAGAGGATTCGAACCTCCGACCCCTAACACCCCATGCTAGTGCGCTACCAAGCTGCGCTACACGCCGAATCGGTACTTACTATATAGAGCAGAAGATCGTGCTGCAAGCCCATTTTGGTTATTTAGGCTCAACTGCTGCTTTCTTACTCAAAGTGTGACTTTTTCAACGATAAAAACAGTATTTGCGCCATTTCCGCGTTTTGAGATAATAGCCCGCTATTCGGCTAAGCCAACAAAAGACAACATTATGACAGAACAAGATGAGTACTGGATGCGCCAAGCCATGGTGCTGGCGGCTAAGGCGGAACAGGAAAATGAAGTCCCTGTGGGGGCGCTGGTGGTGCATAATGGTGAGTGCATAGGGCAGGGGTGGAATAAGTCAATTGGTAACCATGATGCTACCGCCCATGCCGAAATTATGGCGCTGCGACAAGCAGGAAAAGTCTTAGGTAATTATCGTCTGCTTGAGTGTACGTTATATGTCACGCTTGAGCCGTGCATTATGTGTGCAGGAGCCATGATACATAGTCGCATTCAACGGGTAGTGTATGGCGCCAGTGATGCAAAAACTGGAGCGCTAGACTCAGTATTGCAGTTATTGGCAACTCCTGGCCTTAATCACTTGGTGGCGTGGCAGTCTGGAGTGTTGGCGGATGAATGTGCTACTCAGTTGAGTGCCTTTTTTAAGCGTCGCCGCGCCGAGAAAAAAGCTGCCCGCAAGCAACAAAACTGAAAAGGGGTCGGAGTCATTTTTGCATTTTTTATAGCAAAACCGCTTGATTTGAACCTTTTGATGCTCGTTCCCCCAAAAAAGGGTCGGAGTCATTTTTGTACTTTTTTGCAGTAAAACCCTTGTTTATGGCTGGTGAAGTTTGTTGAACACCAGAGGGTGCGGCTTGCCAATGATGACGATGGCGAGCACAATAAGTGTTCGTCAACTAGGAGATATACCTGTATGGAATTGGCCCACTATCGGCGTGAATATTTGCAAGGCGGATTACGGCGCAAACACTTGCCGGACAACCCTCTCGATTTGTTTGAAACCTGGATGCAACAAGCGGTGACGGCAGAAATAGGGGATCCAACAGCAATGGTGGTTGGCACCGTCGATGAGCGGGGGCAGCCGTACCAGCGCATTGTGTTGTTAAAGCATTTAGATGAGCAAGGGTTTGTATTTTATACCAATATGGGCAGCCGCAAAGCCAGCCAGTTGGCGCAAAACCCGCGGGTTAGCTTGTTATTTCCGTGGCATGGTTTAGAGCGCCAAGTGCATGTTACCGGGCAAGTGGAGCGTCTTTCTACGTTAGAGGTCATGAAGTACTTTAGTAGTCGCCCTAAAGACAGCCAAATTGGTGCTTGGGTCTCACAGCAATCGGCGCGAATTTCGGCGCGTGGGGTGTTAGAAGGTAAGTTTTTGGAAATGAAACAAAAATTTTCCAGCGGAGAAGTGCCCTTGCCCAGCTTTTGGGGCGGTTTTAGAGTGAAGTTTGACTCAATAGAGTTTTGGCAAGGGGGCGCTAATCGCCTGCATGACCGCTTTATCTATCAACATAAAGCCGGCGATGATCATACCGCAGGCTGGTCAATCGACCGTTTAGCCCCTTAAATGGTTAGCTTGGCGCCAACTGCTAGACGCCAAGTTATCAATAGTTACTCTTCTTCTTCAAAATACCAGTAACCCTGATTGACTAGGGGGAGCAGTACTTCTAATAAGGCCTGAGGTTGCGTTAAGCAAGCAACTTCTGGGCCGCAAATGCGCGCTTGATCACAGAGCAAGCTGATGGCTTCACGATCGGGCTCGGCTAATTGATAGCGCTCGCCGTCTAAATAAAACACTTGCTCATTATCTTGCATATAAAAGCAGCGAACTCCAGCCAAACGGTATAGATGATCGCCGTTGTCCATGCGCAATACTAACTCTTCTAGGCTGTAGGCGGGCTCGGGTGGCTCAAGATCTAAGTCGTGCTTGGCGTCTGAGATCATTTCACCAAACCAATTGGCTAATTGTTCGGGATCTTCTAATAACTCTGTCATTAAGGCTTTAACTTGTGACAGCACAGAGTGATCGATGCGCCCATGAGCACTACAAGCAGGCAGGTCGGCATCGTTAAAGCGACGGCTGGTGACTTCGTGGGCCAGCAGATGATCGGCAAAGCCTGAGATTAAGTCTCGTGCATCGGGGGCACGAAAGCCGACTGAATAATTAAGAGCCGGCGTTTCGGCGTAGCCTTCGTGCGGGCAACCAGGCGGAATATAGATCATATCGCCTGGGGTCAGTATTTCGTCTATTTCTGCGTCAAAGGCTTCGCAGTGACGTAAAGCGCCATTGGCGGCAAATTGCGTTAGCTCTTGTTTTAGGCCCACGCGCCAGCGGCGAGTGCCTTGCCCTTGAATAATAAAAACCCCATATTGATCGATATGCGGACCAACGCCACCGCCAGGGGTAGAGAAGCTCACCATTACATCGTCGAAGCGCCATCCTGGAATAAAGCGAAAGGCATCGGCTATATCTTGCACCCCTGGGTGCCATTGGTTAACGGCCTGTACTAGCAAGGTCCAATCTTTATCGCCAAGGTGATCGTAGCTGTCAAAGGGGCCACTTTCTGCCTGCCAGCGCGCATCGGCTCGCCATACCCGGCGCGATTCTATTTCTGACTCTAGCGCTAAGCCTGCTAATTCATCTGGGCTTAGAGGATCGTTAAAGTCAGGAAAAGCTCCCTTGATCAGTACTGGTTTTTTTTGCCAGTAATGAGTCAAAAAATCATTAATATCAAGAGTAAGTGCGCTATGCATGGCAACCTGCAGTGGTAAAAGAAAGCATGAAAAAGAGCGGCCATTATGCCAAGGCACAGTCGAGAATGATAGATTAGGAAGACATAGCCATTAGCTTGAAGCCGAAAGCTAAAAGAAAAAACACCGAGCCTTCGTTTAGGCTCGGTGTTTTAGAGTGTGTTACTTCTAGCTTCCAGCTTAGCGCTTTAAGCTTGCTTAAATCTCGTCGGTAAGCTTCACGGCTTTGCCAATGTAGTTGGCGGGGGTAAGCTGTTTTAGCTCATCTTTAACGGTTTCTGGTAGGTCTAGGCCGTCGATAAAGGTGCGCATGCCTTCGGCGTTAACGCGCTTGCCACGAGTTAGCTCTTTGAGTTTTTCATAAGGCTTTTCAATGCCGTAGCGACGCATCACGGTTTGTACCGGCTCGGCCAATACTTCCCAGTTTTGATCTAGATCGGCCGCTAACGCTTCTGGGTTGGCTTCTAACTTGCTAATGCCTTTTAACGTGGCTTGGTAAGCAATCACCGAATAACCCACGGCTACGCCTAGGTTGCGCAATACTGTGCTGTCGGTTAAGTCGCGCTGCCAGCGAGAAACCGGCAATTTGGCAGACAAGTGATTAAAAATTGCATTGGCTAAGCCTAAGTTACCTTCGGAGTTTTCAAAGTCGATAGGGTTAACTTTGTGCGGCATGGTGCTTGAGCCAATTTCGCCGGCCACGGTTTTTTGCTTAAAGTGGCCAATAGAGATGTAGCCCCAAATATCGCGGTCAAAGTCTAATACGATAGTGTTAAAGCGCGCCACGGCATCAAACAGCTCGGCAATGTAGTCATGCGGCTCAATTTGTGTGGTGTAGGGGTTAAAGTCGAGCCCTAAGCCGGTTACAAAGCGCTCGGCAAACACCTGCCAGTCTACTTCTGGGTAGGCGGAAACGTGGGCATTATAGTTACCCACGGCACCATTGATTTTTGCCAGCATTTCGACGGATTTAATCTGCTTTAACTGGCGCTCAAGACGATACACAACGTTGGCCATTTCTTTACCCAAAGTTGTGGGTGAAGCGGGTTGGCCGTGAGTACGACTTAGCATAGGCGTGTCACGGTACTGTGCCGCTAAGCCTTTTATGGCGTCAATTAACTGTTGGCAGTAAGGCACAATCACTTGTTCGCGACCGGCGGTTAGCATAAGGGCGTGGGCGTTGTTGTTAATGTCTTCACTGGTGCAAGCAAAGTGAATAAACTCACTCACGGCGGCCAGCTCTGGCAAGACTTCTACTTTTTCTTTTAAGAAGTATTCCACGGCTTTTACGTCGTGATTAGTGACACTTTCTATGTCTTTAATGCGTTGGCCATCGGCTTCGTTGAAATTGGCAACAATGCCATCGAGCAGCGCATTGGCTTCATCTGATAGTGCAGGAACTTCAGTAATGTCGGCATTAGCGGCTAGCGCTTGCAACCAGCGAACTTCAACTTCTACGCGAAAACGCAATAAACCAAATTCGGAAAAAATAGTGCGTAATTCTTGGGTTTTTGAACCATAGCGGCCATCAACCGGAGAAATAGCCGTTAATGCAGACAATTCCATGAACAACAACTCCTGAACGTTGGGGGGGGGGTAATAAATAGCGTTAAGCTATTAGCTTTCAGCTGTCAGATAAACATTATGCTAAACAAAATAACAATGTGATTTACTTGCGCAGGGCAGTTTGGGCCTGAGCCACTAATTGCTTGCGCGCAAATAAAATATGGCGGCGTTTACCGCCAAGTTGGCGCCAGAGTACAGCGCTACGAATGCCGGCCAGCAGTAGGGCGCGAATTTGATGTTGCACTGGTGTTTGCTGCAAATATGTGGGGTTTCCCGCCACTTGAATACGCGGCCCTATGGGGCTCACAATATCGCTATATACGCTGGCGAGGCTGGCTAGTACTTGGTCGTCAAGTAACTCAAAATGGTGGCGCTGGCGTTTTACTTGGTTAATGCGCTCGCCCAACATGGCCATAAGGTCTTGGCGTTTGGCAAGTTTGCGCTCTAGCGCCACTATGCCCACTAAATAGCGGGTAAGTTCGGCATTTTTGCGCGCACTTTTGTTACTTAGTTGATCGACAATGGTTTGATAGCCTAAGGTTAGCGCCTCTTGGCCACCATAAATATCGGCGCTTTGCTCGGCGTCGGTCACTAAAATACTGTTTAATGTGGTCGTTAAGGTGGCTTTATCTTCAATACTGCCTTGGCGGGCCACTTGTTGTACTAAATGGGCAGCCTGACAAATGCCGGCAAAAGCTAGAGTTTGATTCTCAAGGTTGTGACTCACACTGGCTCCTCATTTAAACGCGTTTCTATCACACCGCCGCCTAAGCACACGTCGCCATCATAAAATACGGCAGACTGGCCTGGAGTGACTGCAGCTTGCGGCGTATCAAAGGTGACTTTAAGGGTGTCGTCATCTAGGGGCTCAACTAAGCAGGGAATGTCGGTTTGGCGATAACGGGTTTTTATGGTGCAGCGAAAAGCCTCACTAATGGGCGTGCGGTTAACCCAGTGTAATTGGCGTGTAATTAGGCCTTTTGAGTAAAGCCGTGGATGATCGCCCTGGGCCACCACCAACACATTGCGATCCAGCTCTTTGTCGACCACATACCAAGGGTCGTCACTGGCATTTTTTAAACCACCAATGCCTAAGCCCTTGCGCTGGCCTAAGGTGTGATACATCAAGCCCTGATGCTTACCTATCACTTCGCCGTTAACGGTTTCAATGTTGCCTGGCTGCGCTGGTAAATACTGGGCTAAAAAGTCAGTAAATTTCCGCTCACCAATAAAGCAGATCCCCGTGGAATCTTTTTTGCCAGCGGTAACTAATTCCAGTTGCTCGGCAATGCGGCGTACTTCGGGTTTTTCTAGCTCGCCCACCGGAAATAAGCTTTTGCTTATTTGTTCGCTACTTAGGGTATACAGAAAATAGCTTTGGTCTTTATTGCCATCTATGCCGCGCAACATTTGCGGTTGCTCGCCAAAACTGCGGCGCACATAGTGGCCGGTGGCAATATAGTCTGCGCCTAAGTCTTCGGCGGCAAACTCTAAAAAAGCCTTAAATTTGATTTCTTTGTTGCACAGAATATCAGGGTTAGGGGTACGACCGGCTTTATACTCGGCCAAAAAATGCTCAAACACATTGTCCCAATATTCGGCGGCAAAGTTGATGGTATGTAGTTCAATACCCAGCTTGTCGCATACCGACTGTGCATCGGCTAAGTCTTCGGCGGCAGAGCAATACTCGTCGGTATCGTCTTCTTCCCAGTTTTTCATAAACAGGCCTTCCACCTGATAGCCCTGCTGTTGTAGCAGATAGGCTGAGACTGAAGAGTCTACCCCGCCGGACATGCCGACAATCACTTTTAATTGACTGTTATCGCTCATTACTCGCCGTCACCTGATTGCAAAACGGCCGCCATTTTACCAGACAAACGCCAACAGCGGGAGGCTATACCGGTAATTCAATGCTTCTATTTTTAAATAAGGCAGCGCCGTGCGGTTTACTGCAAGCGCGCTGTTCGTTTAAAGCTTATGCTTGGGTGCGGCAGCGTTCGGCAGGAACACTGAGCGCTTGTAATAAATAAGTTTTAAATGAGGGGCTGTAGTCTTGTTGAGCTAAGGCTTGTGCCATACAAGCCAGCCAAGCATCACGTTCACTTGAGCCAATGGCTAAATGTGCATGAGCGCGAGGAATGCTAATGGGGCCATATTTTTCACGATATAAACTTGGGCCACCTAACCAGCCGGCTAAAAAGCGGGCTAGTTTATCGGTGCTTTCTTTTAGGCAGTCTGGGTGCATGGCCCTAATAATGGCAGCATCGGTGCGAGTGTCCATGGCGTGATAAAAATCGGCGGCCAATTGCTGTAATCCCGCCTCACCACCTGCGGCTAGATAAGAGTTATCTGCTTGACCAAACATAGAGGGAGTTGTCATAAATAAAATCTCTGCAAGTTATTGTAAGCGTGCTGCTTGCTCTAGGGTTTTCCAATCACTAAATAACCGTATCGGTTCGCACAATTGTTGCATGGCGTGCAGTGCCGTTGCGTAGCCGAGCTGTAGGCCAAATACGCGCATCCCTTGTTGCTCTTTTGCCTGTTCAACGTGCTGTTGTAACTCTTGGCTTACCTGAAACTCCCCATCGCTCACCAGCAATATATCCGCTTGCTGATAGGCCTGTTGCTTTAAGCGTTGTAAGGCTGCTAGCAAGGGTGTGTTGACGTCTGTACCACCACTAAAGGAGCCGCGTAACATATCCAGAAGTTCGGGCAGTGTTAAGTCTTGATTATCTAGCGTGAGCAGCTCATCGGCGCCACCAAACAAATAAACCAAGCAGGCGCGGTTGTGTTGTTTAGCCACACTTAATGCTTCTAATACCAAGGCTTTAGAAACTTGCTCGGCTAAACCGTGCATGGAGGCAGAGGTATCTAGGCACAGAATAATAGGGCCTTGTTGCAGCCCTTGGCCCGTGCCTTCGCCTTTACCTGATCGTGGGGCTGTCCAGTCGGTGCCGGCATCTATGGGCATCACCCCTGCTACGGCATAACTAAGCAGGCCTTGTTCGGCGCGGCGGGCGTGCCACAGCATGTGCAACACTGAGTGCCCCATAAACGCGGCTTCTATGGGTAACATGCGAGTAAGATTATCGGAGCGGGTGATTCCGTCGGTTTCCATGGGCACATCGGGGATTTTGCGCTCTTGCAGACCCTGCTCGTTAGGGCTCATTTTTTGCTGTAACTGGCTAATTTCAGCACTTTGCTCTGGGCTAGGCCTTTGCTGGCCCAGTTGCTGTAATAAACGCTGCAAAGGCTGAATATTTGAAATCCACTGCTTTAAGCGCAATAAATCAAACCAGGCTCTGTCTCTTAGCTCACCACTGTTTTGATCAGTACCAATTGCCGGTGCCACTCCTAATTCCTCGGCTACCTGATCCATGCTTTGCCACAAGCTCACTCTGTGCTCCCACTGCTTGGCAAGCTTATTAAGGGCGTCACGGGTATGGCGAGCGCGGGCGATTTGTTGAGCTGCGGCTTTATCTGAAACGACTTGGTGCAACATAAGCCCGTTAGCAGTGGCTGGCCAAGCCAGTTCAACTTGCTCTAGGGTGAGTAAAATATCTTGCACCACAGCTTGCGCCACCTCTGGGGTCTGCTCGCTATAGAGCAAGGCACCAGAGCGCGCCAGCAACTGACGAATACGCCGCTCGGTGCTGGTGTTTAACCACTGAGCCGGCGGAGCCAGCTGCCCTTTATCGAGTCTGGTCAGTAACTGCTGCACCCAAATGGCTCTGGGCAACAGACTACCCAAAGAGTGAGTTACCACCAGCGCAAACAAGTTTTCGGGTAAACTTGATAATGGCGCCAATCCGGGAGGTAATGGGGTTGGCATCAATTAAGCCTCAACCGGTAGCGCAGAAAAGCCCTCGTGCAACTGTTGCAAGCGCGCTTTTTGCTGGGTTAATTGTTGTTGCTGTTGGGTGAGTTGTTGCTGTATTTGGGCCGATAAGTCTGACTCTAACCACAGGTGCTGGCGTAAACGCTCGGGTAAGTCAGTCAGTTGTTGATCCAGCCAGCCTAAGTATTGAGTCAGCTCGGCAATGCGCTCGTCAAGTTGGCGCAAACGAGACTCAATGTGCGCAGCGGGCCAGGCTTTGGCTTGCAAAGCCGTAGGGCGCTGATAGGGCTCTAAAATAGGCTGGTATTGATCAAGCTGCCCGCCTAAATTACGAATTTCATCGGCGGTAAAACTAGAGTTAGCCAAGCGAGGCTGGTGATAGAGTAATTCACCTTTCTCATTGGTGCGTTGGCGCTGGCCTTTAGCTTCTGTAACTGGTTGGCCTTGTTCGTCTAAGTACAGCTGATAACCCTGTTCGTTTAATGCAGGAAGCACAGGATCGGCATCTTGATCTAATCGTTGTTGCCAACTATCCACTAATTCCGTCATTAATGCAGGGCTAAAGCCAGGATCTGCGGCAATGTGCTCTTTTAACCAGTTATTGAGGGAGGAAAATTGCTCGGGTTGCTGCCACATGCAGTGCGGTAATAACCAAGCGTCAAATAATCCGGCTTGCGTTTCACCATTACAAAAAGCCGACACCTTGATGAGCTTAATCACTTTGCGCCAGCGTCTATCGGAAATCGTCATATCTTGCTCGGCTAAAAAAGCACGCAAGCTATGTAATAAACGGATCAGTGCATCCGATAGCTCAAGCTGGTTAGCACCATCGCGAATAGTATCCAAATCGGCTTGGCTTAAACGTTGTGAGTCATCGGGGGCTTGATAGCTGTGATTTAAAGTAAGCAGCTGAGTAAAGCTGTCGTCGTTAATGGGATTAACTTGAAAACGCAGTAAAAAGCGGTCGTACAGCGCATTAAGTTCGGCACTTTCTGGTAGCTCGTTACTGGCAGCAATCACCGAAATAAGCGGCACTGTCACCCGTTCACTGCCGTTGTCGAACTGACGCTCGTTGAGCAGAGTGAGTAAGCTGTTAAGAATGGCGCTATTGGCTTTAAATATTTCATCGATAAAGGCAATGGCAGACTCGGGTAAGTAGCCTTGGGTTTGGCGTAAATAGCGGTCTTGCTCAAGTGCTTTAATGGATAAGGGGCCAAATAATTCTTCGGGCACCGAAAAGCGTGTTAATAAACGCTCAAAATAGCGATTATCATCAACCACTGTATGCAGGCGACGGGCCATTTCACTTTTGGCGGTGCCAGGGGGGCCAAGTAATAATAAATGCTCCCCCGATAAGGCGGCAAGCAAGGCCAGTCTGGCTGGCGTATCCCGCTCTAGCAGCCCTTGCTGCATGTGGGTGATAAGTGCTGCAATACGGGATTTTGTCGCCATGTGTCAGACCTGTAAGTTGATTGTATTAAAAGTGTTTTACGATTGTACCCAAAAAGGCGGCCAGCTTTAAGCAGTAAGCGCTAAGAAATAGCGCCCAGCTTATCCCCTTCGGGGAGCTGTCAGCCGTAAGCTATAAGCTGTCAGTTGAAAAGCCTTTCTGCTTCGCAGAATCCACAGCTAAAGCGTGGAACTACAGAAAACCCAGAATTTGGGTCATTGCGAGCGCAGCGTGGCAATCCATTCTTCAGGCCCGTGCAGCGCCAGACATGGATTGCCGCGTCGCTGCGCTCCTCGCAATGACGACGAAGTAAAGCGGTACGCCTTACATTAAAAAATCCAATCGTGTGTAGGGTCAAATTAATTCGACCGATTTTAAGGTATGCCATGGTTTTTGTGCGAATAAATTCGCCCCTACGAAAAGCCAGAGCGACTCTCTTTGGTCATTGCGAGGTACGAAGCAATCCATTGTAAAAGAGAGCGCTAGGTCTAACGCTATACATCATACGTTAAAGAAAACACTGTTTGTTCGTACCGCGCTCAGCGTATAACTAAAAGAAAGCCGTCAGCTATCAGCGGTAAGCTGTCAGTCCACTCAACACTCAACCAGCGTCTGTTTGTTGGCTTATGGCCGCTCTGCGGTCGGTTTGTTTTTGTTTGTCTGATAGCTGACGGCTTAAAGCTGATCGCTGCCCGAAGGGCCTAGATTGCCGCGTCGCTGCGCTCCTCGCAATGACGAAATAGATTGCTGGGATGGGTGATTAGGGACTAGTGATTAGCACACCGCGCTTGTCTTTCTGTTACTATTCCCTATTCCCCAACCTCTAGCCCAAGGCTAAAAAGCGTGAGGCGATAAATAGATAGATAATAACGCCTGAGGCGTCACACACAGAGGTGATAAGGGGGGCGCTGGCGCTGGCGGGATCAAAGCCCAATTTATTTAACACAAAGGGCAGACTCATGCCCACTACGCAACCAATCATGACCACCGACATCATGCTCATGGCCAGCACTAAGGCCACCACTTCGTCGCCACGCATATAGCCAATGGCAGACACGGCCACAGCCATGGTGGCGCCTAAACACAATGCCACTAGGGTTTCTTTACCTAATAAACGAAACCAATCGCGCATCACCACATCGCCAGTGGCTAAAGCGCGCACCATTAAGGTGGCAGATTGCGAGCCGGCGTTGCCGCCGCTGTCCACCAGTAAAGGTAAAAAGAACACCAGTACCAGATTGGCGGCAATAATATCTTCAAAGTGCGCAATGCCGGCGCCTGAGAATAAGTTGCCAAATACCAGCAATACCAGCCAAAACACCCGTTTGCGATACAGTACGCCTATGCTGGCATCTTTTAATTTACCAACAATACTGGTCACACCGCCGGATTTATGAAAGTCATCGGTGGCCTCGTCACTGGCTACGTCCATGGCGTCATCGTGGGTGACTATGCCCACTAAGGCACCATGCTCATCGGTAATAGGCAGAGCAATAAGGTCATAACGGGCCACGGTTTTCGCAACGTCTTCTTGATTATCGTCTACTTTACAATGTACGGGGGCGCTGATCATTAAGTTATGCATTAGGGTATGGGGCGCGGCTAAAATAAGGGCGCGCAATGACACTACCCCTAATAATTTACGCTCGCTATCAATCACATAGGCATGATAAATGGTTTCTGCATCGGGGGCTTCTACGCGTAATGTCGCCAGTGCCGTACTCACATTCATATTGGGCTCTAGGGTGGCGTAATCTGAGCTCATTAAAGCGCCCGCAGTGCCTTCTTGATAGGCGGCCAGCTTTCTAATATCTTCGCGTTTTGCTTGAGCAAGGGCAGGAAGCAGCGCGTCTTTTTGTGCTTGATCAAGATGCTTATATAAGTCGGTGCGCTCATCTGAGGGCATTTCACCCACTACGCGTGCTAAATTGGCGCGCGGAAAAGCTCGGGCAAGCAGCTCTTGTACATCGGCATCTAAATAAGAAAACACCGTCGCTCTATTGGGGAGACGATCTAATAAACGCCAAGCTAAAGACGGGGCAATTTCAGCTAAAATATCGGCGATATCAATGGGGCGCAAAGGAGTCAGCTGCTCAAGGGCGGTGTCAAATTGTTCTTGTTCAATGGCGTTGCCAATGACCAACGCGAGTTCTTGGTTTTTCATATTCTGCTCCGCGTTATGGCCTAATAGGCAATCAACGTCAGCTAAAAGTGGCAATGTTAGGCTCACACAGCATAAATAGGCTTAGTGTTGAGTAAACGGCAAATGCTAAGTGATTGAATTTTTTATAGCAAGCCAAGCAAAATGTTGAAGTAGCCTCTAATCCCCTTAACTCTGCTGTTTTAATGAATTAAGAGCAAAGCGTTGGCCGGCAAGGTAATCATTAAGTGAGGACAAAATCATGGGGCTACGTAATTGGCTGCCTAAAGCGGCAATCTCTGGTAGGGTTAACCAGTGGCAGCGGATAATATCGTCATCGGGATCTTGTGGTTGGGTGGTTAACGGCTCAGTTACTTCGGCGCAAAAGGTAAAGCGTACAAAATGAGTACCATTATCGGGAGCTTCAAATTGATAAATTGCCACCCCTTGCTCAAGAGGAATGTTTAGCCCCGTTTCTTCTAATAGCTCACGCTGGGCACCGGCCAGTATGGTTTCGCCGGGCTCTAAGTGACCCGCAGGCTGATTAAAGCGGATTTTACCTTGCTGCCATTCTTCGACCATTAAAAAACGCTCGCCCGCGCGTATGATGATGGCCACTGTTACGGCAAAAGGATGATGGCTCATACGGTTCTCCATTGGCCTGAGGGTAAGCTATCAAGCGTCCATGGCCCAACGCGATAGCGAATAAGGCGTAAAGTCGGGAAGCCAATATGGGCTGTCATGCGCCTGACTTGACGGTTACGGCCTTCAATAATGTTAATTTCTAACCAGCTGGTTGGGATCTGTTGGCGCTCGCGAATAGGCGGCGTACGAGGCCAAATATTGGGTTGGGGCATAATACGCACTTGAGCGGGCAGGGTAGGGCCATCTTTTAAAGTTACGCCTTGGCGAAGCTCGTCTAAGTCTGTCTCTGTGGGCACACCTTCTACCTGTGCCCAATAGGTTTTCGCGGTTTTGCGGCCAGGCTGTGTCAGCTTGGCATTTAAGGCACCATTATTAGTCAGTACTAATAAGCCCTCGCTGTCTCTATCGAGCCGCCCTGCAGCATACACCCCAGGTTTATCAATAAAGTCTGCCAATGTTTGGCGGCCTTCAGCATCGGTAAATTGGCACAGCACCATATAAGGTTTGTTAAATAATAGAGTGGTTGCCGAGTCAGCTTTAGGTCCGGCATTGGCTGCTCTATTATAAGAGCGTGTTTTTTTTGCTTTCATAGAGGCTAAATTTAATAAACATTAATTTTACCATAACAAAAGTCAGTGCCTGAGACTAATACCTCGCAAAAAGAGTGAGAAAGACTTTGGGCCTCTATTTTTAATTTAACATTTATGTTACTTATTAAGTGTCAAATTGAGCTTTATTAAAAAGCCTTCTCGATTAACCGTTAAGGAGCAGCCGAACATGTCAAACGTCATCGTTCCTCTTAAAGGGCAAAAAATAACAGTGGACGAGCACGGACACTTAAAGGTGCCCCACGATCCTATTATTCCTTTTATTGAAGGGGATGGCACTGGTGTTGATGTCACCCCTGCTATGCAAGCTGTGGTTGATGCTGCCGTGGCTAAGGCCTATAACAATGAATGCCAGATTCATTGGATGGAAGTATACAGCGGAAAAAAAGCTACTCAGGTGTATGGCAAAGATGTGTGGCTCCCCTCAGAAACCTTAGCGGTTATTCGAGATTACCATGTGGCCATTAAAGGCCCACTTACCACGCCTGTGGGCGGCGGTATGCGTTCTCTTAATGTGGCCCTGCGCCAGCAGCTAGACTTATATGTATGTTTGCGCCCTGTTCGCTATTACCCTGGTACCCCTAGTCCTCTAAAGCAGCCAGAGCTGACTGACATGGTGATTTTTAGAGAAAATAGCGAAGATATTTATGCCGGCATAGAGTGGCCAGCCAATAGCCCAGAGGCGACTCAGCTGATTGACTTTTTAACCCATGACATGGGCGTACAAAACATTCGCTTTTCTGAGCACTGTGGCATTGGTATTAAGCCGACCTCAAAAGCGGGCACAGAGCGCTTGGTGCGGGCGGCATTACAGTACGCTGTTGAACATGATAGAGACTCGGTGACCTTGGTACACAAGGGCAATATTATGAAATACACCGAAGGTGCCTTTAAAGAGTGGGGCTATGCCTTGGCCGAACAGGAGTTTGATGCAAGCCTGATTGACGGTGGCCCTTGGTGTGAATTTGCAAACCCCAATACAGGTAAAAAAATCACAGTAAAAGATGCCATTGCCGATGCATTCTTACAGCAAATACTGTTACGCCCAGATGAGTATGATGTGATTGCCTGCATGAACTTAAACGGAGACTATATTTCAGATGCATTGGCGGCCCAAGTGGGCGGTATTGGTATTGCACCCGGCGCTAATATAGGTGATGGGGTTGCGGTATTTGAGGCCACGCATGGTAGCGCACCTAAATATGCGGGGCAGGATAAGGTAAACCCAGGCTCGTTAATTTTATCAGCAGAAATGATGTTGCGTTATATTGGCTGGCAGGAAGCGGCCAATCTAATTATTAAAGGCATGTCTGCGGCTATTGCCAATAAAACGGTGACTTATGATTTTGAGCGACAAATGAGTGGCGCCACATTGCGGTCTTGCTCTGAATTTGCCAACGATATTATCGATAATATGTAGCCAATAAAAAAACCCGCCATGGCGGGTTTTTGTTGTTTAACTGGTACATAAGGCGTTGCGGTTAAGCTTCTAGCTCACCACAAAAACGATAACCTTCACCGTGAATGGTGGCAATAATTTCTGGCGTGTCAGGAATAGACTCAAAATGTTTACGAATGCGACGAATAGTGACATCCACAGTACGATCATGAGGCTTAAGCTCGCGGCCGGTCATCTTTTTCAATAAATCGGCACGGCTTTGAATTTGCCCTGGGTTTTCACAAAAGTGCACCATGGCGCGAAACTCGCTGCGCGGTAGTTTAAACATATCACCAGTTGGGCTAATCAAGGCGCGGCTATTAATATCTAAGGTCCAGCCATTAAAACGATACGCTTCTACTAGCCTTTCTTCTTCGTTTATCTCAGGTACTTGCATAGTACGGCTAAGCAAGTTGCGAGCACGAATAGTGAGTTCACGCGGATTAAAAGGCTTGGTGATGTAGTCATCGGCACCAATTTCTAGCCCTAAAATTTTATCGACTTCGTTATCGCGGCCCGTTAAAAACATCAGTGCTAAATTATGCTGGTCGCGCAATTCACGTGCCAGTAGTAGACCATTTTTACCGGGAAGATTAATGTCCATAATCACAAGATTAACGTGATTATTAGACAGTGCTCTATACATCTCTTCGCCATCTGTTGCTTCGAGCACAGAATACCCTTCGGCTTCAAAAATGCCCTTTAAGGTGTTGCGAGTGACTAACTCGTCTTCAACAATAAGAATATGTGGAGTCTGCATGCGCCTACCTGTTTATTAGATGTAAATAGAATTCAGTATCAACAGTTGCCTAAGTGAGAGATATTAATGATTACTCTAGCACTTTTATGGTGCCAAGCCATATCTCGTTAACACCAAGTTGCGCCGGCCTGACTGTACTGTTTCTTGAGCTTTTTATTATTTGCATCCCATGCCGTGACTGCTTTGCGCCCAAAAAATATACAGCTGGGACAAACAGAGGTCCATAACCCAAAGTACTACTATTTTAACAGTTAACAGGAGCATAACAATAGTCAAGCGCTGATAATGTTACATTTGCTCGTTGTAGATTGCGGGGGTAAGGTGGGTATTGTGATGAGTTTATCTATTATGGAGATGTGAAATGTTAGATTTATTACCTGATTTATGTGATGAGCATGGCGATGAAGTGGAAATATTAGCGCCTATTTTTAAAGATTACGGTGCCGCGCAAACCTTTTGGGGGCAAGCCGTGACTGTTAGCTGTAAAGAAGATAACTCTAAAGTGCGAGAGTTATTGGCCACCCCAGGAACGGGCAAGGTGCTGGTTGTTGATGGTGGTGGAAGCTTGCGCCGTGCATTAATGGGCGATCAGCTGGCGGCATTAGCCATAGAAAACGGCTGGGCAGGGCTGATTATTAATGGTGCTATTCGTGATGCTGGTGCCATTAGCGATATGGCGCTGGGTGTAAAAGCGCTGGCAACCTGCCCAATGAAAACCGAAAAACGTGGCGTGGGTGAAATCGATGTGCCCGTCACATTTGCTGAAGTTACCATTAAGCCGGATGACTATATTTACGCGGATATTAATGGGGTGCTGGTTGCCCGCGAGCCGCTCACCCACCACTCGTTTTAGCTTTATAACGGCTTAAGCGTTACAGCCTTTAGTAACCAGCTAACAGGGTGCACGGAGCCCGCTCCGTGCATTGTATTTAAAGCCTTAACCATAACGAACGTGAAAACGCTGCTGTTGTGAGTAAGGGAAGACATCGCCAAATTGCCCATTAGTAATCTTATCTTGTAACCCTCGCCAATAATCTGCGGTAAATAAATCATGATGCTCAAGGTTAAATGCATCACGGATCTTGGGGCTACTCAGTAAAAAAGTGGCAAATTCTTCAGGAAAAATATCGTTTTCGGCCACTGAATACCAAGGTTCAGCACTAAACGCATCTTCTGGATAGCGTGCCTTGGGAATATCACGAAAATGGCATTCCGTCATATAGCTGATCTCATCGTAATCATAAAATATAACCCTGTTATGTCGCGTCACACCAAAGTTTTTAAATAACATATCTCCAGGAAAAATATTCGCCGTGGCTAACTGTTTAATGGCATTAGCATATTCATCTAATACCTGTATCCGCGCTTGCTCTGAGGCTTGCTCAAGGTAGAGGTTAAGGGGAGTCATGCGCCGCTCAGTATATAAATGATGAATTATGAGGGTGTGCTCGGTAATGGTGAGCTGCGAGGGCGCGACTTTTTGCAGCTCTTCCAGTAACTCGGGGCTGATGCGATCAAGCGGTAACTCAAAGTTAGTAAACTGCATGGTGTCTGCCATGCGACCCACTCGGTCGTGTTGTTTCACTAGCTTGTATTTAGCCCGTACCGTCTCGTGATTAATAACCTTAGGCGGCGTAAACTTATCTTTAATAATTTTAAACACAATATTAAAAGAGGGCAGCGTAAACACGCTCATCACCATGCCTTTAATGCCAGGTGCCAACACAAATTGATCGCGAGATTGATGCAGCTGCTGTAAAAAATCGCGGTAAAACTCAGTTTTGCCGTGCTTCTGACAGCCAATAGCACTGTAGATCTCATGATCGGCTTTACTGGGTAATAAGGGGCGCAAAAACTGCACTAAAGGTGCCGCCTCTGGGCACCACACCATAAAATACGCACGAGAAAAGCTGAATAAAATAGACGCATCGTCATAAGACAAGATAAGGGTGTCTATATAAAGGCCGCCGTGCTTATGGTGTAAAATAGGCAGAATAAACGGCAATGTCATGTTATTGCATTGTATTCGTGCAATTAAATAGGCCCCTTTATTACGAAAAAAGAGCGAGTTAATTACATCAATTTGCAGCTCTTGTTGTGCAAAAACAGCAGGCGCCACCTCCTCAAGATAACGGCGCACATAGGCGACATCTTGGCTTAAGTGGCAAAAGGGCACGCTAAGGCCTAGCTTTTCAATAATGTGGCTTAGCGTACTGTCTAGCTCAGATAAGCGAGTATGATATGACTGACAATATGATGCGGTTTGAGTAGCAGAGCGGCAGGAAATAAAGCGGTGCACATACAAGTTATTAGCATAAATGTTTTTATGACGAAATAATCGCCGATATACAGAGTTATAAAAAGATTCGGCAATTTCAGGGTTAGTTTGCTTGATCAGTAAATCGTTAAATGCCTGCTTAATCGATTTTAGCTCACTGGCACTAAAACGGGCGTGGCCGTGTTGATCGCGAATCGCCTGCACGGTTTTTTTAACATGTTGATCATATAAGCGAATGCGCTCAACACCGGCTTCTTGTACGGCTTCCCAATCTTGGCGCTCAAATCGGCCTTGGGCTCCTTTTGTGATATCAAGAAAGCAGCCATAAAACTCCTCAAATCGCGTCATAATAACGCGCGCTACACCACCATCATCCACTTTATCTCTCCCTAATTAAGCCATACGTGGCGCTATACATTAGCCTAACGAACGCTGCGAGTCGTTGCGATCGCTCGCACTTTGACTGACGTTTATAAATGGTTTTGTTACGCAAGCCGTCACACACAGATAACAGGGAATCGTTGTGCAAAGAAAACTGCTATTAGGCACTTATTACCAGCCTACCGTTACTGTGGGATTTATGGGACAATAGACATCGTTTAAATCAGGCATTTTTTTGGGTAAGTTATGCAGCTGTATTTTGTACTTAAATCGCCGGCGCGGGCAGAAAATGTGGGTGCAGCTGCGCGAGCAATGAAAACCATGGGCTTTAGCCAAATGCGCGTGGTAAATAGTCAAGTACATACAGAAGAGAAAGCGCATTGGGTCGCTCATGGAGCCCAAGAGATATTAACCCAAGCACAATGTTTTGATGAGCTTGCCTCTGCATTGGCCGACATGGATTTAGTGATTGCTACCACAGCACGAGAGCGAGGGCAGGTGCGCCATTATTTAACGCCTAAGCAGGCCATTTGCCAAGTTAATAATAAATGTCTGCAAAAAGTCGCCTTAGTGTTTGGTTGTGAAGAGTCTGGGTTAAGTAATCAAGACTTAGCGCTGGCCGACATCATTAGCTATTTACCTCTTAACGTTAGTTATCCTTCATTGAACTTAGGGCAGGCTATAATGCTCTACGCCTATGAATGTAGTCAGAGTTTAAATAGTAACCAATCAGTGTTGGCATCCAAGGCTCAAGCTGATAATACCCAGCTAAAGTTGTTACAACAAAAAACAGAACAACTGCTTAGTGATATAGGAGTTGGGCAGCATGAAAAACTGGCACATTGGGTATCAGACCGATTGCCTATGCTAGAGCAGCGGGATCTAAACTTATTACATCTGCTTTATAAAGATCTCAACCGAGCCTTATCAAGCCACAAGGAGAGTTGACAAGTATGTACTCTCGGGGTATTGCTATGGCATTCGCTATTAGAGGTTGTTCGTTATGCTGCTTTGTGCACACCGCATCACCACCATTATTATTACCGGAACCACCACGGGTGGGGCTGGGGAAGGCTGATGCGCTAACGACATACCGATTAGAATTCTAAAGCCCGCCTCCCCATCCGATGCGGGCTTTTTACATTTTCGTTTAGTACTTTTCGTCTAAAACAGGGAGTTATAAATGCGTGTCTTGAAATTTGGCGGCACCTCTTTGGCCAATAGCGAGCGATTTAATAATGTCGCCGATATTGTGGTCAATAATCAGCAGCAATCTCAGGTGGCGTTGGTGTTATCCGCTCCCGCCAAAGTAACGAATCATTTGGTCGCGGTAGTAGAGCAAACCATTCGTGGTTTAGACCCTGCACCTGTACTACAAGAAATTGAGCAGATTTTTCACGGTATAATTGATGGCCTAAAAGCTCAATTTGCTCCACTAGATGATGCCGCATTAAAAGAGCGCATTGAACGCGAACTCAGCCAGCTGGCTCGCTTACTTCAAGGGGTGAGTCTACTACAGCAATGCCCAGATAATACTCAAGCACACATTTTAAGCCGTGGCGAAGCCTTATCGATTGCCACTATGGCTGAACTGTTAAAAGCCCGAGGCGAGCAAGTCGAAGTCATTACCCCACAAACCATGTTGCTGGGGGAAGGTAGCTATTTAGAGGCCACCATTAACATTAGCGCATCGCGCCAGCGCTTTGCCGAGCAAGCACTACGCCCCGATTGCGTCTACCTTATGCCAGGCTTTACTGCCGGCAATGAAAAGGGCGAAACCGTTATTTTAGGCCGCAATGGGTCAGATTATTCTGCTGCTGTTTTGTCTGCCTGTGTGAATGCCGAATGCTGTGAAATTTGGACAGACGTAGACGGCGTTTACAACTGTGACCCACGCTTAGTGCCCGATGCCAAGCTGCTTAAACAGCTGTCGTATAAAGAAGCCATGGAGCTGTCTTATTTTGGTGCTAAAGTATTGCACCCGAAAACCATCGCCCCTATCGCACAGTTCCATATTCCGTGCTTAATTAAAAATACCGGTAATCCCCAAGGCGAAGGCTCACTCATTGGCCCACAGTGCAGTGATGACGATCAGCAAGTTAAGGGGATTTCTGACTTAGCTGGCATGACCATGATTAATATTTCAGGCCCAGGCATGAAAGGCATGGTTGGCATGGCTGGGCGCTTGTTCTCTTGTGTGTCTCGTGCCGGTGTGAGCATAGTGCTGATCACCCAAAGCTCATCTGAATATAGCGTGAGTTTTTGTATTCACAGCTTTGATAAGCAAAAAGCACAGCAAGCCATTGCCAATGAGTTTGCCCTTGAGTTTGAAAATAAACTGCTAGAACCATTAGATATCATTGAAGATCTCGCCATTATTTCTTTGGTGGGTGATCGCATGCGCACCGTAAGAGGGGTGTCGGCGCGTTTCTTTAATGCCTTAGCTGAAGCATCCATTAATATTGTGGCTATCGCCCAGGGTTCGAGCGAGCGCTCTATTTCGGCGGTGATCCATAAAGCAAAAACTACCGAAGCTATAAAAGCCTGTCATCAAAACTTCTTCTCTAGCCGTCGTTTTATTGATGTATTTTTAGTGGGTTGTGGCGGGGTAGGCGGAGAGCTACTTGAGCAAATTCGCCGCCAGCAACCAGTACTAGAAACCCAAGATATCGGTATTCGTGTAGTGGGCATTGCTAACTCTCGTCAAATGACCGTCAACCGCGACGGTATTAACTTAAACGAGTGGCAAGATAAGCTGGCGCAAGCGACCGACACCTTTAACTTGCCGCGCTTGCAACGCATGGTAGAAGACAGCCACCTTATTAACCCAGTATTAGTGGATTGTACTTCCAGTGACAGTGTAGCCGAGCAATATGCTGACTTTTTAGCAGCGGGTTTTCATGTGGTAACGCCAAACAAAAAAGCCAATACCGCAAGCCTTGATTACTATCGTCAGCTACGTCGTGCCGCTCAGCGTACCCATCGTAAGTTTTTATACGAAACCACAGTGGGCGCCGGTTTGCCGGTGATTGAAAATCTACAAAACCTGCTGCGTGCCGGTGACCAACTGAAATCCTTTGGCGGTATTTTATCCGGCTCTATGTCGTATATTTTCGGTAAGTTAGACGAAGGCATGAGCTTTGCGGATGCCACTCGCGTGGCCCGAGAAAATGGCTTTACAGAGCCCGACCCACGAGATGACTTAAACGGCATGGATGTGGCGCGCAAGCTACTGATCTTGGCTCGTGAAGCCGGTCTAGAACTAGACTTAGCCGACATTGAAATTGAAATGGGCTTACCACCCGAGTTTGACGCCAGCGGCGATATTGAAACCTTTATGGCACGCCTGCCAGAAGCGAACGGTTATTTTGAACAGTTAGTGTCTGAGGCGGCCAGCGAAGGCAAAGTACTGCGCTATGTGGGTGAAATTGAAGATGGTCACTGTAAAGTAGCGATTAAAGCGGTAGACGGTGATGATCCCTTGTTTAAAGTGAAAGACGGTGAAAATGCCTTGGCCTTTTACACGCAATATTACCAGCCTATTCCATTAGTATTGCGCGGTTACGGCGCCGGTGCCGATGTGACGGCTGCCGGTGTATTTGCGGACTTATTGCGTACTCACAACTGGAAGCAGGAGCTATAAATGAGTGTTGTTGCGTTTGCTCCTGCCTCTACGGCAAATGTGAGTGTGGGCTTTGATGTATTAGGGGCGGCTGTCGCCCCAGTTGATGGCACTATGTTGGGTGATCGGGTGTTGGTGGCTGACACTCAGGGTCAATTTAATCTCACCACAGTGGGTGCTTATGCCCATAAATTGCCCGACGATTTCACTAAAAACATTGTTTATGACTGCTACCTAGCCTTTGAAAAAGCTCTCGTTGCTAAAGAAGTGGCCACTAAGCCACTGACCATGACCCTTGAAAAAAATATGCCAGTTGGCTCGGGTCTTGGCTCTAGCGCCACCAGCATAGTGGCGGCCTTTGTTGCCTTAAATGCTTTTTATGACACGCCACTTAGCGAGCATGAACTCATGTTGCTGATGGGCGAGCTAGAAGGGCAGATCTCTGGCTCTTTGCATTACGATAATGTGGCACCTTGCCATTTTGGCGGCATGCAGCTGGTGCTAGACGAAGCTGATGTAGTAAGCCAAACCCTGCCAAGTTTTGACGATTGGTACTTTGTACTGTGTTATCCCGGTATTAATATTTCCACCTCAGAAGCACGCAGTATTTTACCGGCACAATATCGCCGTCAAGACTGCCTAACCTATGGCCGTCGTTTAGGTGGTTTTGTGCATGCTTGCCATACCGGCCAAGAGCCATTGGCAGCGGCCATGTTAAAAGACGTGATTGCCGAACCGTATCGTGCGCAACTCATCCCAGGCTTTGATGCGGTGCGTGATCAAGCTGCCGCTTTAGGGGCATTAGCAACTGGTATTTCTGGCAGTGGCCCTACGGTATTTTGTGTGCTGAAAGAGTTAAGCCAAGCTGAAAAATTAGCTACTTGGCTGGGCGAGCATTTTATTCAAAATCAGGATGGTTTTTGTCATATTTGTAAAATCGACACCCAAGGTGCGCGAGTAACAGGAACAGAATTATGAAGTTGTACAATATTAAGGATAATACGGAAACCATCAATTTTACTGGTGCCGTTAAGCAAGGTTTGGGCCGTGGTCAAGGGTTGTTTTTCCCTGAAAACCTCAGCCCCATTGCCAATATCGATGCCCTGTTAGAGCAGCCGCTAGTGCCGCGCTCAGTTGCCGTGCTACAACACCTGATTGGTGATGAAATTCCTGAAGCCACCCTTACCGCTATGGTAGAGCGTGCCTTTGCTTTTCCTGCCCCCTTGGTCAAAGTAGACGATCACACTTATGCCCTTGAGCTGTTTCATGGCCCAACCTTAGCCTTTAAAGACTTTGGTGGTCGCTTTATGGCTCAGTGTTTGGCCACGCTTAGCACAGACGGTAAAAAGATCACCATTTTAACGGCAACATCCGGTGATACCGGTGCGGCAGTGGCGCATGCTTTCCATGGGCTGCCGAATATTGAAGTGGTTATTTTGTATCCAGAGGGAAAAATTAGCCCGCTGCAAGAAAAATTGTTTACCACCTTAGGTGACAATATTCGCACCTTTGCCGTGCAGGGCGATTTTGATGACTGCCAGGCGTTAGTAAAACAAGCCTTTGATGATGAAGAGCTAAAAGAGGCAGTGGGGTTAAACTCGGCCAACTCCATTAACATTAGCCGCTTAGTGGCCCAAGTATGCTACTACTTTGAAGCCGTGGCGCAATTGCCTGTAGAGCAACGTCATAAAGCTGTGATTGCTGTACCATCGGGCAACTTTGGTAACTTAACCGCCGGCTTAATTGCCAAGGCGCTGGGCTTACCAGTGAAGCGCTTTATGGCGGCGACGAATGCCAACGATACCGTGCCACGCTATTTAGAAAGTGGCAGCTGGGATCCTAAAGCAACCGTGGCCACCTTATCTAATGCTATGGATGTAAGCCGCCCTAATAACTGGCCACGAGTAGAAGAGCTGTGTCGCGTAAAAGGCTGGAACTTAGCCGACATTGCCTCGGGCTCCCTCGATGATGCAGACACGAAAGACGCACTACAGCGCTTGTTTGCGCAAGGCTATTTATGTGAGCCCCACGGTGCCATTGGCTGGGACTTATTGAATAAAGAGCGCGGCAAAGATGAAGTGGGCATTTTCTTATGTACGGCACACCCGGCTAAGTTTAAAGAAAATGTAGATGCCATTTTAGAGCAAGACTTACCGCTACCCGGTCCACTGGCTAAGCACCTCGCTATGGAGCCACTAAATGGCACCATAGCGGCTGATTTTGCCGTGCTAAAAGAAAAAATGATGGGGAAGTGATAGCGCCTAGCGCCGGCGCCAAGCACCAAGCTAAACCCAACACACCTTAAACTTAGGCATGGTGCATTAATGCAGTCGCTGTATTTTATGTAGGGGCGAATTCATTCGCACAAAAGGGCAGCGCCAAGCACTAAGCTAAACCCAACACACCGAGTCTTTAGGCTCGGTGTTTTTATTTTAGGAGTCCGGTTAAGCCCCTTCGGGGAGCTGTCAGCCGTTAGCTGTCAGTTAAAGAAAAACATCGGGGTCATTGCGAGGCACGAAGCAATCCATTTCAAACAAAGCTATACGTCTAACGCTGTACTCCTACGTTAAAGGTAAAACGGGTTGGATTTTTCGTACCGCATAAAGAAAGCCGGAAGCTGAGAGCTGGAAGCGGTAAGCTAAACAAAAACACAGAGGCATTTTTGTTTTTACTTCCGGCTTCAAGCTTCAAGCTTATTACTGTCTGTTAGATTCCTCGCAATGACGGCGAAAAACAGCACCGAGCACCAGCGAGAATGGGTTAAACCTAAAACATCGCCAACTTTGGTATGGTGCATTAATGCAGCGCGGTAAGCACATCCCCTGGGGCGACTCTCACTTGCTTGGCATTACGATCAGCGGGTGCCAGTAGGCTATAATCGGTATGGCTCTGCTGTACCACAAATTGTGCCTCAGATGAGGTCTCACTGTAATAACCGGGCTGTATTTGACGGCGATGAACCAGCGTAAAACGATCCCCAGGTTTAATACCGGCTTGGCGCCCTAAGTCCATTAAAATCCCTTCTTCAGACTGCTGCAAAATATGACCAATGGCTTTCATGCACGACTGTGCATTTACCACGTCTCTTGCTACTTGCAGCAATAGCTGATCTGCCGATTGGCCATAACTAGAATGCCAAAAGCCTTGTTCCTGAACTCTGACTTTAGCGTGCTTGCTATAACCCCAAGGGGCTTCTACTTGATAGTTTTTTTGTAATAACTGTTCACCGGTAAAACTGTCTTCTAAGGTCACATTTAAGGCGAATTGGCGTGGCATATCGCTAAAGCGCCACTTCATCCAATTACCTTCCTCCATGCTAATATCGCTAATGATACCGCTTAGCAGTAATCGAGATTGTTGCTGCTTTGCTAACAGATCCGCGCCTTGGCGTAACCCTGGGCTACGAGGCAAGCTTTTATCGGTGGCCACTTGATGGGAAAGGTTTGTCATTAAATTGACACTCGAAGAGAGCTGTTGCGTCAGCTTGTTAGTAACGGCTGCGCCCAAATCATAAATTTGGCCAAATCTGGCCTGTTCAGGGTACTGAATAGAAAAGCGCGTAAGCGTGATGCCGGGGTGATAATTACCATTGCATTTTGGAGTTACTTTTTTGTTAGGCCAAATATCAGCCCTTAACGTCAGCCATAAGCGTCCCTGTGAGTTATGTTCTTTTAAGACCACATAATCCATTAGCTCACCTTGGGCGGCAATATCTAGCCGCTGCTCAGACAGCGCGCCATTGGTAACGGACTGCACAGTGGTAAGAGAGGCACCGGCTTGTAGTAATGCCTCGGTTAATGCTTGTTCTAACGCCTGTTGACGAGCAGCTTCATTTCCTAAGCTTAAGGGGGCTGAGCCTTGGGTTTGGTACCAGTCGGCATGGGCCGTTAACGGTAATGTCAGCGGCAATAATAGAAATAACGAGGGCAAAAGGGCTTTTATTGACACGGAATCACCTGTGTAAGATGGCTATTTAATTAAATAACGCCATTAATCCATTCTTGGCAAGGATTATGCAAAAAGCTTGCCATAGAAAGATAACGGCTAACCCACTAAGAGGCCTTCCTTGGCCTAGGCTACTTATTTGTCGCTAAAGTGTGTCATTATATCTGTTATGCTGAGCGCCTAGCGTGGCGTACTCGATGGTAAGTAAAGTTTGTGGTAGGTAAGCCGATACCTTATGAATATTATTGATTAAAGTTGGAGTCATGATGAGTAAAGCCTTTTTGCTAGTGGCGGTGCTGGGATTAACAGCCTGCACAACAGCAGAACAAGAGCCGCCGGCACAGCTGTTTGATGCTGAACATCACTATTTGCCTCATGATCATGCATCTCATTATATTAACAATCAGCCATTGGGCCCCTTAGTTGGCCCCGAGATATCGCCTCGTCACAGTCAAGACGGCGTGCCCATGCGCATGAGCGCGGGATCTCGCAGTGCCTATCTTCCTCAGGCGGGTCCTTCTTTGGTGGGCGGCCAAACACAAATACAACAGCATATGTCGGCATTGGCGTATCGCCTTGTGTCTAGTGCTCATAACCTTAACGAGCAGTCGGGCATTGCGGTGAGTGGCTTTGTCGATCAGCAAGATTATCAAAGCCAAGATGACTTTAGTCGTCTGCTGTCTGAAACCATGATGTTTCAGCTTAATCAATATGGCTTACGGGTGGTCGATTTTAAAGCATTGCCATTTATTCGTATTACCCCAGAGGGTGATGTGAGTACCAGTCGAGATTATCGTCAGTTAAGCCCTCGTATTGATGCACGTTATTTACTGCACGGCACGGTGAGCGAAACCACAGGAGGGCGTTTAATTAATGCGCGCTTGGTGGCCATGGCCGATAATAGCTTAGTTGCCAGTGCCCAGCAGTTTATTCCTGAGTATTTAGTGGCAGGTTTACTAAGAGCCAAAGGCCCACAAACGCGTGTAATAACACCAGCAGAAAGGAGACGTTATGCGAAGTAAATTTGGGCTTTTTTTGCTGGTTATGTTGAGTGGATGTAGTGCTCAGTCACCGCTATTTAGTAAAAGTGAACCCCTGCATGCTGTGGGTTATGCGCCTATCAGCTTGCAAAGCCCCAGCAACTATCAGCAAAAGTTATTACACGCCATGCGCGCTTCTAAAATGGATGCTTATCGCGAGCTCACCGAGCAACTAGGTGGCGTGATGTCGTCGAGCTCTAGCACTATGAATAGCCATGTTTTACAAGATGGCACAGTAAGCAATAGCAGCCGTGGTGTAGTGCGTGGCGCTCAAGTGGTGAATAGTTATCCTGACGGCGATATGTACATTACCGAACTCAAATTAGACTTAAACCGCTATGAAAAATTACGCCGTGGCGAGTAGGTTAATAATGTTGAATGTTGAATGTTGAATGTTGAATGTTGAATGTTGAATGGATTAAAAATTACGGCCACAAAAAACACCACTCTATATATGTATCAAAGTGGTGTTTTTTGAGCTTGGCATCTAGTGCTATAACTTAAACCTTAAAGCCTGCACCTTTATTAATACCCTTAGTGTGACCTTTTTGATCATAGGTCATGCTTTGGCGTTCGTGCAGTTTGCTTAAGATATTACTGAGCTGGCGTATGCCATTTAATGATTGCTCTAGCAACTGTTCGGCCACTTGGCTGCGCTCTTGGCATTCAGTGACTAAGTCTCGCAATAGACTAACTTGGTCTTTAAATTCGTCAGCTAAGCGCGCTTTGTCGGGATGATGAGCAAGCTCGCTATCGGTTTTTTGAATAAGAGTCAGCAAAGCTTGCTTACTCTCTGCTAACGGAGGCAGCGCTAGTGCTTTGCGTTGCGTAATTAACTCAAGCTCCTGCTGGGTAATATCCAGCAGTTGCTTAAGTTGTGATTGTTGGGTGTCTAGTAGCGCAGCAAGCGACATATTAGAGGCCTTCTAAGTCCTGTTCAAAGCTTGAAATATTGGCAGCCAGCTTATCACTGTCTATTTGATAAGTGCCTTCATTAATGGCTTTTTTTAACGCTTCTATTTTAGCGCTATTATCGGGTGCAGACGTGTTCGCCAAGTTGTGTTGCACTTGACTAAGGCGCTGCGCCTGAGGAGTGAGCGTTACCGAGTCTTGGGTAGTAGCAACGGTATTTTTTGCAGCACTGGGTGCGGCTTCGTTACCAATGTTTTGTTTATACTTGTTGTTTGCTAGTGGCGTACTATTGCCTAAGCTCGTGGGTAATTTATCGATAGCCATAATTGAGTGTCCTAATTCTGCTGCTGCGTAAAAAGGGTATCGGCCTTGTTAGCAATAACTTTAGCAAAATTTATAAATTAACTTTTACTTGTCCGGCGGCCATCACACGGGCACTAATTTTTCTGCCTGAATTAAGGTTACTCACACGAATGCTGTCATTAAATGAGCCGTCTTCTTCAGCAATGCCGTTTGTCTTTAGCATCAAGCCCCCCGATTGTGCCAAAATACTGACTTTGTCACCTTTGCATACCACGCAAAGCTGACTGCTGCGTATTGGCTGCCCTGGGCGTAAATCGCGCTTACTGCGAGAGCCAACTAATTCGTTAATACGGCTAAAAATATCACCACGCAATAAAACCTCATCTTCATACTTTATTACAAGATCTGGCGCCTGTAGCAGTGTGTTGCGTGCAATAGGATCTCGCGCCGTCACCACAGGTTTAAGAGTGCGCACCCTAACGGGGACAAATAAGTCCCAGCCCGGGGTTTCATGACACTGCAAATAGACATGAGTGTTACGTTTTATGTCACCTGAGCCTCTAATATCAGCGGTTAACTTACCTACACACTCAGTAAGTTGTACTCGCGTATCAATGCTGGCGGCATTAACCTCTAACTTATCATCTGGTTGTACGGGAACTAAATCGCGAACATAGTCTTCGGCATAATGACGAATATTTTCATGCACAGAGAGATTTGTTGCCTGCGCTTGCACCTCTATAGCCAAGCTACTAAGAAGCAAAATTGAAGTTACCTCTTTTTTATATAACAATATTTTATACGCTGCTCGTAGAACAGGGCGAACAACAAAACAAAATAAGAAAATGTTTCTAAGCATTATTACCTCGTGGCCGATAAAGTAACGGTAAGCTGGCCGCAGCTGGCGTGCGCAGAGTGCGAGTGATAGGCTAGCATTTAACAGCGCACGAATATCGCAATCGGCATTAAAATATGCATAAAGCATGCCATGCAGCCCTTTGGGCGTGGCATATACGGAGAAAGGGTGATGGCAGGAATACTTGACTCAGTCAACCAAAGAACACAGCTTGTTGGTCAAAATAGGCTAGAACTATTGCTCTTTAAGCTGAATGGCCGTCAACGATTTGGCATAAATGTGTTCAAGGTAAAAGAAGTGTTGCAGTGCCCTAACTTGACCGCTTTTCCACAACGTAGTTCGGTGATCAAAGGAGTGGCCAATATTCGTGGCCAAACCATCTCTATTATTGATATTAGCAAGGCTATGGGGGGGCGACCCATAGCCGAGGTAGACAATAGCTTTGTTATTATTTCTGAGTATAACCGCACCATACAAGGCTTTTTAGTGAACTCGGTTGAACGTATTATCAACGTCAATTGGGAGTCTATTTTGCCTCCCCCTAAAGGGGCTGGGCGGTCAAACTACATGACAGCGGTAACAGAAATAGACGGTGAGCTGGTTGAAATCCTAGATGTAGAAAAAATATTGGATGAAATCATCCCTGCTCACTCAGTGGTAAAAGATGAGTTAGTGAAAGAAGTGTCTGGTTTAATTACAGGTGAACAAAAGCCGATTTTGATAGCCGATGATTCATCGGTGGCGCGTCGTCAAATCCATAAAACATTAGTGAACTTAGGCTTTGAGGTTATCGTTACTGAAAATGGTCGACTGGCCCTTAATAAGCTAAAAGAGTTAGCAGCGATAGGGCCCATTAATGAGCAGTTATCTATGGTGATTTCTGATGTAGAAATGCCGGAAATGGATGGTTACACCCTCACTGCTGAAATTCGTAACAACCCATCATTAAAAGATTTACATGTGATTTTGCACACTTCTTTAAGTGGGGTGTTTAATAAAGCATTGATTGAAAAAGTAGGGGCGAACGATTTTATTGCTAAGTTCCACCCTGACGAATTAGCCACCGCTGTGAAGGGCGCACTTTAAAACAGGCATAAAGGAACAGGGAATTGATGAAGAATCTGACCGAGCCACAGTATCGCGCTTTTTGCCAGTTTTTAGAAACTAGCACAGGCATTGTGCTGGGGGATAATAAACAGTATTTGGTAAAAAGCCGTCTGTCGCCGTTATTAGCTCGTTTTCATTTAGAGTCATTGGACGACTTAGTGACTAAAAGTATGTCGCCTCGTGAGCGAGAGCTTAAAACTGCAGTAATTGATGCCATGACGACCAACGAAACCTTATGGTTTCGTGATGCTTATCCGTTTACCTTGCTCACAGAAAAGTTATTTCCTGAGCTGGCGAAGCCGGGTAAAACCTTAAAGATATGGTCTTCTGCCAGCTCTTCTGGGCAAGAGCCCTATTCCATTGCCATGACAGCACTTGAATATCAAGCACGCAAGCCTGGTGGTTTGCCCGGGCTGCAAATTGTTGCCACCGACATTTCTACGAGTATGCTAGAACATTGCAAAAATGGCATTTACGATAGCCTATCACTGGCTCGAGGGTTATCACCTGAGCGCAGAAGCCATTTTTTTACGCCACTCGCCGATGGCAAAATGCAGTTAAAAGATAAAGTAAGAAATATGGTGTCTTTTCGGCCGTTTAACCTGTTAGACAGCTACAGCCTCTTAGGTAAGTTTGACATTATCTTTTGTCGTAACGTGTTAATTTACTTCTCACCGGCTAATAAAACCAAGATCCTTAACCAGTTTGCACAGTCGCTAAACCCAGGCGGGTATTTACTACTCGGCGCATCAGAGTCACTAACGGGTTTATCGGATAAGTTTGAAATGATCCGTTGTAACCCAGGTATCATTTACCGACTAAAGTAACACCACTCTCTCGTGCTTATTTGCAGCCCACATTAATCTTATTAATGTGGGCTGCTTTGTTTTAGCCGATAAACACAAGCCCGTTAATACTTGGCACAAGTTTTGCTTAATATACAAGTAAGAAATGGGCAAAGGTGATCAGTCGTTATAGTTCGCCGTTTCCCCTTAATGTAAGCGACTGGCGGCAATATTATGCCGCCTGTGGCAATAACGTAGCGCAAGAGGTGCTGGGTGACGATTTCCTTCGATAAAGCCTTTGGTATTCATCAACACGCCTTAGTAACGCGTTCTGGCCGTGCAGAGTTACTTGCCGGTAACTTGGCCAATGCCGACACGCCAGGCTATAAAGCCAAAGACATGGACTTTAAGTCGGCATTAGAGCAGGCACAAACTGGGCAAGGTTTTTCGCTTAGCCGAACTAACCAGCAACATTTTGCTGTTGATTTAGCCCCACCAGGTAGTGTGCAGTTTCGGGTACCTAATCAACCCGATACCGGTGACGGTAATACGGTAGATGTACAAACAGAACGTAATAGCTATATGGAAAACGCCTTGCAATATCAGGCTTCGCTTGAATTTTTAAACAGTAAAATCAGCGGTCTGCTAAAAGCCATTAAAGGAGATTCAATGTGAGCCTATTTAAGGTATTTGATATTTCCGGCAGTGCCATGAGTGCGCAGTCGGTACGGCTAAATACGACCGCCAGTAACTTGGCTAACGCCGATAGCGTCAGCTCAAGCATCAATGAAACTTATCGTGCTCGCAAACCTGTATTTGCCGCCGATTTAGAGCATGCTTTGTCAGATCGTCAAGAAAGCGTCGGTGTTAAAGTTGAGGCAATTGTTGAGTCAGATAAGCCTTTGCTAAAAGAGTTTCACCCCGATCATCCTATGGCAGACGCAGAAGGCTTTATTTATAAGCCGAATGTGAATGTGGTAGAAGAAATGACCGATATGCTTAGCGCCTCACGTAATTACCAAACAAACGTGCAAGTGGCTGATGCCGCCAAACAAATGCTGCAACAAACACTGCGCTTAGGTAAGGGATAACACATAATGCAGGTTAATCAAGACTACCTAGACGGCATGAAATGGCCGGGCGAGCAAAGCCCAGCCGATAAAGCCAAAGATCCGGGCCGTACCGAGCTTGGCCAAGAAGATTTCTTTGCACTTATGACGCAACAGTTGGCCTATCAAGACCCCTTTGATCCGGCAGATAACTCCGACATGATTGCCCAAATGACGGCTTTTACCAGTGCTGACGGTATTAACCAAATGAGTGAAAAACTCTCGGGTTTAAGTGAAGTGATGACCTCAAGCCAAGCATTGCAAGCTTCCAGCTTAGTTGGGCAAAAAGTATTGTTACCGAGTAACCTGTCTTATTGGGATGAGTCCGATACCGTCGAAGGCGTAGCCGTAACCGGTGAAGGTGCTGATAACGTGGTGATCCGTATAGAAAACGAAAAAGGTGAGGTGGTGCGTACCATGAGCCTAGATGGCCCGCAGCGCGGCAACGTGCCTATTAGTTGGGACGGCTTAAATGAACAAGGCGAGCCCGCTCCAAAAGGCCAATACAAAGTTAAAGTCAGTGGGTTAGTGGATAACCAGCGTGAAGATCTGAATGCCTTGGTCTTTGGCCGAGTAGACAGCGTGACCTTGGGCAGTGCGAACAGCCCAACGTTAGTTAATTTATCTGGTTTAGGGGGCATACCTCTAAACCAAGTACTTGAAATTGCCGGCAATAAAGCCGCGTAAGGAGCACATAAATGTCTTTTAATATAGCCCTTAGTGGCGTCAACGCGGCGCAGAAAGATCTAGACGTAACGGCCAACAACATTGCCAACGTTAACACCCTTGGTTTTAAAGAGTCGCGCGCCGAGTTTGCCGATGTGTACGCCAACTCTATTTTTGCCAATGGTAAAACCCAAACCGGTAGTGGTGTACAAACCGCGGCCGTGTCGCAGCAATTTCACCAAGGTGCACTGCAGTTCACCAATAACTCGCTAGATATGGCGATTAACGGCAGTGGCTTTTTTGTCATGGCTAACGAACAGCAAACCCTAGATCGTACCTTTACTCGTGCCGGTGCTTTTCGTCTTAATGACGAAGGTTATGTGACTAACTCGCAAGGTCACTTCTTACAAACTTACAAAGCCAACGAAGATGGCACGCCCGCAGGTTTAGGTATTAATAGTACTCAAGCGTTAAAGATCCCTGATAAAGCCGGTCAGCCTCAAGCAACAGGGGAAGTAAAAACCGGCATTAATCTGCCGACTAAATCTGATGCATTGGATTTAAATCAATTTGATCCGACCGATTCAGAGACTTATACCTCATCTACTTCAATGACGGTATACGACTCTTTGGGCGACACCCACACTATGACCCAGTACTTTGTGAAAACTGGGCCTACAGCTCCGGGTGTTACTCCTGCTATTACAGACAATAAGTGGGAAATGTTTGTATATGTAGATGGAGAAAATGCGCTTACTGATAACGGTGCAACTCCTCCTTTTCCTGATTCTCATACATTAGAATTTGATACTGCAGGCAAGCTTGAGATCACGCCTGGCACTCCTGCTCAGCCAGGGCCTCCTGCAGTTCCTGCTGTTCCTGCGTCTAATGAACTGACAACTGAAGCTTTGGGATTTAATAATGGCTCTGATCCTTCGCAAACCATTAAAATAACAATACCCGATGCCACGTTAAATTCAGGCGCATTTGAAGTAACAAAATCTACCCAAGACGGTGCCACAGTGGGGCGTTTAACTAAGGTAGATGTAGGAACCGATGGCCTAGTACAAGCCACTTACAGTAACGGTACTACCGAAAATTTAGGTATTGTGGCCATGGCGCGTTTCCCTAACGAGCAAGGCTTAACGCAAATTGGTGATACCCAATGGCGCGAGTCTCTATTGTCTGGCGATGTAGTGACCGGCCAGCCTAATACCGGTGTGTTTGGTAAAGTGAGTGTGGCGGCATTAGAGCAATCTAATACCGACTTAACCTCTGAGCTGGTTGACCTAATCACCGCTCAACGTAACTTCCAAGCCAACTCCCGTGCCCTAGAAGTGAACAGCACCCTACAGCAGACCATACTACAAATACGTTAAAACATAGCTTTCAGCGGTAAGCTGCCAGCTATCAGTAAAACTAAACACCGCCCTTAAAAGGCGGTGTTTTTTTAACTGACAGCCATACGCTTTACGCTAAGCGCCTTATGAAAAAAACAAAACCGCAGTTTTTCTTTAACGTAAGGCGTACAGCGTTAGACGTATAGCTTTGTTTGAAATGGATTGCTTCGTGCCTCGCAATGACTACGCAGAGGGTGAAGTGAACTGGCTAAGATAAACCGGTGAAGGGTAAGGCGGACGACACTTGGCGCTTAGCGCTAGGTTCTTCTTTAACTGATAGCTGATAGCTTACGGCTGACAGCTCCCCGAAGGGGCAGTCATTGCGAGGAGTGCAACGACGCGGCAACCCATCTAACAGACAGTAATAAGCTTGAAGCTAGAAGCCGGAAGTAAAACCGACAATAAAGGTGCTTCAGTGTTTTGGTCTAGCTTAGCGCTTCCAGCTTTGAGCTTCTGGCTTTCTATACGATGAGCACGGTACGAAAAATCCAACCCGTTTTACCTTTAACGTAGACGTACAGCGGTAGACATTCCGTTCTCTTGTGAAATGGATTGCTTCGTGCCTCGCAATGACAGAGCGTAAGGGCGATAGCAGATTTGAGTGTTTGTCAGTTAATGCAACATTCATCGTTGCCTTTGGGTCATTGCGAGGAGTGCAGCGACGCGGCAATCCATCTAACAGACAGTAATAAGCTTGAAGCTAGAAGCCGGAAGTAAAAACAAAAATGCCTCTGTGTTTTTGTTTAGCTTACCGCTTCCAGCTCTCAGCTTCCGGCTTTCTTTATGCGGTACGAACCAACCCGTTTTACCTTTAACGTAAGGCGTACAGCGTTAGACGTATAGCTTTGTTTTTACAATGGATTGCTTCGTGCCTCGCAATGACCCACGTTTTGTTTTTTCCATTTCTTTTACTGACAGCTGATAGCTTACGGCTGACAGCTTTCTTTCTGGCACTAATTTTGCATTATACTTAACCATTAACGAGCGGCCAGTGGCATAATGCTGCAACTGTTCAGTATTAATCAGTATTGTCTCGGCTAATTGACCGACGGAGCTGAAATGGATCATCTACTGTATATCGCCATGTCTGGCGCCAAAGAAAACATGAACAGCGTGGCCGTACGCTCCAATAACTTGGCCAACGCCAACACCACCGGCTTTAAAGCCGACATGGAGCAAGCACGAGCCATGCAAGCTTTTGGCGAAGGTTTGCCGACGCGGGTATTTGCCATGACAGAGCGCCCTGGGCAAAGCTTTGCCTCTGGCCCCATACAAACCACGGGTCGAGATCTTGACGTTGCCGTGGCCGGTGACGGCTGGTTGGCGGTAGAAGCTAAAGACGGCGGCGAAGCTTATACCCGATTTGGTAACTTACAAGTGACGGCCGAAGGCGCACTGCAAACCAGTACTGGCCTTAATGTATTGGACGATGGCGGCGCACCTATTTTTCTGCCGCTGCCATTAGAAAAAATGGAAATAAACAAAGACGGCACCATCTTTGCGCGACTAGAAGGCGAGCCGGTAAATGGCGGCGAAGAATTGCAGCGCATTAAAACTGTACTACCAGATAATGCAGCCTTAGAAAAAGGTACAGACGGCCTGTTTCGTCGTAAAGATGGCCAAGTAGAAGCGCCTTCTGCCGATGTGCAGTTGTTAGCTGGGGTACTAGAAGGCAGTAACGTCAATCCCGTGGCCGAAATGACCCATTTAATCGATTTACAGCGCCGTTTTGAAACTCAGCTCAAAATGATGAGCCACGCAGAAGAAAACGACAAAGCCCATGCTCAGCTGCTGCGCATCTAAAGGAGAATATTATGAACCCCGCATTATGGATTAGTAAAACCGGCTTAGATGCCCAGCAAACTAATATCTCGGTAACCTCAAATAACTTGGCCAACGCCAGTACCGTGGGCTTTAAAAAAGGCCGTGGTATTTTTGAAGACTTGCTCTATCAAAACATTCACCAGCCAGGTGGCCGCGCTACCGCCGATACCAACTTGCCGTCTGGCTTAATGTTGGGGGCGGGCAGTAAGGTGGTGGCTACGCAAAAAACCTTTACCCAAGGGAGCGTACAAACCACAGATAACGCGCTAGATGTCATGATAGATGGCCGTGGTTTTTTTGAAATGTTATTGCCCGATGGCACCACAGGTTATACCCGTAATGGGCAATTAGCGCTTAATGAAGAGGGCGTAATTGTAAGCCCAGGTAACGGTTATCCCATTCAGCCAGAAATGCAAATACCCGATAATGCGCAAAGTATTAGCGTAGGCACCAATGGTGAGGTTTCAATACAAATAGCCGGCCAAGCCGAATCGCAAATTATTGGCCAGCTGATTATTAGTGACTTTGCCAACCCAGCCGGCCTACAGCCTAAAGGCGAAAACTTATACTTAGAAACTCAGTCTAGTGGCGCGGCTATGCAAGGTATTGCCGGTGCCGACGGTTACGGCACCATAAAACAAGGTATGCTAGAAAGTTCTAACGTAAACGTAACCGAAGAGCTGGTTAACTTGATACAAGCACAGCGCGTATACGAGATGAACTCTAAGGTTATCTCGGCAGTAGATGACATGATGGCCTACGTCAATCAGCAATTATAACGGTGAGCCGTAAATGACCAATATGATGCGAACGAATTTAGCAGCGCTGGCGTTAGTGTTTTTGGTGGGGTGTACCAGCACCCCTTATACCCCTAAACCTGATGATCCTGAATTTGCGCCTGTTATTCCAAGCTTAAGCGAGCAAGAGCTTGAGCCCAGTGGCTCTATTTTTCAGGATAACTACGCCAACAGCTTATATTCCGATATTAAAGCACACCGTGTAGGCGACATTATTACCGTAGATTTAGCTGAGTCGACCC
Source organism: Oceanisphaera pacifica (assembly GCF_017498065.1). GTDB lineage: Bacteria > Pseudomonadota > Gammaproteobacteria > Enterobacterales > Aeromonadaceae > Oceanimonas > Oceanimonas pacifica. Next base: position 6,514 of record NZ_JAGDFX010000011.1, on the reverse strand, counting down.
GAGCACAAAAACAAGCCACCACTAACCAGTCAAAAGACTCAAGCGTCAATCTTAATGCACCCAGCTTAGGTGGCGTGCCAACCACAGTGGCAGGTTATCCGTTGTCTGCATCTTTGTCTTCAGATAATGAATTTGATGGCCAAGCGAACACTAACCAAAGCAACAGCTTGCAAGGCAGCATTACCGTGAGTGTTGCCCGAGTGTTGGCCAACGGCAATTTAATGGTGCAAGGTGAAAAGTGGATAATGCTCAATACCGGTGAAGAATATGTGCGCATTAGTGGCATAATCCGCCCCCAAGATATTGGTTCCGATAACCGCATTGCCTCTAACCGTGTTGCTAACGCGCGTATTTACTACGGTGGCACCGGTGACTTTGCCAACACCCAAAGCCGCGGTTGGCTGGCCAAATTTTTCAACAGCGAATGGATGCCTTTTTAAAGCAGCTTGAAGCCGTATTTTGTAGGGTCGAATTCATTCGACCTTTGATGATTGTTTTTGCCGTCATCCTGATGACCGTTAGGATCTTGGTGTTAAGGTTTTGTAGGGTCGAATTCATTCGACCTTTAAAGCTCAGGAGAAATACATGAAACAGCTCACCGCCATATTACTGAGCTTAACCTTATTAGCGGGTGCCTTTATTCCCGCTCAGGCCGCGCGAATAAAAGACATTAGCTCGGTAGAAGGAGTGCGAGCTAACCAGCTGGTGGGTTACGGTTTAGTGGTGGGCTTACCCGGCACTGGCGAGCGTAATAATGCCTTTGCCGCGCAAACCTTTAGAACCATGCTTAATAACTTTGGTATTACGGTGCCAGAGAACATGCGCCCTAAAATGAAAGATGTGGCACCGGTTGCCGTACATGCCGAATTACCCCCCTTTGCTAAACCTGGACAAACCATCGATATTACAGTGTCGGCCATTGGTGAAGCAAAAAGCTTACGTGGCGGCACCTTATTACAAACCTTCTTAAAAGGGGTAGATGGTCGAGTATATGCCCTTGCACAAGGTAGCTTAGTGGTGGGCGGCCTAGGGGCAGAAGGGGCGGATGGCTCTTCTATTATGATTAATATTCCCACAGTGGGTCGTATTCCTGGCGGTGCCATGGTGGAGCGTGAAGTACCTAGCTCTTTTGGCCGTGGCGACACCATTACTTTTAACCTGCACCGCTCAGACTTTACCACCGCCAAGCGTATGGCCGAATCCATTAACAATTTAGTGGGGCCTAACAATGCCCAAGCATTAGATGCCACCTCGGTGCGGGTGTATGCCCCCCGAGACCCTGGGCAGCGAGTGAGCTATTTGTCTACCTTAGAAAATTTAGTGGTGGATGTGGCCGATGAAGCGGCCAAAATTATTATTAACTCTCGTACCGGCACAGTGGTTATTGGCCAAAGTGTCAAACTCAAACCCGCTGCTATTACCCACGGTGGGCTTATTATTACCATTTCAGAGAACCCTCAGGTATCTCAACCTAATGCGTTTGGTGGTGGGCAAACAGAAGTGGTGCCTAACAGTAATATTAATGTAGAGCAGCGAGACACGCGTATGTTTAAGTTAGATACCGGCACCACACTGGACGACTTAGTACGTGCGGTTAACCAAGTCGGCGTAGCCCCCGGAGACTTAGTCGCTATATTAGAAGCACTACGCCAAGCAGGCGCCATACAAGGCGAGCTGGTGATTATCTAAGTAACTGTGAAGGGTAAATAGTGAGGGGTAAAGCGGACAACTAAGCCTAAACCTAAAGATATTTTGCAACGGAACCCGCGAAATCCACGGAAAAATTAAGATCAGATAAGGGCGAAAAGGGTTCTTGGTGGGGCTAAAAACAGCCGTCACCCTGATGACCATCAGGATCTCGGTTTTGGATGTAGGTATTTTCCTCTTCACGCTTCACTTTTAACAGGTTTTATTCAGGTGTGACCACTATTTTTCCGTGGGGTCCCTGGCATATAGGTTTAGTTTTTTTCTTACAGCTGACAGCTTAAAGCTGATAGCTTTCTTTTCGGAGTAGCGTATGAAACCGGTCGATTCGTACAATAACAGCTTATTGGTTAACGACATTCAAGGGCTTGATAAGCTGCGCCAACAAGGTTTTGCCCAAGACAGAGGCAAAGCGCTAGATGAAGCGGCGCGTCAGTTTGAAAGCCTGTTTACCCAGCAGTTATTTAAATCGATGCGCGCTGCCAATAAAGTGTTTGAATCCGACGGCCCCATGAACAGCCGCTACACCGAACATTATCAAGATATGTACGATCAACAAATGTCATCAGAGCTTAGTCGCCGTGGCAGTTTAGGCTTAGCCGATCTGGTCGCTAAGCAATTAGGTGGCGAACAAGCCGACAGTAAACCAGAAGCGCGCCATTTTGACCTTGCCGATGTGCGCCGAGTACAAGGTAAAATAGTACGGCCATTAGACGCAGAGGGTATTGAAAATGCCGTTGAAAAGGCTAAGCAAAAAGCCCAACCGCCATTACAAGCCGCCGCTAACTCTTTAACCAATAACAAGGACGCTGTTGTGTACAGTGCCAGTGAGCCTTTTCGTTCACCCGAAGACTTTGTACGCCGCTTAATGCCCGCCGCTAAAGAGGCTGGCAAGCGCATGGGGCTGGCGCCTGAGGCCATGTTGGCACAGGCCGCACTGGAAACCGGTTGGGGTAAAAAAATCATTGGCGCAAAAAATAATGGCTCTAGCCATAATCTTTTTGGCATTAAGGCCGATAACAGTTGGAACAATGAAAAATCTTGGGTAAACACCCTAGAATATGAACAAGGTGTGGCCGTTAAAGTAAAAGCGCCGTTTCGAGCTTATGGCTCCTTTAACGAAAGCTTTAACAACTATGTTGATTTTTTACATGAAAATCCGCGCTACAGCAACGCCTTGCAACAAACGGGGTCACCCGATCAATATTTTAAAGAGCTGCAACAGGCCGGATATGCCACCGACCCTAAATATGCCGATAAGCTTAGCTCTATTCTAAATACCGTTACTCGCTTGGCAGCACAAGCATAAGGATTCTTTATGGCTGTTGATATTTACCAAACCGGTGTGAGTGGCTTACTGGCCGCACAAGGCCAGTTAGCGACCACAGGTCATAACATTGCCAACGTGAACACCGAAGGCTTTAGCCGCCAGCGTGTAGAGCAAATGACCACCCTACAAATGTATTCTGGTGGACAATTCTATGGCACGGGGACGCGCGTGACTGATGTAACCCGTATGTATCAGGAATATGCCTTTAAAGACGTATTGGTTAATAACACCGAAAAAGCCGGTGCCGAGTCTTTATACAACCAACTTAGCTTTTTAGATAAAAACTTAGCCGGTGTTAACGAAGGGTTGGCCTCAAGCTTAGATGATATGTATCAAGCCATTAACGCCGTAGTGGATAACCCAGGTAACTTGGGTAACCGCGATTTAATGTTGGCCAATGCCAAAGATATAACCAACCACTTTAACGAGTATTACAGCGCGTTAGAGCAAGAGATGAACATTAAGAATCGTGACATAGAGTCGCGCGCCGAGCATGTGACCTCGCTTACCTCAGGCATTGCCGAGCTTAACCAGCAAATACTAAATGCCGGCCTCAATGGCTCACCCAACGACTTACTCGATCAGCGCGACCGCTTAATTCAAGAGTTAGGTCAAGAAGTTAAAATTACCACCATTAAAGGCCAAGACGGCATGATCTCGGTAATGCTAGGTGGCCGCGAGCCCTTAGTGAGTGGCAACCAAGCCTACGCGATGGAAGTGCGGCCAGGCTCGCCCGACCCACAGCAAACCGAATTGTACTTAAGCAATCCTAACAACCCCGATCACGCCACGCGGGTAAAAGGCAGCCAAGCGTTAGGTGGCGAAATGGGCGCGCTGTTTCATTATCGCGATCAAATATTAGGCCCCAACTTAAGTGATATGGGTAAAGTGGCGGTGGCCATTGCTGACGCTTTTAATGAAGTACAAAAACAAGGCGTAGACTTAAATGGCGAAGTCGGCAAAAACTTTTTCACCGATATTAATGCACCAGAGGCACAGGCCAATCGCTTTTTAAGTAATAACCCCAATGTAAATGGGGCCGTTGAAATTACCGACACAGGTAAACTAACTGGTGGCGAATATACCCTTAAATATCACGGTGGCGATTATATGCTTACCGATATTACCTCGGGTGAAACATTCGCTATTGATGCCGCCGATGTTGAAAATACACCGCCCAGCACAGAGCAAACCATTAATAGGCCTGATTTAGGTTTTAGTATTACCTTAAGCGATGTGCCCGATAGCAACGACGAAATGCAAATTAGGCCCACCCGCCAAGGCGGTAACGACTTAAAAGTTGAGCTGAACACTGGTGATCAAATTGCCGCCTCTGGGGCCATTATGGTCGATGCCAATAAAGATAACACCGGCACCGCCAAAGTGGGTGTGCAAGTGGTTGAGCCCACTCCACCGGCCACGGCTATTGATGAAGCCGACTATCCGCTGACGGTTAAGGTAGAAGACGACGGTGCCGGTGGCGTTAAATATGTGGTAACCGACAAAAATGGCACCTTACCGGCTTTATTTGATGGGCAACCCACAGATGGCAGCATCACCTTTGGCGATGTACAAATGAACATTCAAGGTGATGCCAAAGAGTTTGACCAGTTTGTAATTAAGCAAGCGAAAGGCTCAGGTAACAACACTAATGCCTTAGAGTTTGCTGATTTACAAAATAAAAAATGGCTTGATAACGGCAAGTCGACGGTAACTGACAGCTTAAATAAAACCGCGGTAGAAATTGGTGGGCTAACAAGAAATCAGCGTGTAAAAGCCGAAGCCGCCGGCGCTGCTTACAATCAGTCGTACGACCGCATGTTGTCTACCTCGGGTGTAAACTTAGACGAAGAAGCGGCCAATTTACTCCGTTATCAGCAGTCTTACATGGCTTCGGCACGGGTTGTTACCGTAGCGTCTGAAACCATGAACACGCTTTTGCAAATTCGCTAAGGAATCGTTATGCGCATCTCTAGTTTTCAATTTATTCAGCGTAACCTAGACAACATTAGTGCCCGTACATCTCAGGCCAATACCCAACTTGGGCAAATGTCCTCGGGTAAACGTGTAGAAAAGCCCAGTGACGATCCGGTAGCAGCCAACGGCATTCTTAACTACAAACAAGAGCTGCGTAAGATAGGTCAGTACAACACCAATATTAACTTGGCTGAAAACCGCCTACGCCGCGAAGAAACTGGCTTAACTAGCGGTGAAAACATCACTCAGCAAGTTAAAGAGATCATGCTAAAAGCTAACAACCCAGCAATAGGTCCACAAGAGCGAGATGCGCTTAAATCTGAATTACAAAGCCGTCTTGATGAAATGCTCGATATTGCCAATGCGAAAGATGAGTTTGGCCAAGCTATTTTTGGTGGCTATCAAACAGATTCATCACCTTTTACCCGTCAACCTAATGGTGATATTACCTATAGTGGAGATAGCGGTGAACGCGAAATGGTCATTGGTAACAGCGTAAAGGTGGAGCTAAACCACTCTGGTGAACAAGTTTTTGGTGGCGTACCTAACCCACGTGGCGACTTTACCATGAACTATAATTTGGTAAGTGGTTCACGAGAAGACCAGCTACAAGTAGAAAGTGCCAATATTACCGACAGAGGTAATTTTACAGATGCACACCCCTATACAATCGAGTTTATGGATACTACACCCGCTACCGGTGATATTGCGTATCGTGTTACCGACAATAATGGCGCTGTATCACCAGCCCCACCGGCGGCTCCTACCGCTTATACACCGGGTAATACAGTAACAGTTGACGGCGTAGACATTGTTATTAAAGGGGAAGCTAAAGTTGGTGATAAAATAGAACTTAACTCTACCGTTACAGATGGCACTGGCCAAGACGAGCTAGGCGTATTTGATATTTTAAATAGTGCCAAAGAGTGGTTAGAAACTGACGGCCACAACCCTACCGGACAGGCTGAACTTGCTGATATATTAAATGAGCTAGATGCTATGGGCGAGCATTTCACTCGAGTACGTGCCGATACTGGTAACCGTATGCAACGTCTTGATAACCAAAAAGAAATCCATGCAGAAATGGATCTCACCTTAAATAAACTACGCAGCGGCATGGAAGATTTAGATTACGCCCAAGCCACCGGCGAATTTAGCCAAACCCTGGTTGCACTACAAGCCACTCAAACCATGTTTGGTAAAATACAAGGCATGAGTTTGTTTAACTACATCTAACGGATAGCGCCGAGCACCAAGCGGCCAGCTAAAAAATACTAAACCCAAACACCGCTCCCCCAGAGCGGTGTTTTGCTTTTTCCCTGATGTTTTGTCGATTTCAATTTTTTCGTAGATACTCTGTTGGACGTCAAGGCTTTCCCCCTCTGTCACCCTAGTTGTCCGGTTGGCAATTCAGCCTAATTTTATATCAATAGGGCCGGTGTGGGAGTTATTATGTCATTGTATTCTGAAGAGCGTAAAGCAGCGGTTGTCAGTAAGTTATTG
>NZ_JAGDFX010000010.1 GCF_017498065.1 Oceanisphaera pacifica | reverse complement strand
CAATAACTTACTGACAACCGCTGCTTTACGCTCTTCAGAATACAATGACATAATAACTCCCACACCGGCCCTATTGATATAAAATTAGGCTGAATTGCCAACCGGACAACTAGGGTGACAGAGGGGGCGATGAAGATTTCTTTGTTCTTTATGAAGAATTAAATGAAATGCTTGAAGAGCCAAAGAGTATAGTTGAAAAATTTCATTTATATTTATCATTCCCTAACTCAGAAAACCCAAAATATGTATTTTTCACTAATGAGAAAAGAAAACCTGAGACTACAAAAGCGTTTTCTAGAATTCAAAGGCAAGCTGTTTCTCTGCTTTTAGAAAAGTTCGTATGTCATTACGTACCATCATCAAAAAGTATTGATGATTTATATTCATCGTTACTTCAACCTTTCATTAAGCGTTCAGTTTCAAAAGTATTAGATGACAAACTTCAAGAAATTAACCAAAGCTTGCAAGAAATCTCTAATCATTTAGATGCTCAATTATCTGTGGCAGGTTTGCCACATATATCTTCACATTTTTCTTTGCCAAATAACTCACTAGAAGAGTTAATCCATAAATTTGAATTTCATCTATCAGATCCGAATAAAACATCAATTGATAGAAAAGGTATGGGTATCCAAGCTTCAGCTATTCTGGCTTCATTTCTTTGGATAACACAAGAAGAAAAAAAATTAGATAAAAATCCTATATGGTTAATAGAAGAGCCTGAGTCATATTTACATCCAGAGCTAGCAGATTCTTGTCATAAAATGTTAAATGAAATTAGTAATGAGGCTTTGTTAGTAACTACAACTCATTCTCTTGGTTTTGTTTCTCAAGATCCTCAGCGTATAGTGGGCACTATAAATGATGGTAAAGAAACTAAGGTAATAAAATATGATAGTTATGTTGAAGCAACAACATCCATAAGAAAAGCACTAGGCGTACGATTTAGTGATTTTTATAATTTAGGTGTATCTAATATTTTTGTCGAAGGGAAAACTGATAGAGAAGTGTTTAAATGGTTTTTGAGTGTCGTTCCTGAAACATTAGAAGGTGAATATTCTTGGCCACATGTAAGAAAGTCTGAGATATTAGATTTCACAGGAGTAGCTGGAATGGAAGGTTTTATGAAAGCTACTTATGAATACATATATTCTGAAAGGCCTGTGGTAACGGTATTAGACGGTGATAGTGCTGGAGATAAAACACGAAGAACCTTACAGCAATACTTTGGTAATAAAAAAATACCTTTTCACTCCAAAAAAGACTTTGTCACGTTACACGATGGGTTTTCACTCGAGGGTTTATTTCCACATGATTGGATCATAGAAGCTTATGAGCAGCACCCTAATTGGTTTAGTGATTTTGATACTGATGTTGAGGGAGTTCTTAAGCCGTTTACCGTTAAATCAAACTCCAGTAAAGAGCAACTGAGAAATTATTTAAAATCTAAAGCAGTTGAGGCTGATAGCTTTGATTGGGTAGCAAGGTTTAAAACTGTTTTCGATGTTGTCGAAAAAGCATTAAAAGAACGGAATGAAGCTGTTTACGGCTAAAATGTAAACTAACAAGTCAATTCAGCAGGACAAAAAACAGTTGGTTTTGCTCCTGCGTCGCTAATTTTAACCAACTAGCAAACTAACAGGCCACCCATAGGAATTGGTTGTTTTTTAGCCTAGGACCTATACTTAACATGTTCAGGGTTGAACTTTTTAGGAGGCTAGGATGGCTAAACCACGGGTTGCCCAAGTGAGTTTACAAGATACGCCCTTTTACCATTGCGTGAGTCGCACGGTGAGAAGGGCATTTTTGTGTGGTGTGGATGAAGTTTCTGGTCGCACGTTTGAGCACCGTCGACAATGGTTAGAGAAGCGATTGCTGTTTTTGACGCAGGCGTTTGCCATTGATATTACTGCCTATGCGGTTATGTCTAATCATGTGCATGTGGTGCTGCGTATTGATGCAGAAACAGCGATGAATTGGCGAGATATTGATGTGGTAAATCAATGGCATAAGCTGTTTAAAGGTACACCGCTCACCCAACGATTTGCGAACGGCGAGGTCGTTAAGGCTTATGAAATCGACACACTTAACGAGAGGGTTGCCGAGTATCGGCGTCGACTGATAGACATCAGCTGGTTTATGCGTGCTTTAAGCGAGCCCATTGCCCGCCAAGCCAATAAAGAAGATAACTGCACGGGACGCTTCTGGGAAGGGCGTTTTAAATCCCAAGCCTTACTTGATGAAGCTGCGGTGTTGGCCTGTATGACCTACGTCGATTTAAACCCCATTCGCGCTAACATGGCCACCACCCCAGAAACATCTAAACACACCAGCATTAGGCGACGTATAGATGCAGCAAAACAGGGAGCACAACCGAAGCGACTACTGCCCTTTGTCGGCAATGACCGCAAACAGTTGCCCAAAGGCCTACTGTTTGAGGTAAAAGACTACATTACCCTCGTAGACGATATGGGCAGAATACTACGTGATGACAAAGGAGGTGCCATTGCAGAAAGCACCGCCAACATACTGAACAAATTGAATATTTCGCTAGAAAACTGGTTAAAGATAACCGAAGAGTTTAAATACCTGTTTACAGGGCCGGTCGGGTCGCTTGAAGATTTAACGCGTTACTGCAAACACTTAGGTATGCAGCGGCGCGCGCACCTTAAAAGTTGCCAGCACTGGTCAAGCTAAGTACTTAGCGTCAACATAGCTAAATCTGTACACTCCAACAGGAGTGCACAAAGGCTGTCTGAGTACCGCTTAAACGAAGCAAATTACTAGCAGATCACATCAAATAAGAGTAATTTTCTCCATTTTGGTTTTCCATATCATTCAATTTTGCCAATCACAGCCAAAAATCTAGGCTGTCAGCCCAATATGAGTCTTAGTGAGATAATTTAACATTGGGTGGCATTTTAGTTTCTTAGCTTGTTGAGTGCTCAACAAACTACAGTTGACGCATTCTCAATAAAAATAGCGTCAATATTTTTTTGTATAAGCGTTATCTCTAATGCTGGTCTATCACTCTTTTTAGCTCTGTTTGGTCAAATTGATACGTATGTTAATCGAATTTATTTCACGCTTTACCCATGGCTACATTTGAATAGTTTGCCTGCCATATCTATTTATAGTTTTATATTCGGCATTGTTTTTTTATTCAGCTACTACTCATATTTTATTGCATTCATAGCTGTAGTTGTAATTTTTTATACAGGCAATCGTATTCAATCAGAAGTAAAAAAAGCTAATGTTGATATCTTCGAAAAGGTTCAAGATACTGAGTAAAAGAAAGTCTAACAGGTCACCCATACTAGTTGGTTGCTTGAAACTCATAACAAGGCTAATCACAAACGCCAGCAAGCTGGCTGGACTCGCTACGCTCGCCTGTGTTGGCGGCGTTAGGCATTACGATGAGGAAATAGCACTTTGTCAAAAGGAAGAAGTCAATTTATCGGAGCTTCAGGTCAGTTTTATGTAGCTCATCAACTAACCAAGCGATTTGTTCATGCGAGTATTACGGTCGGAAATGCGCCGTCAGTAGACATAATTGCTGCTAAAGCAGACGGTTCCAAAAGTATTTCTATACAAGTTAAGACGTCACAAGGCGCATATCGAAGAAGTCGATATGGCCGTGAGGGGTGTGAATGGGATGTAGGTGCTGGGGTAATAGGAAAAGTTAGCCCTAACTTGTGGTATGCGCTTGTTGATTTAAAGCTGGGTTCGGAAAAAGAGCCTGACGTTTATATAGTTCCATCACTTTGGGTTGGTGACTTTGTGAAGTCTGACTGGAGTAGGAAAATGTATTTCTTGCCATCTAGTGCATGGGGGCTTACAAAAAACAAATGGGAGCTCATCTCTTCTTTCTTAGATGGCAATCCTGAAACAGAATTATTTAGCCAAACTTGGCCAGAAGATAAGCTTGTTCGTTGGGGACAAAATGCCTAACAAGTGCAGCCAAGGGACGCTCCTTAAGTCGCGCCCCTGCTGCAGGCGTTAGCTGCTAGAGAAGTAATGGAGTATTTATCAAGTGCCAATTTTTGATATTTCAGGAGATAAATTGTCTGCAGTAGAGCAGAAGAATTTTGATCTGGAAAAAGATTTACAAAACCTGATTGAGAAAAACTTAGAAACTGTGTTCAATTGCCGATTTGTGGCTAGCGAGTTTTCAACGGGCGCCCAACATGCTGGCCGTATTGATACGCTAGCTTTGTCAGAAGAAGATAATCCCGTAATTATTGAATATAAAAAAGTAGAGTCATCAGAGTTAATTAATCAAAGCCTTTTTTACTTACACTGGATTCAAGATCACAAAGGTGATTTTGAGATCGCAGTACAGAAACGCATTGGAAATGGAATTAAAATTGATTGGTCAGATATTAGAGTTATCTGTATTGCACCTAATTATAAAAAATATGATTTACATGCAGTTCAAGTAATGGGCGCCAATATTGAATTATGGAAGTATCGTCTCTTTTCTAATAACTCGCTTTATCTTGAAGAAGTCTTTCACACCTCAAAATCAATGGCAATAGCTTCTACAACGACACCTGATGGCGGATATAAAAATCCTGTTATGGTAGAGGCTGGTAAGAAAGCTGCGCTAACTCGTGCAACAGCAACTTATACTTTTGATGAGAGACTTGATGGTAAAAGTGATGAGATTTTAGAGCTTACAGCAGTTGTACGAGAGTTTATTCTTGGTATCGATGAGTCCATAGAAGAAGTACCCAAGAAATTCTATGTTGCTTATAAAGTATCTCAAAATATTGTCTGTTTAGAAGTTAAAGGAAAAAATTTAAAGCTTTTTCTAAAACTCAAACCATCTGATGTACCTGCTGACACAAAGAACTATCGTGATGTGTCTTCAATAGGTCATTACGGTACTGGTGATGTTGAGTTCACTGTTTCGTCTGAATCAGAATTTGAACCAGTTAAACACTTTATAAAAATGGCTTATAACAAGGTCGGTGGCTGATGGCTCCTAACAAGCGCATATTGTCGGGCCACCCATAGAGATTGGTTGTTTTTCTGACAGCTGATAGCTTACCGCTGACGGCTGTGTCTTCTACACTTTCCCATATTGATCTCTCTCACCTAGCCAGCGACGGATAAGTGGGGCGACTACTTGCGGATGGGCATCGGCAATATAGCGGGCTAGGCGTTGTATTTCGGGTAATAGATGTTGGTCGCGGATTAAGTCGGCCACTTTTAAATCGGTGAGGCCGGTTTGTTTGGTGCCTAATAGTTCGCCGGGGCCGCGAATTTCTAAGTCTTTTTGCGCAATAATAAAGCCGTCGTTAGTATCGCGCAGTACTCCTAGGCGTTGGCTGGCGGTTTTGGTTAATGGCGCGTGATATAGCAGTACGCAATGCGAGGCCACGGCTCCTCGGCCGACTCGGCCGCGTAATTGGTGTAGTTGTGCCAGACCTAAGCGTTCGGGATTTTCAATGATCATTAACGAGGCATTAGGTACATCAACCCCCACTTCTATTACTGTGGTGGCCACTAATAAGTCTAATTTTCCGTCTTTAAAATCAGCCATTACCGCCAGTTTTTCGGCGGGTTTCATGCGGCCATGAACCAAACCAACCTTTAATTCGGGAAGCTGTGCGCTTAGTTCGGTGGCGGTATCTTCGGCGGCTTGGCATTCAAGCATTTCTGATTCATCAATCAGCGTACATACCCAATAAGCTTGGCGGCCTTGGTCGCGGCATACTTCTCGCACGCGGGTGACAATGTCTTGGCGGCGAGTGTCGGGCATGGCTACGGTTGTGACCGGAGTACGCCCCGGGGGGAGCTCGTCGATAATGGAGGTATCGAGATCGGCATAAGCCGTCATGGCCAGCGTGCGAGGAATAGGGGTGGCGGTCATAATTAACTGATGAGGATAAAACGCGCCTTGGCTGCCTTTTTCGCGCAGGGCTAAGCGCTGATGTACGCCAAAGCGATGTTGCTCATCAATGATCACCAGCTCGAGTGCATTAAATTTTACTTCTTCCTGAAACAAAGCATGGGTGCCCACTATCATGCCTACTTCGCCGCTGGCGAGCCGCGCTAATTGCTCGGCTCGGGCCTTGCCTTTTACCTTGCCCGCCAGCCAGCCAACTTGAATGCCCAAGGGGGCTAGCCAAGCAGCAAAGTTGTTAGCGTGTTGCTCGGCTAGTAATTCGGTGGGTGCCATTAAGGCTACTTGGCCCTGATTGCCCATAACTTGTAATGCCGCCAAGGCGGCCACTAGGGTTTTACCTGAACCCACATCCCCCTGCACTAGCCGCATCATGGGCACATTTTTTTGTAAGTCGGCGTTAATATCACCGACCACTCTTTGCTGAGCGCCGGTTGGTGTAAAGGGAAGTTGAGCTAAAAACTCGTCAATTAATGGTTTTGGATAACTCAGGCTGCGGGCCTGATGGGCTTGGCTTTGTTCTCGTACCTTAAGCACCGACAAGTTATGCGCTAATAGCTCTTCCATGATTAACCGCTGTTGCGCGGGGTGCTTGCCTTGCTCTATATCAAACAGAGCGACATCTGCCGGTGGCCGGTGTAATAACCGCACGGCATCGTTAAGGCTAATTTGTTTATTATATAGGCCATCGGGCAGCCATTCTTGCACTGGGTGTTGCTCGAGCAAGGTGAGCGCCTGATCGGTTAGTTGGCGTAAGGTAATTTGACGTAAGCCTTCGGTGGCGCCATATACGGGAGTAAAGCAGGCCTCGCTGGTAATGGGTTGTTCGCCCACTTGTAGGCTGTATTCGGGGTGAATAATCTCTAGTCCATATTGGCCTGGGCGTACTTCACCAAAGGCACGAATTTTAGTGCCGGCAGTAAGGGTATTTTTTTGTGCGGCGGCAAAGCTAAAAAAGCGCAGTGTTAGGCTGCCAGTGTTATCGCGCATGCGGCATAACAGCATGCGCTTACGGCCATAGCTAATATTGCTATCGACTATTTCGCCAATCACAGAAACATGCATGCCGGGCATGAGTTGGGCAATAGGGTAAACACGGGTGCGGTCTTCGTAGCGCAGGGGCAGGTGAAACAACAAGTCTTGTACCGTACTCAAACCGAGCCGTTGCAGTTTTTCTAACATCTTGTCGCCCACACCCTTAAGCGTACTTAAGGAGACTTTATCTAGATTCATAACGACCCCACCTGTGTATATATACAGAGAATAGCAAAGCCGAGATCAAAAAGGGAGCAACAGCAGCGGTCAGCCTTCAGCTGTCAGCGATCAGCCGAAGAAAAACACCGAACCTTGCGGGTTCGGTGTTGGTTTAACTGATAGCTAACGCTGACCGAAAGGCCATGGATTGCCGCGTCGCTCCGCTCCTCGCAATGACGAACTGGGCGCTGCTCTTATTTTGTCTTTGCGAGCGCAGCGCGGCAATCCAGCTCTTATGTTTATCTGATAGCTGACGGCTGACAGCTGTATTTAAAGCAGCCTTTTAAGGAGTACGTTGGCGCGGGTGCGTTGTACGCGTTTGAGTAGGCGCTGTACGGGAGCGGGGTAGTCGGTGATTGCTTCAATTTCTGAGAAATGCTCAATGCGTTGGCAATGCTCAAGAATATTGGCTTTTTCTGCATCAAAGCTGGGTTGCAATAATTGCTCGGGATCGTTGAGCAGCAGGCCGTTTTCTAAATCTAGCCCCCAAGCGCGTGGGTTAAGGTTGTTGCCGGTGATCATGGCTAAATCCTTATCCACAAACAAACCTTTAAGGTGATAAGAATTGCGCTCATGGCGCCACAGCATAATGTTTAACTTACCCTGGTAAATAGATGTCTGATGAGCGCGAGCAAAGCGGCGCAAATTAGCTTCATATAAATAGGGTAGACCGCCTATGGTACGAAACGGCTGGTCGGGAGCAATATAAAAGTCGTTGGCAGTTTTATCACCAATCACTATGGTGACTTCAACGCCTTTTTTTAGTAAACCACGAATATCTTTTGCGAGTGGCTTAGGTAAATTGAAGTAAGGCGTACAAATAAACAGCTGTTGCTGAGCACTACGCAGGCTGGTGCGGATGGCGCGATTAAGGCGGTTACCTATTTTTCCTAAACCGGCTAAGGGGGTGACTGACACTTGCCCTGGTTGGCGTGTTTGATGCTCAAACTGATATTGAGTGCGCTTCATTTGCTGTTTAAATTGGCGGATCACCGGTCTTAGCTGGCGCGCGCTTGCAATGGGCTCGTCGATGAGCGACACCACAGCGGGATTGTCGATAAACAAACGCTGTATATAGTCCACCATGGTGTCGGCAAGCGAAGCATCATTAAATTGGTGGTAACGGTCAAAGCGATAACGCTCTTGTTGGTGCAGGTAAATGTCGTTGATGCTGGCGCCGGAATACAAGAGCGTATCGTCAAACACAAAGCCTTTAAGGTGCAGCACGCCGAGCACTTCTCGGCCTTTAACGGGCACGCCGTATACCTCAATGGGCTCGGCATAATGCTCGGCAAAGGCTTGGTACATTTTATGGTTACCGCCTTGGCCTTTATGACCAATTAAGCCGCGTTGCGCTCGATGAAAATCAACAAACAGCCGAATATCGAGAGCAGGGTTAGCCTGTTTTGCTTCATACAGTGCGGTTAAAATTTCTCGGCCGGCATCGTCATCCTGCAAATAAAGCGCCACCAGATAGATACGCTGTTGAGCGGCACCAATCAGTTCTAACAATCGCTGCTTAAAGCCTTGGGCAGAATGCAGAATGTCCATTTGCTCGGCATTAATGGCAAGCTTCGGCAAACGCTGTAGCAAGGTTCGGTAGTTATGAGTGAGTGACATATATCAATCCGGTTAATAAGTTGTCGCTTAAGACCATACCTAAGCGACAATATTCGTAGGCAGTTTACCGAATTTTACTGAGCAACGGCAAATTCTCGCGCACTCTAGCCAATATTGACTAGAGTGCGCTGCTTAAGTGTGCGACTACAAAGGGCGGGTAGCTTGTTCTAACCAGGCGAGGTCATCCCCTTCTAGTAGTGGGCTAATTTTTTCCCATACTTGGCGGTGATATTGATTAAGCCATTGAATATGTTTGTTTTCTAGCCAGTTTTCATCAATTAAGCGTCGGTCGAAGGGGACAAAGGTAAGGGTTTCAAACTCAAATACCGGAATGTCGCCATCGAGATGAGCGGCTTGCACTACTTGTAAGTTTTCGCAGCGAATACCAAAGCCTTGTTCGCGATAGTAGCCGGGCTCGTTAGACACTATCATGCCGCTTGTTAACGGCACCATGCTGCCTTTCGGTGAAATGCGCTGTGGCCCTTCGTGTACGCTTAAATAGTGCCCCACACCATGGCCGGTGCCATGATCAAAGTTATAGCCTTGTTGCCACAATGGCATGCGCGCTAAGGCGTCTAATTGCTGGCCCGCGGTGCCAGCAGGAAAACGCGCTTGGGCTAAATCAATATGACCACGCAATACGAGTGTAAACAGCTTTTTTATTTCAGCATCGGGCTCGCCCACCGCTACTGTGCGGGTGATATCTGTGGTGCCGTCTAAATACTGGCCGCCAGAGTCGACTAAATAAATGGCATCTTGGCCCAGTGTTCGGGGCGTGCCATTTAAGTGATGGTAGTGGCACATGGCGGCATTGGGCCCCAGTGCCGAAATAGTGCTAAAGCTGGGCTCTACAAACTCAGGGTGGCTGGCGCGAAAACTCTCTAGTTTATCGGCCAGTGTGCCTTCGTGCTCTTGTTCTGGATGAGGCTGGCTTAAGCGTTTATCTAACCAAGATAAAAAGCGACACACGGCGGCGCCGTCACGTAAATGGGCGCTGCGGCTGCCGTTTACTTCTACCTGATTTTTACAGGCTTTGGGTAGCATGCATGGATCGGCAGCAAACACCAGTTCGGCACCTGCCTCACTTAAGGTGAGCGCGCTCCAAGCATTGGCCGTGGTGGGGTCTAGTTGTACGCGGGACTTTTGTGTGCCCAGCATTTGTAAGTGTTTTTCAAACTCACACACGGCGAATAAGCTGACGTTATCCCCAGCATGGGCTGCTAGGTCTAATCCGGCAAACTTAGCGGGATCGGCAAATAATTGCACGCTACCATCTTGATATAACAGGGCAAAACTTAACACTACGGGTAGGCAGTCAATATCACGGCCACGAATATTTAATAACCAGTTAATGGGCTCAGCTTGGGTTAATAGCTGTGCATCAATGTGCTGTTCGGCCAAGCCTTGGGCAATGCGATTACGCTTAGCCTCGCTATGCTGGCCGCTATAGTCTTGGCTTAATAGTAAGGCTGGATGGCTGTTGGGGGTTGGCCGGTCTTGCCAGTGCTGGTCAATGATGTTGTGAGCAATGGGCACCAGTGTAATATTATGGGCGGCCAATTTTTCTTGGGCGCCTTGATACCAGTGCTGGCTATGTAAATGCGCATCAAAACCTACTTTATCGCCGGCGTTAAGCTCTGTTATCAGCCAATTTAGGTAGGGTTCATCAATAAGGTGGTGATAGCTAAATAATGTGTTATCGCATTGTTGGCGAACTTGCACTGTGTAGCGACCATCAACAAACATGGCGGCGGTATCCGCCAAGATCACGGCCACGCCTGCGGAGCCACTAAAGCCTGTTACCCAATCTAATCGCTCGGCATAGGGTGGAATATATTCCCCTAGGTGCTCGTCGTCGTGGGGCACAATAAAAGCGTTAATGTCGTATTCAGCCATGGTGCGACGAACGGCCGCAAGGCGATGGGCGTGTGTCATTAGGGCTCCTTAATAAGAAAAAGACGATGGTTAGCCGTTAGCTTGTACCGTTAGCGATAGACTATAACAAAACTTGGCTATTATTTTTGCCACTCAAGGCACGGAACTCGGTACAGAACAAAAAAAGCCGAAAGTGACAGGCTTGAAGCTTTCAGTGTTTCTTGTAACTTAAAATGTTTGCCTTTGGCGTATCGCTGCCCGAAAGGGTTACCGTTTGATTTTAAGCTGTTGAATAACCAGCGCCGCCACTATCATCAGTAGGCCGATAAGAGTGGCGGGGTAAATCTCTTCGCCCACTAAAAAGTACAGTAATAAGAGTGATGCAAAGGGTGAGATAAAAATTAAGTTTGAAATGCGGGCAGTGTGTTCAGCGTAGCGCATGGCCATTAGCCAAAGTACAAAGGCGATGCCCATTTCAAATACGCCAATATAAATGGCGCCTACCCAACCTTGCCAGGCCAGTAACTGAAAATCTGACCATAACCCTGTGGCAAGGGTGACCAAGGGAATCGCCACTAAAAAGCTTAAAGTAAGAGTGACCAGCGGATCACCTTGATGGCGGGTGTTTAAAATCCAATAACCAGCCCAGAGCAAGGTCGATAGTAATGCCAAGGCTACGCCAAGGGGATCTTCAAAGTTTAAACTGAAGATATCGCCCTTAGTGGCGATGACCATAGCGCCTAAGTAGCCCAATATAATGGCCAGCCAGTCTTGCTTGCGAATGCGCTGCCCTAAAAAAGGCACCGCCAACAAGGTGAGAGTGATAGCCCAGGTATAATTAAGGGTTTGCGCCTGTTGAGCAGGCAGGCGATCGTAGGCCTGAAATAGCACTAGATAATAGAGGCTTGGGTTAATCAGCCCCAGTAACAGGTAATAAGTGGGGTGTGCTTTTATGCTTTGCACAAGCAGCAGCAACTTACCAAGGCATGCTAAAATACCCAGCAGTAATAGCGATGAGGTGATAGTGGCAACCAGTAATAACTGAGCTGGAGAAAAGTAGCCTAAAGAGAGCTTAAACGCCGTGGCAACCGTTGACCAGCAGGCAACGGCACCCAAGCCATAAAAATAGGCTTTTTGTTGATTTTTCATGTTATTCATTTCACGGTTTAATGAGTAGGGCCTGTGCCAGCATGGGGCAATAACCCTTCAACAATTGACAGAAATTACTGCTTAATATGTAATGTTTAGCATAAAGTGTGGCTACCTAATAGACGTTAAGCCTAATACTATGACTTTGCCTCTTAAGTTTGTGGCACTTAACAGCTAAACTCACCGTTAAATGACGCGCTTAAGCCGCAAACTATCGCTTGGCTTAGTATACTTGGGTAACATGGCGCTCTGCCTTTTACCTTGAGTAAAGAAGCCAATGGGCTGCGAACAGGTGATAGTGACTCGCCTTACCAATACCTTCCATCTTGATCATTAAAGAAATTAGCCTCTTTTATGAAGGTTAAGGGGATGTTAGTGCTGGTTTAAGCGCAGCTGAATGCTAAGCATGACGCATAAAATAGGTTTTTGAGGCAGATAAATAGGCCTTAAAAATGAAGTAAGACTAGGAAACAAATAATGTCTAAGACGACCGGAAATGGCGGCGACAAAAAGTACCGCCCACCAGCGAGTAACTTTAAGTGGATTAGCCCTAAAGTTGAGCGCGCACTTAACCAAGCAAGTATGCGCTCTCCTGTCTTGAGGTGGCTGCTGTCATGGATCTTTTTTCCGATGGTGTGCAAGTTTGGCCTGCGTATAAATTATGATCCTAATAACTTCTATGTAGAAGTGCCCCATAAAAGGTTTAATCGCAATGCCTACGGCACCATAGGTGGGGCTGCGTTATTAGCGAATATAGAGCTGGCGGCGGGGGCGTATTTGTTTATGCGCACCGATGGCGGCCATCGTTTGGTATGCAGAAACCTTTCTTACCGGTTTAGATTGCCTTCTACTAATGGCCTGCACTTTAAAATAGAACCCGTTAGCCAAGATATAGATGAGGCAATAACCACCGGTCAGCCTTTTAATGCCGATCTTAAAGTGCATGTTTATACCCGTGGTAAACAGCCAGGAGTGCCTGGGCGTTTGATTGGTCGGGGAGACGTGACCTTTCATTTATGGACGGTATCTGGAGCCAGTGATGCGTAATCTGCTGCCCGCGTTTTTTCTGGCCTGCGCCTGGTTTTGGTGCATAGGTGGCTTTTTACCCGTATTGCTCGATCATGATTTTAGTGTGGTGGCTTTTTGGGTCTTTTTTACGGTTAATATTACAGGCGCAGCCCTGTTTGGTTTTGTACTCGATAGCCGACGAAGAGCGCGTTTTTTAGCGCGCTTTAGTTTCTTGTCTCAGTTATTTTCTGTGGTGGTTATCGCATATCACTTCGTCTTTATGGCTTGGATTAGCACACTGCTTAACTCCGCGTTACCCATCACCGGCTTTATTGCTGCAGGCAGCGCGTTTTTTACATTGCGTCGTAAGTTAATTGGCTTATCAGTTTTAATTTTTATGGCTACGCTTGCCCTGTTTGTCATAGCACTGAGTTATCCTGCGCCTAACCTTGAGCCAATACCGGCTTCTGATGGGGTAATACACTATGTGCTGCCATTAGCATTAGGCTTTTTGCTTGCTCCTTATTTTGACTTAACGTTTCACCGCGCCTTTGCCGCCAGCCCTAATCCCAAAGTGAGCTTTTTTATCGGCTTTATGGTGCTGTTTGCCATATTGCTGATCGGTATGTTGTATAGCACGTCTATACTGTCTGCTTTTATTACTGGGCAGGGTTTGGCTCATGCCGCGCTACCATGGCTGGTGGGGCTCTGGGTGATGCAAATGGGGTTTACTACTGCGGCGCACTTGTGCGAGCTGGAAAAAACGCCTTGGTTTGAAAGAAAGTTTGCGCTACCGGCCATTATTGTTGTTGGCCTGCTATGTGGTTTTCACTTAGGCATAGATTTATTGGCGCCAGAGTTAACATTTGCCTTTGGTGATCTTGTGTATCGCAGCTTGTTATTTATTATTGGCGTGGTGTTTCCGGTACTGCTGATTTTTGGTGGTATTAATGCGCGCTCATTGATTGCCGTTGCCTTTTTAACGCCTTGTTATACCTTGGGTTTTTTAGTGAGTACCGACTATGCGCCTGCGTTATCGTTAGGGATGGCAGGGTTGGCTATTATGATGATTACTTGGCGTAAAAGTCTGTTTCAGCAAGCATAATTACTCTCCGATTATATTCGGCAGCGTGGTGTTAAACCGCCGCGCTGCCGCATCCTACCGCCTGACTACTCGTTTTCTGCTAATCCAACCCTTATGCAGCGCTGTGGCTTTTATACCAATCATATTAAAGAAATAGTCAGTTTGCTTACTACAAAAGCCGAACAAAGGGGTAACTCCACCGACACGCTGCGGGGCTAATGACACTCACATTATCAGCCTACTGCGAACATTCACTGGATGTTCGGTTAAGCTGATACTGCTCGTCACTGCGAGTAAACTCGCCCCTCTGGCTTCAGCACATGACATCCGACCGCCATGGATGGTGGGAGTGCCGAAGTGGCAGGAGCATTTTTCGGGCAATAAAAAGGGCTGCATGAGCAGCCCTTTATTCGTTATATACACGCCATTATTATTTAATGACTGCTCACCGTTTTAGGTGCTTGGTCTTCATCAAACTCGGGTAAAGGTTTGTGATTTGATGCCAAGAAGGTATAAATCACCGGCAGTACAAACAAGGTAAACAGAGTACCAATACTCAAGCCCGACACAATAACAATCCCCATTCCAAAGCGTGAGATAGCGCCGGCGCCTACTGCAAATAACAGCGGGACTAAGCCGGCAACCATGGCCGCTGTGGTCATTAAGATTGCCCGTAAACGAATGCGTGCCGCAGTACGGATAGAGTCGTGACGGCTGGCGCCTGCTAATTGCTCTTCTTTGGCTACCTCACACATTAAAATGCCGTGTTTGGTGATCACACCGACCAGCGTAATTAGCCCCACTTGAGTATAAATATTCATAGTGGCTAGCCCCCACGCCAAGGCAATTAAGGCCCCAGAAATCGCAAGCGGCACCGACACCATAATCACTAATGGATCGCGGATACTCTCAAACTGCGATGCGAGTACTAAGAAGATAATAAACAAGGCCAGTAAGAAGGTCATATATAACGCATTGCCTTCGCTAACAAACTGACGGGCGCCCCCTAAGTAATCGTGGTTGTAACCCTTAGGTAAGTTGGCCGATACATCTTGTTCTAAGAAGTTAATGGCATCACCCATAGACACCCCCGGCGTGAGTACCCCACCAATTGTTGCTGAGTTGAGCTGGTTATAGTGAGGCAAGGCACGCGGTTGTGCTTCCATGGTAATAGAGACCATATTAGACAAGGGCACCATGTCGCCATTGGCTGCGCGCACATAGTAGTCTTTAATGGAATCTGGGTTGAGGCGGTCTTTACGATATACCTGTGGGATCACCTCGTAACTGCGGCCATCTAAGTCAACACGGTTCACGTAGCCATCACTCATCATGGTCGACAAGGTAATGGCAATGTCTTGCATGGTGACGCCGTAAGCACCAGCTTTGTCTCGGTTTACCTTAATTTTCATGGTGCCCGAGTCAAAGGCCAAGTCCAGCTCGCTGTAAACAAACAAAGGGCTGTTGCTGATTTTTTCTAATGCATCAGCGGCCACCTCATAGAGACTTTCAAAGGAGTTAGGCGTGGTCAGTACATATTGCACCGGCAAGCCGCTAGAAGCGCCCGGCAGTTCAGGGAACTCAAAGGCACTAATAGCAACGGCCGGAATTGACTGTAGGCCAGGTGTGACTCTGTCTATGACTGCTTTTTGACCGTCACGTTGGCTCCAAGGCTTAAGTACTGCTACCGCCAAGCCTTGGTTAGGGTTAGGCACACCGGCAATGGTGAGTGACGTGGCTAGGCCATCTTCTTTGTCCAATACCTCAACCGCTTTACGCATGTTGTTTTCGATGTAATCGAGATTGGCGGAGTTAGGTGCTTTGGCCATCATTAAGAAGGCGCCTTTATCTTCACTGGGCGCTAACTCACTAGGAATAAAGCTAAATAACACCGGCATAGAGGCAAACACCAATACGGCAAAAGCGATGATCACGGCGCGCTTTGCTAACACGGCATCGAGCATGCGCGAATAGCTGCGAGTGAGCTTATCTAGGGTGTTTTCTACACCACGCTCAAAGCGGCCTGGGTTGCTATGGGGCTTAAGTAGCTTAGAGCACATCATGGGTGACAAGGTTAATGCCACTATCCCAGAAATAAATACCGCCCCAGCCAGTGTTAAGGCAAACTCTTTAAACAGTGAGCCGGTAATACCGTCCATCAAGGCAATAGGTGCATACACAGCCGCCAAGGTGATGGTCATGGTGATCACAGGAACGGCTATTTCGCGGGTACCAATAATAGCCGCGCGATAGGGCTCTTCACCGGCTTTGATGTGCCGGTCGACGTTTTCCACCACCACTATGGCGTCATCTACCACCAAGCCAATAGCAAGCACCATGGCCAGCAGTGTCATTAGGTTAATACTAAACCCAAAGGCACTCATCAAAATGGCTACGCCAATGAGCGATAGCGGAATCGTGATAATAGGGATTAAGACCGCACGAAACGAGCCCAAGAACAGTGTGATCACAATAACCACGATTAATGAGGCCTCGAGTATGGTTTTGACTACCTCGCTAATCGACTCATTAATGGCATCGGTTGCATCGTATAACAACTGCATTTTAATGGTATCGGGCATGTTGCTTTCAAGCTCTGGCAACATGCCACGCACGTTTTCAGCCACATTTAGCGGGTTAGCAGATGGCGTAGGATCCACACCAATTACTACCGCAGGCTGGCCATCTGCCAAGGCACGTACCACGTCATGACTTTTTTCGAGGGACACTTGGGCAATATCGCGCAGGCGCACCACTGCATCATCGTGAGTGGCGACCACCAGTGATTCTAACTGCTCTGGGTTTTCTATTTGGGTGTTGATATCACTGTTATACACCATGTAGTAACCGGTAGATTGGCCGGCTGCAGCTTGGTAGTTATTGGCTTGTAATACCGACAAAACCTCAGGTGCGGTCAGCTTATGTGCCGCCATACGCAGTGGGTCTAACCAAATGCGTAGCGCAAACTTAGCACCACCAAACAGGTTGATCTTGGCAACCCCATCCACCGAGTAAAACTGCGGCCGTATGACGCGTTCTAAGTAGTCATTGATCTGAGGTGCACTCAGTTCATCACTACTAAAAGCGATATACATAATGGAGGTGGACGCACCTGTGGTCATCTCTAAGCTAGGATCTTCCGCTTCTCGAGGAAGTTGAGATCGCACCGAGTTTACCCGCGCCAAAATATCCGACAGGGCCGCATTAGAGTCGGTGTTTAACTTCATTTGCACCGTAATGCTTGAGCTGCCGTTACTACTGTTGGAGCTCATAAAATCGATATTATCGGCCTGCGCTATGGCTTGCTCTAAGGGTTGGGTAATAAAGCCCTGAATTAAGTCGGCGCTGGCGCCGTAATAACCAGTACTCACGGTAATCACGGTATTGGTCATTTCTGGGTATTCACGCACCTGCATTTTTTGCAGTGCTTGCAGCCCCAGTAGTACGATCAGTAAGCTTATTGAGATAGCTAATACTGGCCGCTTAATAAAAATATCAGTAAAACGCATCAGATTCTCCGCTTACAGCTGGGGTGCTGACTCTGGGGTGTCTAGCGCATCGCTTTCTACCAGTTTGACATGGCTGCCATTAGATAAGCGTACCTGACCCGAGGTCACTATTGTTTCACCCGCTTCTAGGCCTTTTACTACGCGTGCATAATCATCTTCGCGCTCAGCCACTTCAATCACTCTTTGCTCGGCAATAAAGGTAGTGTCACCTTCTTTTTGTTCTGCCTCTTGCTGTTGCTCGGTAACCACATACACAGTTTGGCCATAAAGCGTAAAGTTAATCGCTTGTTGTGGTACCAAAATTTGCTGCTTTTGCGTGGGTAACTGTACATCTAGCTTGGCAAACATACCTGAGCGTAACTTGCCTTCTTTATTAGGAATGCTGGCTTGTACTTGCACCACGCCAGAGCCCGGATTAACTTGGGGCTCAATGGCGGTAATTTCACCTTCAAACGGCGTGGTGGGGTAAGCATCAACAAAAATATTCAATGACTGGCCTACGGCAATATCCGCTAAGCGAGTTTGCGCGATAGTAAAGCGAATACGGAACTGGCTAATATTTTCTAAACGCGCAATATCACTACCCGCATTTAAATACTGGCCCAAAAAGGCATTACGAATACCCATAACCCCATCAAAAGGGGCGCGAATAGTACGGCGGGCAATAGTGGCCTTAAATGAGTCAACCTGACCTAACAGCTCTTGCTGATTGGCGAGCGCTTCATCTAGTTGCCCTTTAGAAACAGAACCGCGTTTATAAAGCTGGCGCATGCGTTTTAAATTGGCTTGCACTGAGGGCAGGCGGCCCTGAGCACTACGCAAGTTCGCTTTTTCTACATCAGCATCAAGCTCTAAGAGAATGTCACCGGCTTTAACTGATTGGCCAGACTCAAAATGAATGGCACGTACTATACCTGCCGATTCATTACTGATATTGATGCCCTGAATAGGCTCAATAAAACCAATGGCGGCAATGCGTGGCGTCCAGTCTTGTGGAGTAATTTCTGTGGTGGTAACCGGAAAACTAGGGACCGGCTGATTGGCAAAATATTCACCCATCATCTTTTGTTTAAACAAGTTAAAGCCGATGACGCTGCCGAAGATGACTATCACCAGCAACAACATGGACAGTGTCCATTTTTTCATTAGTTTACTCCCGCAACTTATTAAATTTAACGTTTAAGAATGGCGTTCCAGCTGGCATCAAGTAACTGTTGATACAGAGCATCATCCAGCTCAATACAGCCTTTGGTGCATTTTTGTGTTAGCAGCATTAAATTTTCGAGTGCTAAAAAACCCAGTAATTCTGCCGGCATATCACGAAACAAACCGTTTACCCGCCCAGCCTCAAAAAACTCATGTACCGGTTTAAAGTAGCGCTCATCCATTTGGCGCTCTTCTTCTTTATTAAACAGCGGTGACGCCTCGTACTGCATTCGGTAACACAGGCTATCGGGGCTGGCCTGTAAGTAGTGCATTGTGTTAAACCACAGCGTACAAAACTGCTCATAGTTTGGTTTTTTAGCATCCACACCCTGCAAAATAGCGGCAGACGCACCGCGCAGCCGTTCTTCATGTAAACAGCGTAATAGCATTTCTTTATCAGAAAAATAACGATAAATAGTGCCAGTGGCGACATTGGCTTGTTTAGCTATCTTTTGCATTGAGATGCCATGAAAACCAAGGCGAGCAATCAGCGCTTCAGCCGAGCTTAAAATACGTTCACGTTTATCTGGCATACCTTACCATCATTAGTACTAGTATAAGTGGTTATGAATGAACGTTCATTCATTTTTTAGGATTTTAGATCTTTTCATTGATAAGTCAATCACAGGCACCTGCTGACCATGTTAGTATAAACAAAAGTGAGCTTAGCCAAAAAAACAGCGTTTTGCTGGTAAAGTGACCATGTGGACGATTGTTTTGAAATAGTGCTGGACAATAAACGGGGTTAGCCTTAGTATTCGCATCGTCCAAATGCGAGCGCCCGTAGCTCAGCTGGATAGAGCGCTGCCCTCCGGAGGCAGAGGTCACAGGTTCAAATCCTGTCGGGCGCGCCATCTAGTATGCGGACAAGCTTACTTAATGTAAGCGGAAATAATGGTGACTGTAGCTCAGTTGGTAGAGTCCCGGATTGTGATTCCGGTTGTCGCGGGTTCGAGCCCCGTCAGTCACCCCAATTTCAGGTTAAGGCCTGGAAGCAGTAAAGATGTGCGAGGGTGGCGGAATTGGTAGACGCGCTAGCTTCAGGTGTTAGTGCCTTCGGGTGTGGGGGTTCAAGTCCCCCCCTTCGCACCACTGCTTCAAGAAATTTGTAATTATACTCTAACGGAGTATGGTACATAGCGATAAAGATTATCGTAAAAAACGGCGTTTAGCGCAGCTTGGCAGCGCATCTCGTGTTTTGGGATTAAGCGGACCAGAGGGTGCGACCCGAGAGTGGTTTAAGAGTAAAAGAAGAAATTTCGGCGTTTAGCGCAGCTTGGTAGCGCATCTGGTTTGGGACCAGAGGGTCGCAGGTTCGAATCCTGCAACGCCGACCAATTAAGAAAACTAGCGTAGCTGGTTTAAAAGTAGCAAAAGTTTACGGCGTTTAGCGCAGCTTGGTAGCGCATCTGGTTTGGGACCAGAGGGTCGCAGGTTCGAATCCTGCAACGCCGACCAATTAAGAAGCCAGCTCAAGTAGCTGGTTTTTTTTCGTCTTGAGCTTTTCCCCTTTACTCTTCACCATTGACCCTTCACGGAACTTTAAACACAAACAGGACTTAAGGGCCAAATACCCATACAATAGTCTTAAGTCTCTGTAGATCATGGAAACTCATGAGCGAAGAAGTAATATCTAAAAAAAATAAAGTCACCAAACCAGCGGGCACCACCCAAGTGCAGTCGCTTTCTCGTGCCTTATTGGTGCTAGAGCAGCTGGCTACTTCCGATATGGGCATGTCACTCACAGAAGTGGCTGGTAGCTTAGGGCTTGCCCCTTCTACAACCCATCGCTTACTAAACAGTTTACGCAGCCATCACTTTGTTGATGTGGATGACACTCAAGGCCTGTGGAGCATAGGCGTAAATGCCTTTGCGGTTGGCAATGCTTATCTTAAAAAACGCGATGTTATCGCCCAGTCTCGTCCCTTTATGAAGCGGTTAGTGGCTGAAACGGGTGAAACCTCTAATTTGGCTATTTTAGAGCAGGGTCGCGTGGTGTATGTCGGGCAAGTCGAGTCGCCACAAACCATGCGTATGGTGGTGTCTTTGGGTAGTAGTTCGCCCTTGCATGCCTCTGGAGTGGGCAAGGCATTGCTGTCTGTGGTGCCGATAAAAGATGCCATGGCACTTATTAAGCAGACCGATATGGTGGCTTTTACCGAGCATACCATTACCGACGCTGAGCAGTTTGCGAGCGAGTTGCAACATATCAAACAACAAGGCTACTCGTTAGACGACGAAGAGCAATTTGAAGGGCTGCGTTGTATTGCCGCTAATATTTATAATGAATACGGTGAAGCGGTAGCGGCTATCTCTATTTCTGGCCCCGCAGTGCGAGTAAAACGCGAGCGTTTAGCGCACTTAAGCCGACTCGTGATGGATGCCGCGCAAGAAGCCACCGACGCCATTGGTGGTAAGCAATCTGCTTCGTGAAATGTTGAATAAATAGCAGTACTACCAAGCGACTGAGCGGCAAGAGCAAGCCGAGCTGCAGTCATCTTACGCCTTGCTCGGTTGCTAAATAGGTGGGATTGTTAGGCTATGTCGCCTTTGCAACTCGCCGCTTTCACTTTTTACCTAATAATAGAAATACGCGGTGATCTTTGCGGATGTATCTTCGGTATGCCAGTGCTGATATTGCGCTTGGCTACGTAAGGCTAAGTTGCGATTAAAGCTCCAGTGCCAGCTTGCCGTTACCGACGCATCTTGATTGGCTGATGCTTCGATGAGCGTTAGATATTGCGCCTGCAAGCCGATTCTGTGGTGGTCTGTTATTTGTTGGAGCAATCCGGCCTCAACACCCAATCCTGCAATAACATCATGGTTAGTGAGATCTCCGTGGCTGATGCTAGTGGCCAGCAAAGAATAAACATGCAGCTTATCGGAGCGACCCCAGGCCTTACCAGTACCTCCCTGAGCTAACCAACGTCCCGCCTGCTTATGAGCCATCGGCTTACGGTCAAAACCGACTCGAACATTCCAAGCCAGACTGTCGAAGACTTTATTGCTCGGTGCCAAGGCCATCGCATCTAAGAAGTAGAAACGATCGAGTTTAGCGTTACTTTGGCGATCGATACTAACTTGGGTATCTAAAAAACTGATTTGAGCACCAGGAATAAAACCAGCTTGTGAGTCTAGTAAATCATGATATGCCGGCCGCCATTCTAAGGTTATTTTATCGGTGGCGTGTTGATTGGTTTGTACCCCAAGCCCCATTCTTGCCGAGGCATGGCCCTGCTCGGGTGATACCGGAGGTACTGGTACCTGAGAGAAAGGTGACTCTACAGTTATTCTACTGCGCTGCACGAGTAACTGAGTTAAGCGCTTTGCGGTACTTTGTCGCTCTAAAGCCTGATCGTAGAGTTCGAAGTTAAGCCATTCATAGGCCAGCTCTAAGATAGCAGCTCTTTGTGTTGGCGTATACTGATCCGGCGAGGGGTACTCTCCTTGCTTTGCTTTCACTGCAGCATCAAATAAAGATGGCTCTATTTCATTGGCTTGATGCATTAATCGGGTGCCAAAAGCTGGCCGATATTTAGGTGGAGCTAATAACCCATTTTTCTCCAACGTCTCGACTGTGTCCGAGGGTATGGCTTGCAGAGGAAAGTCTTTTACCAAGAATAGATCGTCTCTGGCTAACTCAAGTAACGCCAGCAGCTGGTAAGAGCAGTTTTCATCTAAGAAGTAATAATCAAACTCGGCGTGGCGCATTTCCCATAGATGCAACAACACACGATTAACTTCACCTTCGGTTAAGTTAAGTTTGTACTCCCAAATATCTCGCGACTCCATATCATTATATTCGCGTACCTTACGATAATAGGGCATGACGGTGAATTGTCCCGGGTAGCTACCAATCAGGCCTTTGAAGGCAAATAAAGCTGGGTTGTCGTCTACTTCAGGCTCGGCAGCGAAGTTTATCGCGAATGCCACCAGCTCTTTATTGCGAGTTTGGTTCTTTGCGTCTACTCGCAACAAGGTGTGGCCAAACATAGAAGAGGGGTTGTTCATGAATGCGGTGGGGAAAACCAGTGTCATGCCTTCTGGCTCTAACACTGCACGCCACTTTTCTAACTCGGGGCAATCGAGTGTCACGCTCCGACCTTGTAATGACTCTAGCCAAGTGAAACGTGCTGGGTATTTACATTGGGTGGCCTGAGCTTCTTCGGGATCAAGGCTGTATAGCTGCTCGATAGTTGCAGTTAGCTCGGCATGCGGATTTGTTTTGCCATCGACCGCGAGAAAAAAATCGCCTTGCCTAACGGTACTTACTGGGCCGCGTAATGGTTTAGCAAGATAATGACCAAGTTTGAGCCAGTATGGGCTGCTTGCTAGTTCAGTCACATTTAATTGGTCAAGAGCAACGGCTGAGGCATTGGCTTTGAAAGAAAAAAAAGAGGCGTAAAAACTAAAGAAAATAATAAAGCCGGTAGTAGATAACTTCATGATATATCGCCATTTTATGCTGATTAAATACTGGCAGGCTTACAAAAAGTGCTCCCTAAGGAGCACTTTTACTTGAGTCTATATCTTAAGATTAGATACGGTAATCAGCTAATGTTGCGTCTTGTGCGATCAGCGTGTTTAAGCTAACCAGTACTTCTTGAGATGTCACATTTTCTGAGCTAAAAATAGCTGCAAAGTTTTCCTGAGCTACTGAGTTGAATTCAGCTTGGTCAGCCTGCTGAATCCCCCAAACTTCAGACAAAGTAGCCAGCGTTTCGCCTTCGCCTTTGGCCATATCACGCGCTAAATTATCCATGTTGCCATCGATAAACATAGCTAGCTTTTCTGATGAAGTCACGGTGCCGGTGCCATCACAACCTAAGGTACCAAAGGTAATACCGAAAGTTTGGTTACCAGAAGTTCCGTTGGTGGTAGCGCCAAGTACTTTAGATACCTTGCCTGATTTCCCTTCAAATACCATAGAGCCCAAACCACAGCCGATATCTTGATCAGCTAGAGCCATGTTAGAAAAAGGTAGAGCAGTCACCAGTGTTGCCACTGCAAGTATTTTTTTCATGTTATATCCTTATTATGATGAAGGCTGTGAGGTAGCCAATAACAGTGTATATCATACATTAAAATTATTTAATAAAATGACGATTTTTGTTAAGTCTCTTTTCGGTACTATCAACGCCATTAAACAATATACCGCATTCGCACTTTACAATATTGAGAATAGAGTCAACTATATAAAAACTAAAGGGCGCTAATAGTGTCGTTATGGTATTAATTTTAGGTCAAGAAATAAACAAGACCGGCTTAAGTCGGCCTTGTTTTAGCGAGTTGCTTATAAAAAATAATATCGTTTAAACCTAGAAGCTGAGCGGGCGATCACCTTGTTCGTCTTTAATGCGGGTAGGCATGCCCATGTCATTTAATAAGTTAATAAATGGACGGTGTGACAGTTCTTCTACGTTGACCATTTTTGATACGTCCCACTCCCCAGTTGCAATTAAAATAGCGGCTGCGACCGGAGGAACACCAGCGGTATACGAAATTCCTTGGCTGCCCACTTCGGCATAGGCTTGTTCATGATCGCTGATGTTATAGATAAATATTTCTTTATCTTGGCCATCTTTTTTCCCTTTTACCACATCACCGATACAGGTTTTGCCAGTGTAATTAGGAGCGAGTGAAGAAGGGTCGGGTAGTATGGCTTTAACTACCTTAAGTGGAACAACTTCTAGGCCTTCGGCGGTTTTAACGGGCTGCTCAGATAATAAGCCTAAGCTATTAAGCACGGTGAATACGTTAATATAATGCTCACCAAAGCCCATCCAAAAGCGAATATTGGGTACATCTAGGTTACGTGATAGCGAGTGAATTTCGTCGTGGCCTGTCATATAACTGGTTTGGCTGCCTACCACGGGTAAGTCATCGGTACGCTTCACTTCAAACATCTTATTTTTAACCCATTCGCGGTTCTGCCAAGACCAAACGCGGCCGGTAAACTCACGGAAATTAATTTCTGGATCAAAGTTAGTCGCAAAGTAATGGCCATGACTGCCAGCGTTAATATCAATGATATCGATAGAGTCAACGCTATCAAAGTAGTCTTCCTTTACTGCAGCAGCGGCATAGGCATTAACCATGCCAGGATCGAAGCCCACACCTAGAATGGCGGTAATGTTGTTATCGGCACAGCGCTGTTTGCGCTTCCATTCG
Source organism: Oceanisphaera pacifica (assembly GCF_017498065.1). Lineage (GTDB taxonomy): Bacteria > Pseudomonadota > Gammaproteobacteria > Enterobacterales > Aeromonadaceae > Oceanimonas > Oceanimonas pacifica. The sequence goes on along the minus strand of NZ_JAGDFX010000010.1, from coordinate 115,087 downwards.
TAGTTTGCGTACCAAGGTGGGGTTTCACAGATTTTTTCTGGATCTTCATGAATAGCAGTATCGAGATAAGCAGCGCCCATTTGGATACAAGCTTCTAGTACCGACATATTAATGAAAGGAGAACCAACATTGATCACTATTTGCGATTGTGTATTGTCAATTAACGCCTTTGTTGCTGCTATATCTAGCGCATCTAATGCGTGAGCTTGCAATTCACCAGCAGTCTTTAAACTGCCTTTTTCCCGTACACTTTCAACAATTTGCTGACACTTTTCTACCGTACGTGAAGCAATGTGGATATTACCCAATACATCATTATGCTGTGCACATTTATGTGCAACAACTTGAGCAACGCCACCAGCACCAATAATTAGAACGTTTCTTTTCATCAATATATATCCTGTTATCGCAGCAAGAATGCGATAGTTGGGTGAGCTAATGCCTCAAGAGAGGCTGTTTACAAAATCGTCGAAACCAAATTCTTTAACCAACTCTATGCTGCCATCGAGTTGCCGTATTGCAATGGCGGGCATATTGACGCCATTAAACCAATTTTTCTTTACCATGGTATAACCTGCAGCGTCGATAAATGATAATCGGTCGCCTACTGCTAGCGGTTGTTTAAAGCGAAACTCGCCAAAAATATCCCCAGCCAAGCAAGATTTACCGCACACCATGTACTCATGCTCACCCGTGTTAGGTTCCATTTTTGCGGTCTCACGATAAATCAGCAAATCTAGCATATGCGCTTCAATAGAGCTGTCGACAATGGCTAGCTGCTTGCCGTTACTTAGGGTGTCGAGCACTGTTACTTCTAGCGAGGTCGACATAGTAATGGCGGCTTCGCCTGGCTCAAGATATAGCTGCACGCCATAGCGCTCACTAAAGGCTTTAAGGCGTGCGCAAAAGAGATCCAACGGATAGTCTTGGCCAGTAAAATGAATGCCGCCACCTAAGCTAACCCAGTTGATATTCGGGTGACTTAATACACTGCCAAATTTAGTTTCTATCTCTTTTAGCATTTGGTCAAAGAGTGAAAAATCATTATTCTCGCAGTTATTATGGATCATAAAACCAGAGATCTTGTCGATAACATCTGCGATCTTACTGACATCCCACTCACCTAAGCGGCTAAAAGGGCGTGATGGATCTGCAATTAAAAATGCTGAACTCGATACGCCAGGGTTTAAGCGTAACCCGCGTACATGCTGAGCTGACTGTTCACTAAAGCGAGTAAGCTGGCCAATAGAATTGAAAATGACTTTATCACTGTGAGCCAATACTTCAGACATTTCGTCGTCGCCATATGCCACGCTGTAGGCATGGGTTTCGCCACCAAATTTGAGCTTGCCAAGCTTAACTTCGTTGAGTGAAGAGGAGGTTGTGCCATCCATATATTGACTCATTAAGTCAAATACCGACCAAGTGGCGAAGCATTTTAGAGCCAGCAAGGCCTTGGCGCCTGAGTGTTTACGTACATAGGCAATCTTTTCCATATTGCGCAACAATGCGGCTTTATCGACGAGATAGTACGGCGTTTTAATCACTGCAGTTATACCTTATTGGTGCGGCTTACCCATTCGGCAAGAGCAGGGGAATTTTTAAGCGCACGATTATAGTGGAAACAAGGTAAGGCTTCGAGAAAAAGTCCTGTATTTTTTTGTTCTAAATGGTTATATAAAAGTGTGTTTGGTCTAGCAGTTGACCACTCAAAAAGCCTCCCGCAAGGTAACAACGATCAGTTAAGAAATTTGGCGATCGATTGACCGATTATTATACGGCGTCAGAATACCCTCACCACCACATGGTATTAGGAAGTTGAGAATAGTTATGGTGAAATTAAACATCGAATGTTAGCGGGCACTATTTTATTGCGTAGTCAGTCGGTTGAGGGAGCCACATAGGAGTTGTGGGTATTATTGGTCTACAACTTGGTACTGTGGAGAGCAGCCGCATTGCTTGCGCGGCACTATTCCCAAAAAGCTGAGGGCCATGCGCGAGCGAGTGAGGCGATATATTTTGCCTGAAAAAGAAAACGGCCAAGAGAAAGGCCGTTCAGGTATCAAAGACTCGGTACACAATTCAGTTGAAACACGCTTAACTGAATGGTGTTATCCCGCAGGAGGCCTTTTGAACTATAAAGACTTGTTAACCAACCCATTGGGTGGCTTGAGCAAAGATCAAAAAAGCCATTGCAATGGTAATCCAGACAGCAAACAGCGGCAGAAAGAATTTAACCCACTTATTCCAAGACACACCAGCCAGAGCGAGGGTAGCCATGAAATAACCTGAAGTTGGGTACAGAATATTACCTAAGCCATCACCTAATTGATAAGCCAGTACAGCAGTCTGGCGGGTAACACCGACTAGGTCTGCCAAAGGAGCCATAATCGGCATTGTCACCAGTGCTTGGCCACTACCGGATGGAATAACAAAATTGAAGCCGAGCTGGGCGAAGAACATACCAATTGCTGAAAATATGGCAGGAAAACCACCTACTAGATTCCCTAGGGCATACACTAGCGTATCCATAACCTGACCATCTTCTAACACTACAGCTACTGCACGCGCAATGCCACAGATCATGGCGCCAACCAAGACGTCACGAAAGCCCTCGTTAAAACCTTCACTGATATCGTCAGTTTTAAGGCCAGCAATCAGACCCACCACTATCCCCATGATAACAAATAGTCCTGCCATCTCCATCATGAACCAACCGCGAGTCATTACTCCCCATACCAGTAGGATGAAGAAGCCGAAGGTAGCGAGAGAGGCCCACTTTTGGCGCGTGGTGGCGACAAGCGATTTTTCACTGGGGCTGTTTAGATAGCGGTCACGCTTTGCTTGCTCTTTGGTATCGTCACCCATCAGGCTGAGTGTTGGGTTACTGCGTACTTTGAGTGCATAGCGGGTGACATAGAAAATACCAACCAGCAATATAAGTACAAAAGCCCCAGCACGCAATAACATACCAGAGTAAACAGGCAAGTCGGCGAGCTGCTGACCTAGCCCTGTATTAATGGGGTTAAGTATGCCTGTGGCAAAGCCTGCAGTAGTAGCAACGAGTGCGACACCCGCTGCGGTAATTGAATCAAAACGTAGGGCTATCATTAACGGTAATATCACGGGCACATATACCAAGGCAAGCTCTTGGGTGCCGATTAGCGTGGCGATGACTGCGAATGTAGTCATTAAGACCGGAATAATTACTATAGTGTTACTGGCAAAGCGGCGGGTGAGTTTATCTACTCCTATTTCGATGATACCAGTGCGGCGTAGTACCATAAACATACCGCCTATCATGAAAGTAAAAAATACCACTGTGCCTGCATCCATCAGTCCTTTTGGAATGGCAAGCATAAAGTCGACTGGGCTGACAGGGGTTGACTCAACGACTTGATAAGAGTTGGGGTCAATAGTGGTACGGCCGTTAGGGCCGGGTACGCGATCGTATTGGCCAGCAGGCACAATATAGGTAAGCAAGGCAGCAATGGCGATGAACACAAACAAGATCACATAGATATGGGGCATTTCGAATGATTTTTTGCGTTTCTGGGTGGAATCGATCGATTGCCGATCTATCTGAGAAGTTGGTATCGTCATGGTATTTTCCCTGCATCAAAGCACAGCAATAAGTCTATTTAATATTAAGAGTGCTGTTAAAAATTATTACCCTTAACCTATATATCAGCGACTCTAGTTCCTATATCGCGCTGACCTGTGAGTATTAATACATCTTTGTTAACGATTAGTCAACTTATCGGTAACATTTGCTTTTGGTTATGTAACCAAGGCTATATATCTGAATGTGATACCAAATACATTAAATATTTATTTTATTGAGAACCTGAATCATGGAGGAAGCTGAGTCACCCTCCACGACACGCCATAAACCTATCCATGGGGGCTCGGGAAATGCCATCCCTGGCATTGTCACTGTCTTGTGGAAGTCAACTCTGTTACCTCTCTTGAAGCACCGAGCTGCCTGCTAACCCCCATTCACAGGCGGCTTCGCGGCATAGGGGAGTAGACCCTTTGTTCGACTTTTTATACAAACAAAAACAGACCAGTTATTTTCCCAGATTGGTATAAAGCGTGGACGACAAAGTACGTTTCGCTACGCAAAACCGGCCGACTAAAGATGGCCTCTACAAGGGTGGTGTTTGTGTTTAACGGGCAGCGTAGGGCGTTGGCTTTGAGATAGTTAAAGAAGAATAAAGCAGAGGGGTGAATCGTGAAGGGTCTCAGCTCATTTTTTAGCTGACAGCTATGTTTTCAAAGGCAGGGCAGTACGAAGAATAAGTTAGATCTTACACAAAGCCCCCTGAGTGAAAGCTCGTATTTATCTTTGTCTGCCCTAATTTTTAATTGCCCGCCATTATTTGCTAATCAGCAGGCAAACAACATTATCACTCACCACGAATGTTGTGGTTAGCTAGGTGCTCAAGTGCTTTTATCATACCTGAGTGGTCCCAACCAGCACCGTCTAGTGCGTTACAAGTGTTGAACAACTCTTGTGCGCCAGCAGTGTTAGGTAGAGAAACACCTAATTCGCGAGCACCAGTCAGTGCCAAGTTCAGATCTTTCTGGTGTAAAGCAATACGGAAACCTGGGTCGAAAGTACCCTTAACCATACGCTCACCGTGCACTTCTAAGATCTTAGAAGAAGCGAAACCGCCCATTAGTGCTTCACGCACCTTGGCAGGATCGGCACCGGCTTTAGAAGCAAATACCAATGCTTCTGCAACAGCTTCAATGTTCAATGCAACAATGATTTGGTTTGCAACTTTAGTCGTTTGACCGTCACCGTTACCACCAACCAAAGTGATGTTCTTACCCATGATTTCGAACAATGGGTTGATCTTGTCAAATACTGACTGCTCGCCACCAACCATGATGGTTAGGGTTGCATTAATTGCACCTACTTCGCCGCCAGATACTGGCGCGTCTAAGTAGTCTGCGCCTGTTTCGTTAACGCGCTTAGCAATTTCTTTAGTCGCAATTGGCGAGATAGAAGACATATCTACTACGATTTTGCCAGCAGACAGACCTTCGGCTACGCCGTTATCACCAAACAGTACGTCTTCAACCTGTGGGGTATCAGGTACCATAGTGATGATAACGTCAGCAGCTTCTGCTACCGCTTTAGGCGTCGCTAGTGCAATTCCTTTATCGCCAACTAGGTCGGCTGGAGCTTTGTTGAAGTGCTCAGAGAAATACAGAGTGTAACCTGCTTTTTGCAAGTTCTCAGCCATGGGCTTACCCATGATACCGGTACCGATAAAACCTATTTTCATCGTATGTTCCTTTTTTAGCTTGTGGGGACAGCAGGTGCGATCCACTGGGTGTTACACCTGCGACCTTTAAGATATATCAATGCTGCATTCGCAGCATAGTCCGGATTTAGTTCAGGCTTGAGTAGTTCTTCAACCAAGTCAAACCTGCTTCTGTGGTGGTGGCTGGCTTATATTCGCAACCAATCCAACCGTCAAAGCCAACTTCGTCCAAGTACTTGAACAAGAACTCGTAGTTGATTTCGCCTGTGCCTGGCTCGTTACGACCAGGATTATCAGCCAACTGAACGTGGTTGATGTTGCCTAGGTTGTTTTTAATAGTACGAGCTAAGTCGCCTTCCATGATCTGCATGTGATAAATATCATATTGCAGGTACAAGTTATCGCTACCCACTTTTTCGCGGATAGACTGAGCTTGAGCTGTGTTGTTCAGGAAGAAGCCAGGAATATCGATAGTGTTAATCGCTTCCATCACCAGCTTGATGCCTGCTGCTTCTAACTTCTCAACAGCAAACTTTAAGTTAGCAACAAAAGTGGCTTCTGCGTCGTCATAAGATACGCCTGCTGGCTGAATACCCGCCAAGCAGTTTACTTGGCTGTTACCCAATACTTTGGCGTATTCGATAGCCTGATCAACACCGGCTTTAAACTCTTCAACCCGATCTGGATGGCAAGCAATGCCGCGCTCGCCGCCTGCCCAGTCACCGGCTGGCAGGTTAAATAACACCTGGGTCAGACCATTAGCGTCTAGTTTGGCTTTAATGTCTTGTGCGGTTTCAGCATAAGGGAATAAATATTCAACACCCTTAAAGCCAGCTTTTGCAGCAGATTCAAAGCGGTCCATAAAGTCCACTTCGGTAAACAGCATAGACAAGTTGGCAGCTAATTTTGGCATAACAATGTCCTTCTTTGATTGGGGGCAAAAGGAAGCCCAGCCAAATAGCTGGGCTTTAGCGTTTTAATTAATCAAGCATTGAGATAGTTGCAGTTGGGGCATCTTGGCCTTTTTCTGCAAGTTCTTCAAACTCGTTAACTGCGTCAATTTCAACGCCCATAGAAACGTTGGTCACACGCTCAAGAATCACTTCAACAACCACTGGTACAGAGAATTCAGCCATTAGCTTCTTAGCTTGTTCCAGTGCAGGTGCGATATCTTCAGGCTTGAATACGCGGATTGCTTTACAACCCAGGCCTTCAACCACTTTAACGTGATCCACACCGTACTCACCTAGCTCAGGAGAGTTGATGTTTTCGAACGACAACTGAACACAGAAGTCCATGTCGAAGCCACGCTGTGCTTGACGGATCAGACCTAAGTAAGAGTTGTTTACCAGTACGTGGATGTACGGCAGTTTAAACTGTGCACCAACGGCCAATTCTTCAACCATGAACTGGAAGTCGTAGTCACCAGAAATAGCCACAACGTTACGTGAGCTATCAGCTGCAACCACACCCAGAGCGGCAGGAATAGTCCAACCCAGAGGGCCGGCTTGACCACAGTTGATCCAGTTACGTGCGCTGTATACGTGCAAGAACTGGGCTGCAGCAATTTGTGACAAGCCAATGGTAGATACATAAGTGGTATCGCGACCAAACACCTTGTTCATTTCTTGGTAAACACGCTGTGGTTTAACTGGCGTGTTATCGAAGTTGGTCTTACGCTGCATGGTGCGCTTGCGCTCAGTACACTCAGCAACCCAAGCGCTGCGGTCTTTCAGCTTGCCTGCTGCTTTCCACTCTTTAGCAACTTCTAAGAACAAGTCTAAAGCGGCGCCTGCGTCAGATACGATACCCAAGTCTGGGCCAAATACGCGACCAATTTGAGTCGGCTCAATGTCTACGTGGACGAATTTACGGCCTTTAGTGTAAACATCAATAGAACCAGTGTGGCGGTTAGCAAAACGGTTACCAATACCCAACACAAAGTCAGATGCTAGTACGTTAGCGTTACCGTAGCGGTGTGAAGTCTGTAGACCACACATACCTGCCATTAGCTCGTGATCGTCTGGGATAGTACCCCAGCCCATCAGTGTTGGGATGACTGGTACGTTTACCAGCTCAGCAAACTCAGTCAGTTGCTTGTCTGCGTTGGCGTTAATAACACCACCACCAGAAACCAATAATGGCTTCTCTGACTCATTTAACATGGTCAGGGCTTTTTCAATTTGTACGCGGTTAGCAGTAGGCTTATAAGCCGTCATTGGCTGGTAAGCTTCAGCGTCAAATTCAATTTCTGCCATTTGTACGTCAAACGGTAGGTCAAGTAATACAGGACCCGGACGATCTGAACGCATAATGTGGAATGCTTTTTGGAAAGCACCGATCAATTGAGCTGGCTCAAGAACGGTAGAAGCCCACTTAGTTACAGGCTTAGCGATAGACTCAATGTCTACAGCTTGGAAGTCTTCTTTGTGCATGCGTGCACGTGGTGCTTGACCCGTGATGCACAAAATTGGAATCGAGTCAGCCATGGCTGAGTACAAACCGGTGATCATATCGGTACCGGCTGGGCCAGAAGTACCAATACAAATACCAATGTTGCCAGGGTTGGAGCGGGTGTAGCCTTCTGCCATGTGTGACGCGCCTTCAACGTGGCGAGCCAACACGTGCTCAATAGAACCCAAGCCGCGCAATGCGGAGTAGAAAGGGTTAATAGCGGCGCCGGGAACGCCAAAGGCTTTTGTTACACCTTCCAGCTCAAGGATTTTGGCAACTGCCTCGATTGCTTTCATTTTAGCCATAATCGGTATCCATTCATCTGAGGTGCTCTCGGCACCATTTATTGTTAATCCATAAGTAATGGTTACTGGTCCCACTTAGTGAGGGTGGTTAATAACCAGAAAACCCATAACGTGATGATACAAAAAAAACTGTGACGATCAACCAGTTTTTGGAAATCATTTTTACAATGTGGAAATTGTAAGAGAAAAACTGGGTCAATCTGTTTGTTCTCTATCATCTTTTTATTGAGTAACGGCTGTACTCTAGGTAGTGCTGGGTAAAGCGATTAGTTCAACATTAGCAACTCATATAGTGTGACCTAGCGCACACATGATAACAAAAATATGACTAAATAAACATTAAAGAGCGTTTTGATCACATTTTTTACATTTATCAGCCAACATTCGTGGTTTGCAGTGAGCACATTAAGCCGATTGATGGCATCAGCCTTGAAATCGTGAACCCTGCTTTGCCATCTGTTACTATTTATATCTACTTTATTGACCTAATAACGGGATTTTTGATGCACGTTGCAGACAACACTGTGGTTCAGTTTAACTACACCTTAAAAAACGAAGAGGGTGATACATTAGATACCAATGTAGACAATGCACCACTGGCTTACCTGCATGGCCATAACGGCATGTTAGAAGGCATTGAAAAGGCAATGACAGGTAAAGAGGCGGGTGAAACCTTTAGCATTACCTTAACGCCAGAAGAAGGTTACGGTGAGCGTAAAGAAGACATGATCCAGCGCGTACCGGTAAAACATTTACATGGTGCTAAAAAGTGGAAAGCCGGCATGATGGCCACAGTGCACACTGAGCAAGGTGAGCGTCAGGTCGTGCTCGCCAAAGTGGGCAAGTTTATGGCCGATGTAGACATGAACCACCCTTTAGCGGGCTTAACGCTAAATTTTGATTTAGAAGTGGTGAGTGTAAGAGAAGCCACAGAAGAAGAGTTGAGCCACGGCCACGCCCACGGCGAAGGCGGACACCAGCATTAAACATAGCCGTAAGCGGTAAGCAGTAAGCTTTACGCTGTAAGTTAAAGATTAAAAAAGCCGAGCTGATGCTCGGCTTTTTGTTCGTTTTAATCCCCAATCCCTAGCTCTCAGCATCTTGTTTGGCCAAGCTGGCTGCTAAGTGTTCAATCTCGCTGGTGCGTTCGTGATCTAGCTTAGGCTTGCGGCCGTTTAGGCTCGACCATGCCGGATAGGCGCGGGCGGTGGTGAGTTGCGGGGCGAGTTCGCCTTGGCGCCAGTGTTGCTCGAGCGGCGTGTCCATTTGAATGCGCTCTTGGGCAGCGTGGCCTCTTAGCTCTAAGGCAGTTAATAGTCGCTGTTGGCGAATGGCTAATAAGCGCAGCGTAGCGTCGTTAACCGTCAGCTCGCGCTCGCCGCGCCATTTGCCTTTAATGCGATCGCCGTAGTTACGAAACGTTTGGGTAAAGCCACCAATGGCGGCACCCACTAAGGTAGCTGCGCCTAAGCTTAAGCCGCCAGTAAAGAGATCAATACCGGCACCGGTAGCGGCACCGGCCGCCATGCCGCCACCCAGTTTTACGCCGAGCTGCTTCATGGTGGCGGGGTTAAATAAATCTTCGCCCCAGCGGCCTTCTGTTAATGGTAAGTCTTGCGCTTCGGCATCGCCTTTACGAAATGCATAGAGTTTTAATAGCGCCTCAACACATTGTTGCTCACGCTTTCGCACGTCGTTATGTAGTTCTTTAATGGCTTCGTCTAATAACTCGGGATGTACGCTGCGACGAGTGGCCGCTACATCAATTAATAACTCGGCAATTAAGCGATGGCCGGCTTTGCGGCGTACTTGTACTTGCGCTAGGTTATGCTCAATTAAGCGCTGCAATCGAGGGCGCTGACTGTCTAATACCAAGCTTAAATTTTCATAGAGCCGCTGCTCGCCATCGGCGGGCGGGGCCACGCTGTCAAAGCGCACTATGGCATGCAAGCCTAAGCGGGCCAGTACATCTCGCCAAGCGGCTTCTCGCTGCTCGGGGTCATTTACAAAGTTAAGCACCGGCAATAACGGCTTGCCGCACATGGCCAAAATAGCCAGCTCATCACGATATTTTGCTAAAACAGGCTCGCGCGCATCGATTACATAAAAGCCGGCATCAGATTGTAATAACTGGCGCAATACTTTGGCTTCTTGCTCAAAACGTTGCGCGGCTTCACTGGTCTCAAGAAAACGCTGTACTTGCTCGGGGCCATCTAAACGTCGCTCGGTTTGCGGCAGTTGCTCTATATATTCATAAAGGGCTATGGCGTCTTCAAATCCCGGTGTGTCATACAGCTCGATCAATGACTCGCCATCCACCGACAATCGTGCGCCTTCTACGTGACGCGTGGTGCTGGGACGATGAGAAATCGCCCCAAAGCCCACATCGCGGGTGAGGGTGCGCAGTAATGAGGTTTTACCCACATTCGTGTGGCCAACCACTGCCAATGTTAAGGCGCTTGATTGCTGTGTCATTGTGTTTGCTCCGAGTCTTGTTCTAGCCAAGCCCAAGGCGCAGATCGACCATGGGGGAGTGCGAGCTCATTGAGTTGTTCTTGCCAATTCTCTAACCGCTCAGTTGCCACTGGCATCTCTAATAACCACACTTGAGTGGCTGCAGCTGTGCGTGATAGCTCGGCAATTAAGTTTAAGGTGCCTCTGTCTGCCGAGCGCTGAGGGTTACAGGCAATAAGTAATCGTGCGGGTGGCTGAACGCTCAGTTTATCGAGCACTTGTCGGCGTTGCTCGCGGCTATCGATCACTCCCATATCTAACACGCGAGACGCTAATGCACGAGGCTCTAATTCGCGAGACATGGAGGCTAAGTGTTCTGGCGGCCAAGTAATACTGTCATCCAGTTCAATGCCTAAGATTACGGCGCTTTGACCATTTAATTGTACGCCGGCCTGAGTGCTGGGTAAGGCGCTAGGGGCTGCATCAACCACACCGAGTCGTTCGCTGCTGGGTTGCACTCGTTCATGCAATGGCTGCCAAACGGCGTCATCACCATTAAAGGTTAAATGCTGTATACCCCGTCGCCAGCGCCACTCGCATAACAAGCTGCACACCAAGCGTGGCAGTATGCCGTATATTAACAGCGTACCCAGCAACCAACTGGCCCAAATGTGCCGAGCTTGCTCACCGGCGGCTGTGGTCAGGCCGCTTTGTTGAATCAGCGCACTATCGGGCAGGCCAAACCCTAGCCAAGATGCGGGTGTGCCAAGGGAGCTAACTAAGCTGATAAAAGTCTCGCTGGCAACAATGGTGGACTCCCACACAAAACCATACCGTCGGGTAGCTAATAGCATAATTAAGGTAATGAGTGCGCTCGATAAGGTAATCAACCACCAGCCATTTAATAAACGGCCCAAGCCCCAGCGCAGTAAATGGTGGCGTTGTAATAATACCAATAACGCTGGTGCGAGTTGTGCAGATTTGGCATCGCGCGCCAGTTTATTACTGAGCCATAACCAAGCTTGGCTAAGCGGAGAGCTAGTGCGCTTAGCAAATAGCATACTCAAGCACCACGCCAATAAACTTAATAGGTTTAGGCCAATAAGACCGCTTAAGGCCCAAAAAATATTGATGGCCTCGGGGGGGCCACTCAAGGCGGCTTTAGCCAGCACCACGCCCGAGAGAACGGCGGAAAAAACAAGCAACCATAAGGCCAGTCGCGCCCCCTGCAACCAATGTTGCATGGCCGTGACTAAGCCGTCGCGTTTAGCCAAAAATAGCCCACGTACTTGTAGGCGCTCACTCAATGAGCCTTGAGCAGATCGCGCCTTACGGCAGGCCTCACTGTCTTCCAGTAAGCCGGTTTGCTCTTCACGTAAGCGCACGGTTTCACAGAGCCAGAGGGTTTGTAAATTTGAGTGTTGTTCTGTCACAAGCCATCCATTTGTCGCAGTTATAGCGCTATTGTGCCTGATAATATGTTCTGAATAACGCCCATGGGTCATTTAAGCTTGGCGAAATAACTCTTGGGCCGGACTATTACTGATTAGTACTCAATCTTAATCAATTAATAGCCTGTGTGAATAGCCAAGCGTTTTTCGTGCAGTTGCATGAGTTTAATGAAGTGCCTATGCTCGTTATGCTATTGAATAAGATAGAGTCCATCATCTTATTAATAGATACCCGATGGTTTTTATTAGGATGCATCAGCGTCAAACAAGGAATAAGTATGAACCCATTAAGAAAGGTGGCCAAGTTTGGCTTGGTGTTAAGTGTGGCTGGGCTATTAACTGCGTGCGGTGGTGCTCCGTCAGACTCAGAGGTGCGCCAAGTACTTGAAGCGCATTAGCACAGCTGTCTGGTATTGCTGGTCAAGCCGGCCTTGAAGATGTTGCTAAGGGCATGATGCCAAAGGTGGAAGATATTTCCCCTCAGGGCTGTGAAGCGGCTGATAATGATGTTTATCTGTGTACGGTTGAAGCCACTGTGACCATGATGGGTGTGGAAAAAAAAGAGATGCAAGATTTTCGCTTTAAGAAAAATAGCGAGGGTGACTGGAAAGTGATTCGCTAACGTTAGCCGCTATCTTAGTAAAAAAGCCGAGCCATGCTCGGCTTTTTTATTTATGCTCTGGGTTAATACCCTTAACGCATGGTCACAAATTCTTCAGCGCCCGTGGGGTGAATGGCCACACAGGCGTCAAAATCTTCTTTGGTGGCGCCCATTTTAACGGCCACTGCAAAGCCTTGTAGAATTTCATCCATACCAAAGCCGATGCCGTGTACACCCACTACTTTTTCGTTGTCGCCCACACAGACCAATTTCATTTTGCAGGCTTGGCGGTGCTGGGTGGCAGCTGTGTACATGGAGGTAAAGCTTGAGGTATAAACCTTGACCTGCTCATCGCCATATTCAGCGCGGGCTTCTGGCTCAGACAAACCCAAGGTGCCAATGGGTGGGTGGCTAAAGACCACGGTTGGGATCAAGTTATAATCCATTTTGGCGTTGGTTTGGCCATTAAACAATCGCTCAGATAACTGGCGGCCAGCTTTAACGGCCACCGGCGTTAACTCAACATAGCCGATGTTATCACCCACCGCATACACGCCTTTGGCGCTAGTATTTTGATATTCGTCGACTTTAATGTAGCCGCGCTCGTCTGTCTCTACGCCTGCGGCCTCTAGGTTGAGATTGCTTGTTAAAGGACGACGACCAATGGCCCAAATTAGGCAGTCAATTTCCAGTTGCTTATCGTTTTCTAAGGTCAGTAATAAGCTACCATCTGCCTGCTTTTCGACGCTTTTCGGCGTTGATTGGGTATGTAGGGTTGGGCCTTCGGTGGCCATGGCTTCAACCAGGGTATCGGTTAAAATAGGGTCAAAATTACGCAGTGGCGCATGTTTGCGCACTAATAAATGTGTTTCTGAACCTAGTGCGTTCATCACACCCGCTAATTCTACGGCGATATAACCTGCACCCACTACCGCAACGCGCTTTGGCTGTTCTGTAAGCGCAAAGAAACCATCGGAGTCGATGCCGTGCTCAGCGCCCGGGATTTGTGGAATAACCGGCTCGCCACCCGTGGCAATGGTAATATGATCGGCGGTATATTCTTCACCGTCCACTATGACGGTGTGGGCATCTTTAAAGCGGGCAAAGCCTTTAATAACGGTAATTTTGTTATTGCCCAGCACACGATCGTAAGACTGGTGAATACGACCAATATAAGCTTGACGACTTTCTACCAGCTTACTCCAGCTATGGTTTTTTAAGTCGACGTCAAAGCCGTAGTCTTGAGCATAAAGTTTAATGGCATCGGCCACTTGTGCGCCGTACCACATCACTTTTTTAGGGACGCAACCCACGTTTACACAGGTGCCGCCTAAATCTTTGGCTTCAATTAAGGCTACGTTTTTACCGTGCATGGCGGCGCGGTTAGCTGAAGCGATGCCGCCGCTACCGCCACCAATGGCGATATAATCAAAGTGCTGTGCCATGAGAGAGGCTCCTAATAGAAAATGAATGAATATGAGGCAATAATGAAGTACAGCCTAAGCCATTGCTGATTGTACACCAAGCCGGTTGCGATAATATGCTTACTAACTGAGCAAAATCGTCAGTATTTGGCCTTTATCGTCAGTAAAAGCTTGAACATTGGCGCTGCTATCACCATCTTAGAGACATTGATCGTTTGCTCTTTAGCAAGTCGATGGCCTAAATATAAAGAGGTATCAAGATGACGAACCCGCTACTGACCATGGACGGCCTACCGCCGTTTAGCCAGATTAAGCCAGAGCACGTAAAACCCGCCATAGAGCATGCCATTGCTGATTGTAAAAAACGCGTAGCCAGCGTGCTGGATCACGATGAAAACTTTACCTGGGATAACTTAGTCGCACCATTAGAAGAAGTGGGTGATCGTCTGTCGCGTATTTGGTCGCCGGTGAGCCACTTAAATGGGGTGTTAAATAGTGAAGAGCTGCGCCAAGCCTATGAAGAATGCTTGCCAATGCTATCGGAATACAGCACTTGGATGGGGCAGCATCAAGGGTTATTTAACGCCTTTGATAGCCTAGCTAAGCGCGATAATTTTAAAAAATTAAGCCTAGCTCAACAAAAAGACGTGAATAATACCTTGCGTGATTTTCGCCTGTCGGGTATTGCGCTAGAGCCTGCACAAAAAGCCCGCTTTGGTGAAATAAAGTCTCGCTTGTCTGATTTAAGCTCTCGCTTTGCTAACCAAGTGTTAGACGCCACTCAGGCGTGGATTAAGCACATTACTGATGAAAAGCAGCTGTCAGGCTTGCCAGAATCAGCCATAGCCGCAGCTAAAGCCCAGGCTGAATCTCGCGAGCTAGACGGCTGGGTGTTTACGCTGGATATTCCGTCTTACTTACCGATTATGATGTATGCCGACGATGCCAGCCTGCGTGAAGAACTGTATCGCGCTTATTGCACCCGAGCCTCAGACCAAGGCCCCAATGCCGGTGAGTTTGATAACACGGCCGTGATTGAAGAAACCCTAGCGCTTAAGCAAGAGCTGGCGCAATTGCTGGGTTATGAGAACTATGCCCAGTTATCATTGGCCACTAAAATGGCAGAAAACGAACAGCAGGTATTAGACTTCTTAGACCAATTAGCGCAGCGCTCTTACCCACAGGGTAAGGCTGAGTTGGCTGAGCTAACCGAGTTTGCCCGTGAGCATTATGAAGTAGATGCACTCAATGCTTGGGATGTGAGCTACTACGGTGAAAAACTTAAACAACATAAATACACCATTTCTGATGAAGAACTGCGCCCTTATTTCCCTGCTAATAAAGTGGTGCATGGTTTATTTGAAACGGTAAAACGCTTATTTGGCGTTAAAGTTACCGAGCGTTTTGGTGTGGAAGTGTGGCATCCTGATGTGCGCTTCTTTGATATTTACGGCCAAGATGGCGAGCTGCGCGGTAGTTTCTATTTAGATCTTTATGCTCGTGCCAATAAGCGCGGCGGTGCTTGGATGGACGATTGCATGGGCCGTCGTTACCGTGAAGATGGCAGCCTGCAAAAGCCGGTGGCTTATCTTACTTGTAACTTTAATGGCCCGGTTGGCGACCAACCCGCGCTCTTTACCCATGGCGAAGTAGAAACCTTGTTCCACGAGTTTGGTCATGGCATTCACCATATGCTCACCAAGGTCGATGTTGCGGGTGTGTCGGGTATTAATGGCGTGGCATGGGATGCCGTTGAGCTACCGAGTCAGTTCTTAGAAAACTGGTGCTGGCAGCCAGAGGCACTGGCCTTTATTTCGGGCCACTATGAAACCGGTGAGCCACTGCCCGCTGATCTGCTAGAGCGTATGCTAGCCGCGCGCAACTTCCATTCTTCTTTGATGATGCTACGCCAATTAGAGTTTTCGTTGTTTGATTTTCGTCTGCACATGGCCAAAGACGGCGCTAAGCCGGGCCAAGCGCAAGCCATTTTAGACAAGGTTCGCGAATCAGTGTCTGTCTTGCCACCGCCTAGCTTTAACCGTTTTCAACATGGTTTTGCTCATATTTTTGCTGGCGGCTATGCGGCGGGTTATTACAGCTATAAGTGGGCAGAAGTGCTATCGAGTGATGCTTTCTCGCGCTTTGAGGAAGAGGGTATCTTTTGTGCTAAAACGGGCCGCGATTTCTTGCATGCTATTTTAGAGCAAGGTGGTTCGAAAGAGCCCATGGAGTTGTTTAAGCAGTTCCGTGGTCGTGAGCCCAAAATAGATGCCTTACTGCGCCATTCTGGCATTACGGCCTAATTAGCTGTCAGCTTTAAGCCGTCAGCTTTCAGCTCAAGACAAGGTCCCACCTTTTTTGGCCATACAGAGCTTGGGAGGTTAGTTTTTGAGTTTAACTTACCGCTGACAGCTGAATGTTGCCCGAAGGGCTTAATTGAACGCTTATTACGGCTGGCTAGTGCCAGCCGTTTTTATTGGTAACGCCGATGAACGAACTGCAAGTTCCACTACAGATTATATTAGAAGACTCAGCCATGGCGGCCGATGCTACCCGGCTAACGCAAGCGCTAGAAGGCGTGAAGGCGAGCGCCCCTTTTGCCTTGGTTTTAACGGAGGGGCGGCTAGAGCTGCGTAAATTGGATGAGCCTAAGCTGGGTGGGGTTTATGTTGACTTAGCCGACGGCGCAGCGGCCCATAGGCGCAAGTTTGGGGGTGGGCGAGGGCAGTCGATTGCCAAAGCCATTGGCTTAAAAAAAGGCCATACCCCAAGTGTGCTAGACGGTACCGCGGGCTTGGGCCGCGATGCTTTTGTGTTGGCCGCTTTGGGCTGTAAGGTAGCGCTGTGTGAGCGCCATCCCGTGGTGCATGCCTTGTTAGCCGATGGCCTACGTCGCGCTGCATTAGATGGCGATATTGGTGATTGGATAAGTGAGC
This sequence comes from Oceanisphaera pacifica, assembly GCF_017498065.1. Taxonomy (GTDB): domain Bacteria; phylum Pseudomonadota; class Gammaproteobacteria; order Enterobacterales; family Aeromonadaceae; genus Oceanimonas; species Oceanimonas pacifica. The sequence continues at coordinate 98,186 of NZ_JAGDFX010000010.1, read as the reverse complement.
GCATGCAACTATTACCATTCGGTTATACCTTGGCAAAGGCGGCAGAGGTAATAACGGCTCCTGAGGTGGTGTATTTGGATCCTATGTTTCCTCATAAGAAAAAGTCAGCCTTAGTAAAAAAAGAAATGCGGGTCTTTCAGTCATTAGTGGGGCCCGACTTAGATGCCGATGCACTCTTGCCGCAAGCATTGCAACTTGCCCGTGCCCGTGTGGTGGTTAAGCGACCCAGTTATGCCGGTTTTTTAAATGAAGTGTCCCCCTCGGCGCAAATAACCACCAAAGGTAACCGCTTCGATTTATATGTAAAACAAGCCCTAGGCCGTTAAGTGCTATTAGAAACCATGGCTACAGGTGAAGTGGCGACAAACAATGACCGGAAAAATAATGAAATGTGCGCTAGGGGTTAACAGAAGATGATTAGCCGTTTAGTATAAAGATGTACTATGGCCTGAAAGCTAACAGGATCAGTTTTACCACTAGTTTTTAAAATGGAGTGTAAAAATGAGAGAACGTTATGCAAGCGGACTAAGTGACACCACTGCTAAACAGATGATTGAGCTATTAAATGCCAATTTGGCGAATGTGATTGATTTGACCTTATCTGGTAAGCAGTGTCATTGGAATCTACAAGGCGCGGGTTTTATTGGTGTGCATCAACTATTAGATGAGACCACGAATCGTATTTTAGAGATCTCAGATACCATTGCTGAGCGAGTGGTGATATTAGGCGGCGAGCCTAATGGTTTGGCGGCACGGGTGGCTAAAGACAGTGTCTTAGAAGCTTACCCTACCGGTATTACCGCGGTGAATGATCATGTGCAAGCACTGACCAAGCGTTATAAAATGGTAGCCGAAACCCTGCGAGAGGCTATTCAAACCGCCGGAGAAGCGGGTGATGAAGACACCGCCGACTTGTTTACTGAAGCCAGCCGCATTATCGATAAAGATGCCTGGTTTATTGGCGCTAACGCCAAGTACTAACTCTTCTTAAAAGCCACTGTGCTAAATGGCGAGTTAAAAAGTGCCGAAGCATAGCTTCGGCACTTTTTGTTTTTGAAGCCGATTAAATTGGTCGCTTGGCCGGATAAGGTAATTCAATCTCTCTCATTAAAATATCACTGCTTATTAATTTAGGTTGTGCTAATGTTAGTTGTGAATACTAAATTGGACAAATGAAGAGGGATCATCATGGCACAAGCAATCCAACCCCAAGTAAAAGCCTTTTTAGAAAACGACAGCGAAACCTTTAGTTATGTGGTGTTCGACCAAGCAGGCGGCCATGGGGTGATTATCGACCCCATACTTAACTTTGATTATCCCTCGGGTCGCGCCAGCACTAAGCTTGCCCAGCAGCAATTAGACTTTGTGGCCGAGCAAAAGCTCACCATAGACTGGGTGCTAGAAACCCATGCTCATGCGGATCATTTATCGGCTGCGCCGTTTTTGCGTGACAGTCTCAATGCTAAAATAGGTATTGGCGCGCAGATCACCGACGTTCAAGGCATCTTCCGTGATGTTTTTGCTTTAGAGCCGGAGTTTATGACAGATGGTAGTCAGTTTGATGGCTTATTTGTTGACGGCGATAGCTTAACAGTGGGGCAGCTGCAACTTAAGGTGCTACACAGCCCTGGCCACACGCCGGCGGATGTGGCGTATTTGGTGAACGAGCAAGCGTTATTTGTGGGTGATACTTTATTTATGCCCGATGTAGGCACGGCGCGTTGTGACTTTCCTGGTGGCAGTAGCCAGCAGTTGTATCAATCTATTCAGCGCCTGCTTGCGTTACCCGGCAATACCGATATCTATGTGTGTCACGATTATCCTAAAGCTGGGCGTGAGCATGCGTATTTAACCACGGTTGCTGAACAGCGCGCCAACAATATTCATGTGCGCGATGGTATTGATGAAGCCAGTTTTATGGCGATGCGTGATGAGCGTGATGCTACCTTAGGTATGCCACGGCTTATTTTGCCGTCAATTCAAGTCAATATACGTGCCGGCGAAATGCCGCCTACCGACGAGCAAGGAAATACCTTTTTAAAGCTACCGATTAATGCGTTGTAAAAACAGCGCCGAGCACCAAGCGCCCGGCGCCCAGCTAAACAAAGGGCGGTGTTTATGTTTAAGCCGTCAGCTATCAGTGAAAGACAAACCGGCCGTTGTGTCTCTGTAGAGGCCGCTTCAGCTGGCCGGTTTTGCGCAGCAAAACTTCTATTGGCAACGGAATCCACAAAAGAACACGGAAAAATAGTGATCAAAAGAGCAGCGTTGAACACTAAGTGCTCGGCGCCTAGCTAAAGAAAAGCGCCTTACGCTGTATCTTTAAAACGAGCGCCGTCTTTTTGGTGTAAGGCATAATATGTGTCGTTCCTCGAAGCGGCTAGGTTAACATCTCGGTGATGGTGCTGGCTTGACCACGTATCCGGTCAACCACCTGGCCTGCTCGCTCAGAAACCTGAGTTGATTGTGTTTTAAGCTCGTCCATTAGATTCATAAACTGGTTCAGTTCAGCGGCTTGACTGTCTGCGTGCCCCGCACCCTGTGTCGCCATTGAGGTGGTTGCCTCTGAGGTGGTACGCACTTGCTCGGTGACTGTCATTAAGGTGTGAGCTTGTTCATGTTGAGCGGTAGCGGCAGACATCATATTGCTAATGGTATGGCCAAGCTCGTCACTAGATAGACGTAATCGCTCCATTATATTGCTGATTTCGCTAAGTGAACCCTGAGTGCTACCGGATAGCGTACGAACCTGATCAGCCACCACCGCAAATCCTCGCCCTTGCTCGCCTGCTCGTGCTGCTTCAATGGCGGCATTCAGAGCCAACAAGTTTGTTTGTTCAGCTATTTGCTGTATCACGCCAATAATAGTGGCGGCATCATCCACTGAAGTGGTTAAGCTATTGAGTGCTTGCTGGCCGGTATGGGCGGCTTGTTGGCTTTGTTGGGCGGTGTGCACCAGTTGCTCTACTTGTTCTTTGCTTACCCCCATGGCTTGTAAGTTATCGCGGGCAGTAAGCGCGATGTCGTCTGTAGCTTGGCGCATTTGCTGAGCTAAGCTATTTAGCTCATCCACCATACGCATACTGCCGCTCATGGTGTGATCTGTGGTTTGAGTCTGGTGCTGAATATCTAACACTTCTTCTACCATTTGCTCGAGTGCCATTGAGACATGCCTAAGCTGCTCGGCTCGCGTGTGTTGTTGATGCTGTAACTGTTGGATAAGCCCATTGAAGCTGGTGGCTATTTGGCCAAGCTCGCTATTAGGGTGACTTACTGGAATGGGAGTAAGCTGGCCGTTTTGTAGTAAACGGGCAAAAGCATGACTTAACTGGTGTAAGCGCTTAACGACTAATTGGCGTTGAAAGCCATAACTGAGTAGGGAAAATAGCAATAGAGTAAAGCATAATCCCAGTAACAAGAGTGTTAGCTGCTGATACTGGCTAGAGCGAGTCGCTTCTTGTTGCGCCACGAGTTGATCGAGCTCTTGCTCTATGGTGACGAGACTTGTATTGAGTGTGCTGGCTGCTTGATTGAGTCGTGCCAAATTATTGTGCGTATTCGTTAACTCCTTAGGGTAACGACGCAGTAAGCTGCTTACTTCTCGTTTGGGACCTTCACCTATTTCGACTGGCTTGGGTTTGCGTAGAGCAAATTCGTCTACTTCTGGGGTTTGATACAAACCTAGTAGTGGTAAGTCTTGCAGCTTTTTCGCCTGCTGATTAAGGCTATTCAGTTGAAAGTACAGCGCCTTTTTCTGAGGCTCGCTTTGGTTACTCATATAGCTTTGGCGTAAATGAATCAATTTGGGAAGGGCACCCAGCATGGCGGTCGCTATATCTTGATATTGGGTGCTTAATTGCGCTTGATATTGGGCATCTGTTTGATCTGCGTATTGCGTTAGGGCATTTAAGCTGTCGGCCAGCTCTTGCTCAGCGTGTTGCAGTAATTGCTGGCTATTATTGGAAAGTTTACCGGCGGCCCTAAAGTCGAGGCGCAATTGCTGCTCTAGCTGGGCGATGGCCTGTTGTGCTGATTGGGCATTAGGGGTTGCGTCTAACACTGTGCTAATTGTGGCAAGCTGTTGTTTGGCGCTGGTGAGTAAGCTGCTATCGCCACTGGTTAAATACGCGGTAATAGTGCGATATAAGTCCAAGTTAACGGCTCTGCGCAGTTGCTCTATATCTGCTCGCGCCTGCTCGCCTTGGCGCAGGCGTTGATCTGCTACATAAAGGCTGGCGGCAAACGTAACCGCTAATACCATTAGCAATAGCGAAGATAACCATGAAAACAAAGACACTTTCATTAGCAATAGCGAAGATAACCATGAAAACAAAGACACTTTCATTCTCTTAACCCTAATCACTTCTTATATTGAGCAGAGTAAGACAGTTAAGTGACAGTTTTATGATCAGCACAGGCTAGATAGCGATGACCCTGACAGAATCAGGTTAACGGCTTACCGTTCTTCGTGGCCATGACTTTTATCTAGGGTGGCTAACAATGCGGTTTGTAATTGCTGTGCGGGTAGCGGCTCAAGGTCGATTAACTCGAAACGACCTTCTTTTTGTGGCGCAAGACGATAAACCGAAAGCTGGTCGCCCACCTGATTAAATGCCCACCAGCCATCATCACTGGGCAATACCGCTTTGAGTCGTGCGACTTTAAGTGAGCGGCAAAACATTTCCACGGCTTTAATATTAAAACGCAGCTCTGCTAAAAAGCGCCACCCCACCGAATAATGATCTTGGCCCAAATTGCTATAGCGTCGCCACGGCTGCGCTTGGCTTAGTCGCGGCTCTGGGCTGGCAATTAATGGTCGAGCTGTATTATTTGCATGTGCCGCAGGTGTGGCGGCTTTACGTTTGCTGTAATGGACTGCATGCAGCCACTTAGGGTCTAACTGACCTTGGCTGATGGTGACGCATTGTTGCGGTGCTTGCCCGGCAAATAAACCATGATTAATGGCACTCTCTAAGCTGATGATTTGCTCAGGCGTGCTTAAATCAGCCTTATTAATTACTAACACATCGGCGAGTGCCAGTTGGTCTTGATAAGTTTCGTGCTCTTGATAACGGCTATCGGCCCATTGGCGCGGATCGACCACACAAAAAGTTGCGCCTAGTTGCAATGAATCTTGATAGTGCTCGGCAGTTAAGGTTTGTAAAATTTGGCTAGGGTGACCTAAACCACTGGGCTCAATAAATAACCGATCGGGCTTGGCTTTATGTAGCAAGGCATTTAGGCCAATTTGAAACGGCAAGCCCGAGACGCAACATAAACAGCCACCGGGCACTTCTTTAATCATGGCGCCTTGTTCCGTTAACAGGGCGCCATCTATCCCGACTTCACCAAACTCATTGACCAAAATAGCCCAGCGTTCATGCTCTGGCTTATTGGCTAATAAATGGCGCAGCAGTGTAGTTTTTCCAGTGCCTAAAAAGCCCATTACAAGGTGGGTGGTAACAGTAGAGGTCATGGTGAAGTCCGCAATAATTTTTTGTTATCTTATAACAATTTAAAAGTGTCGTCACAGCAAAATAATCGTTAGTTAACAACGGCAGACTCCACGCTGATTTAAATAGTTAGGGTTTAATCAGTACGCGGCCTTTAAGCTTACCGGCCAGTAGATCGTGAGCGGCGGTAATGGTTTGTGCTAGGGTGTAAACCTCGGTTTGATCTTCAAAGTCGAGCGGTAAACTGTTTTGCAAACGCTGCCATGCCGCTACACGGGTGGCGGGGGAAGCATACACAGAATCTATGCCTAGCAACTGTACCCCACGCAAAATAAAGGGCATTACTGTGGTATTCAATGCCATGCCGCCCGCCAAGCCACAGGCCGCTACAGCGCCGTTCATTTTAATTTGGCTTAACACCCAGGCCAGAGTGTGGCCTCCCACGGCATCGATGGCGCCAGCCCATTTTTGCGACGCTAGTGCTGCGGGTTCTTTATCAAACTCGCTACGAGGGATTACCTCTGTTGCGCCTAAAGCGCGTAGCCAATCACTATGTTGTAAGCGACCGGTAAGCGCATGTACTTCAAAGCCGGCATTGGCTAATAGACGCACCGCCACCGACCCTACTCCGCCTGTGGCGCCGGTTACCAAAATAGGGCCTTGTGCTGGCGTAACACCGCTGCGCTCTAGCGCCATTAATGACAACATAGCGGTAAGGCCGGCGGTGCCAATGGCCATGGCGCGCTTGGTGTTCATGGCGCAGGGCATAGGAGTTAACCAGTCGCCTTTGGCTGCGGCTTTTTCTGCCATGCCTCCCCAGTATTTTTCACCGACTCCCCAGCCGGTTAATATCACTTGATCACCCGCTTTGTGCTTGGAGTGTTCAGAGGTTAGTACCGTACCTGCAAAGTCGATACCGGGCACCATGGGCCATTGGCGAACAATTTTGCCGGTGCCCGTTATGGCCATGGCGTCTTTATAATTAAGGCTAGAGTAATCCACTTTAACCAAGACCTCGCCAGAGGTGAGAGAGTCTTGGTAAAGGCGCTGTACGCTTGCCTGAGTGGTGTTATTTGATTCTTCTAGTAGCAGGGCAGTAAACATGGCGTGTCTCCTCGTTTTTTGTATTGAGTGTAAAGATGCCACTCTCGATTGCCATCATTTATGCTCACCGAACGAGGGAACTGTGAGCTTGGTTTTATAGCGGCGCCTTTGGTGTAACTGCCAGCTTAAGTGTTTTTATTTAGTCGCTTTTTATTTATCCACTTTTCATTTATCAATAACGAAGCGAGCAAGATAGTGCCGCCTAGGGCTAAACGCGGCAAGTCGGCGTCTCGGCTCCATATGAATAAATTGACCAGTAGACCTGCGGGCACAAGGGCATTGTTCATAATGGCTAAGGCTCCTGCGTTAACTAAGGTCGCGCCTTTATTCCATAAAAAATAACCCAAGCCCGAGGCGCCTATGCCTAACCATAATAAAATACCCCACTGTAAGCTGGTAGTTGGGTAGTTTTGTGTGCCTAATATCCACCACGCGGGTAACACTATGGCGAGCGCACCTAAGTAGAAATAGCCAAATAGATGATGCTGTGACGTGCTGGGTTGATAGCGCTCTATCAATACTTTGTAGCCGACTTGCCCTAAGGCAAAGCAGAGATTAGCACCTTGTACTACGGCAAAACCTAGCCAGTAATCTTGCGTTAAGCCATTAAAGCGGATCACCAGTGCACCCAATACGGCTAAGGCGGCGGTGAGCAGATAACCTGGGTTAAAGCGCTTGTGTAATAGGTCGTAAATTAAGGTGACATACACGGGTGTTAGCACGGTGAAAATCAGTACTTCTGGCACGGTTAGCAGCAAAAATGATTGGTAGTAGAACAGGTACATAAGCCCCAGCTGCAGTGCACCGCAGGCCATTAACCCGGCCGCTAAGCGAGGGGGCTGGCGCCAGCGCATAAAGGGGAAAAACAGCAAAGTTGCCATTAAAATGCGGCTAAATACCGAGAAATAGCTATCAACAGCGCCGGCAAGGTAGACGCCAATTAAGCTAAAAGAAAAAGCCCACAACAGGGTAACGGCAACGAGATAAGGCATAAAAACAGGTCAAATTTGATAAAGATGGCGATGATAATAGCAAAAATGCAGCCGTAAGCGGTCAGCTTTCAGCGATCAGCTAAAAAGTAAGCGCTACCCACAGAACTATCAGAGGGTGAGAGATTACCCATGAATATCTTATATTAATTTTTCTGTGGGTTTCGTGGATTCCGTGGCAAAAAATTCTTAGTGTTTCGCGGTAGGCGTATGGCGTTAAGCTTACAGCGTTTTTTTGCAGCGTTTTTGCAAAAAGCGGGCATAAAAAAAGCCGGTGCAAAGCACCGGCCTGGGAATCACTAAGGTGTGTCATAAAAGTATGACGTCCCTAAACATGGTGGTTAACACCACACGCAGAACTTAAGGCATTGCCTTAAAAAGGTTGTCAGCGTGACAACTAGCGCCGCGAGTTTGCAAACATTCTGTTGGTATTACAGCTGCAATAAATTACCTCGAATAATTCATTAACAACCATAATAGACAGGTAGTACCCCCCATGATGCCACCATGCCCAGAAGCTTATTCACCCGACAACCAGATGCATTACTGCATCACGCCGACGATTAACTTGTTTATGGGAGGCATTTTATGGTCTGATGACGCATGTAAAAAATGAATTATCAACATAAAACCATGGTCAATATCGATGAATAACCTTTACCAGCGGCTCGACCTTAACTTATTACGCGTATTTGATGTGCTGATGCGCAGTCGTAATGTCACACGCGCTGCAGAACAACTAAATTTGTCTCAGTCTACTGTTAGTCATGCGCTAGCCCGCTTACGCCAAGCGTTAGACGACCCTTTGTTTGTGATGACGCGTAAAGAAATGCGGCCCACCCAACGTGCACTGGCATTAGCTGCCCCAGTGCGCCAAGCGCTAGCGTTGCTTGAACAAGGCGTGCGCCAGTCTGCAAGCTTTGACCCTAGCGTGTCGGCGCGTACTTTTCGTCTTGCTGTGCCTTCCTCTATTGAGCATGGCGTTGTGCCGCTATTGGTGGAGCTATTGCACCAGCGGGCGCCTGCTTGTCGGTTAGCTGTGTCTGAATTGGCTAACTCAGACTATGAAGATAGTTTATCCCGTGGAGAACTGGATTTAGTGGTGGCCTTTGCTGATGGCGATCATCTGTCGTCGCGGTTGCGCGTAGATCCTTGGTTTGATAATCCCATGGTGTGCTTATCGGCTGAGGGGAGCGGCTTACCCGGCTGTTTATCTGCAGAGCAGCTAGTGAGTTGGAGTCATGTATCCACCTCAACCTGGGGGCATAATCAAACGCTGGTTGAACAGTGGCTAAAAGAGAAGGGGTTAGAGCGCCATATTGCAGTTTGGGTACCCAGCTTTGAAGCTTTGCCTAAATTGCTGGCAACGGGGCGTTACTTAGCCATGGTGCCTGAACTTATTGCGCGGGACTTCTGTCACTACTATCCCTTACAACAACACAGTTTAAGTGAGTCGTTGCGCAGTACCTATATTTTGGCGCAGCATCCATTAACTGAGTTTGATCCTGCATTAACTTGGCTTCGTCAGTTATTAACAGAAGTGGGCGATCGGCTACACCAATCGCCCTAAATGAGATTTGCCGATGCTGCTTCGCTATTTTTTGGGTAGAGGAACCACCAATAAATCGCAAGGCACCGTATTCATCAACTGACGAGCAGAAGAGGTGAGTAGGCTCCAAAAGCTTTGTTCGTGGCCACAAATCAGTAGATCAACCCCATGTTGTTCAACGGCTTCGTTGACTTTAAGAGTAAGATCACCACAAATCACCAACTTTTTCTCAATGGGGTAGTCAACTGCACCAATATATTCTTCAAGTCGCTGCTTAGCATCCGCAACCACTTGGTCTTGAATATTATCGATGTCGATGTCGATCATTTCGGTATAAAGGTCTTTAAGATCCACATCTACGTGAATAATAGACAGTTTAGCGTTATTAGCACGGGCGCGGTCAACAGCTTTAGCAATCACTTTACGATTGCTTTCAGACATATCGACGGCGGCCAGTATATGTTTATACTGATAGGGTTCTGCCATGACATTTCTCCTTTTTTTAAGTCTATCAATCCATTACTAGATAAACCGTGAGCCGAACGGGATTTTTATAACCCTAGCAGCATAGGCCAAAAAATGGTGATGAGACAAGGGTTATCGCTTAGTCCAATAGTCTATAAACAGCGCTAAGCGCCCAGCGAATGGTATCAGGCTCAACAAAAGACGGTGTATTTGTCTCGCTGTCTCGCTCTCGGCGCTGTATTTCCTCTTTAAGCTCCCGGCTTATCGCTTCCAGCTTTCTGCTGCAGCAGCGTTTTTAGTGAGCCTATGTCTTCTTTTAATGAGGCGATTTCTTGATGCAAACTATTTAGCTGTGTCGTGACCTCTTGACGATATTGATGGTCGTTTGCTTTTTGCTGTTTTTCAGCCTCTTCGGCTTTAGGTGTTAATAAGCTTGAGGCCACCAACCCCGAAATACCGGCAAAAATAGACACACCGGTTAAAATCACAATGGCTGAAATAACACGTCCTGCTGTGGTAATAGGGTAGTAATCTCCATAGCCTACTGTAGATATGGTGACCAGCGCCCACCAAATTGCATCTTCTGCGGTTTCGATATTGGAGCCTTCATTGCCTGCTTCTGTCATTAAAATCGCAATGGCACTGCCGCCAAGCACTACCAACAGTATTAATAGCATAGAAGCTAGCATAGTGCTTTCGCTGTGCTTTAAGAGGTGGCGAATAACTTGGTTGGCCACCCGCAGCATACGCAGCACCCGCAGTACCTGAAAAATTCGCCCATAACGTAATATGTCTATGGCAGGTATAGAAGCAATAAAATCAATCCAATGGGTAGTTAAAAACGCTTTTTTATTTTTTGCACTAAATAAGCCATAAAAAAAATGACTAAGTAGCACTAAGCAAATACCGGTATCGAGCTTAAGTAACAGCTCTTTTTCTGAATTGCTGAAGGGGCCAAACTGATGCAATACGATAATCACCACCGAAATAATGGATAACACCATCATAACGAGGTCGAAGGCACTGGGCGGTAACATGCGTATTTTGGTTTTCACGGGCGCTCCTGTCCGTTTTTAATTGTGATGAGCTGTGCAGTATAACTAAATAATAATGCTGTTATTAGTTGAATCTAGGCACGGTAGACTCATTCTGTTATCTAATAAAAACGGAGCCTTTTAACTTCCAGCCTTCTTTTGCTATTGCCGCTCAGCCTGTAGCAGATAGCGCCGTGGTGTGTGTTGTGCATCGGTAAAGTAACCAAGCTGTACCTGATAGCCTTGCTCTTCAAGAAACACGGCTTTATCTAATAGTAACCATAACTCTAATGGATACTGATAACGATGACGTACCAGCTCAATGCGCTTAACCAATAAGCGTCGAGCTTGTGCTCGCGCTAGCCAATATTGACTGTCGATAACAGCAGGGGGAGTGAGTGATTTTTTCTCACAGGCCCAGCGAGCAAAGTCACTAAAGTCGCCACTTAAAAGACGTTTAGGAAAGCTGGGTAAGGGCAAGTAATTTGCTTGGCCAGTGAGCCATTGTTGTAGCTCATCAAAGGCGAGGCGCCAAGTTAGTTCAATATGGCGCAAGCGACGTACTCTTTCTCCTCCTGTGGCTTGCTGTTGCAAGGGTAAGCGCAAGCTGTGGCGGTCGAGTTGTAAGTCTAGCTGCTGGCCAAGGGCGGATAAGGGTTGATAGTGCTGACCGGCAATTAGGTGATAACAACAAGGCGATAAGGCAAGTTGCTGGGTGTGAGCGGCGGCGCCATGTCGTAAAAACGCCAAGTGCAACTCGCCGCAGGCATGTAGCGCCACGGCCGCTTGTTGCGGGCGAAATAGCTTAGCTGCAGCTTCGTCTAGCGCATTGGCACACACAAATTTATGGGGCAGTTGTAGTCGGTTGGCTAATTGTTCGCCTTGGGCACATAAATCGGCATTCCACTCTAGGCTGGTGACGGCGAGTGCGCCTTGCTGGGCCAGTAATCGACCTAAATGCCCTTTGCCCGCGCACCATTCTAAAATCGGGTGTCGGGTGTGGAGGTTGGCGGCAAAATCGTTAATTTGCGCCCATTTTCGCCCCCCAATACCACTGCTCCAACGAGGGTTGGCATAGTGAGGTGCGCGCGAGCGCTCGGGCAATACTATATTGTGGGCGTCGGGTAACTCTGGCCGCCATTGGCTTAACCACGCGAGAGCGGCTTCTGAATTTGCATCCAGTGCATCTAATGCGTCTTCATCTAGGGCGTTTAATGGGGTTGTTAGCTCTGGCCATGGCAGTGCTGTGCAACTAAAGGGCAGCGGCTGCCAGTCGCCCCTTGCTTGTTGTAGCAGGCGGCTTAGCTGCTGAAAATAGGTGGTAAAAATACTCATGGGCCAAGTATACCTCTGTGGCCATGCTCAGCACCATGCCATCTCGGTATCTGGCTTGGTGTTGAGGTGTGTGGGCGGTAGAATACCTGTTTGCTCATAGTGCTGTGGATAAAATATGAAAAGCTGGGATGTAATAATAGTAGGAGGTGGCGCCGCCGGTTTGATGTGTGCAGCCGAAGCCGGTAAGCGAGGCCGTCGGGTCTTATTGCTTGATCATGGCAAGCGCATTGGCCGAAAAATTATTATGTCGGGTGGTGGCCGCTGTAATTTTACTAACTATTTTATTGAACCCAGCGCATTCTTATGTGCAAACCCCCATTTTGTTAAGTCGGCATTGGCGCGTTATACCCAGTGGGACTTTATTGCTTTGGTAGAAAAGCATGGCATTGCTTATCACGAGAAAACCTTGGGGCAGCTATTTTGTGATGATTCTGCGCAAAACATCGTCGATATGCTGGTAAAAGAGTGTGAAGACGCCGGAGTTACCATTCGGCTGCGCAGTCATATTGAGTCGGTAGAACAGCAAGATGAAGGCTTTGCAGTTATCACCAATAATGAGCAGTACAGTTGTCAGTCGTTAGTGGTGGCCAGCGGTGGCTTGTCTATGCCAAAAATTGGTGCCTCTGCTTTTGGTTATCAAGTGGCAGAGCAGTTTGGCCTAAAGGTGTTGCCCACCCGAGCGGGGCTAGTACCCTTTACGTTACAGCCAGTCGACAAAGCCACACTTGAATCATTGGCGGGAGTGTCTTTGCCGGTGGTGGCAGAAAGTGAAGGCGGGACACGATTTGCCGAAAGTTTATTATTTACTCACAGAGGCGTGTCTGGCCCCGCTGTGTTACAAATTTCTTCTTATTGGCAAGCTGGCGAGCAAGTATTATTTGAGCTGTTGCCCGAAGGGCGCTTAACCCAAGGAATAAGCGAACACCCTAATCAAGAGCTAAAAACTTGGTTAGGGCATCAGTTACCTAAGCGACTGGTTGAGGCTCTGTTTACGCGAGACGAGTGGACTCAAACCAAGATCAGCAATAAACCGCTAAAACAATATGTGCCTAAAGAGATTGCTGCCATAGAAAAGCTACTGAGTGCTTGGCCACTTAAGCCAGGCGGCACCGAAGGCTATCGTACCGCCGAGGTCACCTTGGGTGGGGTAGACACCAATGAGTTATCATCTAAGACCATGATGGCCAAAAAAGTCCCTAACTTATACTTTATTGGCGAAGTAGTGGATGTGACCGGTTGGCTAGGCGGCTATAACTTTCAATGGGCCTGGAGCGCCGGTTGGAGTGCTGGACAGTCGGTGTAATTTTTATCGAGGTGAAGTAAGCGGTGGCCGACATTGAGGCAACTAAACGGGTAAGCCTGCTTACCCGTTTAAAAACTTATACGTTATGTGTTAAAGACCAAGAAAGGTAAAAGGTTTACTTTCTTTGAAGTCTGCAGTGACATCTCCCGCATACACATCGTTAATGCCTACTTTATTGCGATTTGTTTGCAGATCTAAGGTTTTAACCTTGCCGGTTTCTTCACTAAAGTCGATTTTCTTTAAGTCCACCCAAAACACACTCGGGCTCGTCACTGAGTCAAACACATACAGCTGATTTTTATGATCAGCCAAGGTACGCCAACGGGTGGAGGAGATATTCGGTTGGTCGGGAGTGCTAATGCCCAGCGGCACCGAAGTGTTGCGGATCACGCTCAACATGCTGGCCAGTGCTTCTTCGGCGGGAGCCTGTTGGGGGATGGCGTTAACGTAAAAAGAGGCCCGTACAAAACGGTCGGCGGCGCGGTTGGTGCCGGGCAGCATAGTGGTGCCGCCAATTTGCTGCCAATAGCTGTTTAGCGCTAATTGCTGATCGAAGGTGGGGGAGTTGGTCATTACTTGATACTTACGGTCGTGATGGATCACTTGCTTGCCGTCTATGTATTCAATAATGGCGCTGTCACCTGACGTATCCGACAAAGACAGATGCAAACTGGCCAAGCGGCTCTCGCCGGGCACGTCGGCTGTGACTATGGTGTAAGGTTCTTTTTCGATGGCGGCCACCGCACTGGCCACATCCGGAAAGCTATCCAGCACATATTGAGTCCAAGCGGCTAGGCTTAAGCCCGGTTTACTGTTTTTATCAAATGTAGGATATTCGGATTCTACGAGCCATAACACGTTGGCCGATAAGCCCTTTTCATTCATGCCGTCTGTTGTCGCAATATTAAAACCAGAAGTGATCACACTGCCGTATTTTGAGGTCCATTCTAGGGAGTTTTCTCCCGCTTGACCGGAGCGTTTCATGCCTCTGGGAAAAATCCACATGTCGCTTTCTACGTCTACCTTCCAGTCCATGGAGCGCGCCGTAATCACGTTGTTGCCTTCGCCTAAGTAAACAATGCGGGTGCAGGCCTCGGCTATGCTAGTGCTGAGCAATAAGCTACCGGCAAAGGCCAAATAACTGGCTTTCTTTAAATTCTTGAAAGTAACTTTCATTATTAGAATTTCCTTATTTATAATGGAGCTGGGTAGCTACTGGCATTCGTCAGCTAACTCGGCTGGCTCATGGGCGCCTCATTAGCATAGACTCACCTTAGGGGATAAATTACCTGATAGTGGCAGGGCTGGGTAATTAATTTATGGTTATTTATTATAGGTGTTAGCTTATTAGTGATGTAGTTAGCATTAACAGCATTATTTAGGTGCCTGCTTAAGGCATATTTTTATTATAGCGGGTAGCTAAGCCATGGCTTTTATTTATTTTGTTCCTTTATTGACCTTACTGTTAAGTGGATGTGCTCGCGCTCCTTCTTTTGTGGTGGCCGGTTCATTTTTTCCGGCGTGGCTGATTTTTATGTTTGCCGGTATTTTGCTTACGTTATTGATCCGAGTGATATTTATAAAGGTAGGTTTAGATGATGCGCTGCGTTTTCGCGTCTTAATATATAGTTGTCTGGCCTTGGGCTTATGTTATGCGGGCTTATGGTTGCTCTTTTTGCCTTAGGAAGTGAGATATGAAACATGAAACTGTAGCCGCCACCGCGGATGTGCCAGTGGCACATAACAAAGTATTGGCGCTGTTAGTCAGTGTGGCGATAGTGATGGCCGCCGTTATTTTTGGGCTCTTATATTGGCAGCAGGCGGCGAACAACCCGCTGTCAGAAGATGCCACTTTAGAAGCGGGTGTGGTGCATATTACCAGCTCGGTGCCGGGCAAAATTACCGACTTGTACGTGCAAGAAGGGCAAAAGGTTAAAAAAGGCCAATTGCTGTTTGCCGTGGACCCGGAGTTTTATGAATTGCGATTACAACAAGCTCAGGCAGAACTGGCATTAGCCGAAGCCGTATTAGCCAGTAAAGAGCGAGTGATCAAGGCCGAATCTCATAACGTCACCGTGAGTACCGAGCAGATTGAACGGGCGCGCACAAATTTAGCTTTGGCCAAACAAAGTCAAGCCCGTATGGCTTCGTTGGCACCTAAGGGTTACGTCACCCAGCAGCAATTAGACCAAGCGAATACCTTAACTCGCGATGCCCAAATCTCGTTGCGCCAAGCCACCGAGCAGGCGGGGGCGGCGGACGCCCTAGTCAGTAATACGCACGCCGAACAGGCCATGGTAGACATGCGCCGCAGTGGTTTGGCGATGGCGGAGCGGGATAAAAGACAAACTAAAATCAGTGCGCCCCATGATGGTTATGTTGTGGGGTTAACCGCTAACGTAGGCGAATATTTACTGCCCCAAGAGAGCGTTTTCACCTTGGTGGATACCGGTGATTGGCATGCGGTGGGTATGTATCGCGAAACAGACTTACAGCGCATCTCCCCTGGCAGCTGCGCCACCGTCTATGTGCTAGCCGACCCTAACACCGCTATTAAGGGCCGAGTAGAGAGCATAGGCTGGGGGGTGAGCAGTGGCGATATGATAAGTTTGCCCAGACAGATGCCCTATATTCAAAAGTCGATGAACTGGGTGCGGGTGGCGCAACGGTTTCCGGTGCGCATTCGATTAGAATTTGCTCCAGAGCATGTTTGGTTACTGCGTATGGGGGCTTCGGCCACCACTATAGTTCATCATGGTGAGCTATGTGATGAGTAGCTCAAAAGCCATTCACCTGTGGTGCTCGGGGATTAAACAAGATTTAAGGCCTTATCCTGGCCGTTGGCCACAAACTTGGCGCATTGCCGTGTTGTGTGCTTTGATGACGCTGGTGTCCATGGCCTTTCAGATTCCGGCGGCCATGCTGAGCTGTTATGTGATTTTCTTTGTGATGAAATCTGATGCTGCCGAAAGCACCTTGATGGCCACGGCGTTAGTGGTGTTAGTGTCGATAGTGGTGTTGCTATTAGTGGGCTTAATTAATCTGACCATTGGCTCGCCACCGGCGCGGTTGGCGGTGATGGCGGTAAGCTCTGTGGGATTGCTATTTTTGGGCGTGACCAGTGGTTTAGGGCCCTTGGGCGGTATTATTGCCTTGGTGGTCGCCTTTGTGATGACCTTGTTGGTGCATGTGCCGGTGGGCGAGCTGGCCACACGCGCCCTGCTCTATGCCTGGTTGATGGTTGCGGCGCCCATGGCCTTAGTCATCAGCTTTAATCTGCTATTGGGTCGACCACCTCAGCGGGTATTGGCCGATGAGGTGGCTCAGCGCTTAGAGTTGGCGGCTGACAGCCTAGAGCAACAAGCGGGTCAAACAGCGCTGTGGCAGGCGTTAGCCGAGGGCATAGCCGCACAACAAAAACGCTTGCAGTGGTTAGAACTATTGCACCTTGTCTCAAAACCCAAACAAAGGGCGCTGTCATTGGCGGTAGTGCAAAGCTATCAGCTGTTGTTAAGTTGCTTAAAGTTGAGCAGCCCAGCGTTGATGCCAGACACCAAGCTGAGTGAGCAAGAGTTAGCGCAAAGAGCCCAATTGGCCCAAACTTGTCGAGTCGCAGCTCAGCAATTAAGAAGTCAATTTTCTTGCTTTGCGCCTCATCAAGCGCCATCCCCTGAGCACTTTATGCCTGGGGTGCTGCAAGGTATCGCTCAGACCTTGCAGGTACTGCAAGCAACTCCAGCGACAGAAAACTTTATTATTCCCCGCGAAAAAACGCCGTTTTTTGTTAAAGACGTTTTTACCAATCCCAGTTATCAAAGAACCGCCCTTAAAACCACGGCGGCGGCCATTTTATGTTATTTAATTTACAGCGCTATTGAATGGGAGGGCATACATACTGCTCTCGTTACCTGCTACGTGGCTTGCTTGGGCAGCAGCGGTGAAACCGTCAACAAGTTAATGCTGCGAATTATAGGTTGCTTAATTGGTGCCACCTTAGGGGTGATCTTATTGGTGTTCTTTATGCCCCACATGACCTCTATCGTGTCCTTAATGGTTGCGGTACTGCTGGTCAGTACTTTGGCGGCGTGGATCAGCCTAGGTTCGGAGCGAGTGGCGTATACGGGCTTACAAATTGCCTTTGCCTTCTTATTGATAAGTCTGCAAGGTTTTGGCCCAGATGTGGATTTAAGTGTAGCGGGCGACAGAATAGTGGGCATTTTGCTGGGTAATCTGATGATGTATCTGGCGTTTACTCAGATCTGGCCCTATAGCATTTTGCATCAGGTGAACGAGGGCTTAAGTGACTTAGAACAAACCCTTAGTCAATGGCAGCAGACCATAGAGCCGATGTCGCAGGTGGTGTTGGCCGCTCGCGCCACCACCGAGCTCGAGGAACTTAAATACCAGATAAACATGGCCAACTTTGAGTCGAAAAAACTACAAACTAATGGCTTAAATCTAGCCCAGAGTCAGCAGCGTCTGGCAGCCCTAATGCGACGTGTTGAGCGTCAGGCGCTTGGTTTAACTGACCCATCATAAACGCCACATTAGCACTGGCCACTAAGGCGCTGGTGTATGCTAAATTTTTAGCTTGAGTGGCATCTAATAAACCGTTGGCCGCTTCGGTGGCCAACATCATATTGCCTACCCCTACCTGATAAGCATCGCTGGCCGCGTCGTAGGTTAAACTGGCCGCCGCCACTAATTCGCTGGCTGCTTCGTGAGCTTCCAGTGCCGAGCGCAAGGTGTTTACGGCTAAGTGCATTTCTTGTAAGGCATCACTTTGGGTTTTACGCACTAATTCTTGAGCCGACTCGGCAAGCGCTTGGGCTTCATATAAGCGCATCCGTCGTAAACCGCCATCAAAGAGCGGCAGGCTGATGCCTAATAAAATTGCTTGGAAAGACGAGTGCGGACTCATAGCGCCAATCCCCCGCACATCAAAATCCGCATTGCCATGGGCCGCCACTCCTAGTAGGGCCACCTTAGGCATGTAATTGGCTTTTGCCGAGAGAATGCCTTGCTCGGCGGCGCGCCGGGCCGCATCTACTGCCAATAAATCCGGTCGATAGGCGAGAGCTTGTTGCAATAATTCCTCACTCGGCAAGTCGGCCAAGGTAGGTAAGGTGCGGTCTTGAGCGCTAGCCACCGTTAGCTGAGTGTTGGCGGGTAAGCCGACAGCCGACAACAAGGCTTGATAGGCGTCGCGCGCTAAGCCTTGGTTTTGTACCGCAATTAACTTGGCTTGGGCTGCCAGCTGCGTGGCCTGCGCCACTTCTATGGAGGTGGCCACCCCTTTATTAAACCGTGCTTGGGCCGCGGTTTTTAGGGTCAAGGAGTGGGTTAAATGCTGAGCGCTAAGCTGGGCATTTTCGGCGCTGGCGCTGTAATTAAAAAAGGTACGGGTCACGTTAAAGATCACCCCTTGATGGGCGGCGCTAAATTTTCTTTGGCTGGCCAAGGTCAGCTCTTGAGCGGCCTGATGTAAGGCGTCGCGTTTGCCAAAATCAAACAGTAACCATTCTAAGGTAAGTGCCGGCACCACGCCGCTAATGTGATTATGAGTGCGGGTGTTAACGTCAAGCGTACCGAGTAGGGTGTCGAGCTCGGTGCGGGTGTGGCGTTTACTGTGTTGATAACCGCCAATCACACTGGCAGAAAGCATCGGCAAATAGGTGGCTTTTACCATGCCGCTGGCCAAGGCAGCGCGCTCTGCTTCTAGCCATGCGATGCGGGTCAGCGGATTGTTTTTCTGGGCTAAGTCAATAAGCTCCGCCAAGCTATAGGAATGCTGGGTGTCTAGCAAAGTGACGGCAGGGGTGGGCAGGCGAGTTAACGAGAAGTCTGGTGTAACTTGCGTGTAAGAAGCCGCTCGCGGAGCAGGGGTTTGCTCCGCGAGCTTGGGGTGGGTGCAAGCCATTAAGCTACTTATTAACAAACCACAAATGGCGAAGCGCATCATACGGAGTTCACACCTTAATTATGAGAATAGAATATTCAGCGCCGCCTTGAGCAGCAAAACCTGCGGTTTAGAGCAGGTCTTGCTGGGCTGGATTATGGCTGAGGTGACCAGAACGCGTTTATTTGATGTCTAGCAGCGCTTGGGTACCTGAGCTGACATCGGCGTTAATCTTGCTCAAATGAACCGTCTTTTGGCGGGACTCTTTTGCCAGTGCTTTCAGGTTAAAATTGATGTAATTAAGGCTGTTGTAGCTGCGGACCTTAAATTGTAATTGCGCTAAGTCTGACAAAGCAGTCCAAGAGGTGTATTCGGTGGTATAGGTGGCGTGCCCCTCAACGCCCGGTGCGGTAATGTTGGCAATCTCGCCTTTAAAACGCTCGTCCATGGTAATGCCCCGCGGACGGTCAAAGTTATTCATCACATGGGCCAAGGTGGTGATGGCTTGCTCGGGTGTTTTGGCTTTTTCGGCAAACTGTGAGTAATACACGCCGCGTACAAAACGACCCACAGACGTATTAGAAGCAGGCAGGCCTGCGGTGGCGATGCCAGAGTCGGGTTGTTGGAAGCTCACCCCATTTAATTCCAACTTAGACTGATCCTTATTATTTAAAAAAGTGTAGTTATTCAGGTTGGTCATGTGCCAAGCAAACTCGGGGCCATTGGTCATTACCCCGAGTGGATTATCGATCACCGTTTGTTTGCCGTTGGCAAATTCAATCACCAAAGAGGCACCGCTGGCATCATGCAGAGTGTAATGGAAAGGGGTTTTCATGATACCTAGGGGCAATAGGGCCGTGACCAAAACTTCTTGCTTCGCTAAAGCGGCTTTTACTGCGGCCACATCTTTAAACTGCGATAACGCCCAAGCACCTAAGTCGATGGCGGCCAGTACGCCTGTGGTGTTGTCCACCATGTCTTTTGGACCTTCGGTATTGGCATAAGCCAGCACGCTGAAGCTTAAGCCTTGATCGTTTAAGCCCTCTACTACTTTCAGATCCTTAGTCACAGGATCTGGGACTGTTAGTGACATAAAGCCAAACTGACCAGTAAAGTCTAAGGTGTGATGATGGTCGGCTTTAGAGCCAAAGCTGGCGCCTTTAGGGAAATAGGTTGCCTGATAGGGCAGCTCCATAGGAAGCTCCATGGTTCGACCCGCATAGTGAGCGCCGTTGGCATCTGTATATAACAGCGAAGTGCAAGCGGCGACCATATTAGGTATCACTATGGCACCGGCGACTAGGCTGGCGACTACGGAGCGCATAAAGAGGTTTGGCTTAGACATTTTAACTTCCTTATTAAATGAATCGTCACTAAAGCTGGCGCAGCTGCCGTACTGGGGTTCAAACATTGAGTGAGGTGCACTTATATCTTCAAAGACACTTAAATTAACTTTAAGTGCAGCTAAGGCAACATTATGCCAAGCATTTTTAAACTGGCAAATAAAAACTTTTCTAGCCAGAAAGTATGAATAATGTCATAACACAGCTGTATTTTAAAAAGTAAGCTTAATAAATCGTTAAACGGTTCCTAGCGAAAACTGATCAGCTGATTTTTATTGAAAATGGCATTATAGTTTAGGCTAGAAAAATATTTAGCTTAATCTGTCGATTATCAAGGTCTGCGCCAGCCGCAAGGATGAACCGGATAATGTAAACTTAAAATAATTGGTTAAGGAAAGAGCATGGAGAGTATTGGCGTCATTTTTGCCATCTTGTTAGCAATTCTAGCAAGCGGCGCTATTGTTAGAATGCTGCCCATCAGTATACCGCTGCCATTAATACAAATTGGCTTAGGCGGCCTGATTGCCGGAGTGTTTTCCGAAGGCATAGAGCTGGATCCTCATGTGTTCTTCTTACTGTTTATTCCGCCGTTATTATTTCTTGATGGCTGGCGCATGCCCAATGATGTGCTTAAAAAACAGCGCATGAATATTTTTCAGCTCGCCTTTGGCCTGGTGATTATTACCATGATAGGGCTGGGGTATATTATTAATTTGCTGATCCCAAGCCTACCGTTGCCGGTCGCCTTTGCCCTAGCTGCTATTTTATCGCCCACGGATCCGGTGGCTGTAGCTGGCATAGCGCGCAAGCTAGCACTGCCCGAACGCGTGATGTCCATTCTAGAAGGGGAAGCCTTATTTAATGACGCCACTGGTCTAGTAGCCTTTAGAATGGCGGTGTTAGTGGCGGTAACCGGCACCTTCTCTATTTATAACGCCGCCGGCACTTTTTTATGGGTGGCTTTAATCGGCATTGGCACTGGGGTTGCCGTGACTTGGCTGCTGTCTTATGTGCGTCGTAAATTTACCGCTAAATATGGTGAAGAGCTGGGCTCTGAAGTGCTACTCAGCCTGCTGACGCCGTTTGCCGCCTACGCCGCCGCTGAATACATTGATGCTTCTGGCGTATTAGCGGCGGTGGCCGCCGGTATTACCATGAGTCGCTTAGAGCTGGGTGGGGCTATCTCGCCCATGACCCGCATGCGCCGCACCGCCACTTGGGACACCATTCAGTTCACCTTAAACGGGGCCATTTTTGTGTTGTTGGGCGAACAGCTGCCCGATATCTTTACGGGTGCTCTGGATGTGATGGCCAATCTCGAACAGAACAGTGCTTGGTGGTTATTGCTGTATGCGGTGGTCATTTTCTTGGTATTGATTGTGCTGCGCTTTAGCTGGGTCTTTATCTCGGTAAATATAACTTCTTTGGTAAAACATAAGCGCTTCATCCGCTTCGATGACCATAATTTACGGGATATAGTGCTGGTGTCCGTGGGCGGTGTGCGCGGCACTATTACCTTAGCTGGCGTGCTGACCTTGCCTTTATTGTTGCCCAGTGGTGAGGATTTTCCGGGGCGAGACTTGGCTATTTTTCTGGCCGCCTCTGTGATCATTATTAGCTTGATAACCGCCAGTGTTTGCTTGCCATTATTACTTAGAAGTGCCGAAGATCACGAGCATTTACAATCCCCTTTAGCACAGCAGAAAAGGTTAGCTATCGCTGCCGCACGCCAGTCTGGTGAAAAGCATCTCACTGAGTTGCTACAGCAACTAGCTAGCACTAATACTGCGTTGAGTGTCGATTATTTTGCGGGGGTAAAGCAGCGAATATGGGAAGAGTTTGAACATACTTTTGACTCATATCGAGATCCAGAGAATGTGCAGCATTTGCAGTATGAAGTAGAGCGGAAAATGCGCTTAGCTATCATAGATACTGCTCGCCAAGCTATTTATCTGTTGGCGCGAGAGCAGAAAATTTCGGATGAAGTGGCTCGAGACATGGTCACATTGTTGGATTTAGATGAAATACGCTTTAATTAATTCTACTCGGCAATGCCCCTGGGCGGCGATGACAGATCCGGTACGACCACAGGGAGTTAGTTGTATATTTATACCGTGACCCAGATAACCCTCATAGTCACGGTATAAGGCAGTTTTCTCTTACAGCGTACGGCGTCAAGCATATTGCTCCCGGAGGGGGCTAAACAATATCCAAGTGTGTTTTGCGCTTAGGTGCCGGAAAAGCGGCATCTAAACGGGCGAGTACGTCGCTGTTGAGTTTAATATTTAAGGCGTCGGCATTTTGCTGTACATGCTGCGGCTGCACGGCTTTAGGAATCGCAATTAAATCGCGTTTGCCATCTATAGGACGAATTGCCCACGCTAATAACAGCTGCGGCACACTAATATTAAGCTCATTGGCGATAGCCTGTAGCTCGGGGTGCGTCATTAAGTCGCGCTGTAAGCGGCCACCTTGGGCCAGCGGGCAATAGCCCATAGTGACAATATCTTGCTGGCGCTGCCAAGGGCGTAACGAATGCTCAATGCCACGAGAACCTAAGTGGTACAGCACCTGATTAACGGCGGTATCTTGGCCGCTTAAGTAATGCCATAGCTGTAATTCATCATGATCAAAGTTAGACACGGCAAAGCGT
This sequence comes from Oceanisphaera pacifica, assembly GCF_017498065.1. Lineage (GTDB taxonomy): Bacteria > Pseudomonadota > Gammaproteobacteria > Enterobacterales > Aeromonadaceae > Oceanimonas > Oceanimonas pacifica. The sequence continues at coordinate 75,059 of NZ_JAGDFX010000010.1, read as the reverse complement.
TTGATCTTGCCATCAAGGCGCAATTGCTCAAAGGCGCTTAGGGTTTCTTCTAGCGCTATGCCACCGGGCCAATGCAGTAGGTACATATCTAAATAATCGGTGCCTAGGCGTTGTAAGCTGTCTTCACAGGCTTGAATCGCGCTGCGTTTGCCCGCATTCCACGGATAGACCTTAGACACTAAAAACGCCTGTTCACGGCGCCCTTTTAATGCCTCGCCTACTACTTCTTCGGCGCCGCCGTCGGCATACATTTCGGCGGTATCTACCAAGGTAAGCCCTAAGTCTAGCCCTTGTTGAATGGCGCGCACTTCATCGCGGCGTGGCGCTAAGCCTTCGCCCATATACCAAGAGCCTTGGCCAATGGCGGCTAGGGTAACCGCGGGTTCTGTGGTGGTGGCTTTAAGCGTAACGGTCGCGTCCATGATAACCTCTTCATTTGTTGATGGGGATTTTTTGTGTATTCTAAGTCAATATGTTCCATGAGCAAGCTGCCTATTGCAACGGTCTTGGCTTAGCAATAGGCAGCTAATCTCTGTTATTAATTAAGGGGCAATGTATGAGTACATCAGAGCTTGATGACCAAAGTGAAGTTGTTCCGGTGCGACGACGCTTACGACTAGATGACTTAAATCAGCTGCAAATAGAGTTATTAGCGAAACAATTTAACCATGAAGCCGGTGTTGCTAAAGTGGTGGTGCGCAAGCAGTGGTTAGAAATTGAATATGACGTTGCCGTGTTAACCCTAGAGCGGGTGATTGAATTACTAGAAGCTTATGGCGGCGAGCTATCAGCCGACTGGTGGACCTCTTTTAAGGCGAACTGGTATTTAAAGCGCGAAGAAAAACTACGCGCCCAGCTTAATGAAGAACCTTGAAAGATAGCTATCAGCTTTCAGCCATCAGCTTTCAGCGGTCAGAACAACATAAACACGGGCTCTTAGGATCGCGGCTATCTCATCTTGCTGAGTGTGTAGTTGGGCACTTGGTATTATTTTTAGCTGACAGCTTACCGCTGACGGCTTAAAGCTGCGTTCAACCCGCCTTGGTGTTGTGCTAACTGTGCGGTGGCGGTGTCTTTATCTAATCCTGATAGCAACATTAAAATGGCCAGCTTTACTTGATTGTCGGCGGCTTTAAGGGCTGCTATGGCCTGAGCCTCTGAGGCCTCGGTGGCTTGCATCACAATGCGCAGCGCACGGGCTTCTAGTTTTAAGTTGCTGGCGTTTAAATCCACCATTAGGTTTTGATACACCTTGCCAATGCGGATCATGCTGGCGGTACTGAGCATATTGAGCACCAGCTTTTGTGCAGTGCCCGATTTTAATCGGGTAGAGCCGGTAATCACCTCTGGGCCCACTTGCGGCTCAATCGCAATATCGGCGGCCAGCCCAATGGCCGAGCCGCTGTTGCAAGCGAGTGCCACTGTAGTGGCCCCTACCTTGCGCGCGTAGGCTAAACCGCCCAGCACATAGGGCGTGCGACCACTGGCTGCTATGCCGACCACTATATCTTTGTTGGTTAGGGTGAGTGCGGCTAAGTCATCGGCGCCTAATTGTTGGTTATCTTCAGCACCCTCTTGAGCGCGAAACATGGCTTCTTTTCCTCCGGCAATTAAGGCGATCACCATGTCTGGCGGCACACTAAAAGTGGGCGGGCATTCAGAGGCATCCAATACCCCTAAACGGCCACTGGTCCCCGCCCCCATATAAATCAGCCGCCCGCCTTGTTGAAAGGCAGTAACAATGCTATCGACCGCTGCTGCTATGGCAGGTAATACCTTGGCGATAGCCGCTGGCACCTGCTTATCTTGGTTATTAATGGTGGTCAGCATCTCAAGGGTGGATTGGCGGTCGATATCTAAGGTATCCGGGTTTCGCCCTTCAGAGGCCAGCTTAGCTAAGTCGTTGAGTAAATTTGAAGTGGGCATTTAATACTCCTTAAAAAGGGCGTGAAGAGTAAAGAGGGCGAGATAACACCAAACCTCAAGCCTCTTTGCAACGGAATCCACGGAACCCTCGGAAAAATTAACATGAGATAAGGTCGAAAAGTGATAAGTGATTTTTTAATGGTAAGTTCAAAAGTCCTGCCCGCTGATGGTTTGGTATTTGGCCCTTACTCATATAGCTTTGGTTTTTTCAGATCTGATCTTTATTTTTCCGTGTTCTTCCGTGCCTTTCGTTATAAAGAAGCGTTGCAGATATACCTTTTGGTCTATCTTGGTAATTAGTTGTTGCCCTTAACGTACAGCGTATGGCATTACTGGCGCCTGCAAGACTTACGGCAAATGGATGGCACCTAAAATGGCGGGGCGGCTGGCACCGGTAACAGAAGGTAAATTACCTGGTAAACCCTTTAATGTTTGGTGGGCCAGCCAGGCAAAGGCCATGGCTTCCATAGCGTCCATATCAACCCCAGCACGGTTTGTGGTATCCACTTGCCACTGAGGCAGCAAAGCGCTTAAGCGCTGCATTAATAACGGGTTATGGCCGCCGCCGCCACAGACTAATAGCTCGCCTACGGGCCACTTATCGACCTCGTTAGCAATGGCTTGGGCGCTAAACTCAGCCAAAGTGGCTTGTACATCTGCCACCGAAATATTATCGAATAAGTGCTGGGCTAACCATGGCGCGCTAAATAGCTCACGGCCGGTACTTTTAGGAGCAGGCTGTGCCAGCCAAGGCTCACTGAGTAAGCGCGATAGTAAGGCGGGGTTCACTTGGCCTTGTCGACCCAGTGCTGCGTCTTTATCAAATGGGAGTCCGCAGTGCTGTTTGCACCACATATCCATTAGCATATTACCCGGCCCTACGTCATAGCCCACGGCCGCTTGCCCTGGCGCAAGCACCGTAATATTGGCAATGCCGCCAATATTTACCACAATGCGTACTTGTTTTGTGTCACCTAATACTTGCTGATGAAAAGCCGGTACTAAGGGAGCACCTTGGCCGCCTAACGCCATGTCTTTACGGCGAAAATCATTAATGGTGACTATGCCTGTTAATGCGGCAATTCGATTAGCGTCACCTAACTGTAATGAAAACGGCAGGGCGCCTGTTGGCTGGTGCCACACGGTTTGCCCGTGGCAACCAATGGCGCGAACTTGCTCGGCGGAGGTGCCTGACTCGCTTAATAGCTGCAACACAATATCTGCATAAGCTTGGCCAAGCTCGGTGTCTAGTTCGCCCCATTGTTGAGCGGTAATAGCCGCGCCACCGGCTAGGTGCAATAAGCGCTGGCGCAAATTGGTGGCAAAGGGGAGAGTGGTACTGGCTTTTAATTCGGCGTGTTTGCCATCTGTGGCCACTAAAACGGCATCTATGCCATCTAAGCTGGTTCCCGACATAATACCAATAAACAATTCCATCTATGACCCCTTAGCAAAGCCACACGCTATACGCCGTAAGTTAAAGGCGAACACAGTCGCGGATCTTACTTACGGCTTATGAGGTAACGCGTACGGCTATTGTTTTTCGTGTTGCTCAAAAAAAGACAAGGTGGCTTGAAGCGCCGGCTTACGCAGTTTATCTTGCTCAATAAAGAGCTCATGAGAGGCGCCGTCAATGACCTTGGGCGCTCCGCCTGCACAATAGGGCAAGGCATCACAAAAACGATTTTGCGCATGGTTATCCACCACAACATCATTACCTGCCTGTAACACCAGCAGGGGAGTGGTAATGCGTCCAGCTTCTGTAATAGCCTGATCTCCGGCCATTAATGCTTGCTTTAACCAGTGTACGCTTACACCACCTAGCTGTAACTGAGGCTGTTGCTGATATAAATCGCGTAACAGCTGATAGCGAGTTTCGCTGTGAGTCAGCACATTCTCTTTAAAGGGAAGCTGCTTATAATCAGCTTGCCCCGGTGCATAGCAAGCCGTACGCCCCAGCCAACCACAACCACTGTCAAATATTGACAAGAGCCCATTAACTAGCCAGCGTGGTAGGGGTTTAAGATAAATACCCATCATGGGGGAAGATAACACAGCCGCTTGCAGACGAACCTGGGTTTGACTTAGCCAGAGTGCAGAAATAGTCCCGCCCATAGAGTGTGATAACAGGTACAGGCTATCGACCGGCTCTTCTAAGACTACTTGTTGCACAAACTGCTCAAGATCTTGAACGTAGTCATCAAAATTCCCCACATAACCTATTTGTTGGTTTTTTAATAGACGAGGAGCCAGACCTTGGCCACGATGATCATATAAATAAACGTTATAGCCATTATTAAATAAATCGAGGGCCAGCTCTTGGTATTTTAAGTAGGTTTCTGTACGGCCATTAACCAGTATGATCGATTGCTGATGTTGGGGGTTAGTCAGTTTTGCATAGGGCAAAGCGAGATTGTCGTGGCTGCTAAATACGCCCTGTACGCTTTGACGTTGCCAATGAGCATTCAGCCCTGAATGACTTAAATCGCTCAGTTGAGATTCAGTAGTAAAAAAGGGAGCGGCAGAGACAGCATTCATGAGCAGGCAAGTTCCGAGTAATAACAAGCGGGCAAGCATATTGGGCTCCAAAGTGTTTATTATTTAATAACACAGCGAGCTGTGTGAGCCAACACCCAGTAAAAACACTCAGCCAATATTGGACGCAAAGAGCCCCAAAGGTGTTATTTACGTAGACGATATACCTTAAGTACATTCGGTGCTACGCGGATTTTACGCATGATATTAGCCAAATGAACCCGGCTAGTGGTGGTAATTAACAGCTCAACTTGATAGACGCGGCCGTCTTTTTCTTCGGTAGCAATATTGTGAATATTGGCACCTGTGGCAGAAATAATGTTAGCCAGCCCGGCGAGTGCACCTTGTTGATTGATAATTTCGATGCCAATTTCGGTTTTAAAGTCAAAATCAAAATCTTGATCCATATCCCACTGCACGGGCAGGTATTTGTTTTGCTCTTTATTGTGGCCACGAATATTTTTACAAGAATCCAAATGAATCACTAAGCCTCGACCCGGACTAATGTGCGCCACAATGGGGTCACCCGGAATAGGGCGACAACAATTAGCAAAGTTCAGCAACATGTCGTTGGTGCCTTTAATTGGCATCTTCTTCAGTGCTTTATTGCGCTCTGTGGGTTCTTCATCTGTATCTTCTAGCAAGCGCCGAGCAATAACCACGCTCATTGCATTACCTAAACCAATATTGGCTAGTAAGGCGGTAATAGAGCTGTATTTGGTGTCTTTTAGCACCTGTTCGACTCTATCTACCGAAATATCTTCTAGGTTTTTAGCACCCAAGGCGTGATTTAATAAGCGTTTGCCTAATAATACGGACTCTTCGGTACGCAGGTTCTTTAAGAATTGACGGATATTCGTGCGCGCGCGCGAGGTCACCACAAAATTAAGCCAAGCCGCGTTAGGGCGTGCGTTGGGGGCGGTAATAATTTCGATAGTTTGGCCTGAGTGCAATCGCTGGCTAAGAGGGTAGGGTTGGCGATCGACGCGCGCTCCTACACAAGCATGACCAATATCGGTGTGCACTGCATAAGCAAAGTCGACCGGTGTGGCGCCCGAGGGCAGCTCTAAAATGCGGCCTTCTGGAGTAAACACATAGATTTCGTCAGGGAAAAGGTCGGTTTTAACCCCTTCAATAAACTCAAATGACGAACCGGCACTTTGTTGCAATTCTACTAAGCTTTGCATCCAACGTTCGGCGCGAACCTGCGCTGTGGTATTGGATTTTTCAGAATCAACTTTATAAGCCCAATGTGCAGCCACCCCTTTATCGGCCATTTGATCCATATACTCGGTACGGATCTGCACTTCTACGGGCACCCCATGAGGGCCAACTAAAGAAGTATGTAACGACTGATAACCGTTGGTTTTAGGAATGGCAATATAATCTTTAAAGCGCCCAGGGCGAGGCTTATATAAGGTATGCATTTGCCCTAAAACGCGATAGCAAGTATCTAGGTCTTTCACAATCACGCGAAAGGCGTAAATATCCATAACTTCATGAAATTGCAGTTCTTTTTTTACCATCTTATTATAGATGGAGAACATGTTCTTTTCGCGGCCCGCCACTGAAGCTGTGATGTCTGCATCAACTAAGCGGCCACTAATTTGTTCTAAAATAGACTGAATAATTTCATGACGATTACCCCGTGCGCGACGTACAGATGCACGTAACACTCGGGTACGCATTGGGTACAGCGCCTCTAGGCCCAGCTCTTCCAGCTCATTCTTAATAGTATGAATACCAAGACGATTGGCGATAGGAGCATGAATTTCGAGGGTTTCTCGGGCAATACGGCGACGTTTGTCGGGCCGTAATGCCCCCAAAGTACGCATATTGTGAGTGCGGTCGGCCAATTTAATTAAGATAACCCGAATATCTTGGGTCATGGCCAGTACCATTTTGCGGAAGTTTTCGGTTTGTGCTTCTTTATGGTCTCTAAACTTAATTTTATCGAGTTTAGAGACCCCTTCCACCAGTTCAGCCACATCCTCACCAAATTGCTCAGCTAAGGCATTTTTAGTAATGGGCGTGTCTTCAATTACATCGTGTAACAAGGCCGCCATTAAGGTTTCATGATCAAGATGCATCTCTGCCAAAATACGCGCCACCGCCACCGGATGGGTGATATAGGGCTCGCCGCTTGAGCGAGTTTGCCCTTGGTGTGCGTCTCTGGCCACCACATAAGCGGCTTGAAGCTGCGCTACCTGCTCGGGGGGCAAGTAGCTGTTAGCAAGCTCTTTAAGAGATTCAAATAGATACAATCAATACCTCGATAAACGATATCGTTACTAGGTCGTTTAGAAGCTAAGTCCGCTTTAGTGCTAAAACGGACTTACCGATATTCTTTAAAGGTTACAGGCGACCTTCAGAAATAGCGGCAACAGCAGCCATTTCAGCGGCATCCATTTCTTGCTGCTCTTGACGGTCTTGTACGTCCATCACCGCATGGTTAACTAAACCTTGCTCAATTTCACGTAATGCGATAACAGTCGGCTTGTCGTTTTCTAACGGTACTAAGGCGTCTTTGCCTTGAATCGCCAGTTGGCGAGCGCGACGAGAAGCAACCAACACTAAATCAAAACGGTTGCCAACCTGCTCAACAGCATCTTCAACAGTAACGCGTGCCATAATGGACTCCAATGATTAAAAAAGGTGCAAAATTCTAATTGATCTTAGCTTATTCCGCCAGTAGGCCAGAAAGCAAGTTTTGGTAACGTATCGCCTGTTTACCCGTATTGGCCCGTTCGGCTTCTATAATGGCGCTGAGGCGATTTAATGCTTGGTCAAAGTTATCATTAACCAATAAATAATCGTATTCATTGTAATGCGACATCTCAGATACCGCCTTATCCATTCTACACCGAATAACGTCTGCACTGTCTTGCTGACGAGCATTTAAACGACGTTCTAGCTCTTCTCGGCTAGGGGGAAGAATAAAGATAGATTTAGCGCTGGGAGATTGTTCGCGAATTTGACGGGCACCCTGCCAGTCAATATCCAATAATATGTCTATGCCTTTCGCTAACTGCTCGTCAATCCACTCCCGTGAGGTACCGTAGTAGTTGTCGAACACTTGAGCCCATTCGTAAAAAGCGCCGCGCTCAATCAGCACTTTAAACTCGTTCTGACTCACAAAGTGGTAGTGAATACCATTTTCTTCACCTGGGCGTACGCCGCGAGTGGTATGAGAAACAGACACCTGTAGCTGGCCGTCGGCGCTAGGACGCGCAAGCAGGGCTTGGATCAGACTGGATTTGCCTGCGCCGCTAGGAGAAGAAATAATAAATAAGGTACCGCAGTGCGCCATAATATGTGTGCCGTTTGGGGTTATTTGCCAGCATCGAGCTGGAACCAAGGGCGGCCAAGTTTACCAGAAGATCGGGAATAAAAAAATGGTCGCTGTAAATACAACGACCAATCAAAAAGTAACTATAGCTTGCTGCGGAAGTGCCCTCCACGCAAATTTCATTATGATCAGGTAGTCGCTTCGACTCTATCAGTTTTTTCCTGATGAAAACCTCGGTAAAACCGAGCTGTTAAGCTGGGTCGCGAGTTTATTACTGTCTAAAGATACAATTAAGGCCTAGTTGTTAAGTTTAGAAGAAGCTTGTTGCTGCTTTGTGTAAAGCACGCTTCTCGATAGAGAAAACCGCCTTGTTTCTATTTTACTTGGCATGAAATCTTTAATAATACCCACACTCAGTATAAAGCTCTGACGATAACAAGGGCTGAGCGGTCATGTTGTTAACCGTGATGGGTCAACAAGTGTGATACCAATCTGGGAAATGAGCGGTTCAGATCCTATGTCTTCGTATTGGGGCCTCATTTCTTTTACATTAGACTCTTAGTTATTGTGAGGCGACAGTACTTGAGCTTGATAGCGACTCGGCAAACTCACTGGTTTTACCTTTAAATAATAAAGACTGGGTGTAGCGAGTATAAGCCTGAGCTAAAGACAGCATATCGGCATAAGGTGCTTGAGCACATTGTGCTTGATGAAGCTTAATGCCGTTATCGGCAATGGTAAAACAGCGGGCATTATGCTCAAGGCTGACATCTTGTGTTACATCAAATCGCACTAAGTGTTGGCCTTGAATCCAATTCACTGTTTGCCCAGCAGAATAATGAGCAAAGCCTTGATAGGGTTGTGTTAATAATGACTGTCCGGTAAACCAAGGCACACTGCCACCTAGCCAGTCCATAATAGTGGGGGCGATATCTAGCTGACCAGCATTAAGGGGAAGCTTTTGTACAGGCAGCGAACCATCGGTGGCAAACATCGCAAAGGGAATGGCGTTACGGTCTAGATCATGTTGTGTAACGCCTGCGGTATGATCCGCCATTAATACCACTAAGGTTGGCTCATCTAGCACCTTGGGTAGCTGTTCTAAAAAGCGTTGTAGTGCGCCATCGGCATGATGAATTACATTACGTCGCAGTGCAGAGCGATTATCTTTGCCAAACACATAGTCACTGTCGTTGGGTAAGTAAGTGTCGTGGGTAGTGCCAGTATTGACCGTGATCAGAAAAGGCTGCTCGGCCTGAGCGAGTTTATCTAGCGTAAACCGATAAATATCGTCATCCATATACCCCCAGTAGTTCTCTGTACCGGCAAAGGGGTAGTCTTTTTTACCATAAGAATGGGTAAAGCCTAAACTTTGCGCAAATGAGCCGACAATGCCCTTGCCACTGCCTTGAATAAAGTGGGTATCAAAGCCCTGTTCTTTAAGTATTTGTGGTAGGCATTGGTAGGGGGCACTTTGTAATTGTGTGCCCGCCACACCGCCCCCTATAGGGTTGGCAAACGAGCAAAATGTGGCAAACATGCCCTCTACAGTGCGATACCCATCAGCGTATAGCGCATTGGTGGTGATGCTTTGTTGGCGCAAAGCGTCAAAGTAGGGGGCCGCAGACTTAGGGCCTTGTTCGGTATCGAGCGGTAGGTAGCTGGCTAAATCTGCTGCGGGCCAGCTTTCTAGCAGTACAATGAGCACATTGGCTTGTTTGCTTGGTAATTGTAACTGTGGCTGCTGAGCAAAATGTTTTGCTAATAACGCGAGTTCTTGTGCTGTTGGCGCTGGTGTTATTTGCTGAGCTGCGCGTTTTTTGCCTTTAGCTAAATAATAGCTAATGGCATAAGGGGCATTCCACGCGATAAGCGCTTGCTCGGGCTCCCCAACTTTATATGCACTCATGGGCGATTGTGGGGCATCACTCCAACCACCACGAACCGCGGTCACTGTGCCCCCTAACCAAAGCACTAATACCAGAGCGCCGCCTATCATGCGCGCATAACGACAAGGTGCTGGGGCTGCGGTTATGGGCAAGCGCCAAGTGAGCCAGGCGAATAGCAGCACTAATATCAAGGCGGTGAAGGTTTGGGGTAAGTAGGTGGTAACAGCGGTGGCCAACAAGCCTTGCTCTAGGCCTTGGCCGGTAAACACTTCAAAGGTGACGTGTCGGCCTGCTTCTAGCATATAGATAGCATCTGCCGTGGTGGTGACGATCAGCCAAAAACAGGCCAGTAGTAACCATAACTTGACCAAGCGAGGTCGCCAGTTTCCCCAATGGGCGATAAGTAGTAATAATACCGCAGGTGTGGCCATCACCATAACAGCGGTAATATCAAGGCGCAGCCCCCACCAGAGACTATAAGCGCCACTGTGACTGAATAACTGCTCTGCTAAAAAAGGGTTAAGGGCACTAAGCGCGATTTTGCTAAGCACAGTCGCGCTCAGTAACAATAAGAGGGTGCGAAAGATATTCAGTAACACAACAAACTCAATACAAAAAAGTGATAATGCCAAATAGTCTAATCAGTCACTAGGGATGTCAATCACTTCTCCATTATTTACCATTGGCTGAATAATAAAAGCCCTGTATTTACAACGAAATAGCAGGGCTTTTAGACATTATTAGTTGAATAACCTTCTCGTTATAATATTATTCAATATTCTGGATCTGCTCGCGCATTTGCTCTATTAATACCTTCATTTCCACGGCTGAGTTGGTAATGCTGGTACTGATCGATTTAGAACCTAGCGTATTAGACTCGCGGTTGAACTCTTGCATCATAAAGTCCAGTCGTCGGCCGCAGGCGCCGCCTTTTTTGAGAATTTTGCGGGTTTCACTAATATGCGTAACTAAGCGATCTAGCTCTTCTGCCACATCAACTTTTTGTGCCAATAACACCATTTCTTGTTCGACCCGCTGTGGTTCTAGCTCAATGTTGGCTTCTTCAAAGCGCTCTTGTAGGCGCTGGCGCTGCCAAGCCACAATAGCGGGCATCTCAGTTTTTACTTTAGAGACTTCTTGCTCAATGCCATTCAAGCGCTGCTCAATGAGCTCTTTAAGCTGTTCGCCTTCGCTGGCGCGGGCCGCTAAAAAGTCCTCAACCACTGTATCTAAGCAAGCCATAAGCTGATTGCTTAATGCGTCCATGTCTTGCGCTTGGGCTTCCATTACGCCTGGCCAGCGCAAAATATCAACTGGGTTAAGCGTGCCTTGTCCGGCTTCTTTTATAATCCAGTCGGCACCGCTAATCAGTTGTTGTGCCAGTGCTTTATTCATCTGTAACTCGCCTTGAACGGCGGTATTTGACTCAAAGCGTAAGGCACATTCTACCTTGCCGCGCTGCATGCGGGATCGCAGCTTTTCTTTGATTAATGGCTCTAGGCTACGAAACTGCTCGGGTAAACGGGTGTAGGTTTCTAGATAGCGTTGATTAACAGAACGGATTTCCCAAACGGCAGTGCCCCATTCTTGCTTAAATTCTTGTCGCCCATAGGCGGTCATACTGTGGATCATAGTGCTCTCGATATCAGTGGCGCGTTAACAGGTAATTTTGGCATAAGGCCTTACTGTACAGCAATGCTGCGCTTAGCTAAGGGCTTGCATGCAATGGCGGAGTTGTTTCTTTATAATAACGACGAGTGGGCTTTGCCTTAGGCCGCTATCATTCTATTTAAGTTGGAGAGTACCATGTCTACACGCGCTTGCGGCCGTGCAGTGGGTGAAATTCGCCCCGTTACTATTACGCCTCATTATACCCGCCACGCAGAGGGCTCTGTGTTGGTTGAATTTGGTGATACCAAGGTGTTGTGTACTGCCTCGGTAGAAAAGGGTGTGCCCCGTTTTTTGCGTGGCAAAGGCCAAGGTTGGGTCAATGCAGAATACAGCATGTTGCCACGTTCAACCCATAACCGCATGAGGCGTGAAGCGGCCACCGGTAAACAAGGCGGCCGTACCCTAGAGATTCAACGATTAATTGCCCGGGCTTTGCGGGCAGCTATCGATCTAAAAAAGCTGGGTGAGCATACCATCACCTTAGACTGTGATGTCATTCAAGCCGATGGTGGCACGCGCACCGCTGCTATTACCGGGGCTTGTGTGGCTTTGGCTTATGCCACGCAGTGGATGAAAGCTCAAAAAATGATTGCCCAAAACCCGATGAAAACTTGGGTGGCGGCTATTTCTGTGGGCATGGTTGATGGCCAAGCGGTGGCGGATTTGGAATATACCGAAGACGTGAGTGCCGATACCGATATGAACGTGGTGATGACAGCTGAAGGTGAGATGATAGAAATACAAGGTACTGCCGAGGCTGCGCCTTTTACTCATCAGCAGTTGTTAGATATGTTGGCGCTAGCCAGTCAGTCGATTGCTGAATTAGTCGATATTCAGCGTGAAGCCATGCGGCCAGCTATCAGCGGTCAGCTGTAAGCCATCAGCTAAAGATAAAACTAAAATATATTAATGTCGTTAATCACATCTTAAGAGAGAACTTGATGAAAGCTTATCAGCGTGAGTTTATTGAATTTGCCATGAGTAAAGACGTGCTTAAATTTGGCGAATTTACCTTAAAATCGGGTCGTACTAGCCCTTACTTCTTTAATGCTGGTTTATTTAACAGTGGCCGTGACTTAGCTCGCTTAGGCCGTTTTTATGCCGCTGCGCTAGTGGATGCCAACACTCAATATGATGTGTTGTTTGGCCCCGCTTACAAGGGTATTCCTATTGCCAGTGCCACTGCCGTACAACTGGCAGAGTTACACGACCAAGATGTGCCGTATTGCTTTAACCGCAAAGAGGCCAAAGATCATGGCGAGGGTGGCAACTTGGTGGGTAGCCCGCTGCAAGGGCGTATTATGTTGGTGGATGATGTGATCACCGCTGGCACCGCGATTCGTGAGTCTATGGATATTATTCAGGCTAACGGTGCCGACCTAGCTGGGGTGTTGATTGCATTGGACCGCCAAGAGAAGGGCAAGGGCGAGTTATCGGCTATTCAAGAAGTCGAGCGCGATTATAACGCCGAGGTTACCGCTATTATTACCTTAGCCGATTTGGTTGAGTATTTAAGCAAGCAAACAGACATGGCCGAGCACTTAGCCAATGTGCAAGCCTACCGTGAGCAATACGGCATTTAAATGTGTCGCTCCTAGTACCTCGCGCCAGCTAACATAAGGCTCTGTTCTTGGCTCGCTGGCGCTGGGCATTATTTTCAGCCATCGCTACTGTTTGCGGCCTGCGGCGGCATCGAGCATGGTGTGCAGTAACTCGTGGGCATCAAACTTGGTTAATGCTCTATCGGCACCTACTTGCTCGGCATAGCTTAGGCTCATTTCGCTACTTAATGATGAGTGCAAGATGATCCAGGGCTGATGCAGGCTTTTGTTATTACGTATTTGAAACGCTAACTCATACCCATCTAACCCAGGCATTTCGATATCGCTAACCAATATATCAACTGGATTACCCTGCTCACTGGCGTTAATCATACGTTCTAACGCATCATTACCGTTGTGAGTCACCTGATAGTCGATATTTTTACTATCTAGCAGCACACTGAGTTGTTTGCGCGCCACCACAGAGTCATCCACCATCAATATGGAAAAGCCTCGCAAGGTCTCTACTTCCATATCGTTTAGCAATACATCTTTGCTGCTTAACGACTCTGGATAGACTTTAGCTAGTAGTAACTCTAAATCTAACAGCTGGATTAGGTCTTCATCTATGGTTACAAGGCCGGTAATAAAGGCATTTCTCCCTAACGCTTTGGGTGGCGGAGAGACATCTTTCCAGTCGGTTTCTACTATGCGCTGCACGTTACGCACCATAAAGCCGATTTCTGTACGATTAACATCGGTAACAATAACAGTGGCGTTTGCCCTTTCTTCGCCCGTTAATGGCGGGTAACCAATAGCGGCTGCCATATCAATAATAGGTACAGCTGCACCACGAAAAGTCGCGGTACCAATCACAGCTCCTTGGCTGCTAGGCAGCTTAGTTAAGTGAGGCAGCGGCATGATCTCACGAATTTTCAGCGTTCCTAGGCCAAATAAACGGTGACCCGCAAGCTGAAATAGCAGCAATTTTTGCAGCTGTTTGGATTGTTTATTCATAGTTCACGCTCTTTTGATAATAAGAATAACTGGTACCGAGTAATGTACACATCACCAGACGTTATTGGGTCATGGTATGCAATGGCCGCTTATTAAGTCTAGCCAAGGTAGCATTATTGCTTTTCACTGGTGTGCTCACCTTTAACTTGTTGATTGATATGCCAGCGTAACAGCTTAGGATAAGCGGCCATTCGTTTATCTTGCTGCGGGCTCACAGCATAAGCTTGTTCGCCATCAAGTTGCAGAGAATCGGTATTAAGCCAAGGGTAAAAGACGGGGGATTCATTTAATACATAAGCCCCCTTTGCGTCTATCCACAATAAGACGTTGTAGCCAAAGTTGCGAGCTGCATCATCAGTAGTAGCCAACATATTACGGCCACCTAAAGCTAAGTAGGGCTGCTGCGAGAGACTGTAATGATACAGAGTTGGCATAATATCTTTGTGTGATCCTACGCGTGTCGGGTCAAAGTGCCAATCACGAGTGTTAAGAATATTATCTGGTACATACAGATAAAAAGGTACGCCCCTGTCTAATACTTGTTCGTTAGGATAAAACGCCTTAACACGGCGCATTTGGTGATCACCCGTTACAGCAATCAGGGTGCGTTTTGCTAAATCTGAATCTTTTATATGACTGATAAAGCCACCTAAGGCATCGGAGGCGTACTGAAAGGTTGTTAAAATATTATGTGGTTTAATCGCCCCTTCTTCAATGTGGCGCTGATAGTGTGGCGTTATGGCAACCGGTTTTGGCGTGTAGGTATTAGGTGTGACATAAGGCGGGTGATTAGTCACACTTAAAATGCTAATAAATAACGGCTGTTCAGACTCGGCCAATAACTTTTCGGCTAAGCGGTAAGCGTATTCATCGGGCAGCCCCCAATCGGTCATATATTGCTCGGCATCGGGGTAATGCTCTAACAGTGCATTTTGGTCATACACAGCATCAACCCCTTGCAGTGGCAGGTAGTTAACCAAGTTGCGCCACATCATATTGCCAGGAGAAATAAAAATATTGCGATACCCCGCTTTTTTATACACATCGAAGGGGGTAGTTAAGTCAACTGTTTGTGCTGATGAGTGGCTAATACTTTGCACTGGGCTATTAAAGAACAGCGCCGCTAATGAGGGGGCTGTGCCATTATCTTGCGATAAAAAACGAGTAAATAAAAAATCCTGCTCAAAATGGGGGCGTAGTCGACCTAGCAAATCGTTGCGCTCAGGCTCATCAAAGGCCAGCATATTACTGCCCAGCCCCTCCATCATGGCTACCACAACATGGGGCGGATACTGGCTAACATAATCATTGCGCGGTGTTTGCCCGTTAAGGGAGTCAAAGTTAAGGGTTGTTAGCAGAGCTTGGCCCTCTGCAGAGCTAACCGGGCTAAATTTTACGTCGTGTATTTTATCTTTGCGCGCCCATGCTAGCGCCATCAGTGCATTGGGTGTTAGCTGATTGAGTACCGATAGCTCAGAAACTTGCGCATTACCTCGGCGCAAAGGAAAGGTGCCTAAACTGCCACGAGCGAAGGCAAAAACAAGGGTCAGGCTAATCAGTACATAGATGATGAAAAAGGGCCAAGAGATGGCGCCTTTAATTGATGCTGTGCGCAATTGATAGTAGGCGAACAGGGTAGGAATAGCAGCGAGCAAAACAGCAAGCAAGCTGGCCGCCAGAATAGGATAATCTTGCCCCATATTGGCCAACACGGCCGATGTATCATCTTCAAATAGGCCAAAGGCGAATACATCAAAATGGCGATGATAGGTCTGATAGTAATAAAAGTTACTAATAGCGCAGCCCGCCACAATCAGGCTCACTAAGGCAATAAACCCTAACGCTAAGTGCCGCCAAAGTTGCCAACTACTGCGCCAAGCCGCCAGCAATAATCCAGATAAAACCAAGGGAGCCAAGGCCATGCCAGCAATGCGTAAGTCATACCTTAGGCCAGTTATCCACATACGGCGTATATCATCGGCTTGGTCTACTAATGCTGATGGGCCAGTAAACTGTTGAAACATCACATAGCGGGCACCTAATAAAATGAGCGTAAGCCAAATAAATTGCGGCCATAGGAGGCGAAATAACAGGCGAATTCTTGATTGGTACATGGTGGGCCTAGATAGATAAAGCGGAAAATCTTTAATATAATTTTTATGGCTTAATATCGCCATATTAAAAGAGTAAAGGGCCTATATAGGCCCTTTTATTTACGCTTATATTAAACGATATTGATTATACCACCTCGTCTTTAATGAGGTGTACATCCATGTTGGGGTAGGGCATGCGAATATTCTGCGCATCCATTTCAGCTTTAATTTGCTCTAGCAAATCAAACTTTAATGCCCAGTAATCACTGGCGTTAACCCAAGGACGCACAATAAACTCAACCGCAGTATTACCTAAGTTACTTACAGCAATATTGCATTCAGGGTCCTTCAATACGCGATCGTCGGCTAATACAACACGATTTAATAACGCTTTAACCTGCCGTAAGTCGGCGTGGTAAGACACACTAATCACTAAGTCTAGGCGGCGTGTTTTTTCTTTTGAGTAGTTAATAATATTATCGTTTAAGATTTTGGAGTTAGGCACCACTATCATACGGTTGTCGGGGGTCATGAGTATGGTGGTAAAAACTTGCACCGACTGTACTGTGCCTGCAGTGCCGCCACCTTCTATATAATCGCCTGCTTTAAAAAAGCGAAAACTGATGAGTAACACACCGGCGGCAAAGTTAGATAAAGAGCCCTGTAGTGCTAAACCTACCGCTAAACCGGCGGCACCCACAATGGCTACAAATGACGCAGTTTGAACGCCTACTCGGCTGAGTGCGGCAATAATCACAAATGCCAATAAGCCATACTTGAGGAGACTCGTCGTAAAGTCAGCAATGGTACTGTCCACTTTACGCTTTTTTAGTAGTGAGTTGACGCCACCCGTTAGCATGCCCACTACTACAAAGCCGATAACGAGCGTTAGTAGCGCTGCTGCAATATTTACTGCGTAGTGAATAATTAACTCTTGGTTATTGCTTAGCCAATCTTGAATTTGGCTGGCTGCCTCAGCTGGTTCCATTGGGTTACCTTTTTATATTAGTGAGGGTTTATTGTTGTTAGTTAAGCCACTGTGCTTACTTGTGGTAGTAGTAGCTGCCACTGCTGATCAAAGTGTAAGGTGGGCTTAATGCGAAACTGGCTGCGCACATATTGGTTAATACGGCCTTCAATATGGGCAAGTAGCAGGTTAGCTAACACTTTCTCATTAGTAGCAAAGCCTTCACCTTCATATAAACGGCGCTCACGTATTACTTGTTTTAGTTGTACATCTAAGCGTTCAAATAACTGATTCATGCGCGCTAATAAGCGTTCGTGCTCGCCTTGTAAACCATCACCGTTTAATAATCGAGTGATACCAGGGTTACGCTCACAAAAGCCTAAAATTAGCTGCATTATGTAGCGTAATCGTAAGGCGCAGTCTTTTTCATCTTGTAAGATCAGGTTAATGCGTGAAAAGAGCGTTTCTTCTATAAAGTCGATTAATCCCTCAAACATCCGTGCCTTACTAGGAAAATGCCGATATAGCGCCGCTTCAGATACGCCTACCTCGGCTGCAAGTTTAGCCGTGGTAATGCGCCGGCCAGAGCTAGTTTCTAGCATGTGCGCCAGTGCTTGTAGGATCTGTTCGCGTCTATTTTTTTTAACTTGGGTGTTAGCCATAAATGCGCATCACTCGATTATTGGCGACCAGAAGAGCCAAAACCGCCTTCTCCTCGTTCGCTTTGGTTAAACTCATTAACAAGCGTAAATTGAGCTTGCACGACAGGTAAAATCACCAATTGTGCAATACGCTCTCCGGGTTCAATAGTGAACGACGTTGAGCCTCTATTCCAGCAGGATACCATTAACTGACCTTGGTAATCAGAGTCAATTAAGCCTACTAAGTTTCCTAATACTATGCCGTGTTTATGACCAAGGCCAGAGCGCGGTAAAATGGTGGCGCACAGGCTAGGATCACTAATATGAATTGCGATTCCGGTCGGTAATAGCTGGGTGTCGCCAGGGGCCAAAGTTAAGGGCGCTTCAAGGCAAACGCGTAAGTCTAATCCTGCTGAGCCAGGCGTGGCATAGGCGGGCACAGGAAAGTCTTTGCCCACGCGAGGATCAAGAATTTTAAGCTCTATTGGTGTCATGGTATTGCTCTGCAATTAAAGTAAGAAGATGGGTGGCAAGGGTCGTTTTTTCTGCTAGCGGCAGCTCAGTGTGTCCATTTGGCCAAAATACACTAAGCGCATTATGGTCACTATTAAAACCTTGATTTTGTGCCGCAACATTATTGGCCGCAATCATATCAAGCTTCTTACGCTTGAGTTTATCTTGAGCATAGTGCGCAACACCTTGCGTTTCAGCGGCAAAGCCCACGGTAAAGGGCTTATTAGTGCCAGCCGCCACGTCCGCCACAATATCAGGGTTTTTGGTCAGCTCTATGACCAGAGCGTCTTGTGATGTCTTTTTAATCTTATGCTCAGCTATCTGCTTAGGGCTGTAATCTGCCACAGCAGCGCAAGCGATAAAAATTTGTTGATGTTTAATATCTTGCATGACTGCGGCATGCATTTGGGTCGCGCTTTCTACATTAATACGCGTGACCCCATTAGGGGTAGCTAACGCCACTGGGCCACTGACTAATGTTACTTCTGCGCCCATCTGTTGGGCGGCAGCGGCTAAGGCGTAACCCATTTTTCCTGAACTGTGATTAGAAATAAAGCGCACCGGATCGAGTGCTTCTCGGGTCGGGCCTGCTGTTAGCATCAGCTTAACGCCGGCTAGTAATTGTGAAGGTGCGGTAAAATGTTGCTCGACTAAGGCGAGCAGCTCCATGGGCTCTAGCATGCGGCCTGGTCCAACATCACCACAGGCTTGGGCACCTAATGCTGGGCCCCACACCAAAGTATCACGCTGCAATAGTGTAGCAAGGTTATGTTGCGTAGCTAAATGACGATACATCTGCTGGTTCATGGCAGGCGCTACGGCAAGAGGCGCTGGCGTGGCCAAACACAAGGTTGTGAGTAAGTCATCGGCAAGACCCGCACTGAGTTTAGCGATCGTATTGGCACTGGCGGGGGCAATTAAGATGAGATCGGCCCATTTAGCCAGTTCAATATGGCCCATGCCGGCTTCGGCAGCAGGGTCAAGCAAGGTGTCGGAGACCGGCTCACCAGATACCGCCTGCAAGGTCAGTGGAGTAATAAAAGCCTTGGCAGACTCCGTCATCACCACGCGCACTTCGGCGTGGCGTTCTTTAAGGCGGCGTATTAGCTCGGCTATTTTATAGGCCGCAATGCCGCCACTAATACCGATTAAAATGCGTTTGTTTATTAAAGACATCACTGTGTTCCAACCGCTAACAAGCTGCCAAGATTATCATAAAAAAATGAATTTTGCGGTGATTAGCCAGCTTTCGACTAGGCTTAAACGTAACGGGGCTTGGTTTGCGATAAGCGACAGACACCCCAAAACCTAATCGCTGTTTTACCTCTGAGTACAGAGCAGACTCTGATAAGGGGCGAACAATAAAATGAATACACATTTTTATTAGTACAGCATTTTAACTTTCCGTGTGAGTCTGTGTATTCAGTGGCAAAGACGTTGTTAATTTCTAGCAGTAAATAACCACACGGAGGTGGTGATGAGTATTAAAGATTGGCCTTTGGGTGAGCGGCCCCGAGAAAAACTACTGAAACGTGGCTCTCATAGTTTATCGGACGCTGAGTTGCTGGCGATTTTTTTGCGTACTGGGTCTAAAGGTATGGATGCCGTAACCTTAGCACGAACTCTGCTTAATCAATTTGGTTCTTTGCGCCAATTATTAATGGCGGATCAACAAAGCTTTTGCCAAGGACCGGGGCTTGGGCTAGCAAAATATGTGCAGCTTCAGGCAAGCCAAGAGTTAATGCGTCGCTTTTTAGATGAAAAGCTTATTCGTGAAAATGCACTAACCAGCCCCGAGCTCACACGAGCGTTTTTGCAGTCGCGGTTACGTGATCAACCCCGAGAGGTATTTGCGCTATTGCTACTAGACAATCAGCACAGAGTTATTGAATATTGTGAGTTATTTTTTGGTACAGTAGACGCGGCAGCAGTATATCCGCGCGAAATTGTCTCTTTAGTACTGAAACGGGGTGCTGCGGCGGTCATTTTGGTGCATAATCATCCATCCGGCGTCGCCGAGCCCAGTCGGGCCGACCGCATGATTACCGAACGCATTCAATCAGCTCTAGGGTTGTTAGATATACGCGTGCTAGATCATTTAGTGGTGGGTGATGGTGAAACCGTTTCTTTTGCCGAGCGTGGCTGGCTTTAAATGGCCGCGATTTTGGTATTTTTATTGATCTTTAGCTCGGTATGCTGTATAAATTGCCGCCTTATTTTGCCCCGATAGACGGCCAACGGGGTAATTAATTGCTCGAGCAAAAGTAAGTATTGGAGAAGACTGACATGTCTAAAGTATGCCAAGTAACTGGTAAGCGACCAGCTGTTGGTAACAACCGCTCTCACGCCAGAAACGCTACCAAGCGTCGTTTTTTACCTAACCTGCAAACTCACCGTTTTTGGGTTGAAGGTGAGAAACGTTTTGTAAAATTGCGCGTTACCACTAAAGGTATGCGTACTATCGACAAAAATGGTATCGAATCTGTGTTAGCAGATATTCGTGCCCGTGGCGAAAAGGTTTAAGGAGTTAACCAATGGCTAAAGGTATTCGCGAGAAGATCCGCCTGAACTCAAGCGCTGGTACTGGTCACTTCTACACCACGACCAAAAACAAGCGCAACATGCCTGAAAAAATGGAGATCAAAAAGTTTGATCCCGTTGCACGTCAGCATGTGATGTATAAAGAAGGCAAAATCAAATAAGATTTTGCTCTCTTACAAAAAAACCCGGCTTAAGCCGGGTTTTTTTATGCCTAGCCCCTTTGGGGAGCTGTCAGCCTTAAGCGGTCAGCGGTAAGTGAACCATATAAAGACAGCTGTACGTTATACGCTGACCGCTTTACGTAAAAACCAAAACAGACTAATTCTATTTTGTATTTTGTAGGGTCGAATTCATTCGACCGGTTTTAGGTCAGGAGCCACTGTTTTTGTGCGAATAAATTCGCCCCTACGACAAAGCCAGAGCTTCGAGCTTCCAGCTTTATTTTTCGTTACGATAAATTTTGTCTGAGTTAGCTTTGCTTTGCCAAGGCAGATTAGCGTTTTGCCAACCGTTTTTAACACGAAAACCTTTGTGTTCTCCCTCTTTTACACTGCCACCCTGAAAGCCGTTAACCACATAACGAGCATTTTTAAAGCCATTTTCTCGTAAGAACTCGGCACTGGGTAAACCGCGCTCACTGCCAGAACGACACATAGTGATAATAGTGGCATCTTTATCTAGCCCTTTAGCAGCCAGCGCCTGCTCAACTTCTTTTACAAAGTTTGGGTTGCATCTCAAAGCGCTGCTGATCGTCACGCCAGTTATTTCTGTTGACCATCAAATAAGGAATGTTCTGGTCTACCTGATCGGTAAAGCCAATAAACATAATCTCGACTGGATCGCGCACATCAATAAACAGCATGTCGTTGCCTTGTTGCTGTGTTAGCGCATAGGTTGCTTGAGGAGTAATTTCAATTTCGCTAGCCAATGCATAAGTACTGGTGCCCAACAAAGCGGCAGAAATGAGTACAGAAGACAGTAGTTTTTTCATGGTTTACCTCTTAAAAATTAAATACGCGAGTGCTTGTACACCACCGGCTAGCATGGCGGTACCCAGTGCAAGAGATGCGAGTTTTTTCTTGGTCATTATGGCTATCCTTAATAAATGATGAATTCATTGATTAGCACAGTCTAATGTTTGTGGCTCGCCAAGTAGTTATTGCACAGGGAGATGCCGTACAGCTTACAGACAGGGTATACTGCGCGGCATTAATAGGAGAATAGGCATGCCAGAGTTACCCGAAGTAGAAGTCAGTCGCCAAGGTATTAGTCCCTTTATGGTTGGCGAAACCGTAATGCGCGTGGTGGTGCGTAATGCCAGCCTGCGTTGGCCGGTGCCCAGCGAGATCCAAGACATGGTGGGCTTAACCATTACCGGTATTCGCCGGCGCGCAAAATACTTGCTGCTAGAAACCGACTGGGGCACGGCTATCTTACATCTTGGCATGTCGGGTAACTTAAAAGTGTTGCCGCACGGTACTGTGGCCGGCAAACACGATCATGTAGATATTGAACTAAGCAATGGCAAGCTGCTGCGTTTGAACGATCCACGTCGTTTTGGCTGCCTACTCTGGACCCGTGAACCTGCAGAGCAACATAAGCTACTCGCCAAGCTCGGACCCGAGCCATTAACGGATGCCTTTAGTGGTGATTCTCTCTATGAGCGTAGCCGTAAGCGTAAAATCGCCGTTAAGCAGTTTATTATGGATAACCATGTGGTGGTGGGTGTGGGTAATATTTATGCCAATGAAGCATTATTTAGTGCTGGCATTCACCCGCAACAGCCGGCGAATGACATAGATAACGCCCGTTATGCCGCATTGGCTAGTGAGATCAAAACAGTATTGGCGCGAGCTATTACTCAAGGCGGTACTACCTTAAAAGACTTTACCGGCAGCGATGGTAAACCTGGCTACTTTGTACAAGAGCTGCAAGTTTACGGCAAAGCCGGACTGCCTTGCTCCGCCTGCGGTGGTTTGCTGCAAGAAGTGCGCATGGGTGGGCGCAGCACCGTATTTTGCCCACTATGCCAGCCTAAACGCAGCGCCTAGCTAACGCCAACACAAATGGGTCATTGCGAGGAGTGTAACGACGCGGCAATCCATGAGACTTAAAAGGTACTTGAATGTAAAAGGGAGTAGGGGCTGGTGAACAGGGATTTGTAACTTCCAATCCCCAATCCCTACTTTTTCGCGGATTTAGCGGGTTTCGTTGCGAGAAGATTAATGTTGAGTTTTTAGCTGTTAATTCAACATTCAAAATTAAGCATTCAACACTGCCCTTCACGGGTTCCGTTGCAAAAAATGGTTTTTGGGGTTTGCTGTTTTAGCTCGGCGCTATGTTTTGACCTTACCCATAAAGTCCCTTTCAGATCTGATCCCTATTTTTCCGTGGGTTCTGTGGATTCCGTGGCGAAATTTTTTAGTCTTTAACCAACTTCAAAGTAATCGCACTCGCGACCGCCTCAGGTACAAACTGGCTGATATCGCCACCGTGGCGTACCACGTCTTTAATAAGACTAGAAGACACAAAAGAATATGCAGGGGATGGCGTTAAAAACACCGTTTCTAAATCTGGCATTAAGTGGCGATTCATATTTGATAGCTGAAATTCATACTCAAAGTCAGACACGGTGCGCAAGCCACGAATTAACACATTTGCCTGCTGTTGCTTGGCAAAGTCGACTAACAAGCCAGAAAACCCCATCACGTGCACGTTAGCTAAATTACAGGTGGTTTGCTTAATTAGCGCTTCACGCTCATCCAAGTTAAACATAGGTTGCTTACTGGAGCTGGTGGCCACAGCGACTATCACCTCGTCGAATAATTGGGCAGCTCGGGTTATTAAATCTAAATGGCCATGGGTAATGGGATCGAAAGTGCCGGGATAAATAACCCTAGTGCTCATAATTGCTTCCTTATTAACAAACGACAATCAAATTTTAAGATAGAATAGCACCGCATAATAGCCTGTGGGAGAGCGAAGTGATAAAACGAGTCTTGGTAGTGCGAAACGATAAAATTGGTGACTTTATGCTGGCATGGCCGGCTTTTGCCATGCTTAAAGCCACTACCCAGTGCCACATTACTGCACTAGTGCCCGGCTATACTCAGCCTTTGGCCGAGTTGTGCCCCTCTATCGATGAGGTGATTATCGACCCCGGTAAAGAAGCGGACTCTAGTGCCCAGCAAGATTTATTAATTAAGCTTAAATCAGGATCTTTCGACGCAGCTGTCTGTTTATTTTCTAATTTTCGCAACGCCAAGCTTATGTGGCAGGCGGGTATTAAACAGCGCTGGGCACCCGCAACTAAGCTGGCACAATTGCTTTATAACCATAAAGTGAAGCAGCGTCGTTCGCAATCCGCTAAACCAGAATATGAATATAACCTAGATTTGTTGCGGGCTTTTTTAGCACATAATCACTTTACTCCTGTCGAGCCGAGCACCCCTTATTTGAGCTTTGATGATGCTGAGCTAGCGGCGTTTAAGCAACAGCAATCGCGCCTTTTAGGAATAAAAGCGGCGGCACCTTGGCTATTAATACATGCGGGCAGTGGCGGCTCGGCTAATAATCTATCGATTGAACAATATGCCGATTTAACGAGCCAGTTGCGCCAAGCCCAGCCCCTGCTTGAAGTAGTGCTGACCGCAGGGCCTGGTGAACAGGGATTGGCGCAACAGCTGGTGGATACGCTAGGCGAGGGCGCCGTGATGGCTCAGGACTTAGCATTGCCCGATTTTTGCCGGTTATTAGCCTGTGGCAGTGTCTTTGTGGCCGGTAGTACCGGACCTTTGCATATTGCCGCGGCGCTAGATGTACCCACAGTGGGCTTTTTCCCGCTGCGCCGTTCGGCCACGCCACTGCGCTGGCGACCACTTAACAGCGAAGGCC
This sequence comes from Oceanisphaera pacifica, assembly GCF_017498065.1. GTDB lineage: Bacteria > Pseudomonadota > Gammaproteobacteria > Enterobacterales > Aeromonadaceae > Oceanimonas > Oceanimonas pacifica. Next base: position 50,542 of record NZ_JAGDFX010000010.1, on the reverse strand, counting down.
GCCACTTAGCCTTTCACCCACCGGCTAACGCCGAAGTAGAAAACATGAGCCAAGTAGACATGACAGCAGTGGCGAGCGCGGTTATTCCTTGGGCCCAAGCGTACTGGCCTTAATCCACAAGTCGGCATATTTCACAAAGGTGGAATGTGCCGATAATACGCTCAGTAAAAAGCCTTGTTTACCATCTAAGAACCCTGCCTTTAAGATATACATCTTCGTAAAGCAGCCCAGCGCGTGCAACATACCTTTACTTATGGACGATGTCTTTCCTTTTTGCTGGCGCTGCTCAGCCCAGGCAGCGGCATAGCCTGCTGATTTAACTAAGTAATGTTCTAAATCGCGATAGGTATAATGCAACAAGTCGCCTTTGAGTTTTTTCGTTTTAATGCCCTTTTTAGTAATGACTTTTTCATGCACTAAGGCGTCGTTATAGCCGGTGAGCGCTTTAGGGTATAAGCGTAATACTCGGTCTGGATACCAACCACAATGGCGAATAAAGCGACCAAATACCCAAGATAAACGAGGAATGGAATACACCGCATTAGTGGTTGGCTTGGCAAGTACGGCTTCAATACTGGTTTTCAGCTCAGGCGTCACTCGCTCGTCGGCATCCACCCATAAAATCCAATCTGACTGTACATGTGCTTGGGCAATTTGGCGCTGCTTGCCAAAGCCTGGCCATTCACTATTAACAAAAAAACGTGCCCCTGCGGCTTCTGCCACCGCTTGAGTGGCATCGGTACTGCCAGAATCTAGCACTACAATTTCATCTACCCAATCTAGGGTTGCTAAGCAATCCGCTAAGTTATCTGCTTCATTTTTAACAATTAATACTGCGGCTAGGGTGGGGCGAGTACTCATGAATTGGGATCCTGCAATAAGTTAAAATCGGTGATCATACGGTCAAACTGCACTGTTACTTGGTCAAGTGTTATGCGTTGCATGGCATTGGCATCTTTTACTCGGGTGCGCCAAGGTAATTGCTTAGCGGTTTTACCTGTTTCGGCTAACAAAGCTTCATCGTACACGTTTACGGCATAATCGCGGCAATAATAGGGACCAGTACGCGCAGGGTTGTGGTGGGCATATAACCCCAGCACAGGCGTACCCATTAAAGTTGCCATGTGGGTGGGGCCTGTGTCGGGAGCAACCACTAATCGCGCCTTATCAATTAACGCCAATAGCTGCGGCAAGCTGGTTTTGCCCACTAAGTTTTCTGTGATATGAGGCGTTAATGCTGCTATATCCGCCGCCAACTTTTTCTCTTGTTCGGCTGGGCTGCCAATCAGCATCACCTGCATGCCCTTACTGTTTGCATAATCAGCCAAGGCGGCATAGCCCTCGGCAGTCCAGTTTTTATAGGCTTTACTGGCAGCAGGACAGATTAACAACAGCGGTTGGATGTGCGTATAACTGCTGGCCCATTGGCGTGCTGCGTCTGGCACTGTTAGTGACCATTCTGGCTTGGCTTGGGTTAAGCCTAGCGCTTGGCCAAATGCCATAAAGCCGTCGGCGACATGCTCAGCCGTAGCACTCACTTTATAATTGGTAAATAACCACTGGCCGTCTTTTGCCCGTTGACGATCAAAGCCTAATTTGTGTTTAGCGCGAATGCCAAGGCTTGCTATGCTGGCCCTGAGTGCTGCTTGCATGTGCAGCAAGACATCGAACTTCCGCCCTTTAAGTTGACGCCAAAGCGTACGGTAAGCGCTCATACCGGCAGATTTATCAAATACGATAATTTCTACGTTCGGCACTAACTCCAGCAACTTGGCCTCAATTTTACCGGTTATCCAAGTAATTTTCGTCTCGGGCCATTGGCGCTGTATAGCCTGTACCAACGCAATGGCATGACAACAGTCGCCAATGGCGGATAAGCGCAATAAACACAAGCTAGCAGGGGGCGAACTAAGCAATGCCATATTAAATCTCCAAGATCTGAGAGCAGCATTATGCAAAGGCTGACAAGCCATGTAAAATCTATGTTTTATCGAACGGGTGGGGGACGGTAATGGAACGCATAGAGCATGGCTCTGAAATCATCTGGTATGACCCAGAGTGTTTTGACTCATTTCATCGTGATTTCTTTGAAATTGACTACTGGCGCGAGCAAGATGCTATTCGAGGCAAAGCCATTGGTCGAAATACTACTTGGTTTGTAGAAGATGGCGTAAGTCATAAAGTGCTGCGCCATTACTACCGCGGCGGCATGATTGGGCGGGTGATGGAAGATACCTTCTTGCATGTTGCCGAATCGAAAAGCCGTGCCATGAGCGAATTTACCGTACTGACTAAACTCTATCGCCGAGGCCTGCCCGTGCCTAGGCCCTGTGCTGCACGTATGGTGCGCTCTAATCTCGTTTATCGTGCCGACATTATGTTAGAACGTATCAACAACTCCGCTGATTTGGTGGGCATCTTAAAAGAGCGCGCGCTTAATCAAGAAGAATGGCAAACTGTGGGTAAGATGATCCGTCAATTTCACGATGCCGGTTTATATCATGCCGATTTAAACAGTCACAATATTTTGCTAGATGATGATGGCAAGGCGTGGCTCATTGATTTTGATAAGTGCCATTTTCGCCAGCCCAATACCTGGACTCGCGAGAATATGGAGCGATTGTTACGTTCATTTCGTAAAGAAAAAGACATTAATAGCGAGTTTCACTGGCAAGAGTCCGATTGGCGTATTTTGCTTAATAGTTATAAAGCGAAATAAAAGCTGGAAGCTGTATCTAAACCACTTTTTGCAACGAAACCCGCTAAACCCACGAAAAAATAGGGATCAGATCTGAAAGAGACTTTATGGGTAAGGTCAAAACATAGCGCCCAGTTAAGCGTTACCTAAACCGGAAATTCGCAGCTGAAATGTGGGACTACAAGACAGGCCCCCTCAGCGGGGAGTGGGGCAATGAAATATCCGGTTTTGGTTTAATCTCGTCCGCCTTACTCCTTACGGACGTTGCTTAGCCAGTCCTCTCTACCGTTTTTACCAAACAAAGGAGCGTGTTAGCAATCGCTCCTTTGTTATTTTTCACAACATGCAAAGCATGTTGCCCCACTTGTAACCGGTATGCTTCGTCTTTAAATAGAAGATGTAACGAGCCAGCTAACGCATGGCTATCTTGCACGGTAATAAGCCCTTCGTTTTGTGAAAGGCGTTGATAAATATCATTAAAATTAAAAACTGACGGCCCAGTTAATACCGGTTTACCCAGTGCTGCTGGCTCTAATAAGTTATGACCACCACGCTCAATTAAACTGCCTCCCACAAATGCAATATCGGCGGCGGCCAACATAATCGGCAATTCGCCCATGGTATCGCCAAGGTATACTTGAGTATCAACACTTATCAACTGAGTACGACGACTAAGCGTTAAGCCCTGTTGTGTCACTAAATCTGCAACCTGATCAAAGCGTTGGGGATGGCGAGGTACCAGAATTAACAATGCGTTAGGTTTTTGCGCTAACAGCTGTTGATGAGCTGCTAATATTTGCTCATCTTCACCTTCGTGAGTAGAAGCCGCAATCCATACCGGCCGGTTAGTGCCGAGCTGTTCGCGTAGTTGCTGCCCTTGCTGAAAGACTTGATCATCATACTCAATATCAAACTTAATAGAGCCGGTAATGCTCAGTTTATCTTTGGCTAAACCGAGCTCAGCAAAACGGTCGGCATCATCTTGGTGTTGGCAACAAAGATGACTGATATTCGTCGATAAGAGGTTAAAAACACCATGAAATTTACGATAGCGTGCCGCCGACCTTGCTGACAATCGCGCATTCAATACCATCACGGGTAATGCCCGTTTAGCGCAGGCCGATAGCCAGTTTGGCCACAGCTCGGTTTCCATAATCAGCAATGCGCGGGGGCGAATACGGCGTAAAAATAAGGTTACCGCCCACGGAAAATCTAGTGGCGCATAGCGGTGCTCTACTAAGTTACCTAATTTTGCTGCTAAGTCAGCCCCAGTGCGAGTGGTGGTGGTGACTAATATTGGCAAGTCTGGCTGCTCGGCTTTTAGCGTCTTAATTAAGGGAGTGGCGGCCACCATTTCGCCCACACTCACTGCATGTAGCCAAACGGGACGCTTTTGCTGAGATGCTGGCACTAGCCCTAAATGTTCGGGCCAGCGTTTGCCAAAACCGGGCTTGCCCTTTTTCGGCCAATACAAAAGCCCAAGCAATAATGGGCTGAACAGATGAATAAGCAAATTATAAAGCAGGCGATACATCATGGGCTACCGAGAAGTCGCGATCAGGTGTTCTGAGGTTATCAATTGCTTGATGGCGGTTAGTACTTTTTCTGCTGGTAGCTCTTTTAGGCACTTTAAATGCCCAAGTGGACATTCACGTTTAAAGCAGGGCCGACATTCAATATCGGTATGCACAATAGCCACCTTTTCTGCTAACGGTGGTGTGTACTTAGGCGAAGTTGAGCCATAAATAGCCACTAGAGGGCAGTTAACCGCAGCCGCAATATGCATTAAACCTGAATCGTTAGAAACCACCACGGCACTCAGCGCCATTAAATCAATGGCTTGGTGCAGCGACGTTTTGCCCGCTAAAATATGGCAGTGTGCTTGTAATGGTGCAGGTAGATAAGCACGGATCGCTTCTGCTACCGGAATGTCTTTGGCCGAGCCAAAAATCCATACCTGTTTACCTTGCTCAATCTGGTGTTTCGCCACGTCTGCATAATGTTGCTCGGGCCAGCGTTTAGAGGGGCCAAACTCTGCGCCTGGGCATAAACTAACGATTGGCCGTGTTTGGTCGAGCTTTAGCTCAACTAAGGCTTGTTGCTGATCATCTTGATCAATGCGCAAGGCTGGCCAAGGTATCTCTGATATACAGTGATGATCTTTCATCAGGGCTTTAGGATAAGCCAGTGCTGCATAGCGCTCCACCATTAACGGAAAGTCCGTTTTATTGCTGCGCAAGTCATTCAGCAAGCCATAGCGCGATTCACCTTTCCAGCCGGTACGCTTTTTAATGCCCGCAAACAGCGGGATCAGTGCGGATTTTAAGGAGTTAGGCTGAATAATTGCCCAATCATAGCCCTCGCTTGCCAGTGAGCGCCCGAGACGAAATCGCTCGCCCAGCTTAAAGTCGCCATGACCCAGCGGCATTACAATCGCTTTATCGACTTGCGGCATCCGCTCTAGCAAAGCACAGCACCAAGCTGGTGCCATCACATGTAGCTCTGCATTAGGATGCTGTTGCTTAAGGCTGATGTACAAGCTTTGTGACATCACCATGTCGCCCACCCAAGATGGACCTACGATAAATATTTTCATGCGGCACCAGTATTATGTTAAAAATATAATAAAGCATAGAAAAACTACTATTACCTAATAATATCTAAAAGGTGTTTTATTTCATTTTCTTGAGAAAAAATAGTTCTAGCTAATAAAATATTTCGATGGGATAACTCAATCTCTTGGTTGAGGTTTTTTATTACCATATCAATTGTTTCTTGAAGATGATGGATATCCCGGTCCCTTACCAAATGTATATGAAACCCTAACTTTTTAAATTCTGGGAAGACTGTATTATCGTATGTAATACATATTAGTCCATTGCCTAAAGCCTCTACAAGAGCATTAGATAAGCCTTCACCGTGACTAGGGAAAAGAAATATAGAAACGTCGTAAAATAGTGATTGAGGTTGTGAATGATAGCCTATGAATTCGACTTGACTTTCTAGCTCTTTATCTTTTATTTCATTTTTCAGCTTTAATAGATAATCCTCGTCATCTGTCGCACCTACTAACTTCAATGAAATATCTTTATTATTAATAGCTTGTAAAGCATCCAGCTGTCCTTTTCCATCTGCTACTCTACCTACATGTATAGCTATAGCTTTTTTGAGGGGCTTTTTTAGTAGAGGTGAAATAAAATGAGTACTTGTATATATTACGCCTAAATTAGATCTATGGCTTATAGGTATTATTTCTTCTACATTTTTTAATAGATGTTCACTAATGCATAAGTGATAGTTTACTCTACTATAAAACCAACGGTGTAGTAAGTTTTTTTTACTACTGGATCTCGTGGTCCCATATCTTACTATTAGCTTTACATTTGTTAGCCCTATTAATGAGAAATAAATAGATTTTATTTCTGATGTTCCGAAGAATATAATATTCTTAATGTTGTTTTTTATTATTATTTTTCGTAGTTGTGATATGAGGCTAAAACTGAACTTTGTCTTGAAGCTAACGTCTTGATAGCTAATGTTAGACTGATTTGCATTGTAGGAAATAGAACTATTTTGTTTACAAACTAATAATGTTGGGATGTTTTCATTAATTAACCCTTTGGCCATTTTAATTGCATCCAACTCCATTCCACCAGAAAAATGAGATAGGCATAATACCATGACATCATATTCACTTTTAATCATATTAGAGTTGTCAATCATATTGAAGTAACCATGAGTTGTTTAATTTTTTCTGATCGAATAATTATATTATGAAATTATTTATGTGTCAGAGGTAAGCGTATTATTGTAAAACTCAGATATTTTTTTAACATGTACATGTATAGTAAATGTTTTTTTTGCTCTCTCCTGAGCTAAATTCGCTATATTATAATAATGCTCTTGTTGGATTTTATTTATAGCACGAGAGAAGCTTTCAGCAGAATCAGGAGATGCTAGCAAGCCCGTATCAGCAATGATTTCTGGTAAGGCTCCTGAGTTAGCAACCACAATTTTCTTTCCTGCTGCCATTGCTTCAATAGCGGTCAAACCAAAAGCTTCATTTTTTGAAGGGATACATACAATATCCATGATCGCCAACAGGTTAGGCATATCATTACGAAAGCCAGAAAAAACAACTTTTTCATTTAACTGATAGTCGTCGACTTTATTTTTTAGCTCTTTAACAAAAGCTTCATCTGCGCCGTCTTCTGCACTTAGTCCACCAACGATCAGTAGCTTTGCATCTTTGAAGTCATCATCATCTTGTAATAATTTAAAGGCATCAAGTAGCACCTGATGTCCTTTTCCTGGGCAGAGTCGACCAGGTAAACCAATAATTAGTTGTTGTTGGTCTATTTCAAGTTCTTGTTTGATATCGCTGACAGATCGATCTGGTTTTTTAAATTCTGTTCCTAGCCAAAGACGTTTAATTTTTTCGGGTTTGACAGGAAGCGCTTTAATATTGCGAGCTAAGGTTATATCGCTAATAGACAGCACTTGATCGACATGACTGTATATCCAGCGGTGTAGTAAATCTTTTTTCGGGCGAGTTACACCCATATGTTCAGTAAAAATAACGCGACAATTTGTTAACTTTTTTAGTATTGCTGCCAACCGTAAGTCGCTTGACTTGTGGCAATGGAGCACAGATACATTGTTATTTTTAAGCCAATTAACGAGTTTTCGGATCTTAAAAAAAGCACTTGCCTGACTAGTGACTTCAAAAACATCACACTCTACGTTGTGAAAAGATTGTGCTACTTTGCCGCCTTTCAGACAGATAGCCACCGCTTGCCAGCCTTGTTCGGGTAAATACTTGCTTACACGAGCCGGATACATTTCTAAGCCGCCCCAACCTTTAGAAAGACAGATATGGGCAACACAGTGGCTATTATTATTCATATATAACCTTATTTATTCAACCAAGCCATATATTCTGCTGTGCCTTCGGCCACGGTTTTAAACTCGTGGGGATAACCGGCGGCGCGCAGTTTGGTTAAATCGGCTTGAGTGAAGCTTTGGTAGCGACCTTTTAACTGCTCAGGGAAGGGGATGTATTCCACTTCACCTTTGTTGTGGTGTTTGATTACGGCTTCGGCCACGTTTTGGAAAGGTTCGGCATTGCCGGTACCGCAGTTGAAAATACCGCTAACGTCGGGATTTTCCCAAAACCATAAGTTGACCTTGCACACATCGGCTACATAGATGAAGTCGCGCATTTGGCCGCCATCGGGAAAGCCGTCGCAACCGGCGAACAATTTGGGGTTTTCGCCTTTATGCAGCTGCGTATTCAAGTGATAGGCCACGCTCGACATGCCGCCTTTGTGTTGCTCACGCGGGCCGTATACGTTGAAGTATTTTAAGCCAACAACTTGTGAGTTAATCTCGGGCATTAAACGGCGCACATATTGGTCGAACAGTTGCTTAGAGTAGCCGTACACGTTAAGTGGCTGCTCATATTGTGGCTCTTCAATAAAGTTGTCGTTACGTCCGCCATAAGTGGCGGCAGAAGAGGCATAGATAAAGGGAATTTCACGCTCAATGCAGTAGTGCAGCAGGTCTTTTGAATATTGGTAGTTATTTTCCATCATAAACTTGCCATCCCACTCTGTGGTGGATGAGCAAGCACCTTCATGAAAAATCACCTCTATGCCGCTTTCCCATTCTTCAAACTCGTCACCAGAATAAACGCGTTGTAAAAACTCGTCTTTGTCGAGGTAATCGGCAATGGTGAGATCAGCTATGTTCACAAACTTAGTGCCATCGGTAAGGTCATCCACTACGACTACGTCGGTGCGCCCTTGGTCGTTGAGGGTTTTGACTATGTTGCTGCCGATAAAGCCGGCGCCGCCAGTTACAATGATCATTGCTGTATGCCTCTTGTGGGCCGGACCTGCTCCGGCAAATAATGAATGCTAGTTTACCATGTTTAATCGTGAGAAAACTAATCCCGCAGGCTGTGTTATGCTCAACAAATTACTTAGCGTATTTGGTGATGCCGATGAAAACGAAGGAACGTATCATCTCTGCTGCTCTGTTACTTTTTAATGAACAGGGTGAAGCCAATGTGACCACTAATCATATTGCTGCTAACTTAGGGATTAGCCCTGGTAATCTCTATTATCATTTTCGTAATAAAAACGACATTATTCACTGCATTTTTTTGCAATATCGCGACCATTTACGTCAGAGCTTTACTCCTATTGAGGGGCCTGCTAGCTCAGCAGTGTGGATCCATTATTTAGATGCCATTTTCTACGTAATGTGGGAGTTTCGCTTCTTTTATGCCAATTTAAACGATATTTTGCAACGCGACAGCGAACTACATCGTCAATACCTTGAAGTGCAACAAGAGCTGACCATTAACTTGCAGTTATTGTTACGAGAGCTTAATCGGCAGCAAGTATTGATGATCCCAGATGATGAAGTTGATGATCTTACCGAAGTGTTGAAGATGCTGGTGTCATTTTGGGTAAGCTATCAGTCAGCACAATCGCTTAATCCAAAAATTAGTCAGTCGGTACTCTATAAAGGAGTGTCCCGTGTATTATTGGTTCTTAAGCCGTATTTTCACTTAGAGCATGGGAGCGAGCTGGCTAATTTGATGGCACATTATCAGGCGCTGGCGGCCACACCTAGTGATCCCTTTCACAAATAGCAGCTGATAGTGGAATATAATGTGAATTTCCCGTTATAAGTAAGTAAAATGAACTGGTTAATGCTCATTTAGCCAGATTGGTCACGGGAGTTCACTATGTCAGCGGCATTTTATGCTTATTTATCCGAACAATTAGCACAAACCAAAGCACAAGGGCTCTTTAAGCAAGAGCGCATTATTAGCTCGGCACAAAGTGCGGCAATTACGGTTGGCGAGCACGAAGTGATTAACTTTTGTGCCAACAACTACTTAGGGCTGGCTAATCACCCTACACTGATACAAGCGGCGCAAGATGGGCTAAATAGCCATGGCTTTGGCGTGGCTTCGGTGCGCTTTATTTGCGGCACCCAAGACTTACATAAGCGCTTAGAAGCTGACTTATCCTCCTTTTTAGGGATGGAAGACACCATCCTTTATACCTCTTGCTTTGATGCTAATACCGGTTTATTTGAAACCCTGTTAGGCCCAGAAGATGCCATTATTTCTGATGCATTAAACCATGCCTCTATTATTGATGGCGTACGTTTGTGTAAGGCGAAGCGCTATCGCTATGCCAATAATGATATGGCCGAGTTAGAGGCGCAGTTACAGCAAGCAGAAGCAGACGGCGCCCGTTTTAAATTGATTGCCACCGACGGTGTGTTTTCGATGGATGGCGTAATTGCTAACTTAAGCGCAATTTGTGATTTAGCTGATCGTTATGACGCCATGGTGATGGTGGATGACTCTCATGCCGTAGGCTTTGTGGGCGAGCAAGGGCGCGGCACGCCTGAGTTTTGTGGTGTTATGGACAGGGTGGATATTATTACCGGCACTCTGGGTAAAGCCTTAGGCGGGGCGTCTGGGGGTTATACCTCGGGCAAAAAAGAAATTATTGACTGGTTACGCCAACGCTCACGGCCTTACTTGTTTTCTAATTCACTGGCGCCGGCCATTGTCTCGGCTTCTATTAAAGTGCTTGAAATGCTGAAAAATGGCAGCGATTTACGAGAAAAAGTGCGGGAAAACAGCCGCTATTTCCGTGAGCAAATGAGCGCGGCTGGTTTTACTTTAGGTGGTGCAGATCATGCCATTATTCCGGTGATGTTGGGTGATGCAGCCTTGGCGGCACAAATGTCCGATAAGCTGTTAGAACGCGGTATTTATGTGATTGGTTTTTCTTTTCCGGTGGTGCCTAAAGATCAGGCGCGTATTCGTACCCAAATGTCGGCGGCACACAGCCGTGAGCAATTAGATAAAGCCATTGCTGCCTTTACTGCTGTGGGCAAAGAGCTGGGTGTCATTTAAGGAGCAGAATAATGAAAGCATTAGCGAAATTAAAAGCAGAACCCGGCATTTGGATGACAGATGTGCCTGAGCCGGAGCTTGGCCATAATGATTTATTAATTAAAATTCGTAAAACCGCTATTTGTGGTACCGATATTCATATTTATAACTGGGATGAGTGGTCACAAAATACCATTCCGGTGCCTATGGTGGTGGGCCACGAATATGTGGGGGAAGTGGTTGCCGTAGGCCAAGAAGTGCGTGGCTTTACCATTGGCGATCGCGTTTCGGGCGAGGGGCATATTACCTGTGGTCATTGTCGTAACTGTCGCGCGGGTCGTACCCATTTATGCCGTAATACTGTGGGCGTGGGTGTAAATCGCGCTGGTGCTTTTGCCGAGTATTTGGTGATCCCCGCTTTTAATGCTTTTAAGTTGCCCGATGAAGTCACCGACGATTTAGCGGCTATTTTTGACCCCTTTGGTAATGCGGTGCACACCGCACTGTCGTTTGATTTAGTGGGCGAAGATGTACTTATAACGGGGGCGGGTCCGATTGGTATTATGGCCGCCGCCGTGGCTCGCCATGTGGGGGCACGCCACGTGGTGATCACCGATGTAAACGAATACCGCCTCGATCTGGCACGGCAAATGGGGGTTACGCGTGCAGTTAATGTGGCTGAACAGTCACTGACTGAGGTGATGACTGAGCTTGGCATGACAGAGGGCTTTGATGTGGGGCTAGAGATGTCTGGTGTACCCGCGGCCTTTAATGACATGCTGATTAATATGAATCACGGCGGTAAAGTGGCGATGTTGGGTATTCCGCCGGCAGATATGGCGATGGATTGGACGCAGGTGATCTTTAAAGGCTTGGTAATCAAGGGCGTGTATGGTCGAGAAATGTTTGAAACCTGGTACAAAATGGCCAGCCTAATTCAATCTGGCCTCGACTTAAGCCCCATGGTGACGCATCACTTCAAGGTAGATGACTTTCAACAAGGTTTCGACACCATGCGCTCGGGCCAATCGGGCAAAGTCATCCTCGATTGGACCTAACATATATAAAAAGGGGTCGGAGTCATTTTAGCACTTTACATTAAATGTCTCCGACCCCTTTCTGCTTTGCGCAGTGCACGCCGGTGTGCAGTAAGGGGGTAATGGCGCTATTACTGGCTTTGTGGAGAGTCACCGAGCGCAGTACCCATAAAATGGGGTCGGAGCCATTTTTGTGCTTTACGTTAAATGACTCCGACCCCTTTTATGTTTAAACTGCCCTAAATATATGTAAGGAGTCACTCATGGAACAGTTTGCCCATATTTCTGTGGCCGATGCCGATGCTTTGTTGGCTGAAGGTCAGGCTCGGTTAGTGGATACTCGAGACCCACAATCTTTTGCCCAAGCGCGCGTTGAGCACTCATTTCACTTAACCAACGACACCCTAGTTGAGTTTACCAATGAGGTGGAATACGACACGCCGATTATTGTGATGTGCTATCACGGGGTAAGTAGCCAAGGTGCGGCCCAATATCTGATTAATCAGGGCTTTGAAGAAGTGTATAGCCTAGACGGTGGCTTTGAAGCTTGGCGTCGTACTCAGCCTGTGGTGAGTCAGTAATGAAACGGCTGCTGGTGCTCGATGATCCGCGCCGTGCTCAGTCGTTGGTCGACTACCTGACGGATCTGGGGTTAAAGTGTGAGCTAACCTTAGATGACCAACACAATGTGACGGTTTGGCTGGTGGATGAGGCGCAGTGGCCAAAGGCCGAGCCCGAGATAAAGCGCTTTATTGCCGAGCCTTTGCACCCTCGCTATCAAGCCGCTGCATGGCGACAAGGTAATACTGATGTGCAGTTTACTAAGGGGGCCTCACCATCAGGCTTGCTGAGTAATTTTCTGGCGCGCACGGGCCCCGTCAATATGCTGATATTGGTGGCCTGTTTGCTGATTTATGGCTTAAGCCAAGTCGATCTTCCGGTAGTTCAGTGGTTGTCGTTTGTACCACAGCTTTCTTTGTTATTAGGCGCTGATATTTGGCGCGGCTTTACGCCTGCCTTATTGCATTTTTCGCTGATGCACTTGGTCTTTAATCTGTTTTGGTGGTGGTACTTGGCCAGCATGGTGGAGCGTCAGCGAGGGCATGGTAAATTGCTCTTGTTGCTTTTAGTGGCGTCATTACTGCCCAATATTATGCAGTTTTTAGTTAGTGGGCCTTACTTTGGCGGCTTGTCTGGCGTGGTATATGCCCTGCTGGCCTATGTGTGGTTATCTGGCCGGCTGAATCCTGCGGGCGGTATTAGCTTACCCGACGGCATGGCGGTGATCATGGTGGTATGGCTAGTGTTAGGCTTTGCGGGTGTATTAGGGCCTGTGGCTAACTTGGCCCATTTAGGTGGGGGTGTGATTGGCTTAATACAGGCGTGGTTAGACCGCACTAAAGCGGTTCGCTAACAGCATTTACCCGATAATATAATGCTTATTGATACAGAAACTTGGTGAACATTAAACGGCGAATGGGTGTGTCACCGGTTTCTTTGAGTAATAAGTCATTCAACCTTTCTAGCCCTAATTTTGCTATTTGGTTACGCACCGCTAGTGAACGAATTTCCTGTCTATTTTGCTCTGCTAATAAGTTGTTTATCGCATCACGCAGCAGTGGAATATGTTGCTCGACCAGAGGCATTTTATCAGCACTTTCTAGCATTAAATCGATAGATACCCGAACATACCCTAAGGATTGCCCTGAGTTTTGATAGTTGGTAATAATGTCTGGCTCTATGGTGTAATATAAAGGCCCTTGGGGCTCTTCTTCTTGTGCATGGAGCGTTCCAACAGCCAATAAGAGGCACAGAGCGAGTAAGCGAAACATGAATAAGCCTTGCTAGCAAAATAAGAGTGGGTATTGTTTAAACAAACAGCGGGTTGGTCAAGTGAATATGTGTTTTTTTAGAGCAAACTGGCAATTAAACGGTCAATATATCCAGATTGATAGTGTGCCATCCCTATGAGTTATCCAGCTGATGCTCACTGGAGCTGGGCTACTAGCTTGCCAGATTTGGAGGGGGAAGCACAATCCAAAACCCACTTATATCATTGGTTGCAAGATAGAGGCTCATTAACCGAGCGTTTACGTCAATACTGCCAGCATTTTCGCGTGCAGCTACTTAATACAGCACAAGTTAAGTTAACCGCAGATCAAGCGGCTTGGTTAGGTGTTGAGCGTGCGTATTGTAGAGAAGTGTTATTACTTTGTGATGAGCAGCCTTGGGTATACGCCAACTCTTTATATTCACCGGCAGCCCTTAGTGCCGTGCCCGCCTTGGGGGGGCTTGGAGATAGCGCCTTAGGGGAGTTACTGTTTGAGCATCCTTTGCTTACGCGTAGTGAGTTTGAGTTTGCCAGGCTGACTGTAGGGCAGTGCCAACAACTCAACCAGCGTCTTACATCAGGCGCACAGCCCACAGCCGAGCTACACGTATTGTTATCTCAGTTATTAGCCGGCAATGTGACTGGCTTACCTTGGGCCAGGCGCTCAGTATTAGCGACGCCTGAGGCGGCTGTGCTTGTGAGTGAATTATTTTTGCCTTCAGCTAACCCCAACCACGCTTTATATACATCACTCAATAAAGAATAAGTAGAGATTCTTATGACCAGTACACCGACTGTAACTCGCCCACGTTGGCGTGCGTATATGGCGCTAGCCAGACTCGACAAACCTATTGGTACCTTATTGTTATTATGGCCAACCTTATGGGCAGTATGGATAGCGGGTAATGGCCAGCCATCGCTATGGATATTGCTGGTGTTTGTGGTGGGTGTCTTTGCGATGCGCTCCGCTGGTTGTGTGATTAATGACTATGCTGACCGCCATATTGATGGTCACGTTAAGCGTACTGTGGCACGCCCTTTACCTACAGGGGAGCTTACCGAGCGTCAAGCGCTGGGCTTTTTTGCGCTATTAGTACTTATCTCTTTTTTATTGGTATTAACAACGAACAGTCTGACTATTAAGTTATCTGTGGCGGGATTAGGTTGGGCGGCCTTATATCCATTTATGAAGCGTTACACCCACTTGCCGCAATTATTTTTAGGGATTGCCTTTTCTTGGGCGATTCCTATGGCGTTTGCTGCACAAAGTAATAGTTTGCCACCAGGATTATGGCTGTTATTTGCCGCCAATTTAACCTGGACCATTGCTTACGATACTATGTATGCCATGGTCGATCGTGATGATGATTTGCGTATTGGCGTGAAGTCGACTGCCATTTTATTTGGTCAGCGAGATAAATTAGTGGTGGGGTTGTTGCAGTTAGCCACGTTAGTATTATTAGTGGCTGCAGGAGTAACCTTTGCATTGGGCTCTTTGTTTTACTGGAGCTTGCTGGCGTGTGCGGGCTTGTTTGTTTATCAGCAACGCCTTATTCGTGACCGAGAGCGCATGCCATGCTTTAGCGCTTTTTTAAATAACAACTTCGTTGGCATGTTGGTATTTATCGGCATAGTGCTGACTTTATTGTAAGGCTGAGGAACAGCGCCAAGCGCCCAGCTTAAGATTGTAAAAAGGGGTCGGAGTCATTTTCTCTACGGGAAAATGACTCCGACCCCTTTTTTGCGTTAAGAGAAAGCTAAACACCGGCCGGTGCCATTCTCTTAGCCCTGCAAACTTCGGCGGACGGCGCTGGGAAGTAGCGGATATAGGGCGCAGCCAAGCTGTGCTAGCTCCTCTTGTTCAGTTTGAGTTTCATACCCATAACCGGCATCTGCCAATGCGTTGGCTAACATATTAAACAAGGTCTTATCAAATAGCTCGGGCGCTTGAATGCCATGTAACATGGCTAAGTGCTCGGCCAGCTGCTGACTGCGCGTTTGTAATTGCTGGCGAGAGCTTTGCACCTCGGGCTCTTGGTCTGAGGTTTCTGGTGAGCTTAATGCCGTCTGTTCTGTATTGGCCAAACATGCCACCACCACACTGTAACGCTGTAGCGAGGGCCGAATAATGCGGGCTAATAACAGCAGTTGCAGTTGTTGTTGTGGCACCAGCCACCAGCCTTGCTGATGAAATTGAATTAACCCTAACTGCGACAAAGCCGCCAGTTGGGTGTCTAGTTGTGCAGGTAGCTCTGCGATAGACACATTTAAAAACAGCTCGGCTTTTAATAGTGGGTATAAACGCTGTAGGCGGCGTAATAACTCGCTGCTCACTATGCCTTCGTGGCGCTCTATTAAGGTTGCAATTAGCGCAGGGAGTGCAAATAAATGCAGTATATTGTTGCGATAATAGCTTAACAGCACAGATTGTCGTCGATTAAGGTAAATGATTTCACTTAACGAATTGGTTTCTTGTTCAAATTTTCCTAACTCTAGTGCTTGCTCTAGTAATTGCTCACTGTTTTGGCTCGGAATAATAACCTGCGCGCTATAAGGGCACCGGCGCAGGTAATCTAAATACAGCTGTATTTGTTGTTGTAGCTGCTGGCGCGTTAGTGCTTGTCGGTCTGAAGTCAGCAGGGCGGTTGCACTGAGTGTTAAACCATTAACAGCGGCGGCGGCATTAATGCGGGTCATGACTTCTCGCGCAAGAGTTGGCGTTAATTCGCGAGCACTACGATTTGCATTGTCTTCTTGGGTTAGCCAGTCGGCTAGGGGCAAAGGCTCGCCAAAGTTAACAAAGCCTCGGCCAAAATTACGTAACTTACGAATAATGCCGAATAACTGCCAAGCGTTTTCTTTTTGCTTACTGCCCCCTTGCAGCTCTTTATGATAGCTGCTCACTTCCATTACATGCTCATAACCTAAATACACCGGAATAAGTGTGATCGGGCGCTTGGTATGGTGCATGGCAGCATCTAGTGTCATAGAGAGCATGCCGGGCTTGGCCGGTAATAAGCGCCCCGAACGCGAACGGCCGCCTTCGGCAAAATACTCCAGTGCATAGCCCCGTTGAAATAATAAATTGAGGTACTCTTTAAAAACGGTGGCATACAGCTTGTTGTCTTTAAAGGTGCGGCGAATAAAAAACGCCCCACCACGGCGAAATATAGGACCTGCTGGAAAAAAGTTTAAATTGATGCCAGCAGCAATATGGGGGGGCACCATACCTTGATGATAAATCACATAAGACAATAGCAAATAGTCCATGTGGCTACGGTGACAAGGTAAGTAAACTAATTCATGACCATCTTGTGCCAGCTGGCGCACGCGCTCGGCACCGGTCACTGATAAGCCCCGATATAACTTGTTCCATAGCCAGCCCAACAGTCGGTCGCCAAAACGAATCAGTGGATAAGAGAAATTAGAGGCAATTTCGTTCATATATGCCTGTGCCTTGCGTCGCGACAGGGCTATATCTTGTTGTTGCTGCTCGCTATGTTGGGCAATGGCATTCACGACTCCCTCGGTTGCTAATAATTGCTTGAGCAATAATTCTCTATTGGGCAATTTAGGGCCCGTTGCCGCGAGTCGTTGGCGGCTAAAATGAATGCGGGCAATGCGAGCCAGTTTATGGGCAAGTTTAGGATCGGTCGCCGAGCGCTCTTTTAGTTCGGGCAGTAATAGGGGCGCACTAAAACGAACTCGGTTTTCTCGGCCTTTTAACAGCACAATGCATGCTTTGCGCAAGGCGTTAGGGGAGCGACTGCGGGTAATGCTGAGTGATGAAGCAGCGTCGCCTTCCCGACCCGGCGCTCGGCCCCAGAACAAGCTTACGGGTATCAGCTGAATGGGGGGTGTGCTTTGCTCTTGGGCAGCTAATAACTGATTAAATTCAGCTAAATAAGGCGTGGCGCTGCGCGTTCGGCGAGCTAAGCTTGCTGGCTTATCTAAACAGATCACTCTAGGTTGTGCGGTGTTGTTGATGATTAAAGGCGAAAAGGGGCTAGGCAGCTTTAACTTTGCACAACAAAGCTCTAAAGTGAGTAAGTCTGAAATAGAAGCGGTTTTTAAGATATAAACCATGGGTTGGTCAAGGTTTATCGTCAACTCTGCTACAGGATCCGCAGGCAAGCTTTTATGGTTGACTAACACAGACATCATTGGCCGCAGTAGGCGGCGAGCAAAAGAAGAACCGAAAATCATACAGCGAAAACCCCAATATTAATGCGGCGGCAAGATTATCAGATCCGACCTCTGCTGTCTTGACCCACCTTAACGCCACATTTTGTGCTTGCTCTGTTGAATTTACTGGATATACTGACAGTTAGCTGTATAAATAAACAGGTGTGTTATGAAAGCCCTTACTCCACGTCAGTCACAGGTTTTGGATATTGTGAAAGAGCATATCCAGCAAACCGGTATGCCCCCCACTCGAGCTGAAATTGCGCGTACTCTAGGTTTCAAATCGGCCAATGCCGCTGAAGAGCACTTAAAAGCCTTAGCTAAAAAGGGCGTGATCACTATTATGCCAGGCACGTCTCGCGGTATTCGATTAGTTGAAGAAGTAGAGCAAGAAGAAGACGGCTTACCCCTAATTGGCCGTGTTGCTGCGGGCGAGCCTATTTTGGCGCAGCAGCATATAGAAAGTCACTATCAGCTTGATCCTAGCTTGTTTCATCCTGCGGCCGACTTTTTGCTGCGCGTGCAGGGTATGAGTATGAAAAATATTGGCATTATGGATGGCGACTTATTGGCGGTACATAAAACCCAAGAAGTGCGTAATGGCCAAGTGGTGATTGCTCGTTTAGACGATGAAGTCACGGTTAAGCGTTTTCAGCGCAAAGGTAGCAAAGTCAGCCTGTTGCCAGAAAACGAAGAGTTATCGCCTATTGAAGTTGACTTGCGCCATCAAGAATTGATTATTGAAGGTTTGGCGGTGGGCGTGATCCGCAACGCCGATTTTTAAGCTGCCTGCAGTTAAAGGCGGTGGCACAGCTGCCTGTTGGTTTATCTTAATCAATTGCCTACATCGTTAATATGGCTATCCACCACCCGTACTGTCACGGTAAGTTTAGATCTTCTGCATAAAGCACTCTACAATGCGGTTACTGTAAGTTAGCGCACTGTATATAGCAGCGGGTATTGCTATTTGTGATAGTTGAGGTAAATGATGACGAAAACAAGCAAATGGATTTGGGGGCTGGCCATTGCCTTGGTGGTGCTAGGCTCGGTGAGTGGTGGTTTTTGGTATTCAGATAAAAAGAATAATCTAACCGATGCGGTGGTGGTGTATGCCGAGCCTCAAGGGCTTGAAGGGTTTACACTTGTTAACGCGAGTAAACAGCCCTTTAGCGAGCAAGACTTTAAAGATAAATGGAGCCTAGTGTTTGTTGGCTATACTTTTTGCCCAGATATTTGTCCTACCACCTTGTCAGATCTAGCACAGATTTATCCTGAGCTTATTGCCATCAGCGATAAAACACAGGTGGTGTTTGTGTCTGCCGATCCTGCCCGAGATACGCCCGAGCGGCTTAAAACCTATACTGAATATTTTAACCCTAATTTTATTGCGGTTACTGCAGAGCATGAACAGCTTATGCCGGCAGTACAACAGTTAGGACTGATCTACGGTATTTTCGACCGTGAGGCGACTAATTATTTAGTAGACCACTCAGCCTCTATCGCTTTGGTTAACCCGAAAGGGCAGCTACATGCTTCTTTTAGGCCCGATTTTGATGAAGCCAGTGAAATGCCATTAGTAAATGGCCCTGAGTTGGTCAAAAATTTCTCCGCCATAGTGGCGCGCTGGCGCGATTAAACTCATGATGTGGTCCTCCTTTTTTAATGCCAGTCGCCACCGTCAGGTGTTTGCACTGGCCATGCCTATGGTGTTGTCTAATATTACCGTGCCCTTGCTTGGCTTGGTTGATACGGTTGTTATTGGTCACTTAGAACATGCCTATTATTTAGGGGGGGTCGCCGTTGGGGCCACCATTATTAGCCTTATCTTTTGGTTATTGGGCTTTTTGCGAATGTCGACTACCGGTCTTGCTGCCCAAGCAGTAGGCGCAAAAGATAATGAGCGATTATTGCAAGTGCTGGTGCGCGGCTGCTTACTAGCCGCGATACTGGCGTTGGCCATTTTATTACTGCAAACACCCATCACCGACTTGGCCTTTTGGCTAGTGGGGGGCAGTAATGAAGTGCAAATATATGGTCGTGAATATGTTTCGGTCAGAATTTGGAGTGCACCGGCGGCGTTAACTAATTTAGTGTTGCTTGGCTGGTTGTTGGGTAATCAAAATGCCCGTGCCCCTATGTTGCTGCTTATTTTAGGCAATGGCGCCAATATCTTACTCGATATCTGGTTTGTATTGGGGCTTGGCTGGCAGGTACAAGGCGCTGCGGCGGCCTCTGTGTTGGCGGATTACTTAGCCACGGCACTGGGAGCTTGGTTAGTATGGCGCACCTTACAACAACGAGCGTGTTGGCCCCAAGCAGGTTTTTGGCAGCGAACTTTACAGCTCTCCGCTTTTAAAAAGTTGTTAGGCCTTAATCGAGATATTTTTATTCGGGCACTCTGCTTGCAGCTGACCTTTGCGTTTATAACCTTTCAGGGCGCACGCCTAGGGGATGAAGTGCTAGCGGCGAATGCGGTACTAATGAACTTTTTAATGTTTATTTCGTTTGGCCTAGATGGCTTTGCCTATGCGGTAGAAGCCATGGTAGGTAAAGCGGTGGGAGCGCGTAATCGCGCAGAGTTTCGCCTCGCCTGTGCCCTTAACGTGTTTTGGGGCTTGATAGTGGCGCTGGTGTTTGTGCTGATCTTTAGCGTATTTGGCTCGACACTGATCCAGCTTATTACCAGTATTCCCGAGGTGCAAGAACAGGCTCTGCTGTATCTTCCTTGGCTTATGCTGATGCCAGTGGCGGCTTGCTGGTGCTTTATTTTAGACGGTATTTTTATCGGCACTACCCGAGGGGCTGATATGCGCGATATGATGTTGGCCTCGACCTTTGGCGTGTTTTTTCCGGTGTGGTTTATTGCTCAATCTCTGGGTAACCATGGTCTGTGGCTAGCCATGAGCTGCTTTATGTTAGCGCGAGGTATTACGCTGGCTTGGGCGTGGTGGCGTATAGAAAGTCGCCAAGGGTTTGTTGCAGGTAGCAGCCATCACGATATTGTCATGTGATAGCCACCTTACCTTAGAGTACTTTGCTTAAAAATTCCTGAGTTCTGGGCTCTGCAGGGTGATTGAATAAGGCATCTGGCGTATTTTCTTCGAGGATGTGACCTTGATGGATAAACACAACACGATCGCTCACTTCACGCGCAAACCCCATTTCATGAGTGACCACCACCATGGTCATCCCTTCTTGTGCAAGTTGTTTCATAACAGCTAACACCTCACCCACCATCTCTGGATCTAGTGCCGAGGTGGGCTCATCAAATAGCATAATTTTTGGACTCATAGCTAAGGCGCGAGCAATCGCTACCCGTTGTTTTTGCCCACCAGACAACTCTCCTGGGTACGAATTGGCTTTGTCAGAAAGACCGACCTTGGCTAATAACGCGAGTGCTACTTTTTTAGCCGCGGCTTTAGAAGTCCCTCTCGCTTTAATAGGAGCCAAGGTAATATTACCCAGTACGGTTTTATGAGGAAATAAATTAAAGTGCTGAAATACCATACCCACTTCTTGACGTACTTTGTTGATGTCAGTGTCTTTGTCGGTAATGTTTTTTCCATCAATAATAACTTGGCCAGAAGTGATCTCATCTAGGTTGTTCAAACAGCGTAAAAAGGTACTTTTCCCTGAGCCTGATGCACCAATAACACAGACGACTTCTTTTTCAGAAATATCAATTGATATGCCCTTTAGGACTTTGTTATCTCCAAAGGACTTTCTTAAATTGTTAACTTTAATCATGCTCATGGCAGCTGACATCTCCGCTCTAGGTAGCTAGATAATAAAGAGAGTAAGTAAATAATTATAAAATATATGGCTCCCACCGCAATCCAAATCTCAAACGCTTTAAAGGAGGCTGCAATTTGTACTTGCCCTTTTTGAGTAAGGTCGGCGATACCAATAACGGATAACAAAGAAGTATCTTTTAAACTAATAATAGCCTGATTGGTAAACGCAGGCAGCATACGGCGAAAAGACTGAGGCAAAATGATATAGCGCATACTTTGACCACTGGTTAAGCCAAGTGATCGGCCCGCTTCATTTTGACCTTTATCTAGAGATTGGATACCAGCCCTAATTATTTCAGAATAATAAGCTCCGGCATTAATAGCAACGGTAAAAATACCCGCAGCTTCACGATTGAGGTTGATAAAATCTAATGAGTTTAAACCAAAATAAATAAAGAATAATTGTACTAAAATAGGCGTACCACGGATGATGTCGACAAATATTTTAGCAATCCAAGTTAAAGGTTTTAATGGGGAGAGGCGCAATAAAGCGAGTATGAGTCCAATGCCAAACCCAAGAATAATAGCAATAAGGAACACTTTAAGAGTAACAAGTAGCCCTTGCCATAGGTAGGGCAGAGCTTCAATGACGACATCCATATTTAAGTCCTTAAAAAGATTTTTATAAAAAGTCGTTAACTAGAAGTATAAATTTCACTTAATAGTTAACGACTTCTAGTGACTGCTTAATCTAAATAAGTATTCATGATTTTATCGTATTCGCCACTTTCTTTTAAGTTGGCTAAGCCATCATTAATCATGTTTAACAGTTCGTCATTTTTATCTTTTAATACTGAAATGCCGTAGTCATCACCCGTGAGT
The DNA here is from genome assembly GCF_017498065.1 of Oceanisphaera pacifica. GTDB lineage: Bacteria > Pseudomonadota > Gammaproteobacteria > Enterobacterales > Aeromonadaceae > Oceanimonas > Oceanimonas pacifica. The sequence goes on along the minus strand of NZ_JAGDFX010000010.1, from coordinate 28,248 downwards.
CGCTCACCTACGGTTTTAAGCTCTAGTCCACCAGTGGCAATGGCGTAACTGATCACTGGGTAATCTTCCATTAGCGCATCGGCGGTACCATTAGTGACTTCCTGAAACATAGAAGCACTATCGCTTACCTGAATAATACTATAACCGTACTCTTCGGTATTTTTATCGGCAAAAGAGGCACCGACAGTCCCGTTTTTAACGACGACTTTTTTATCTGATAGATCGCTCAAACTTGTAATGTTTTGGTTATCATCTGCGACTACGAGTGACACGCCAGCTGCAAAGTAAGGATCTGAGAAATCTACGGTTTCTTTACGTTTATCCGTAATACTCATACCACCCATACCTATATCTAACATACCGGCCTGCATAGCAGGAATGATGCCAGAAAAGTCCATTTGCTCGATATTAATATTAAAGCCTTGGTCTTTAGCAATGGCGTTAATCAAGTCAACGTCGATACCGACCAGCTGCCCTTCTTGGGTAAATTCAAACGGTGGATAGGTATTATCTACCCCTACGTTATATACTTTATTTTCTGCATCTGCCGTGCTGCCAGCCGTTTGGTTCTCTGGCTTGTCACAAGCAGTTAAACCCAGAGCCGCAACCAAGCTTAATAAGGCCATATTCTTTTTCATACTGACTTACCCCTTCCATAAGGTTAGTTAACACCTCTCTTACACTCGAGGCCAAAGAAGTGTTGCTTTTATACGAAGTTACTATGTAAGTAACGGTAAATAAACGTTTTATTTCACCATTTCAAGCTATTAGAAAAGCTGATAACTGTCAATTTATTGTTAACAATATAGGCTGAAAGTGGGGGTTAGCACCCACGATTGAGCTGAGTAACAAAGTAGGGCTGTTAGGCTGTGCTTGCTGACTGTGTTAAGTGATATCAGCTATTGCCGCATTGAGTAAGCTGTGTAGCAAGTCAGCCGTTACCCCTAAAGATAAACCACGTTTACCCCCAGAAACCAAGATCTCAGCATGTAATTGCGCCGAGGCATCTACGACAGTGGTGAGCCGTTTCTTTTGCGCAAACGGACTAATGCCACCTATCTTATAACCCGTTAAGCGCTCGGCTTTGGTGGGCGGCATCATCTCTAGCTTCTTTACACCTGCGGCCTTGGCTAAGCGTTTTAAGTTTACTTTGCTAGACGACGGCACTAATGCGACGACAGCACCTTGTTCGCCTTCGGTGAGCAGCGTTTTAAACACCTGCTCTAAGGGTATTTGTAATTGGGTAGCAGCATGAGCACCAAAATCATCATGGGCGGTACAGTCATACTGATGCAGCGTAAAAGCCGCTTTTTGTTTTTCTAAAAACAAAATGGCAGGGGTCATAGCTATGTCCAAAGTAAAGAGAGTACAAACAAGCTTTATTATATAGACTCGCTTTTTACTTGTAATCTGTGCTAACAATTATGCTTTCGTTATCCGTACAGGGTGACATCACCTTTAATTAGAGAGAAACACCATGTTAGCCCTGATCACTCAGTTATTCCCGTTGTGGGCTTTGTTATTATCGGCGCTGGCTTTTTTTCAGCCTGAGCTATTTATCGGCATCAAAAGCCAAATTATACCTCTACTGACCATTACCATGCTGTGCATGGGTTTAACGCTGAGCTTCAATGACTTTCGCAATGTTATGGCCAGCAAAAAAGCCTTAGTTGTAGGAGTAATACTGCAGTTTAGCGTGATGCCAGTAGTCGCCTTATTGATCGCCATGTTATTTGGTTTTGATACCGAGCTAACGGTGGGCATGTTGTTAGTAGGCAGTGTGGCGGGTGGTACTTCGTCTAATGTGATGTGCTACCTGGCCAAAGGAGATACCGCTTTATCTATCTCGATGACAGCGATTTCTACTTTACTAGGTGTATTGTTAACACCATTACTAGTAGCAATGCTAGTGGGGAGAAATATCGATGTGCCGGTGCAGTCGATGCTAATTAGCTTATTGCAGGTCGTTGTGGCTCCAGTGTTGCTAGGCGTGGTATTAAATTATGCGCTGAGTAGTTTTGTGAAACGACTAGAGCCAGTATTACCGCTATTCTCTATGGCTGCTATCGTTTTGATTATCGCCATTGTTGTGGCCTTAAATGCCGATAATATCGTTCATATTGGTGGAGTAGTCGCTTTGGCCGTGGTGCTACATAACAGCTGTGGCTTACTGCTGGGATACGGTATTACTGCCTTGATGGGATTCGACAAAAAAATCTGCCGCACCATTGCCTTTGAAGTGGGGTTACAAAACTCTGGGCTAGCCACCGCCTTGGCTATGAAATTCTTTACTCCCGCTGCTGCGTTACCCGGCACACTGTTCAGCGTATGGCATAACATTTCTGGATCGTTGTTGGCCGGCTATTGGGCGAAAAAGCCCCTCGACGAGCCAGCTACTTCGGCCGAAGGAGAAAATGAAGTGGCAAGTAATGGATAGGCGGTGAAACATCAATGCGAGATGCCGGGGCAAGCCCGGTAAGGTGTGGTTTAACACAGAGCCGTAAGCTGTTAGCTTGCTACCGGTGTTTGTCGTTAACTTACGGCGTAGAGCGTATATCGATGTCTCAGCCGTCTTCCTGACGAATGTCAGGATCTTGGATTAGCCCAATAGCAAAGCGCCAAAAAGCCCCAGTGCCGTCAGGCTTAGGGGCTTTTTTATGTGTTTTCTGACAGCTGACAGCTGACCGCTAGGGGTTAACCCGTATTACGCATGCCGGCAGCAATACCGGCTATGGTCACCATTAGTGCTTGGTCTAATAGCGGGTGTAGCTCGCCTTCATGTTGGCGTGAGCGGTTGAGTAGTTCAGCCTGTAATACGTTGAGTGGGTCTGTATAAGGGTTGCGCAACTTAATTGACTCTTTGATCCAAGGTTCATTAGAGAGCAGTTCGGCTTCTTCTTTGAGTTGTAAGATTAGCGTCATGCTATCGCGCAACTCATCACGCAAGCGCTTGCCTAAAGGCTTAAGTTCATTGCTCACTAACAAGCTGTCGTAATAGGCGGCAAGACTAATGTCGGCTTTTAAAAACACCATTTCTAGCATATCGAGCCGGGCTCTAAAAAACGGCCAGCCTTCATTCATGGCCATAAGCGTTTCTTTGTCGCCTGCGTTAATGACTGCCTCTAATCCCTTATGTGCCCCTAGCCAAGCAGGCAGCATTAAGCGGTTTTGTGTCCAGGCAAAAATCCATGGAATAGCACGCAAGCTTTCAACGCCGCCATTGGGGTTGCGTTTCGCAGGGCGTGAACCCAGTGGCAACTTACCCAGCTCAAGCTCGGGAGTGGCGGCCCTAAAGTAGGGAACAAAATCCGGCTCTTCGCGAATAAGTGAGCGATAGTGGGTACAGGAAACATCACTCATGGTATCCATTAAGGCGCGCCACTCGGGCTCAGGCTCGGGTGGTGGTAATAAGTTGGCTTCTAATACGGCACTGGCATACAGCGCTAAGCTGTCGATGGCGACTTTAGGTAGGCCAAATTTAAAGCGGATCATCTCGCCTTGCTCTGTTACCCGTAAGCCGCCAAGGGTTGAGCCTGGGGGTTGTGCTAAAATTGCCTCGCGAGCAGGGCCGCCACCGCGACCTAAGCTACCGCCTCGGCCATGAAATAAGGTGAGCTTGATGTGCTCTCGGTCACTAATAGCGACTAATTTTTCCATAGCGCTGTATTGCGCCCAGCCTGCGGCCATCATACCGGCATCTTTGGAGGAGTCAGAATAGCCAATCATCACATACTGGCGACCCTGCATATAATTACGATACCAGGGTAGGGCATACAACTGCTCTATAACCTCGGCCCCGTTATTAAGATCTTCTAAGGTTTCAAATAGCGGTGCTACTGGCATGGGGAAGTTAACGCCACACTCTTTGAGTAATAGCTGTACTGCCAATACATCTGAGGGGGCGCCGGCCATCGAAATGGTATAAATACCGAAGGCATCAGCGGGGTGCTTGGCAATCACGCAGCAGGTATCTAATACTTCTTGGGTGTCGGCGCTGGGTTGCCAGTGGCTGATGGCGCTGTGTCTGGGTAAGAGCGGGCGGCGTGATTGCAGTTCATTAAGCAAAAATTGCTGCTTATCAGCTTCACTCCAATCGCCGTAATGGCCCAAGCCTAGGTAGTCTGTTATTTCGCTTAACGCTTGTGTGTGGCGCTCGCCATCTTGGCGGATATCGAGCTTGAGTAAATGAATACCAAAGCAGGCGACTTTACGGATCACATCCAGCAATAAGCCGTCGGCAATTTTTGTTAAACCGCAGGCTTGTAATGAGCGGTAGCACAATTCGAGAGGTTGGCGTAATTGTTCCGTGGTGGTAATTAAGTCTTGGGCGTCGGTACGTTGGCCTTGTACTTGGGCATTGAGATGGGTCAGGGTTTCGCGTAGGTCTTCGCGTAGCTTACGTAATATGGCGCGATAAGGTTCATTGCTTTCGCCGCGCATCTTGGGCAAGTTTTGAATGGCTTGGTGTAATTCGTCGGTAGCTTGTGACATCGACAGCTCAGATACTAGCTCTTGAATATCGGTCAAAAACAGCGAACTGGCCATCCAACGGCCCAAAAGTAACACTTCTTGGGTCACTTTAGCGGTAACAAAAGGGTTGCCGTCACGATCGCCGCCCATCCAAGAAGTAAAACGCACCGGAGCCGCATCTAGGGGCAGATTGACACCGAGTTGTGCTTGTAATTGTTGATCGAACTGGCGCATAAATTGCGGTAATGCGGGCCAGAGGCTATTTTCGATGACCGCAAACCCCCAGCGTGCTTCGTCGACCGGAGTAGGGCGCTGGGTGCGAATTTCATTACTGTGCCAGGCCTGGGTAATGAGTTGCTCAACGCGGGTGAGTAAGTTGGCTTTTTCAGCGTCAGGTAAGTCCAGTTCTAGGGCCGCTAAGCAGTCGTTAAGCTGCACATGCTTATGAATAAAGGTACGGCGGGTGACTTCGGTGGGGTGCGCGGTTAACACCAAGTCGATATCGAGGTCAGCCACGGCGGCTTTGATTTGCTCCTCGCACACTTGGGCATCTTTTAAATGCTCAAACACTTGATGAATAGGGCCCGCACCGGCTGCTTGCTGGGTATGGCGTGACACTGTGTGAAACTGTTCGGCAACGTTGGCCAAGTTTAAAAACTGATTAAAAGCCCGCGCCACTGGCAAGAGTTCGTCGTCACTCAGTTGTTTTAAGGTGTCGATTAGGCGTTGTTGGTCGTCACCGTTACCTTGACGCGCCGACTTGGCTAATTGACGTATGGTTTCTACTTTGTCGAGAAATGCCTGACCGTGGTGATCCTTAATGGTGTCCCCGAGCAATTGCCCCAGCAGACCTACATTGGCCCTGAGTGGTGCATGATTATCCATATTAGCCTCGTCTGTTTACGTTATTGTTATGTCTGCGAGTACTTATATAGCCAGCTTGTTGCTGAGCGGTCAATTTTGCAGGCCGAGTAAACAAAGGATTTGCGATCGAGTTCGAATATTAAGGGCAGCGCCGAGCGTCAAGCACCAGGCAAAACAAAGAGCTAAAGACTTTTTGCCACGGAACCCACGGAATCCACGGAAAAATTAACATGGGATAAGAGCAAAAAGTGATAAGAGAACTTTAATTGTAAGAGCTCGGTTCCTGATGATCTAATACTTGACCCCTACTATTAATCGTCACTTTCAGGCCTTATCACTATTGTTCAGTGTTGTTCCGTGGCAAATAGGGGTTAGTTCTAGGGCTAACAGCGAGATACCGGGGCTAGCCCGGTATGACGATGGTGGTGTGGGTTGTCTGTCTTTAGTTGTGCGCTGGGCGCCGGGCGCTTTACTTTGTCTCAGCCAAACAAAAGCGACTAACTAGACCTTGTATGATATCCAAAGTAGGTTTTACAAAGGATAAATCTAAGTACTCGTCGGGTTGGTGAGCTTGGGCAATGCTGCCTGGGCCTAGCACTATGGTTTGGCAACCAAGCTGGTTAATGTAGGGCGCTTCTGTACTGTAGTTGACAGCTTGCGCAGGGTTGCCCGAAATATCTGCTGCGGCCTTAACTAACTCACCGTCTGTGTCTGTGCTAAACGGCGGGTTAGGCTCATGCAAATGAAAAATATTCATGGTGTTTGGATGTTCTTGCTTAATGGGCTCGAGCGCGTGATGTAATAGACCCATTAGCTCTTCAGGCGGTACGCCAGGAATGGGGCGCATATCAAAGCTTAACTCGCAGCAGGCACAAATACGGTTAGGGCTATCACCACCGCTAATATGACCTAGGTTTAATGTCGGATATGGCACATTAAAGTGAGGGTTATGATATTTCTTTTTGAGTTGGCCTTGTAAGTCTAACAAGCGGCCCATGACTTTATGCATGATCTCTAGCGCATTCACGCCGTTGGCTGGATCAGAGCTGTGACCACTTTTACCGGTAATGCGGATCCCCTCAGACATATGACCTTTATGCATCATCACCGGCACTAATCCGGTGGGTTCACCAATAACAGCATAATCGGGTTTAATGGCCATGGCGCTGGCAATGGCACGAGCACCGGCCATGCTGGTTTCTTCATCGGCGGTGGCCAAAATGCGGATCGGCTTAGTGAACTTACTTAAGTCCATATCTTTAAGTGCTTCAATAATAAAGGCAAAAAAACCTTTCATATCAATAACACCTAAGCCATAGAGGCGACCATCTTCTTCGGTCAGTGTAAAGGGGTCTTTGGTCCAGCGGCCTTCGTCATAAGGCACGGTATCGGTGTGACCGGCTAACAGTAGGCCACCATCGCCCTCACCATGAGTGGCCACCATATTAAACTTACCCGGAGCATCTTCTAACTCTGTAACCTCAACCGCAAAGCCCAGTTGGCTAAACCAATCGGCCAATAGACGAATGATTTTTTCGTTACTTTGATCCCAGCTTGGCTCTGTGCTGCTAATAGAAGGAATGGCGATTAAATCGCGATACATATCCATCAATTTAAAAGGGGTAGCTGACATAGACTCTCCGTAGAATTGAGAACAGACATTATCCGTAAAAAGCTTAAATTTATATTCAATAATGTTGCATAACTATTTGTACATTGCTAGTCTAAACCCTCATTATTATTCGGGTAACTAGCGTAGCAAATGGCCATGATTTTCCTTTCTTTATTACTGCGACGACGACCGCTCGCTTAGCCATTATGTTTAAGGGCCATTGCATTAGGCTCTAGGGTGACATAAGCCCAGAAAACACGCTAGGCTGATGCCTGCATCTTCACCAAGCTAACTTCAAATTAACGGATACGCCCATGTTAAAAGCTGCAATTATTGGTGCCAGTGGTTACACCGGAGCCGAGCTGGCTGGCTTAGTTAAAGTCCACCCCGAACTCTCTTTAGCTGGCCTGTATGTGTCAGAAGGAAGTTTAGACGGCCATAAAGCATTTTCTAGTTTACACCCACGCTGGCGCGGATTGATTGACGAGCCACTTTTACCCTTAGACGATGAAGCATTAAGCCGCATTCATACCGAGGCAGATATTGTGCTGCTGGCCACCGCCCATGAAGTGAGCCACGACTTAGCCCCTGGCTTTTTGGCTAAGGGTATTAAAGTGTTTGATTTATCTGGTGCCTTTAGGGTGCCGGGTGAAGGCTTTTATGAGCGTTTTTATGGCTTTGCGCATCAGCATAGCGACTGGTTAGCTCAAGCGGCCTATGGCTTGGCAGAATGGAATCAAGCTGCCATTCAAAAAGCCAAACTGATTGCTGTGGCCGGTTGTTACCCCACAGCAGCATTAACGGCCTTAAAACCATTGCAAAACGCCGGTTTCATTGCTGATAATAATAAGCCGATTATTAGTGCGGTATCGGGTGTGACGGGGGCGGGGCGTAAAGCCAGCCTGGCCACCAGCTTTAGCGAAATTAGCTTTAAGCCTTATGGGGTGCTTAATCATCGTCACCAGCCAGAAATTAGCCACCACCTTGATAATCAAGTGGTGTTTCAGCCGCACTTAGGTAATTTTATTCGCGGCATTTTGGCCACTATCTATGTACAGCTTAATGACGATGTTACCGATGAGCAGATTGCCCAAGCGTATCATCAGGCTTATGACGGTCAAAAAATTGTACGTTTAACCGGTCAGTGGCCACAGATAAATGATGTGGCGGGCACCCCTTTTTGCGACCTGCATTGGGCGCGAGACGGCAACCAGCTTATTATAGTGTCGGCCATCGACAACCTATTAAAAGGCGCGGCCAGCCAAGCCATTCAATGTATTAATATTAACCAAGGATTCTCGCCATTAGCGGGCTTGGTTCAGGAGTAAGCAAGGATGACGCAGCACACACCGCTGGTGATTAAGTTGGGCGGCGCTTTATTAGAAAGCAATCAAGATTTAGCCGCTTTGTTTACCACCCTCAATACCTTTATTAACGAGGTTAAGCGGCCACTGGTATTAGTACACGGTGGTGGCGTTTTGGTGGATAATCAGCTTAAGGCCATGGGGTTAACCTCAACTAAAAAAGACGGCTTGCGTGTTACGCCACCCGAGCATATTGGCGTGATCACAGGCGCACTGGCTGGTACTGCTAATAAGCTGTTGCTGGCGCAAGCCATTACTCATGGTGTTAGCTCGGTTGGTTTATGCCTTGGCGATGGCGGTTTGTGCCGCGTGAGTCAGCTGGATCCAGAACTGGGTTCAGTGGGGCAAATTGAAGGTGGCGATGCAACCTTAATTAGCAGCTTATTAAGCGGCGGCTTTATGCCGATTGTTAGCTCCATTGGTATTACCTTTGACGGCCAGTTAATGAACGTGAATGCCGACCAAGCTGGCACCGCGATTGCAGAAGTGCTGAATGCAGACTTAGTCATGTTGTCGGATGTGAGCGGTATTCTTGACGGTGAGCGTGCGTTAATTAATGAGTTAACCGAAGATCGCGCCCTAACGCTTATGGAGCAAGGGGTGATCACTGATGGCATGGCCGTTAAGGTAAAAGCGGCGCTACAAGCGACCAAAAAACTGGGCAAGCCGGTGGCGGTAGGAAGCTGGCGTAACCCTGAACAGTTATTATCGCTGCTGGCGGGTGAGTCTGAGTTTGGGACTCGGATTTCACACTAAGGAGCTATCCATACTAAGGAGAGAAGATGCAGCATTTATTAAGCTTAAAAGATTACAGCAAGCAGCAAATTGAACAAATTCTGAAGTTGGCGATGGATCTTAAAGCCAACCCTGCTAAATACGCTGATGCGCTAAAAGGCAAAAGTGTGATTACGCTTTATGAAAAGCCGTCATTGCGCACCCGCGTCACCTTCGATATTGGCATTAATCGTTTAGGCGGGCATGCGGTTTATCTCGATAGCCAAAATGGTGCCATGGGCAGTCGCGAAACTGTACAAGACTTTGCCGCTAACTTATCTCGTTGGTCCGATGCCATAGTGGCGCGCGTGTTTGAGCATAAAACCTTGGTAGAATTAACCGAGCATGCCACAGTGCCGGTGATCAACTCTTTGTGTAACCTGTATCATCCGTGTCAGGCGCTGGCCGATTATATGACCATTGCCGAGCAACATGATGATTTGAGCAAGGTACACTTGGCCTATGTGGGCGATGGCAATAATGTGACTAACTCACTTTTGCTAGCGGGTGCCATTTTAGGTGCCACCGTGACCTCAGTTTGCCCTCGTGGCCGTAACGTTGATGCGCAAATATTAAAAGAAGCTGAAGCGCTGGCGGCCATGAGTGGTGGTAAAGTGCAGGTGGCGGATAGCTTAGATGGATTGACCGATGTCGACGTACTTTACACTGACACTTGGGTCTCTATGGGTGATAATACCCCAATGGAGCAAGTGACTGAGTTGTTTATGCCGTATCAAATCAATCAAAAAATGCTCGACAATACCGGTGCTAAACAGGTATTACATTGCCAACCAGCCCACCGAGAGCTGGAAATTACTTCTGAGGTAATGGATGGTCCGTCCTCCTTTATTCTCGACCAAGCTGAAAATCGCATGCATGTGCAAAACGCCGTGCTGCTGACATTGATTAACAGGGACATGCACTAATGAGCCAATTTAAAAAAATTCTACTGGCCTACTCTGGCGGTTTAGACACTTCTGCCATTATTCCATGGCTAAAAGAAAACTACGAAGGCTGCGAAATTATCGCCTTTGTGGGTGATGTAGGCCAAGGCGACGAAGAGCTAGAAGGCATTGAAGAAAAAGCGTTAGCATCTGGCGCCGTTAAGTGCATTGTTGCAGATTTAAAAGACGAGTTTGTTAATGACTACGTTTATCCAACCTTAAAAACTGGCGCGATTTACGAAGGTACTTATTTGCTAGGTACTTCTATGGCGCGTCCGATTATTGCTAAAGCCATGGCTGAAGCTGCACTAGCCGAAGGTGCCGAGGCGATTGCTCATGGTTGTACTGGTAAAGGTAACGACCAAGTGCGCTTTGAAGGTGCCATTGCCGCCATTGCCCCACAAATTGCCATTATTGCCCCGTGGCGCATTTGGGATATGCGCAGCCGCGAAGACTTACTGGATTACTTGGCTGAGCGTAAAATTGAGACCACAGCCAGCGCCACTAAGATTTATTCTCGTGATGCCAACGCTTGGCATATCTCGACCGAAGGCGGTGAGCTAGAAAGCACTTGGAATGAGCCATCTGAGCAAGCTTGGACTTGGACTGTTTCTCCTGAGCAAGCCCCAGATAAAGCAGAAACTTTGTCTTTGACCATAGAGCAAGGTCGCATTGTTGCCGTTGATGGTAAGCAGTTAAGCCCATTTGAGGTGCTCACTAACCTTAACGAGCGTGCTGCCAAGCACGGCGTGGGTCGAGTAGATATAGTAGAGAACCGTTTGGTGGGCATGAAGTCTCGCGGTTGCTACGAAACCCCAGGTGGTACCGTGATGATGGCCGGGTTGCGTGCTATTGAAGAGCTAGTATTAGACAAACCAACGCGCGCGTGGCGTGAGCAAGTGGGTGCTGAGTTCTCTCACTTAGTATACGACGGCCGCTGGTTTACACCTTTGTGCAAAGCGCTGATTGCTTCTGCGGATGCCATTGCCGAAGACGTATCCGGTGAAGTGGTACTGAAGATGTACAAAGGCCAAGTGACGGCGATTCAAAAGTCATCACCTAACAGCTTATACTCAGAAGAGTTTGCCACCTTTGGTGAAGACGAAGTTTACGACCAAAGCCACGCCGAAGGCTTTATTCGCTTATATTCATTGGCCAGCCGCATTAAAGCGCTGAACAGCCTTAAAAAATAAGCGTCGCAACAAAAGGGGCTTAAAGCCCCTTTTTTAAGCCATCAGCCGTACAGTGCAGCTTTAAGCTGTCAGCCGTAAGTTAAAAAGCTAAACATCATGGATTGCCGCGCTACGCTCGCAATGACGGAAGCAACATATTGACGTGCAATAGAGTCTTTACGCTTGGTTTTCGTATTTATCTTTAACTGACAGCTTAAAGCTGATCGCTTACAGCTATATTTTAAGCTGTATTTTCAGCTTAAAATATAATTTTCAGCCTGCCCGTTTATGAGGTTTGGCTTTCATAACATTTTAGCAATGTCGTTTAGGAGTACAGCAGTTATGGCACTTTGGGGTGGGCGTTTTAGTCAGGCGGCGGATGCCAAATTTCAGCAGTTTAATGATTCACTGCGTTTCGATTACCGCTTGGCAGAGCAAGATATAGTCGGCTCAATCGCCTGGTCTAATGCCTTATGCAAAGCCGGTGTATTAACGACCGATGAGCAGCAAAAAATTGAGTCGGCACTGAATGACCTTAAATTAAAGGTCATGGAAGATCCGAGCCAAATTTTACAATCTGATGCCGAAGATATTCACTCTTGGGTAGAAGGGCAGTTAATTAGTGTAGTGGGCGATTTAGGTAAAAAGCTACACACAGGCCGTAGCCGTAACGACCAAGTGGCCACCGATCTTAAATTGTGGTGCAAGCAGCAAGTGCCACCTTTGCTACAAAGAATAGATGAGCTACAGAAACAATTAGCTATGGTAGCCCGCCAACAACAAGCGACCGTTTTGCCTGGTTACACTCACTTGCAACGTGCTCAGCCTGTCACCTTTGCCCATTGGTGCCTCGCGTATGTTGAAATGCTAGAGCGAGACTTTACGCGCTTGCAAGATGCACAAAAGCGTATGGATACTTGCCCGCTAGGCAGTGGCGCGCTGGCGGGTACGGGGTTTCCTGTTAACCGTCATGAATTGGCTCACTCATTGGGTTTTTCATCTCCCACGCGCAACAGCCTAGACTCAGTATCGGATCGTGACCATGTGTTAGAGCTGATGAACTGTGCGGTTAACTCCATGATGCACTTATCGCGCTTTGCTGAAGATTTAATCTTCTATAACTCAGGCGAATCGGGCTTTTTGGAGTTATCAGACAAGGTCACCTCTGGCTCTTCATTAATGCCGCAAAAGAAAAATCCCGATGCATTAGAGCTTATTCGTGGTAAGACCGGCCGTGTATTTGGTGCCTATGCCGGCATGATGATGACCCTTAAAGCGCTGCCCTTGGCGTATAACAAAGACATGCAAGAAGATAAAGAAGGCTTATTTGACGCCCTTGATACTTGGCATGATTGTTTAGAAATGGCCGAAATGGTGCTGCACGACATTAAGCTTAACGAAGATAAAACTCGTGAAGCGGCGCAGGGCGGTTATTCTAACGCCACCGAAATGGCGGATTATTTGGTTAATAAAGGTGTTCCTTTCCGCGAGGCGCACCATATTGTGGGTGCGATTGTGGTACATGCCATCAGTAAAAAGCTCCCTATGGAAGACTTACCGCTGGCAGACTTTAAAGAGTTCAGCCCATTAATTGAAGATGATGTATTTGAGAAGTTGTCACTGGAGTCGAGCTTAGCGAGCCGCTGTGCATTAGGGGGCGTGGCACCGGATCAGGTGGAATTTGCCCTTACCAGTGCCGAGCGTCGCTTAACCAAGCGTGATAGTTCAGGCATTGCGGTGCGCAGTGCGCGTTTAACCGATTTAGACGCCATTGAGCGCTTAGTGAACTACTGGGCCAATATTGGTGAAAACCTGCCTCGTGACCGCAAAGACTTAGTGAAAGCGGTAGGGGAGTTTGCGGTTACTGAAGTGCAAGGCCAAGTCAGTGGTTGTGCGTCACTTTATGTGTATGATACCGGTCTTGCCGAAGTACGCTCTTTGGGCGTAGAGCCCGGCTTTCAAAATCAAGGTCAGGGCAGTGCATTAGTCGATAAAGTGCTACAAAAAGCCGAAGATATGTCGATTGATAAAGTGTTTGTATTAACGCGCGTGCCTGAGTTCTTTATTAAGCAAGGCTTTAGCTTAACCAGCAAGTCATTACTGCCAGAAAAAGTGATGAAAGACTGTGACCTTTGTCCACGTCAACACGCCTGTGATGAAGTGGCATTAGAAATTGTGCTAAAAGATAAAGCGAGCTTACGCAAATAGTCTTTCGGGCAGCCGTAAGCTATCAGCTAAAGATAAACAGTGAAAATACCGGGCTTGCCTGGTATTTTTTTGCCTGAAATATGACTACAAAAAACTAAAGATACGCCTTGAGCGTAGGGTCGAATTTATTCGACCAAAAACCATGACGCCCTTAAAAACGGTCGAATAAATTCGACCCTACAGTTTATTACCGTCTCAGTCTTCACTGCCCTAAAGATACTGGTGAAAAAAAGCTCATTGTCTCTTGTGCCTGCTCTGCAAATACGTATAATAGCGCTCGCTTGATAGATTTAAGCGAGCCGATAAGGCTCAGTTAAATGCGCACTAAGGCATTTAATCACACAGGCCCCCGATTTGGGTGGCACCGTTGTTAAATTGCACTCCCTCTTTCATAAGGAAGAGTAGGCGGTGTAATTTATGTTCTTTATCCAATTGGAGCTCTGGTAATGCAGAACCAAAGAATTCGTATCCGCCTGAAGGCGTTCGATCACCGTCTGATCGATTTGTCTACTGCGGAAATCGTAGAAACTGCCAAACGCACTGGCGCACAGGTTCGTGGTCCTATTCCACTGCCAACACGCAAAGAGCGTTACACTGTACTGACATCTCCACACGTGAACAAAGATGCACGTGATCAGTATGAAATTCGTACTCACAAGCGCCTAGTCGACATTGTTGAGCCAACTGATAAAACAGTTGATGCTCTAATGCGTCTTGATTTGGCTGCTGGTGTCGATGTCCAGATCAGCTTGGGCTAATAACGGAGAGGTATATCAATGGCAATCGGTCTAGTAGGTCGTAAGCTGGGTATGACCCGTGTCTTCACCGAAGATGGGGTATCAATCCCAGTCACCGTTATCGAAGTAGATGCCAACCGTGTTACCCAGGTGAAAACACTGGAAACGGACGGCTATCAAGCTGTTCAGGTGACAACTGGCACTAAGAAAGCGATTCGCACCAATAAAGCTCAAGCGGGTATTTTCGCTAAAGCTGGCGTTGAAGCGGGCCGCGGTCTGTGGGAATTCCGCCTGGGTTCAGGTGAAGGCGAAGGCATCGAAGTAGGTGCTCAGCTGAATGTTGACATCTTCAATGATGTTAAAAAAGTAGACGTTACCGGTACTTCTAAAGGTAAGGGTTTTGCAGGTACTGTTAAGCGCTGGAACTTCAGCATGCAGGACGCTACTCATGGTAACTCGCTGTCACACCGTGTGCCTGGTTCAATTGGTCAAAACCAATCACCAGGTAAAGTGTTCAAAGGCAAGAAAATGGCCGGACACATGGGTGCAGAGCGTGTTACTACGCAAAACCTAGAAGTGGTTCGTGTTGATGTTGATCGTAACCTGCTGCTCATTAAAGGTGCAGTACCGGGTGCGACTAACGGCAATGTGATCGTTAAACCTGCCGTTAAAGCGTAACGTCTGAGGAGATAGTAATGGAATTGGTAATGAAAGACGCGCAAGCCGCTCTTGAAGTTTCCGAAACTACCTTCGGGCGTGAGTTCAACGAAGCGCTAGTGCATCAGGTTGTTGTAGCCTATGCCGCTGGTGCTCGTCAAGGTACTCGTGCTCAGAAGACACGTTCCGAAGTGTCTGGCGGCGGCAAAAAGCCGTGGCGTCAAAAAGGCACTGGCCGCGCCCGTGCCGGTACCATCCGTTCGCCAATATGGCGCGGTGGTGGTGTGACTTTTGCTGCTAAGCCGCAAGATCACAGCCAAAAAGTTAACAAAAAGATGTACCGCGGCGCAATCAGAAGCATTCTGTCTGAGCTGGTACGTCAAGAGCGTTTGATCGTGGTTGAGAAGTTTGGTGTGGAAGCACCTAAGACTAAAGAACTGCTGACCAAGCTGAAGCAATGGGATCTGAACGACGTTCTGATCGTGACTGCTGAAGTAGACGAGAACTTGTTCCTTGCTGCGCGTAACCTATACAAGGTAGACGTGCGTGACGTGAACGGTATCGACCCAGTTTCTTTGATCGCGTTTGACAAAGTATTGGTAACTGCCGACGCAGTTAAGCAAATCGAGGAGATGCTGGCATGATCCGTGAAGAGCGTATTTTAAAAGTTCTGAAGGCGCCGCATGTCTCTGAAAAAAGCACCATGGTTGCCGAAAAAACGAACACTATCGTTTTTAAAGTAGCTACGGACGCTACAAAAGCTGAAGTTAAAGCTGCGGTCGAGAAGCTGTTCGAAGTTGAAGTTAAAGATGTTTGCACGTTAGTGGTGAAGGGTAAAACCAAGCGCACCGGTAACCGCAATGGCCGTCGTTCCGATTGGAAGAAAGCCTACGTGACCTTGAAAGAAGGTCAAGACATCGACTTCATCGGCGGTGCCGAGTAAGAAGAGGAGCAATTCTAAATGGCAATTGTAAAATGTAAGCCTACTTCTCCGGGTCGCCGTCATGTAGTTCAGATCAGCAACCCGGAACTGTACAAAGGTAAGCCGTTCGAAGCCCTATTGGAGAAAAAATCCAAGTCAGGTGGACGGAATAACCACGGTCGTACGACCTCTCGTCATATCGGCGGTGGTCACAAGCAGCACTATCGTTTAGTTGACTTTAAACGCAACAAAGACGGTATTCCGGCTAAAGTTGAACGTTTAGAGTATGATCCTAACCGTTCTGCTAACATTGCCCTATTGTTGTTTGCCGATGGTGAGCGTCGTTACATCTTGGCACCTAAGGGTGTTCATGCAGGCGATCAAATCCTGTCTGGCGATGCCGCACCAATTAAAGCAGGTAACTGCTTGCCGATGCGTAACATCCCAGTAGGTAGCACAGTGCATGCGATTGAAATGAAGCCAGGTAAGGGCGCGCAAATTGCACGTTCTGCTGGTGCCTACGCCCAAATTTTGGCGCGTGAAGGCAACTACGTTACCCTGCGTCTGCGTTCAGGTGAAGTACGTAAAGTACTGTCTGAGTGCCGTGCAACCTTGGGTGAAGTAGGTAACTCAGAGCATATGCTGCGTCAACTGGGTAAAGCTGGTGCTTCGCGCTGGCGTGGTGTTCGTCCTCAGACCCGTGGTGTGGCGATGAACCCAATTGATCACCCGCACGGTGGTGGTGAAGGTCGCAGTTCTGGCGGTCGTCATCCGGTTACTCCTTGGGGTAAGCCGACTAAGGGTGGTAAGACGCGTAAAAACAAGCGTACTGAAGCATTAATAGTACGTCATCGTAACAAGTAATCGTTTTTTAGAGGTATCGCCATGCCACGTTCTCTCAAGAAAGGTCCATTTATTGACCTGCACTTGCTGAAGAAGGTAGAGAAAGCGGTGGAAAGCGGGGAAAAGAAACCAATTAAGACTTGGTCCCGTCGTTCAATGATCATTCCGAACATGATCGGTTTGACCATCGCTGTCCATAATGGTCGCCAACATGTGCCTGTATTCGTTTCTGAAGAAATGATCGGCCACAAGTTAGGCGAATTTGCACCGACTCGTACTTATCGCGGCCATGTCGCTGATAAGAAGGCCAAGAAGCGTTAAGGGGTAACAGATGGAAGCTATAGCTAAACACCGCTTTGCTCGCTCTTCTGCCCAGAAGGCGCGCTTGGTAGCCGATCAAGTTCGAGGTCTAAGCGTAGACAAAGCACTGAACATTTTAACGTTCAGCCCAAAGAAATCTGCCGTTTTGGTTAAGAAAGTACTTGAGTCTGCCATTGCCAATGCCGAGCACAATGAAGGTGCGGATATAGATGAGCTTAAAGTGGCTAAGATCTTCGTTGACGAAGGTCCTACCATGAAGCGTATTCGTCCACGAGCCAAAGGCAGCGCGGACCGTATCATGAAGCGTACCAGCCACATTACTGTGGTTGTGTCCGACCGCTAAGAGGCTAGGAGATAAGCAATGGGCCAGAAAGTACACCCGAATGGTATCCGCTTAGGGATTACCAAGCCTTTTAACTCGACCTGGTTTGCGAGTGCCGAAGATTTTGCTGACTTTTTACACAGCGATTTCCAAGTGCGTCAGTACCTCAATGAGGAACTGAAGAACGCGTCGGTATCACGCATTGTGATCGAACGTCCTGCGAAAAGTGTTCGCGTGACGATTCACACTGCACGCCCAGGCGTTGTTATTGGTAAGAAAGGCGAAGACGTTGAAAAACTGCGCAAGCACGTAGCCAAATTGGCTGGCGTACCTGCACAGATCAATATTTCCGAAGTGCGTAAACCTGAGCTAGATGCCAAGCTGGTTGCGGATTCAATCGCTTCTCAGTTAGAGCGCCGTGTTATGTTCCGTCGTGCTATGAAGCGCGCCGTACAAAACGCTATGCGTATCGGCTCTAAGGGCATCAAGGTAGAAGTTAGCGGTCGTCTAGGCGGCGCAGAAATCGCGCGTACCGAATGGTACCGTGAAGGTCGTGTGCCATTGCACACCCTGCGTGCCGACATCGATTATGCAACTTCTGAAGCAGCCACCACTTACGGCATCATCGGCGTAAAGGTTTGGATATTTAAAGGTGAAGTTCTAGGCGGCCTACCAGTCGTTGAAGAACCAGCTCCATCCAAGCCAAAGCGCAAAGGCCGCGGTAAGTAAGGAGACTCGGAAATGTTGCAACCAAAACGTACGAAATTCCGCAAAGTCCACAAAGGCCGCAACCGCGGCGTGGCAACCACTGGTAACCTGATTTCTTTTGGTACCTTTGGTCTTAAGGCGACTACGCGCGGACGTATTACTGCTCGCCAGATTGAAGCGGCACGACGTGCTATGACTCGTCACGTTAAGCGTCAAGGTAAAATCTGGATCCGAATTTTCCCAGACAAACCTATTACTGAAAAGCCCTTAGAAGTTCGTATGGGTAAAGGTAAAGGTAACGTGGAATATTGGGTAGCCCAGATCCAGCCAGGTCGTGTTCTGTATGAGATGGACGGTGTACCTGAGGCTCTGGCTCGTGAAGCCTTTGCACTGGCAGCTGCTAAATTGCCAGTTAGGACCACTTTCGTAACTCGGACGGTGATGTGATGAAAGCTAAAGATCTGCGTGAAAAAAGTGTTGAGGAACTGAACCAAGAACTGCTGGACTTGCTACAGGCGCAATTTAAAATGCGCATTCAAGCAAGCACAGGACAGCTGGAACAGACTCACAACATCAAAGTTGTACGTCGCGATATCGCACGTGTAAAAACTGTTTTGAATGAAAAGGCAGGGGCGTAAGATGAGCGAAACTAACGTTCGAACTCTGCAGGGCAGTGTAGTTAGCGACAAGATGGACAAGTCCATCACAGTAGCTATTAACCGTTTCGTAAAACACCCAATCTATGGGAAATACATGAAGCGCACTACTAAGCTGCACGTGCATGATGAGAATAATGAATGTAAAAGTGGCGACGTCGTGACTGTTCGCGAATGCCGTCCACTGTCTAAGACTAAGTCTTGGACGTTAGTTAAAATTATCGAGCGCCCGGTTAAAGCCTAAGGTTGTTTAGATAGTTTTACTGGTCAAACGGCTCTTATTTAGGGCCGTTTGTTTTTTATGCTTTCTTTTTGAGATTTGGCAGTGCTATAATGCCGCGCCTTCAAAGGGCAGCCAATATCCCGAAAGGGTTTTAATAAAGTAATCACTTTAGCGGAGCACTAACATGATCCAAATGCAAAGTATGCTGGACGTGGCCGACAACTCTGGCGCGCGTAGCGTAATGTGTATTAAGGTCCTGGGTGGCTCGCACCGCCGCTACGCCGGAATCGGCGACATCATCAAAGTTACTGTTAAGGAAGCAATTCCTCGCGGTAAAGTAAAAAAAGGTGATGTAATTGACGCGGTGGTCGTACGCACTCGGAAAGGCGTTCGTCGTCCGGACGGCTCTGTCATCCGTTTCGACCGCAACGCGGCCGTGATTTTAAATAGCAATCAACAGCCGATCGGAACTCGTATTTTTGGGCCTGTGACGCGTGAGCTTCGTAATGACAAGTTCATGAAGATTGTTTCACTGGCACCTGAAGTACTGTAAGGAGTCAACGATGGCAGCTAAAATCCGTCGTGATGATGAAGTCATCATTCTTACCGGTAAAGACAAAGGCAAGCGTGGCAAAGTCACCAAAGTCCTAGTTGAAGCTGGTAAAGTAGTAGTCGCAGGTATTAACCTGAACAAGAAACACCAAAAGCCAAACCCACAACTGGGCCAAGCTGGCGGTATTATTGAGCAGGAAGCACCTCTCGACGTATCAAATGTAGCGCTGTTCAACTCTGCCACTGGCAAAGCTGATCGCGTTGGTTTCCGGTTTGAAGACGACAAAAAAGTTCGTTTCTTCAAGTCTACCGGCGAACTTGTGAAGTAATTGGAGTTTATACGATGGCGAAACTGCATGGTTACTACAAAGAAACTGTAGTAAAAGAGCTGACAAGTCAGTTCGGGTATAAGTCTATCATGCAAGTCCCTCGGATTGAGAAAATCACCCTGAACATGGGTGTAGGTGAAGCTCTGGCCGATAAAAAGATCCTAGATAATGCTGCTGCCGATATGGCCGCCATTTCTGGTCAAAAGCCATTAGTAACACTAGCTCGCAAATCCGTTGCTGGCTTTAAGATCCGTGAAGGCTACCCAATTGGTTGTAAAGTAACTCTACGCGGCGAGCGTATGTGGGAGTTTCTGGAGCGTTTGATTTCTATTTCAATCCCTCGTATTCGAGATTTCCGTGGCCTGAACAACAAATCGTTCGACGGTCGTGGTAACTACTCGATGGGTGTGAAAGAGCAAATCATCTTTCCTGAAATCGACTATGACAAAGTAGATCGTGTACGTGGTATGGATATTACCATTACTACATCTGCTGACTCAGACGAAGAAGGGCGTGCTTTATTGGCTGCCTTTAACTTCCCATTCCGTAAGTAAGGGTAGGGTTATGGCAAAAAAATCAATGAAAGCTCGCGAAGTCAAGCGCGCAAAGCTTGCTGACAAATACTCAGCTAAGCGCCAAGCACTGAAAACAATCATCTCTGACGTTAAATCTTCTGATGAAGAACGTTGGGATGCCGTGCTTAAGCTGCAGCAATTGCCCCGTGACGCAAGTCCCTCTCGTCAGCGTAACCGCTGTAACATCACAGGCCGTCCGCATGGTTTCTTGCGTAAATTTGGTCTGAGCCGCATTAAAGTGCGTGAACTGATGATGAAGGGTGAAATTCCAGGCCTGAAGAAGGCTTCTTGGTAAGCGAACACGGGAGTAATACAGAATGAGCATGCAAGATCCGATCGCGGATATGCTAACCCGCATCCGCAACGGTCAAGCAGCCAATAAAGTGGCTGTGACCATGCCTTCTTCTAAAGTAAAAAAGGCAATTGCCCAAGTACTGAAAGAAGAAGGTTATATTGCTGACTATAATGTGGTTGGTGACACTAAGCCTGAGCTAGAAGTAACGTTAAAGTACTTCCAAGGTGAAGCTGTAGTTGAACTAATCCAACGTGTTAGCCGCCCAAGTCTACGCATCTATAAGAAGCATGACGCACTGCCTAAAGTAATGGCAGGTATGGGTGTAGCTATCATTTCCACGTCTAAAGGTGTGATGACTGACCGTGCCGCGCGTAAAGCCGGTATGGGCGGTGAGATCATCTGTTACGTAGCTTAAGGAGTCGATATGTCCCGTATTGCAAAGGCACCTATCAACATTCCTGCTGGCGTAGAAGTGACGTTGAATGGTCAGGAAGTTACTGTCAAGGGTGGCAAAGGTACCTTAAACCGTACTGTAAACGCCGCTGTTGAAATCAGCCAGAATGATAACGTGCTGACATTTGCCCCTCGTGAAGATATGGCAAATGCTGATGCCCAAGCGGGTACTGCCCGTTCTTTGGTCAATAACATGGTTGTCGGTGTTACCGAAGGCTTTGAGCGTAAGCTTCAGCTGGTTGGTGTTGGCTATCGCGCCCAGATCAAAGGCAATACTATTGCTTTATCTCTGGGTTTCTCTCACCCGGTTGAGTATGCGCTTCCTGAAGGCGTATCAGCTGAATGTCCGACTGCTACTGAGATTGTTCTTAAGTCAGCCGACAAACAGCAGATCGGTCAGGTCGCTGCCAATATTCGTGCGTACCGCAAGCCAGAGCCTTACAAAGGTAAAGGCGTTCGCTATTTCGGCGAGCAAGTGCGCAGTAAAGAGGCCAAGAAGAAGTAAGGTAACACTATGCTCAAAAAATCAGCTCGTATCCGCCGTGCTACTAAAGCACGTGCTAAGATGCTGGAACTGGGTGCGACACGCCTTGTTGTTCACCGTACTCCGCGTCACATTTATGCCCAGGTTATTGCACCAGGTAGTTCAGCCGTGTTGGCTTCTGCGTCTACCGTAGAAAAATCACTGCGTGAACAGGTGAAATCAACCGGCAATAAAGATGCCGCAGCAGTCATTGGTAAAACTATTGCTGAGCGCGCTCTTGAAAAAGGCGTAACAGCAGTTGCTTTTGACCGTTCCGGTTTCCAATATCACGGTCGCGTTGCTGCATTAGCAAGCGCTGCACGTGAAGCTGGTCTTCAGTTCTAAAGGTGGAGTCGAAAATGGCAAAAGTCGAAGCTCAAGCCGGCGATCTGCAAGAAAAGCTTATTGCAGTAAACCGTGTTTCAAAAGTTGTAAAAGGTGGTCGTATCTTCTCCTTCACTGCATTGACAGTGGTAGGCGATGGTAACGGTCGCATCGGATTTGGTTACGGTAAAGCCCGTGAAGTTCCTGCTGCTATTCAAAAAGCAATGGAACAGGCTCGTCGTAACATGCGTACAGTTGGCCTGAACAATGGCACCTTATTCCATCCGGTAAAAGGTCGTCACTCTGGTTCAAACGTATTTATGATGCCTGCTTCTGACGGTACCGGTATTATTGCCGGTGGTGCTATGCGCGCCGTGTTAGAAGTTGCTGGTGTTCATAACGTACTGGCTAAAACGTACGGTTCTACCAACCCAAACAACGTAGTTCGCGCTACTATCGGTGCTCTGGCTCAAATGAAGTCGCCAGAACAAATCGCCGCTAAGCGTGGTCTAAGCGTTGACGAAATTCTGGGGTAATTCACCAATGGCTAACAAGACTGTACAAGTAACACAGACTCGCAGCGCTATCGGTCGTTTGCCTAAGCATAAGGCAACGTTGCGTGGCTTAGGGTTACGTCGCATTGGTCACACCGTAGAGCTGGAAGATACAGCCTGTGTACGTGGTATGATCAACCAGGTTTACTACATGGTTAAGGTTGAGGAGTAATCGCATGCGTTTGAATACTCTATCCCCAGCTGCCGGTTCCAAGCCAAGCGCTAAGCGTATTGGTCGTGGTATCGGCTCAGGCGTGGGCAAAACCGGTGGCCGCGGCCACAAAGGTCAGAAATCGCGTTCTGGCGGTAAGGTTCGTAACGGTTTTGAAGGCGGTCAAATGCCTTTGAAACAGCGTTTGCCGAAGTTTGGTTTTACTTCGCGCAAAGGTCTAGTTACTGCTGAAATCCGTTTGAGCGAACTGGCTAAAGTTGAAGGCAATGTAGTGGATTTGAATACACTAAAACAAGCTGGCTTGGTTACCAAGAATATCCAGTTTGCCAAAGTTGTTCTGTCTGGCAGCATTGACCGTGAAGTGACTGTGGTTGGTTTGGGCGTCACCAAAGGTGCACGCGCAGCCATCGAGACTGCTGGCGGTAAAATCGAGGAATAAAAAGTACTATGGCCAAGAAACCAGGATCAGAAACTAAAAGCGCACAGGGTGGGCTGGGTGAACTGAAGAGTCGTTTACTCTTCGTTCTTATCGCGATTGTTGTCTTTCGCGCCGGCTCCTATGTGCCGATTCCTGGAATTGACGCCGCCGTACTTGCCGAGTTGTTTAAACAACAGCAGGGCACCATAATTGAGATGTTTAACATGTTCAGTGGTGGTGCTCTGGAACGAGCGTCCATATTGGCGCTGGGGATAATGCCGTATATTTCTGCGTCCATTATTATCCAGTTACTGACTGTGGTTCATCCGGCTTTAGCTGAGCTAAAGAAAGAAGGTGAATCTGGCCGTCGAAAGATCAGTCAGTACACCCGGTATGGAACACTCGTGCTCGGCACCATCCAGGCCATCGGTATTGCTACTGGCTTACCAAATATGATGCCCGGACTTGTGGTTAACGCAGGTTTGGCTTTCTATTTTACAGCAGTGGTGAGCTTGGTTACCGGTACCATGTTTTTAATGTGGTTAGGTGAGCAAGTGACCGAACGAGGCATTGGCAACGGTATCTCGTTGATCATCTTCGTGGGTATTGTTGCTGGTCTGCCATCGGCCATTGGTGCCACGGCAGAGCAGGCGCGTCAGGGGGAACTGCACGTACTGTTGCTGTTGCTACTGGCCGTGATTGTGTTTGCAGTAACTTACTTCGTGGTGTTTGTTGAGCGTGGTCAGCGCCGCATTGTGGTGAACTATGCCAAGCGTCAACAAGGCCGTCAGGTATTTGCAGCACAAAGTACACACCTGCCCTTGAAAGTGAATATGGCGGGGGTTATTCCGGCAATTTTCGCATCCAGTATTATTCTTTTTCCTGGTACCGTAGCCTCTTGGTTTGGTCAAGGTGAAGGATGGTTTGCCAATGCATTACAAGAGGTTTCTCTTGCCTTGCAACCTGGCCAACCACTCTATGTATTACTGTATGCAGCTGCTATTATCTTCTTCTGTTTCTTCTATACTGCGTTGGTATTTAACCCGCGCGAAACAGCAGATAACTTGAAGAAGAGCGGTGCTTTCATTCCAGGCATACGCCCGGGTGAGCAAACAGCGCGCTATATAGATAAGATAATGACTCGCCTCACTTTAGTGGGTGCTTTGTATATTACCTTTGTTTGTTTAGTGCCACAGTTCTTGATGACAGCGTGGAACGTCCAGTTCTATTTTGGTGGTACTTCGCTGTTGATTATTGTGGTCGTCATCATGGATTTCATGGCTCAGGTGCAAACCCACATGATGTCTCATCAGTATGGCGATGTAATGAAAAAAGCGAATCTGAAAGGTTACAACCGCTAAGATTCGGTTATTTACGGAGTTAAGCAATGAAAGTTCGCGCTTCCGTTAAGGCAATTTGCCGTAACTGCAAAATCGTTAAACGCCACGGCGTAGTACGTGTTCTTTGCTCTGAGCCAAGACATAAACAGCGTCAAGGCTAAAAAGTTACGGTTTAACTTGTAATTTAAAGGCGAGGTGGCTAAAGTAGCCACCCTCCCTTGTAGGGTGTCTGTACAGTCGTTGCGTATCCTTTACGGGCTTTGCAACGGCTAAAATATTAATTACTTTGTAGGAGTGCATAGTGGCCCGTATCGCTGGCATTAACATTCCTGACCATAAACATGCAGTTATTGCGTTAACTGCGATTTATGGCATAGGCCGTACCCGCTCACAAATTATTTGTGCACAAGCCGGTATCGCTGAGAATGTGAAGATTAAAGAATTGGATGAAGCTCAGGTAGAAACCCTGCGTGAGCAAGTAGCCAAGTTCATTGTAGAAGGCGACTTGCGTCGTGAAATCTCCATGAACATCAAGCGTCTGATGGACCTGGGTTGTAACCGAGGATTGCGCCATCGTCGCAGCCTACCCCTCCGTGGTCAGCGCACTAAGACCAATGCGCGTACGCGCAAGGGTCCTCGTAAACCGATCAAGAGATAACGGGAAGGTAGATTATGGCTAAAACTCCGGCTCGTAGCACGCGTAAGCGCGTTAAAAAGCAGGTGAGCGATGGGATTGCCCACGTTCATGCATCTTTCAACAACACCATAGTAACGATTACTGACCGTCAGGGTAATGCTCTTTCTTGGGCAACTGCTGGTGGTTCGGGTTTCCGTGGTTCGCGCAAATCAACCCCGTTTGCCGCTCAGGTAGCTGCAGAACGCGCAGGTGAAGTTGCGAAAGAATACGGTGTTAAAAACCTAGAAGTAATGGTGAAAGGTCCGGGTCCGGGCCGTGAGTCATCAATTCGTTCGTTGAATGCTGCGGGATTCCGCATCACCAACATTACGGATGTGACTCCGATTCCGCACAACGGTTGTCGTCCTCCTAAGAAGCGTCGCGTATAACACTTCTTGTAGGATAGTTGGAGAAAGAACATGGCAAGATATCTGGGCCCCAAGCTCAAACTGAGTCGTCGCGAGGGAACTGACCTTTTCTTAAAGTCAGGTGTTCGTGCGATAGATTCTAAATGTAAAATTGATACTGCACCTGGTCAACATGGCGCTCGTAAGAGCCGTTTGTCAGACTACGGTGTACAGCTACGTGAAAAGCAAAAAGTTCGTCGTATGTATGGCGTACTAGAAAAGCAATTCCGTAATTATTATAAAGAAGCTGCTCGCTTGAAAGGCAATACCGGTGCGAACCTGTTGCAGCTGCTGGAAGGTCGTCTGGACAACGTTGTTTACCGCATTGGTTTTGGTGCAACACGCGCTGAAGCACGCCAGTTGATCAGCCACAAGGCGATTCTGGTTAACGGTAAGGTTGTGAACATTCCTTCCTTCCAAGTTTCTCCCGAGGATGTTATCAGCATTCGCGAGAAGGCGAAGAAACAAGCCCGGATTAAAGCCGCTCTTGAGGTTTCCGGTCAACGTGAAAAGCCGACTTGGGTAGAAGTTGACGTTACTAACATGCAAGGCGTATACAAGCGTCTGCCTGAGCGTAGCGACCTGTCTGCCGAAATCAACGAACAGCTGATCGTCGAGCTTTACTCTAAGTAAAGCTAGCTTCTAGAGAGAGGACACAATGCAGGGTTCTGTAACAGATTTTCTTAAGCCGCGTCTGGTTGATATTGAACAACTCAGCCCGACTCATGCCAAGGTGACTCTCGAGCCGCTAGAGCGTGGCTTTGGTCATACATTGGGTAATACGCTACGTCGTATTTTGCTTTCATCTATGCCGGGTTGTGCTATTACCGAAGTCGAAGTCGACGGTGTTCTGCACGAGTACAGCAGCAAAGAAGGTGTTCAGGAAGATATTCTGGAAATCTTACTTAATTTAAAAGAAGTTGCTGTAAAACTGGAAGGCAAGGATGAAGTCACCCTTACCTTGACCAAAACTGGTGCAGGTCCCGTAACAGCAGGCGACATCACCCATGGTGATGACGTTGAGATTGTTAACCCAGAGCATGTTATCTGTCATTTGACGGGCGATGACTCTGACATCAGCATGCGTCTAAAAGTGCAACGTGGCCGAGGCTATATTCCAGCTTCTGCTCGCGCTCACACTGAAGACGACGAACGTCCAATTGGTCGTTTATTGCTAGATGCAGCTTATAGCCCAGTGGTTCGTATCGCCTACAATGTTGATGCGGCCCGTGTTGAACAGCGTACCGATTTGGATAAGCTGGTTATCGACATGGAGACTAACGGTACGTTAGATCCCGAAGAAGCAATCCGCCGCGCAGCCACTATTATGGCTGAGCAGCTAGAAGCCTTCGTTGATTTACGTGACGTAAGTGAACCAGAAGAGAAAGAAGACAAGCCTGAGTTCGATCCGATACTGCTGCGTCCTGTCGACGATCTGGAACTGACAGTTCGTTCAGCGAACTGTCTAAAGGCTGAAGCGATCCACTACATTGGTGATCTGGTACAGCGTACCGAGGTGGAGTTGTTGAAGACTCCTAACCTAGGTAAGAAATCTCTAACCGAGATTAAAGACGTGTTGGCGTCTCGTGGTTTATCTTTAGGCATGCGCTTAGAGAATTGGCCGCCAGCCAGCATCGCTGATGAATAAGCCGGGTCACGGGTTTTACAGATTTAGTTAGGAAGGATTAGGTCATGCGCCATCGCAAGAGTGGTCGTCAACTTAACCGGAACAGTAGCCACCGTCAGGCAATGTTCCGCAACATGGCTAGCTCCTTGGTTCGTCATGCAGTTATTAAGACGACTTTACCCAAGGCCAAAGAACTACGTCGCGTAGTTGAGCCTTTAATTACATTGGCTAAAAGCGACACAGTTGCCAACCGTCGTTTAGCATTTGCCCGTACTCGCGATAGCGAAGTAGTAGGTATATTGTTTAACGATTTGGGACCTCGCTACCAGGAGCGTCCGGGTGGATACACCCGCATCCTGAAGTGTGGTTTCCGTGCTGGAGATAACGCACCTATGGCTTATATTGAGCTGGTAGGACGTGATCTTGAAGCAGAAGCAGCTACTGAAGAGTAAGCATACAAAAGCCGGGTTCGCCCGGCTTTTTCTTGTCCAGAATTCAATATACAAGCAGTTTTGTACTGTATCCTGTATACCTTAAATTCTCCCTTAAGTTGTACCCCTCAAGTTAAGACCAACCTCACCCTTATATAGTCTTGCGAAAGCTCCCTCTGGGCAGCGATCAGCTTTAAGCTATCAGACAAACAAAAAACTGACCGCAGATCTGGATGACGAACTTTCAGGATCTTGGTGTGTCTTTAGTTGTTAAACATAAAACCGAGATAGCGGAGCAAGTCCGGCATGGCGGTCTGCGTAAAGCGTATGGCTTTTTGTTAGCTCGGCGCTGTTTTTGTACATAAACTATGTCGTTTGGCTGCATTTTGACCACTCAGTCACTAAATGCCTATTTTTGTCACTTTAGGGGTTGCGCTTAAACGCGGCTTCCCTATAATGCGCATCCACTGACACGGGGCAAGTCGCTCACGGTCACAAGGGTTTGCAGACAACAAAATAAAGTTTGAAACAAACACTTGACGAACACTGAGGAATGCGTAGAATGCGCCTTCCTGATTCGGAAGAATTAAATGCTCTTTAACAATTTATCAAGCAAACTGTGTGGGCACTCGCAGAGCGTTGAGAACAAAAAAATATTGTTTTTCAATGTCTTGTGAAGTGCAACTAGAAATAGCAGTACATCAGTAATTCATTGAGCTAGAACTTTTAATTGAAGAGTTTGATCATGGCTCAGATTGAACGCTGGCGGCAGGCC